>DASUIG010000016.1:0-19966 GCA_036273155.1 Gaiellaceae bacterium | reverse complement strand
GCGGCGTCGCGGTCGAGGACGAGTCCTCCCGGCAGCTCGGCCGGCAACCGGCCGAGCAGGAGGTTCGCGTCGGTGACGGTCCCGCCGCCGCCGGCGCCGTAGCACGCAGGGCCGGGATGGGCGCCCGCGCTCTCCGGCCCGACGCGGATCGCGCCGCCGGCGTCGACGCGGACGAGCGAGCCGCCGCCCGCTCCAACCGTGTGCAGGTCGACGGTGGGCAGGCGAATGGGCAGACCGCCGACATCTCGCTCGGCCACGCGCGCGGCGCGACCGCCGGGAAGCAGGCACACGTCCGTGGACGTCCCGCCCATGTCGAATGCGATCGCGTCGGCGAAGCCGGCGCGTCGTGCGACGAGACCGGCGCCGACGACGCCGCCGGCCGGTCCGGAGACGAGGATCGTCGCCGGGTGCGCAGCCGCCTCCGCGAGCGAGGCCACGCCGCCGGACGAGAGCATGACGAGCGGCTCGGGAAGGCCGGCCTCGGCTGCAGCATCTGCGAGCGCCGAGAGGTAGCGCGCCGCGACGGGCGCGAGGTACGCGTCCGCAGCGACGGTCGACGCGCGCTCGTACTCGCGGAACTCGGGCGCGAGCTCGTGCGAGGCGACGACGCGCACGGCGGGATGGCGCCGGCGCAGCTCCTCCGCGACGGCAACCTCGTGCCGCGCGTCGCGGAACGAGAAGAGGAGACAGACCGCAACGGCGTCCACGTCGCCGATGGCCGGCAGCGTGTCCAGGTCGAGCGGCTCGAGCTCGCCGTCCGGCCCGAGCCGGCCGCGGACGCCGTGGCAGCGCTCGAGCGGTACGAGCGGCTCGGGATGCTCCGCACAGAGGCGGTACAGATGCGCGCGCGTCTGCCTGCGCAGGTGCAGCAGATGCTCGAAGCCGGCGTTGCCGACGAACGCGGTGCGCCCTCCCCGCCGTTCGAGGAGCGCGTTCGTCGCGGTCGTCGTCCCGTGCGCGAAGCGCTCCACCTCCCGCGCCCCGACGGCGCGCGCCGCGGCGAGCACCGACTCTTCCTGCCGCTCCGCCGTCGGCACCTTTGCCGTGCGCACGCGTCCACCGTCGAGGAGCACCGCATCCGTGAACGTCCCGCCGACGTCGACGCCCAGGATCGCCACGTGCGTACTCTGCATCGCCGTGCCGATCCGCGCCTTCCTCTTCGACTTCGACGGGCTGATCCTCGACACCGAGTCGGCGTCGCGCGAGGGCTGGGCGTGGCTGTACAGGAAACACGGCTTCGAGCTGCCGGAGGAGAAGTGGGCGACGCTCATCGGCACGATCGGCGCGCCCTGGGAGCCGATGCAGCATCTCGAAGAGCTGGTCGGCGCGCCGCTCGAGCAGGAGGAGCTGAACGAGCTGCGCCGCGCGCACGAGCTGACGCTGCTCGAGACGGAAGAGCTCAGGCCGGGCATCGCCGACTACCTCGCCGAGGCGGAGCGGCGCGGGTTGAAGCGGGCGATCGTCTCCAGCTCGAGCAACCGCTGGATCGACATGCACCTCGCCCGCCTCGAGCGCGCGGTCGGCTGGGACGCGATCGTGGCCGCGAACCACGACGTCGCGCGCGCGAAGCCGAGACCGGATCTGTACCTGGAGGCGTGCGACCTGATCGGCGTCCCGCCGGCCGAGGCGATCGCGTTCGAGGACTCGCCGAACGGCATCCGTGCGGCCCGGGCGGCGGGCATCTTCTGCGTCGGCATCCCGAACGCGGTGACGCGCAGCCTCGGCGTCGAGGAGGCCGACCTCGTCCTCGACTCGCTGGCCGATCTGCCGCCTGCGGACTTGCTCGCACGCTTCGAGTGAAGGAGGATCCGCCCGTGCCCGGCTGGCAGTGCACGCACATCGACGAGATCGCCGCGGAGCAATGGCCCTATTGGGCTCCCATCCGGCATCACTTCGGGATCACGACGTTCGGCGTGAACGCGTGGCGCGGCGGGCCCGGCGACGAAGTGATCAAGCGCCACGACGAGAGCGACAGCGGCGCGCCCGAGCTCTACTTCGTCGTCAGCGGCGGGGCGACGTTCACCGTCGGCGGCGAAGAGGTCCCCGCGCCTGCGGGGACGCTCGTGTACATCGAGAACGCGCGCGCGGAGCGCTTCGCAGTCGCGGGCGAGCCGGAAACGGTCATCTTCTCGTTCAGCGGCGGCGCCGAAGGGCGCGCCTACCAGCCGTCGGGCTGGGACACCGGATACCTCGAGAGCTGATCCTCCACTAGCTTTCGCGCCGGAGCGGCCGGGCCCGGTGGCCCAGCCGGTCTTCAAAACCGGTGAGGCGGCGTAACCCGTCGCTGGGTAGGTTCGACTCCTGCGCCGCTCCGTTTTCGCCCGCGCCCGAATCGGTCCGCAAGTTTTCTCGGCCCCTTCCCTCTAAGCAGAGGCAAATCCGCTGCTGTCCTTCGAACGAAGAAGGGATGGGGTCAACATGAAGCGATTCCTCTTGCTCTCCGCGGCCGTCGGCGCGCTCGTCGTCGCACCGAACGCGCTCGCGTCCACGCGCTCGTCCGCGGGGACGGTGATCGCCCTCACGCGCGGCGGCGTCCTCGTCGCCGGCGGCAAGGGCTTCGTCAGCTTCGTCCCCGGCCGGGACCGCGTCGGCAGCCGGGTCGTGCTGACCGGTTCCAGCCTGCGCATCGTGGGCTTCAGCCACGCCGCTCGCGTGCGCGGCATCGTCGCCGCGCGCCGCGGGAACCTGCTCGTCCTCTCGGCCGCGCACCGGCTGTTCCCGATGCGCATGCGCGGGCGCGTACCGGCCGCGGTGTCGTCGTCGCGATCCGGACCGGAGCCCGGCGACGTCGTCGGCGCGACGGTCTCGATCGACGAGCGCGGCAACGTCGTCGCGACGTCGACCGAGGACGACGGGCAGGTCGGTACGGCTCAGGTCCAGGCGACCATCACGGCGGTCGGGACGAACACGATCACGCTTGCCGTGAACGGCCAGTCGATCGTGCTCCCGCTCCCGGCCGGCACGACCGTGTCCCCGAGCCTCGTCGGAACGCAGGTCACGCTGACCCTGACGTTCTCCAACGGAACCGCGACCGCGAACGAGGACGAGCAAGGCGACGACGACCAGGGCGACAACGACGACGGGGGCGGCGACGGCAACCAGACCACCGGGCACGACGGCGGGGGCGACGACTCCGGGGGCGGCGACGGCTAGCGCTCCCGACCCGCTCTCTGCGAGCCGCCTCCACCCGGAGGCGGCTCGCGCACGGACCGAGACGCTCTTCCGCCGGCACGGACGGCTCGTGACCGGCCTCTGCCGCGGGCTGCTCCGGAACGCGGACGACGCGGAGGACGCGGCCCAACAGACGTTTCTCTCGGCGCACGGCGCATTCCTGCGGGGCGCGGAGCCGCGCGACCCGGCTGCATGGCTGGCGACCATCGCGCGCAACGAGTGTCTCGCCCGCATTCGAGAGCGCATGCGCAGGCCGCTGCCGGTCGCGCACGCGGACGCCGCGGTTTCGAGCTCCGATCCCGTTCTCGAGGCCACGCGCCGGGCGGACATGGCCGCGCTCTGGCGCGCCGTCGGCGCGCTGGCGCCGCAGCAGCGCGAGGCGATGCTGCTGCGCGAGTTCGGCGGGCTCTCCTACGACGAGCTCGCGGTGGCGCTCGGCGTTTCCGTTCCCGCGGTCGAGTCGCTGCTCTTCCGCGCGCGGACGAAGCTGCGCCTCGAGCTGAAGGCGATCGCAGCCGCCCTCGGCGGCCTCCTGCCGCGGCTGCTCGCGGGTGGCGGCGTGGCGAAGGTCGCCGGACTGACCGTCGCGGCCGGGCTCGTGACGGGCGGCGTCGTCGCCACGGATCGCGTGCCGCACACTCCGCCCGCCCCACGGCCGCACCACGCAGTCGTCGTCGTCCCACCGACGGTGCGGAAGCCCCACGCCGTCACGACAGCGGCGTCGACGGTCGTCCCGCCCGCACCGGCGAAGGAAGACCGTGCGCGCAGGGACGACGTCGCAGCTCGGACCGACACCGCCGAAAGCGGGGAGGGCCGCGACGGGACGACCGTCGTCGAGCCGACCGGCACCCCGTCGTCCCCGTCGCTCTCGGCCGACGGCGGCAGCCGTGACCTGAGCGGCGACGCGCCGACAACCTCGACCGCCACGACGACGACCGGGGCCACCACGACGGAATCCGGCCGGGACGGCGGCACGGACGGCTCGAGCGGCGACGGCGGCGGCGCGACGACCACGAGCAGCAGCGGTCCGGACTCTTAGCGCTCTCTCAGCGCCGGTGGGTATACCGGTGGAGAGATGAGACGCAAGCCGGCACTCGCACTCGCACTCGCCGGCGCGATCGCCGCGGCGATCGGCGTGCACGCCGCGCTCGCGCACACGTCGAAGGCCACTGTCCAGACCGGCGTCGTCGTCGTCGAGACGAACCTCGCCTACGAGAACGGCGCCGCGGCCGGCACAGGGATCGTGCTCACGTCCTCGGGCCAGGTGCTGACGAACAACCACGTCATCCGCGGCGCAAAGACCATCCACGTCGTCGTCCCGGGAACTCGCACGACGTACTCGGCGCGCGTGCTCGGCTACGACGTGACCGCAGACGTCGCCCTGCTGCAGCTCCGGCACGCGTCCGGGCTCGCGACCGCCACGATCGGCGACTCCTCGAAGCTCGCGCGCGGACAGACGGTCACCGCCGTCGGCAATGCGGGCGGGACCGGCTCGCTCGCGGTGACGAGGGGCCGCATCACCGGCCTCGGGCGCACGATCACCGTGAGCGACGACCAGGGCGGAACCGTGCAGCTCGCGGATCTCGTCGAGACCAACGCGTCGCTCCAGCCGGGCGACTCGGGCGGCCCGCTGCTCGACAGCGTGCACCGCGTCGTCGGGATGGACAGCGCCGCGTCTGCGAACTTCACCTTCCATGCGACGAACGACGCGTATGCGATCCCGATCAACCGCGCCGTCGCGATCGCGAAGCAGATCGTCGGGCGACACGGCTCCGCGCAGGTGCACGTCGGCGAGACCGCGTTCCTCGGCCTGCAGGTCCAGCCGGCCGGCCTCCTCGACACCGGCGTGCTCGTCGGCGGCGTCGTCTCGAGCGGGCCCGCTGCGGATGCGGGAGTCGTCGCCGGCGACATCATCACCGCCGTCGGCGGGCGTCAGGTCGTGTCGGCGGCGAAGCTCGTGTCCGCGCTGCTCGTGCACCACCCCGGCGACAAGGTCGAGCTCGTGTGGACGGACCCGTCGAGCGGGAGGCACTCCTCGACGATCACGCTCGCGAGCGGCCCGCCGCAATAGGAAAAAGGGGGACCGAGGCAGGCAAAGGCTGCGGCTCCCCTGCCACGTCCTCGGACCCCCGCGCGGGAGCCTACCGGCCTTTACGTTTCGTCGCGCATCTCGTCGAGCGCGGCGCGCGCCTGCTCGTGCACGTCCCGACGCCGAGCGTCGGGGTCGTCCGGACCGGCGGGCTCGGGCTCCGGCTCGGACCGCGCCTCGGCGAGCTTTGCGCGGAGCTCCTGCACCGGGTCGGCCTCGGCGGGGACCGCCTCCGGCGCAGGCTTCCGGCGCGTGACCGCGCGATACGCGGCAACTCCTCCAGCGGCACCGGCAACCCACGTGAACAGCCGTCGCACCGGCCCGATGCTACATTGGGAGCCGCTTCCTGCCCCGTCAGCGTGCCGTTCGGTCCCGAGCGGCACAGGCAGTCGGGGCCGACTAAGACCGTGGGAAGGAGACATCGGGACAGTGACGACATACGAAATTCTGTTGCTGCTCGACCCCGAGCAGGCCGAGGCCCATCAGGAGGAGCTCGTCGCGCGCCTGCGCGCGCTCGTCGAGGGCTCCGGCGGAACCTGGCGCAGCCACGACGCGTGGGGCAGGCGGCGCCTCGCGTACGAGATCCGCAAGAAGCCCGAAGGCGTGTATCACCTCGTCGTCTTCGAGAGCAACGCCGAGACGCTCGACGAGATCGTCCGCGTCCTCAAGATCGACGACGCCGTCCTGCGCCAGATGGCGACCAAGCACATCGAGGGCTCGCGCACGAGCGCGCCGCCGCAGGAGGCCGTCGCCGCCCCGCCGGCGCCGACCCCCGCGCCCGCGGCTGTCGTCCCGGCCGTCGAGTACGCTGAGGCCCCTGAAGCGAACGTACGTTCGGACGAGGAGGAGTAGGAGATGGCGAACATCAACCGTGTCGTGCTCGTCGGGAACCTGACGAAGGATCCCGAGCTCCGGCACACGCCCAGCGGCACGGCGGTCTGCAGCCTGCGCATCGCCGTCAACAGCCGCCGCCGCGACGAGTCCGGCCAGTGGGTCGACAAGCCCAACTACTTCGACGTGTCGATCTTCGGCAACCAGGCCGAGTCGAGCGCGCAGTACCTCAGCAAGGGCCGACCGGTCGGCATCGACGGCCGGCTCGACTGGCGCGAGTGGGATGCCCAGGACGGATCGAAGCGCCAGGCGGTGCAGATCATCGCCGAGAGCGTTCAGTTCCTCGGAGCCCGCGGCGACGCGCCCGAGGGCGGCGGCAGCGGCGGCGGCAACCAGTTCGTCCCCGCAGGTGCGGCCGCAGAGTCGGCCGACTTCCCGCAGACCGCCGACGACGACATCCCCTTCTAGGAGCTGACGTGGCAAGAGAGAGAACGCAACAGCAGCAGCGGAAGCGCCCGGGCGGCCCGGCGACCGCGATCAAGCGTCGTAACTGTTACTTCTGCAAGGACAAGATCACGGAGATCGACTACAAGAACGTCAACCAGCTCCGTCGCTACATCTCGGAGAAGGGCAAGATCCGCAGCCGTCGCATCACCGGCGCGTGCCGGCGCCACCAGGTGCAGGTCGCAACGGCGGTGAAGCGAGCGCGCGAGATGGCACTGCTGCCGTACGTCGCAGAGGGCGTCGAGGAGCGGAGCGGCGGACGCCGCGACCGTGGCGATCGCGGCGACAGGGACCGGGACCGCTGATGAACGTCATCCTCCTGAAGGACGTCGACAAGGTCGGCCTGCGCGGAGACGTCGTCTCGGTCGCGCGCGGCTACGCGCGCAACTTCCTGCTTCCGCGCAAGCTCGCGGAAGAGGCGACCGACGCACGCGTCGCGGCGCTGCGCAAGCGCGACGCGCAGCGGGCGCGGCACGAGGCGTCGACCGCCGAGCAGGCCGAGGCGATCGCAAAGACGCTGCGCGAGACCGTTCTGCGCTTCGAGGTGAAGGCCGGCCCGACCGGAGCGTTGTTCGGCTCCGTGACGCCGACGAACATCGCCGACGAGATCTGGCGCACGCGCAAGGTCCGCATCGACCGGCGCAAGATCGACCTGGAGAACATCAAGCGCATCGGCCGCTACGACGTGCCGATCGACGTGTTCCAGGACGTCCGCGTCGAGGTGAAGACGCTCGTCGTCCCCGAGGGCGGGGAACTGCCCTCCGACGCCGAGCTCGAGGCGATGGCCGCGGCGGAGCTCGCCGAGCAGCAGGCCGCCGCACCGCCCGAGTCCGGGCCGGCGGAGGAGATCGAGCTCCTCGCCGAGGAGATCGACGCCGCCCCCGAGGACGTCGCGGTCGAGTCTGCCTCCGACGATTTCGACGAGAACGTCGAAGCCGCCGCAGACAACGACGAGCTCTAGCTCGTCGTTTCGGCCGCTCGCGGCAGGCCCGAGCCATCGCCACACCGCGCACGAGGCCCTGACGCGCGTCCACAGCCTCTTCCGAGCGCTGTGGATTGCGCGGGAAGTTCCCGCTACCTGCGGGGAATCCGTCCACAGCCGCACCGTCCGACCCCGGTGCGACACTAGTCGATTCCCCTGCAAATGACGAGAAAAGACATGTTCACAACGGACCCTTCACCACCTGGCGACAGGGCCGTTTCCGTGCTGGAATCGGGACGCATGGCTTCGCTGGCTCCGGTCGCTTCGTCGGCCCCCGTTCCCCCCCAAAACCTCGAGGCGGAAGAGTCGGTCCTCGGGGCGATGATGATCTCCCCCGGCGCGATCGGGGCCGTCAGCGAGATCGTCGACGCGGGCGACTTCTACCGCGAGTCGCATGCGAAGATCTACCGCGCCGCGCTCGCGCTGTACGCGAAGGGCGAGCCGGTCGACGCGATCACGCTCACGGACGAGCTCGAGGAGCGCGCCGAGCTCGAGGCCGTCGGCGGGCGCGTCCGCCTGCACGAGCTCGCAGCACTCGTCCCCGCGACTGCGAACGCGGCGCACTACGCGCGCATCGTCCACGAGACCGCAACGCTGCGCGGGCTCATCCGCGCAGGCGGCGAGATCGCGCGCCTCGGCTGGGAGCGGCCCGGAGAGACCGGAGACCTCGTCGACCAGGCCGAGCAGATCCTCTACGACCTCTCGCAGCAGCGCGTCACCGGCGAATGGTCCGAGATCGAGGAGCTGCTCAAGGAGAGCTTCGAGCGCATCACCCAGCTGTACGAGTCCGGCGTCGACCTCACCGGCACGCCGTCCGGCTTCCGCGACCTCGACCGGCTCACGTCCGGCTTCCAGCCGGGCAACCTCATCATCGTCGCCGCGCGCCCGTCGATGGGCAAGTCGGCGCTCGCGCTCTGCATGGCCGCGAACATGGGCGTGCGCCACAACATCCCCGTCGGCCTGTTCACGCTCGAGATGTCGAAGGCCGAGGTGACGCAGCGGCTGATGTGCAGCGAGGCGAAGGTCGAGTCGCAACGCCTGCGCAACGGGAAGCTCGCCCCCGACGACTGGCCGCGCCTCACCGCAGCGTGCGACAAGCTCGCGAAGGCGCCGATCTACGTCGACGACACGGGCCTCCTCAACATGATGGAGATCCGCTCGAAGGCGCGGCGGCTGAAGGCCCGCCATCCGAATCTCGGCCTGATCATCGTCGACTATCTCCAGCTCCTGACCCCGTCGCAGCGGCGTGACAGCGACGGGCGCGTGCAGGAGGTGTCGGAGATGTCGCGAAGCCTGAAGATCTTGGCCCGCGATCTCGACGTTCCGATCGTCGCCCTGTCCCAGCTCTCGCGCGCTGTCGAACAGCGCACCGACAAGCGCCCCATCCTTTCCGACCTGCGCGAGAGCGGCTCCATCGAGCAGGACGCGGACCTCGTCGCCTTCGTCTACCGCGACGAGTACTACAACGAGGAATCCGACCAGCAGGGGCTCGCGGAGGTGATCCTCGCGAAGCACCGCAACGGCCCGACCGACTCGATCAAGCTCTCGTTCCTGAAGCGCTACGCCAAGTTCTCCGACCTGGCCACGGGATGAGCGAACCGTCGCAGGTGCTCACGATCGCGCGCGGCGCGACTGCCTTCACCGCCGTGTGCGAGGTCTGCCTCGGCATCGACACCGCCGTCGGCCTGTCCGCGTCGACGTTCGCCGGCCGGCTCGACCCCGATCTCGAGGAGGCCGTCTTCCTGTGCCGTCGCGGCCACCAGGTTGCCATCGTGCGGGCGGCCGAGCTCGCGGCAGCCCCCGCCGACAGCGCGGCCGCCTAGAAAACCGGCCGGCCCGGTACCACGTAGTGGTGGAGATGCGCGCACACCGACAGAGGACGGCGTTCGGCGCAGCGGGGGTCGCGGTCGCGCCCGCGGGCGCGGCAGTCGCTGCGGTCGCCGCCGGCGGCTCGGCGGCGACCGCGACGATCAAGACCACTGAGGGCCACGCAGCATTGGGAACGAAGACGTCGCTGAAGGTCAGCGGCGCGGCAGCCGCCGGTTCGAGCGGCGCCACGTCGCAGGCTTCGACCGACAGCGCTTGGGGCTGACCCATCGCGGGGGCGCGCCCCAACGAGCCGGGGGGAGCTGCCAGAGGCCTCCCGGCTCACCTCCTGCTCGGGTTCGCGCTCGCATCCATCGGCGGGCCGCTCGTCCTGCTCAGCTTCCTGCCCGGAGTCGCCGGCGATGACGGCGTCCGCTCGGCCGGCCTCGTCGTCGCGCTCTCGCTGGCTGTCTTCGCCGTCCCACTGGCTATCTGGCTCGTCTTCTCCCGCACGGTCGTCTCGCCCGGCGGGCTGAGCGCGTTCGTCGAGGCAGCCGCCGGCCGGCCGGCGGCCGTCGTCCACGGCTGGATCTGGGCGTTCGCGTATTTCCTCTACCTGCCGTACACGATCACGTTCGTCGTGTACGACCTGCTCCCGCCGGTCTTCCCCGGCGTGCACGCGTACCGCGCAGCGCTCGAGCTCGTGCTGCCGGCCGCGATCGTCGCATTCGTGTTCCTCCCGATCCGCGCGATCCTCGCCTCGCTCGGCGTCCTGGCAGTGGCTCAGATCGTCGCCCTGCTCGTCGTCGGCGGCGAAGAGCTCGCGCACGCGGGGGCGCGCTTCGCCTCGCACCCGGGAGTGGACGCGACCGGCCGCGCGACCGGAGGCGCCGCCCTCCTCTTCGTCTGCGCCAGCCTGCCGCTGTACTTCGGCGGCGAGGTCCGGGGCGGAAGCCGGACGATGCGGCGCGCACTCGTCGCCGCCGTGGCCATCGTCGGCGCCGCCTTCCTCATTGCGGCGATCCCCCTCGCAGCGGTGCCCGAGTCGCTGCGCAACACCGCCGTGCCGGGTGCGGCGATCGCGCAGGCGTACTCCGGCCGCGGCCTCGCCGTCACGGTCGGAATCCTCACCGCCGGCGGAACGCTCGCGCTCGTCGTCGCGGAGTACCTCGCCCTCGCACGGCTGCTCCGCTGGCTCCACGGCGTGCCGCTGCGGACCTCGTACGCGTGGATCGCAGTCCCGTTCCTCGCCCTCGACGCCGTCTCGATCGCCTTTCCCGACCGCTTCTACGACGACCTGCTGAAGCCGTCGCTGGGCGCCCTTTTCGTCTCCCAGCTCATCGTCTTCCTCGTCTTCCCGCGCTTCCGCCGGAGCTTGCCCGCCATGGCCGCTGCCGTGATCGCGTCCGGCCTCGCCGGCTGGGGCCTCTATACGCTGATCGCCGGCTCAGCCGCAACGTAGGGCACACTTCTCTTCGTGCCCGCGACCGTCGTCGTCGGAGCGCAGTGGGGCGACGAAGGCAAGGGGAAGATCGTCGACCTGCTCGCTCAGCAATCCGATCTCGTCTGCCGCTACCAGGGCGGTCCGAACGCGGGCCACACCATCGTCGTCGGCGACGAGACGTTCAAGATCCGGCAGATCCCGACCGGGATCCTCAACCGCAAGCCGTGCGTCATCGGCAACGGCTGCGTCATCGACCCCGAGGTGCTGATCGACGAGCTCGAACGGTTCGAGGCGCTCGGCTATCCGACCGACGAAGTGCACGTCTCCGGGAACGCGCACCTGATCATGCCGTGGCACGTCGCCATCGACCAGGCGAGCGAGAAGCGGCTCGGCAAGCTCCAGATCGGGACGACCAAGCGCGGAGTCGGGCCGGCGTACGCCGACAAGGCCTCGCGGATCGGCATCCGCGTGCAGGACGTGCTCGACCCGAAGATCCTCCGCCAGAAGATCGAGGTCGCGCTGGCGGAGAAGAACCTTTGGCTCGAGCGCATCTACGAGGTCGAGCCGTTCGACCTCGAGGAGGTCGCGAGCCGCTATGAGGCGTACGCGCGGAAGCTGCGCCCGTACATCGCCGACACGTCGCTCATCGTCGACGAAGCGCTGCGCGCCGGGCGCGACGTGCTCTTCGAGGGTGCGCAGGCGACGCTGCTCGACCTCGACCACGGCACGTATCCGTTCGTCACCTCGTCCAACCCGACCGCCGCGGGCGCGGCGATCGGCACGGGAATCGGACCGACGCGGATCGACACGGTGATCGGCGTCGCCAAGGCGTACGTGACGCGCGTCGGCGAGGGGCCGTTCCCGTCCGAGATCGAAGGGCCGGAGCACGACCGCGTGCGCGAGCTCGGCGGCGAGTACGGCACCGTCACCGGTCGCGGACGCCGCTGCGGCTGGCTCGACCTCGTCGCGCTCCGGTACGCGGTGCGCGTGAACGGCATCGACCGGCTTGCGCTGACGAAGCTCGACGTGCTCTCGCATTTCGCGGAGATCCCCGTCTGCGTGCGCTACCGGCTCCCCGACGGCACCGAGACCGAGCATTTCCCCGCGCACCAGAGCGACTTCCATGCGGCGAAGCCCGTGTACGAGACCCTCGCCGGCTGGGACGGCGAGCTCGACGGGTGCGCGTCCGTCGCCGAGCTTCCGGACGCCGCGCGCGCCTACGTCGACTTCGTGGAGCGCAAGCTCGACGTCGCCGTCACGCTCGTCGGCACCGGCGCCGAGCGCGAGAGCGTCCTCACGCGCGCGTAGCTCGCGCGGCCCAGGCGCGGCCCGTGAGCGTGAATGGGCCTTCGGGCTCGTCGAGCTGCCGGAAGAGCTCGTTGCGCGCGGTGACGCGCTGCTCGTCGTCGAGTGACGCCGCCCACGCACCGGCCGGGCCGGCCCCGGCGGCGAGCGCGGTCCAGAAGTCCTCGAAGTCGTCGTACGACGCCTCGACCGCGAGCAGCTCGGTCTCGGCGCCGTCGCCCACGAGCCCCGCGATCCCGTCCCGCGTCCGGTACGCGCCGAGCTCACGGGGGACACCGAGCGCGTCGCGCGTGCGGTCGATCGCGGCGAGCATCTCCATCCCGTCACGGTCCCACATGCAGACCGCGACCGTTCCGCCAGGACGAACGACACGGCGCATCTCCGCGAGCCCCGCCCGCGCGTCGTTCATGAACGAGACCACGAGCTGCGCCAGCGCGGCGTCGAACGTCTCGTCCGGCCATGACAGCTCCTCCGCGCCGGCCTCGCGCGCGTCGACGCCCGGGAAGCGGGTGCGCAGCGCCGCGACGAACGCGGGTGCAGGCTCCGCGGCCGCCACGTCGGCGGCCCGCCGCACGAGCTCCGCGGTCAAGGCTCCCGTGCCGGCCCCCACGTCGAGCACGCGCTGCGCCGCGACCACCCCGGCGAAGTCGGCAAAGACCGGAGCGAGGCGCGTGGAAAAGCGCCCCATGAAGCTGTCGTAGGCGGTGTCAGAGACGAACATCGTCCGGTGTATTGACGTTGAGCAGCAGCGTTTCGTCAAGCTCGACGATCGCCACGTCGAGTCCCGAGATGGCTTGCCTGATGGAGAGCTCGCCTCTCGTCAGTGCCGGAAGCGCGGACTTTCGGTAGGCGCCCGGCAGGGGGCCGGTCTGCGAAACCGCTGCGTCGCGACATGCATCGGCGAGTGCGCGCAACGCGGCGGGCGTCATACGCGGGCAGTCCACCGGCAGCACGACGCAGACGTCGGTGCGCGCAGCCCTCAGGCCGGCCACGAGACCGTGGATCGCCGCGCGCTCCTCGACGCCGTCGGCCAGCACCGGAAACGGGAGCGTCTCGTCGCCCTTCCCGATCGCGATGCGCTCGTCGCACGCCTCGCCCAGGATCCTCCACGCGCGCTCGGCGAGCGCCTCGCCCTCGAAGCGCGCGAGCGCCTTGGGCGAGCCGAACCGCGTGCTCGCTCCGCCGACCAGAAGGACTCCGGTCAGACGATCCGCCACGGCTCGGTGTAGACGTTGACCGAGCCGCCGCGGACGAAGCCGCACAACGTCACGCCGCGGTCGCCCGCGAGCTCGACCGCGAGGCTCGACGGCGCGCCAACCGCGACGAGGATCGGGCACCCGGCGACGGAGGCCTTCTGCACGAGCTCGAACGAGAGCCTGCCGCTGACGCAGAGCATCGCATCGGCGAGCGGCAACCGTCCGTCGAGAAACGCGCGGCCGACGACCTTGTCGAACGCGTTGTGCCGGCCGACGTCCTCGCGCGCATAGAGCAGGACGCCGTCGGCCGCGAAGAGACCGGTGGCGTGGAGGCCGCCGGTGGCGGCGAACGTGGCCTGCTCCTCGCTCAGCCGGTCGGGCAGCGAGGCGACGAGGCTCACCTGCACGCGCAACTCGGACTCGATGCGAGGCGCTTCGACCGCAACCGCTTCGAGCGCGCCCTTGCCGCAGACACCACAGGAAGACGACGTGTAGAAGCTGCGCTGCAATCGCGCCGGGTCGAACCCGTCGGCGACGACGTCGATCGTGTTCGCAGCGAGGTCGTCCGGGACCCGCGCGCTCTCCGGCCGCAGCCCCTCCGAGAGACAGAACCCGAGTGCGAGCTCCTCGTCGTGCCCGGGCGTGCGCATCGTCACGGCCACAGGCGCGCCGCCGATGCGGATCTCGAGCGGCTCCTCGACGGCGACGCGGTCGCGCTCCGGCCCGCCGCCGGGAAGACGGACGACCTCGACCTCGGCCGCCGCGTACGGCGGAACGTCCATGAGGAGATGCTACGGCGAGCGATCGTGCCGGGAGACGACGTGCTCGTAGACCGCGCGATAGCCGTTGATCGCAGCGGCGACGTCACCGGGCGAGACGTCCTCGACGTCGTGCTCGACCGCCTGCTTGATCTCGCGGGCGGCCAGGAACTCGCTCACGACCTCGCGGTCGTCGCCTTCGAGCGCAACGGGATCGTCGAGGTCGTAGCCGCTCTCCACGAGCATCCGCGCGACGAGCTCGTCGAGCTCCGGCAGCGACTCCTCCGGATTCTCGGCGAGCTGCTCCTCGATCGCGCTCATCTCGCTTTCCCACTCGTGCCGGTCGAGCCCGGGCTCCATTTTTGCCTCCTGCGCGGGACAGGCCAAGCGCAAACCCGCGTTACGATCGCGCGGTGAGGGTGCTCGTGGTCGGATCGGGCGGTCGCGAGCACGCGCTCGCGTGGGCGCTCGCGCGCGACGGAGCCGAGCTGCACGCAGCGCCGGGGAACCCCGGGATAGCGGCGCTCGCGAGCTGCCATCCGGTCCGCGCCGAGGATGCAGCGTCGGTCGTCCCGCTCGCGGCCGAGCTCGACGTCGACCTCGTGGTGGTCGGGCCCGAAGCGCCGCTCGTCGCCGGCCTGGCCGACGCGCTGCGCCGCCGCGGCATCCCCGTCTTCGGGCCGAGCGCCGCCGCCGCCCGGATCGAGGGGTCGAAGGCATTCGCGAAGGACGTGATGGAGGCGGCCGGCGTCCCGACGGCACGGACGCTCGCGGTCGCGCGTCCCCCGTGCGTCGTCAAGGCGGACGGGCTCGCCGCCGGCAAAGGCGTCTGGGTGTGCCCCGATCAGCCGGCGCTCGACGCAGCGCTGCACGCGGCGCAGGCGTTCGGCCAGCCCTTCCACGTCGAGGAGCTGCTCGAGGGGCCGGAGCTCTCCGTCTTCGCCATCGCGGCAGGCGAGCATGCGATCGCGCTCCCGGCCTCGCGCGACTTCAAGCGCATCGGAGACGGCGACACGGGGCCGAACACCGGCGGCATGGGCTCCTACAGCCCCGTGGCGGACGCTCCCGACGTGGACGCGATCGTGGAGACGATCCACCGGCCCGTGCTGCGCGAGCTCGCGCGCCGGGGCACGCCGTTCGCGGGCCTCCTGTACGGCGGCCTCATCCTCACCGCGAGCGGTCCGCAGGTGATCGAGTTCAACTGCCGCTTCGGCGACCCGGAGACGCAGTCGGTGCTGCCCCGCTTCGAAGGCGGCTTGCTGGACGTGCTCGCCGCCGCGGCGGCGGGCGGGCTCGCCGGCGTCGAGGCGCCCACGGCCAACGGCGCCGCAGTCACCGTCGTGGTCGCCTCGCGCGACTATCCGGCGCGCGGCGAGTCCGGCACGCCGATCGGCGGGATCGACGCGGCCGAGCAGGCGGGCGCACTCGTCTTCCACGCCGGGACGGCGCTCCAGGAGGGCCGCGTGGTCACGAACGGCGGACGCATCCTCAACGTCGTGGGGACGGGCAGCTCCGTCCTCGAAGCGCGCGAAGCCGCGTACGCCGGCGTCGGACACATAGATTTCGCCGGCATGCAGCTCCGGACGGACATCGCAGCAAATGGCTGACGCGGTCATCGGCATCCTCGTCGGCTCGGAATCGGACCGCGAGCGCATGCAGCCCGCACTCGACGTCCTCGACGAGAGCGGCGTCGCCTACGAGTTCGAAGTGCGCTCGGCGCACCGGACGCCGGACGCCGTAGCCGAGTACGCGCGTACCGCGCGCGACCGCGGCCTGCGCGTGCTCATCTGCGGCGCCGGGCTGTCGGCCGCGCTGCCGGGAGCCGTCGCCGCGCACACCGATCTCCCGGTGATCGGCGTGCCGTTCCGCTCCAGCCTCAGCATCCTCGACGGCCTGGACGCGCTGCTCGCGATCGCCCAGATGCCGCCCGGGGTTCCCGTGGCGGCCGTGGGCGTGGACAACGCTCGCAACGCGGCTGCGCTCGCGCTGCGGATCCTCGGCCGTTAGCCGTGGATGTTGGTGTAGGCGGCCGGCACCCGCGCGGGCGCGGTGCCGTGGCCCTGCACCGCTAGCTCGCGCACGAGCATGCGATGGGCGTCGCGCGGCTTGACCCCGTGGTTGGACGAGGTGCGCTCCGTCATGACGCCGGCGAACTTCACCGGACGGTGGTAGCGCTTCTGCGCGACCTGCGCGAGCGCCGCCCACTCACGCGCCATCGCCCGGTTGTAGATCTCCGGGATCGCGTGCGCGTAGCGCATGCCGCCGGTCACGTAGAACGCCTGGTGCGCGTTCCAGTAGCCGCTCACGATGCCACCGTCGAGCGACCCGTAGTTGTAGAGCGGGTGGCCGACTCGTGAGTCCGCGTAGCCGCGGTAGAAGTCGCGCGTCCGCCAGAAGGAGGGATCCCACGCCGGCTCGACGTCGTCCGCGGCGGCGGCCGTGACGTGCGTGTCGAGGTTGCGTGCGCGGAGCCCGCGCTGGAGGTTCATCGTCTCGCGTGCCCACTTGCGGCCCGCCTTGTAGACGCTCGGGACGCTCGGGTGGTAGTTGCTCGTGCCGCGCGCGAGGTGGATGCGGTCGCTCGAGCCGCGAGGCAAGCACCTGACGTAGCCGTGCGCGTAGTTGACCATCGCGAGGGTGATCTTCTTGTTCCCGGCGAACACGCCGGAGAAGAGGATCGTCCCGTACGTATGCCCGTTGTACGACGGCTTGCCGAAGTCGAGGATGATGACGCCGGTGGCGCCGCGCCTCGCTGCGCTGCAGCCCTGCTCGCGGAAGACGCGCGGGGTCGTCGTGCGCTCGTAGAGGGAGATGGTCGCGCGTGACGGAGTCTTCGGCTTCGGGTCGTGCTTGCGGCGAACGGCGCGCACGTGGGCCGCGACGTGGACGCGGACGTGCTGGACGGCATTCGGGAGCGAGCCGAGACCGGGGAGGAACGACGCCGGCCGGACATTCGCGGCCGTCCGCGCCGTATCTGCGGTTGCCGCCGAGGTGTGGATGAGGACGGCGGTGCCGAGGGAGCCGAGCGCGAAGCTCGTGCAGCAAGCGAGGATCATCGGACCCCGCTTGTAAAGGAGGTTCTTACAATTTTCGATAGGCATGTGCACGCCAACCTAGCGTTGCTTCCGGCTGGATGCAGTCCCTCGAACGAGGGAGGCGACCCGCGCCACGGTCGTCGGAACCGGCCTCTAGACTGCGTTCAGTGATCGCCCGCTACTCCCGACCGGCCATGGCCGCGGTTTGGTCGAGCGAGTGGAGGTTCTCCGGCCTTCTCGACGTCGAGAAGGCCGCGACGCTTGCATGGGCCGAGCTGGGGATGGTGCCGCCAGAGGCGGCTGAGTCGATCTCCCAGGCCCGAACACCGGCCCCAGAACGAGTCGCGGAGCTCGAGCAGACCCTCCACCACGACATCGCAGCCTTTGTGGATGCCGTCGCAGAGACCCTCGGCCCCGAGGGTCGCTGGTTCCACTACGGCTTGACATCGTCGGACGTGGTCGACACCGCGCTCGCGCTCCAGATCCGGGAGGCCGGGCGGCTCGTGCTCGAGGGGCTCGATCGCGCCTTCGCAGCTGTCGTCGCCCGCGCCGAGGAGCACAAGCTGACGCTGCAGATGGGCCGGACGCACGGTGTGCACGCCGAGCCCACGACCTTCGGCCTGAAGCTGGCGGGCTGGGCCTTCGAGCTCGACCGCGGCCGAACCCGCGTGGCGCGCGCGCTCGAAGGGATGCGCGTCGGCAAGCTCAGCGGAGCGGTCGGCACGTATGCGGCAACCGACCCGGAGCTCGAGCGCATCGCCTGCGAGCGGCTCGGCCTCGAGCCCGCGCCCACCTCCACCCAGATCATCCAGCGCGACCGGCACGCCGAGCTCCTGTGTGCACTCGCCGTCGTCGCGTCGTCGCTCGACACGTTCGCGCTCGAGATCCGCCACCTGGCCCGCACCGAGGTGGCCGAGGCGCAGGAGCCTTTCGGCAAGGGCCAGAAAGGCTCGTCGGCGATGCCTCACAAGCGCAACCCGGTCGTCGCCGAGCGCATCTGCGGGCTCGCACGCGTCGTCCGCGGAACGGCGATCGTCGGCCTCGAGAACGTCGCGCTATGGCACGAACGCGACATCTCGCACTCGTCCGCGGAACGCGTCGTGATCCCGGACGCGTTCCTCGCCCTGGACTACATGCTCGACCGGTTCACATGGCTTGTCGAAGGGCTCGTCGTGCGCGAAGAGCGGATGCGGCGCAATCTCGAGTCGAGCCACTCGCTCTTCTTCAGCCAGCGCGTGCTGCTCGCGCTCGTCGAGTCGGGCCTCGAGCGCGACGAGGCGTATCGGCTCGTGCAGCGCAACGCGATGCGCGCCTGGGACGAGGAGCTCGACTTCCGCGAGCTCGTCCGCGCCGACGAGGAGATCGCGAGCCGCGTCGAGCTGGACGCGGTCTTCGACCTGGGCGCGTACACGCGCCACGTCGACACCGTCTTCACACGCCTGCACGCACTCGTCGCCAAGGAGGAGCCAGTCCATGCCTGAAGCCGTGCACGTCGGATCCGGGAAGGTCCGCGAGCTCTACTCGCTCGACGACGAGCGGTTGCTGCTCGTCGCGAGCGATCGCATCTCGACCTTCGACGTCGTCCTCCCCACCGAGATCCCGGACAAGGGCCGTGTGCTCACCGGCCTCTCCGGCTTCTGGTTCTCGCTCCTCCGCGAGGTCGTCCCCAATCACATGCTCGCGATTCGCGAGGACGGCCGGTCGATGGAGTGCCGCAAGCTCGAGATGCTCCCGATCGAGTGCGTCGTACGCGGATACCTCGCCGGCTCGGGCTGGAAGGACTACCAGGCGACCGGCTCGACGTCGGGCCATGCGCTGCCGGCCGGGCTGCGCGAGTCGGACCGGCTGCCGCAGCCGATCTTCACCCCGGCGACGAAGGCGCAGACCGGTCACGACGAGAACATCACGCGCGAGCAGGCGGCGGAGCTCGTCGGCGAGGCGCGGCTGCGCGAGGTCGAAGAGGTCGCCATCCGGCTGTACACGACCGCGGCGGAGCACGCCTGGGCGGCCGGGATCATCATCGCGGACACGAAGTTCGAATTCGGTCTCGACGCGCACGGGCATCTCGTCCTCGGCGACGAGGCGCTGACGCCGGACTCGTCGCGCTTCTGGCCGGGCGAGACGTACGAGCCGGGCCGCGCGCAGGACAGCTTCGACAAGCAGTTCGTCCGCGACTACTGCGAGACGACGGGCTGGGACAAGACGTACCCCGGGCCCGAGCTGCCGGCAGACGTCGTGCAGGCGACGCGGGCGAAGTACGCCGAGGCGTTCGAGCGGCTGACGACCATCCCGTTTCCCGCGTACCTCGACGACCCGTCGGTCGTCCTCGGATGAGAGCCACGGTTCTCGTGCGGCCGAAGGCAGGAATCCTCGATCCGCAAGGCGAGGCGGTCGAGCGCGCGCTCGAGCATCTCGGCTTCGCCGTCTCCGGCGCGCGGGTCGGCAAGGTCGTCGACCTCGAGGTGACCGCCGACGACGAGGCGGGCGCGCGCGAGCAGGTGGAACGCATGTGCGACCAGCTGCTCGCGAATCCGCTCATCGAGTCGTACGAGATCGAGCTGCATGGCGACTCGCGATAGCGTGGGAGGTCGCAGCGTGGGAGTCTGGTATTGCAGACGCACGCGCGGGAGACCCGCGCGTGCTGGGGGCGACATCGCAAGCGATGTCTAGGCCCCAACCGAGGATCGGAGTGGTCACGTATCCCGGGTCGCAGGACGACCGCGACGCGCTGTGGGCGCTCGGCGCGCTCGACGCCGAGGCCGTGCCGGTGTGGCACGAAGAGCGCGAGCTCCCGTCGCTCGACGCGGTCGTGCTGCCGGGCGGCTTCTCATACGGCGACTACCTG
>DASUIG010000015.1:0-4588 GCA_036273155.1 Gaiellaceae bacterium | reverse complement strand
TGCGTATTCCGACGCGATCCGGGCACCGATTCCGGAGGGATCCGGGCACTGATTCCGCTATGACGCGGGCGCTAAATCCGGAGCATCCGGGCGCCTGAGCGGAGCGACGGGGTGGGCTCTTCGGCGCGACGGCCGGTGACGGCATCGTCGCGCGATGGAGCGTCACCCAATGCGCAAAGTACGAGAGATTCTTCGCCTTCGGTTCGAGCGGGGCCTGAGCCAGCGCCAGATCTCGGCGTCGACGGGCGTGTCGAAGGGCGCCCTCGGCGACTACCTCCGGAGGGCGGCGCGGGCCGGTCTGACGTGGGAGGTGGCGCGCGAGCTGGACGACGGCGAGATCGAAGCGCGGCTGTTCCGGTACCCAGGCCGGAACGAGCCGCCCCGGCGGGTCGCGATCGATCTGCCGTGGGTGCACCGGGAGCTGCGGCGGATGGGCGTGACACTGCAGCAGCTGTGGCTCGAGTACCGAGACGCGGCGGCGCAGAGCCTGCCGTCGGGCGGGACGCCGTACGGCTACAGCCAGTTTTGCGATCTGTACGCGGCGTTTCGAGATCGCGTGGACCTGTCGATGCGGCAGGTGCACCGCGCCGGCGAGAAGGTCTTCATCGACTACTCGGGCAAGAAGCCGGTGATCTGGTCGTCGGAGACGGGGGAGGCGATCGAGGTCGAGCTGTACGTGGCGGTGCTGGGCGCATCGAACTACACGTACGCGGAGGCGACGCGCACGCAGCGGCTCGAGGACTTCTGCGCGTCGACGGTGCGCGCCTTCGAATTCTTCGGTGGTGTCCCACAGATCGCGGTGCCCGATCAGCTGCGCAGCGCCGTCAGCGGGCCTGATCGCTACGACCCGGACATCAACCCGACGTACGCCGAGCTGGCGCAGCACTACGACGTGGCGATCGTGCCGGCGCGACCGGCGAAGCCGAGAGACAAGGCGAAGGTCGAGGCGGCGGTGCTGCTGGCGCAGCGCTGGATCCTGGCGTGCCTGCGCAACCGGACCTTCTTTAGCCTCGACGAGCTGAACGCGGCGATCGCGGAGCTTCTGGAGAACCTGAACACGCGGCCCTTCAAGAAGCTCGACGGCTGTCGCCGCTCGGCCTTCGAGGCGCTGGACCGGCCGGCGCTGCGGCCGTTGCCGCAGACACGCTGGGAGCTGGCGCGCTGGAAGAAGTCGAAGGTGAACATCGACTACCACGTCGAGCACGACGGCCGGCTCTACAGCGTGCCGCACGCCCTCGTCGGTGAGCGCGTCGAACTGCGCGTCACGAGCACCGTCGTCGAGGTCTTCCATCGCAGCCGGCGGGTCGCGAGCCACGCACGCCTTTGGGCGCCGAAGGGCGCAGCGAGCACCGTCCCCGAACATCGCCCGCGCTCCCATCGGGAGTACGGCGCGTGGCCGCCGTCGCGCATCGTCGGGTGGGCCTCATCGATCGGACCGTCGGCGGCCACTCTCGTCGAACAGATCCTCCTCGGTCGGCGCGAGCCAGAGAGCGCGTATCGCTCGTGCATGGCGCTGATCCGCAGCGCGAAGCGGTACGACCGCTCGCGCTTCGACGCCGCCTGCCGGCGCGCCATCGCGATCGGCGCGCCCACGCGCAAGAGCGTGCTGGCGATCCTGAGCCGCGGCCTCGACGGTGCGGAGCTGGTCGAGGCCGCCACCCAGCTGTCACTGACCGTCCACCACGAGAACGTGCGTGGCGGCGACTACTACGACCGAAAGGAGACAGACCCATCATGACCGACGACGAAACCATCCAGAAGCTGCTCGACCTCAAGCTCGCCACGATGGCCCAGGCCTACCGCGACCTGCTCGCCGAGCCGCCCGGCAACCAGCGCTCCTTCACCGAGAAGATCGCCGTCATGGTCGATCGCGAGTGGACCGATCGCGACAACCGCCGGCTCGCGCGGCTGCTGCGCGCCGCGCACCTCACGATCACCGACGCGTGCCTCGAGAACGTCTGGTGCGAGCCCGGCCGCGGCCTCGACAAGGCGGTCGCGCGCGATCTCGCCACCTGCCAGTGGATCCGCAAGAAGCACAACGTGATCGTCGTCGGCAAGACCGGCGTCGGGAAGTCGTACCTCGGCGCCGCGCTCGCCCAGGCGGCGTGTCGCAACGGCATGCGCGCGATGTGCACACGCGTCCCGCGCCTCGCCCACGAGCTCGCCATCGCCCGCGCCGACGGCACGTACACCGCGATGCTGGCGCGCCTCGCCAAGCTCGACGTCCTCGTCCTCGACGACTTTCTGATCGCGCCGCTCAAGGACACCGAGCGCCGCGACCTCCTCGAGGTCCTCGAAGATCGCTACGGCACCTCGTCGACCGTCGTGACCTCCCAGGTCCCGACCAAAAACTGGCACGAGATGCTGGCCGACCCTACCATCGCCGACGCCATCTGCGACCGCCTGGTCCACAACGCCCACGTCGTCGCGCTCAAAGGCCCATCGGGCCGCGAAAAGAAAGGACTCCGGATCGAGTCGCCTCAACCCACTGCGTGAGCCTCACCCGTCGCTTCGCTCCGACGTGCCCGGATCAACCGGAACGAGCGCCCGGATCACGCCGGAACGGCCGCCCGGATCGAGCGGAATACGCAACGACTACCAGAGGGTCCTCGGCGCCCACGGAATCACGTGCAGCATGAGCCGTCGTGGCAACTGCTACGACAACGCTGTGATGGAGAGCTGGTTCTCGACCCTCAAGTTCGAGTTGGGCGAGAGGTTCGCCACCCGAGCCGAAGCGAAGGAGAAACTCTTCGACTACATCGAGGTCTTCTACAACCACCAGCGCCGGCACTCGTCGCTGGACTACGTCACGCCGGCCGGGTACGAAAAGGCTGCACGAGCGGCAGGGGCAACTGCGTAATCAACCTGTCTACCGAATCGGATCAAGCCCACCGGCCCAAACAGGCAGCGCGCACCAAAAGCGACGGGGCCGTCGCGACGAGCGGCCGTGATCAGCTCCCGCGGTCGGCGATCATCGAGTAACTCCCGAAGAGTTCCGGTGAATGACGACTGGCGCCGGGCAGCCTCTCGAGCCGCACCGCATGCGTCGCCTGGAGATCGCGTCAGGGTCACGGCGCAACTACTGGCTCGCCTAGCAGCCCGTGGCGTAAGTCGGTTTGCTCATGCCGCGACCAGATCCGGCTTCAGCCAGCCTGAAGTGATGTCCGCACGCTCCTCCGCGTGAGGTGGGCGCCCTGGGTCCGTCAGCAGAGCGCTGATGGCGTCCGCGAGCACGACGCAGGCGGCAATCAGGGCTGCCAGACGGCCCTGGAGACCGCGCGGCGTTCCGACGCCGAAGCGTTTCCGCATCAGTAGGCCAAGGTTGAAGCCGGCGACGTGGATGAGCATCCGCTTGGCGATGTTGTAGTGGAAGCGCAGGTGCGTTCGTCGCATGCCGCCGGTCTCGAGGGTGTGCGCGAAGCTTCGCTCGATCAGCTCGCCGCGCTTCTTCATCAGACGTTGGCCACGCGCTCCGTTCTTCCGTCGCCGATTCGCGTACACCGCCTCGCGCTCGGCCGCCTGGTCTTCCCAGTGCTGCCGCGGACGCAGCGGCTCGGAGATGTAGCTGCGTCGATCCGCGAGCTGCAGCGTCAGCATCACGGCCTTGCTGTGGTAACCCTTGTCGCCGACGGTTTCCTTGACCTTCTTGCTCGTCTTGCTCTTGTCGCCAAGCTTGCGAGCCGTCTCCAGATTCTTGTCGGCAGCGTCGAGCGTCTTCTCGATCGTCGACGTGTCTCCCTCGGCGCCACCGTGCAGCGTTACCGCCACCACGGCGCCCGACTCCATGTCGACCGCGTGTTCCTGTTTGTGACTCAGGTGCGTACTGCCGTCCTTCATCTTCGTGATCTGCGCGTCCGGATCGTGTGGGTTTACCCACTCCGAGTTCGAGCCTTTCTTCCGTCGCTTGCGATCGACGCGCGCCAGATCCTCTCTCGTCGGCGTCGGGATCCCGGATGCCTGCGCCAGGTCCGTCAGAAACTGCTGGTAGCTGCGAAAATCGTCTCGGCGCACGATCGAGCGCAGCGCCGCGTTCGCCTCCAGCGTCGTCCCGTCGACGCCGATCGTCTTGCCCTTGAGCAGATCTTCTTTGCTCAGCAGTCCGAGTACCCACGCAAAGATCTCCTCGTGCGTCTCTTCGTCGATCAACCGGCGTGTTCGCGAGATCGTCGAGTGGTCCGGCGGCGCCTTGTCTGTCGGCAGCCCGAGAAAATCTCGCAGGCTCAGCGAGTCCGCCAGGCGCCACGCGATCCCGCGCTCGCTGTCGATGCCCTCGAAGTAGCCCACCAGTAGAGACCGAAAGTAGTTCCCCGGTGCCAGTCCCGGGCGCCCCATCACAGGGTGATAGAAGCGGGCGCAGAGCTCTTCCGCGTACCGATCGAAACCATGCTCGCGCAACACACCGTCGAGCGCGCGGTAGAACGGATGTCCGGCAGACCGCATTTGCGAGTACGGCACGAACAGCTCGTCCTGCTGCTCGCCCTTCTTGCCCATCGCCATGAACCCACTCTGCACGAGCCGGGATCACCCGTCGATCTTGATCAGGTGTTCAGGCGTTTGCTCGCCGACTTACGCCACGGGCTGCTAGGCC
>DASUIG010000014.1:0-2223 GCA_036273155.1 Gaiellaceae bacterium | reverse complement strand
TCGGGCATGATCTCGCCCTTGTTGATCCAGACCTTGACGCCGATCCGGCCGGCCGTCGTCTTCGCCTCGACGAAGCCGTAGTCGATGTCCGCGCGGATCGTGTGCAGCGGCACGCGGCCCTCGCTGTACTGCTCGCGCCGGCTCATCTCGCCACCGCCGAGGCGGCCGGAGCACTGGATCTTCACGCCGGCTGCGCCCGAGCGGATCGCGGACGCCAGCGCGCGCTTCATCGCGCGCCGGAAGGCGACGCGGTTCGACAGCTGCTCGGCGATCGACTGCGCGACGAGCTTCGCGTCGAGCTCGGGTCGCTTGATCTCGTTGATGTTGATGTGGACGTTCTTCTGCGTCAGCGCATGCAGGTCACGCCGCAGCGCGTCCACCTCGACGCCGGACTTGCCGATCACGATCCCAGGCCGCGCCGTGTAGATGTCGACCGTGATCCGCTGCTTGTCCTTGCGGATCAGGATGTCGGACAAGCCCGCGTGCGAAAGCTTGTTGTAGATGTGCTCGCGGATCCGGACGTCCTCGAGGATGTAGTCCGCGAACTCCTTCTTGCCCGTGTACCAGTTGGACTTCCAGTCGTGGATGACGCCCACGCGGAGCCCGCCCGGATGGATCTTCTGGCCCATTACTTGTCACTCTCCTCGGGGGTCTCCGTCTCTGCGTTGGGCTCTTCCTCGGGCTGGTCGGCCTCGTCGGCCTCGTCGGCAGCCTCCGGCTGCTCCTCCGTCGCCTCCGGCTCTTCCGTCGGTTCCGCCTCGTCGACCGCCTCCGTCTCCTCCACGGCTTCGGGCTCCTCGACGGGCTCCGGCTCGGGCGGCGCCATCGCAGGAACGGATGGAGCAGCGGACGTCGGCGCGCCCTGCGCGAGCTCGATCGTGATGTGGCACGTGCGCTTGCGAATGCGTGCGACGCGGCCGCGCGCGCGGGCGCGCCAGCGCTTCAGCGTCGGCCCCTCGTCCGCGTGAGCGGCGACGATCACGAGGTCGTCGCCGTGCCAGTGGAGATCCGGGCGCGACTCGGCGTTCGCGACGGCCGAGCGCAGCACCTTCTCCACGTCCTTGGCGACGGCACGGGTCGAGAAGGCGAGAATCGTCCGCGCCTCCGGCACCGAGCGGCCGCGGATGAGGTCGGTGACGAGCCGCGCCTTCCGCGCGCTCGAGTGCACCCAGCGCGCCTGTGCGCGCACCGTCTCCCGCTCCTGCTCGACGACGGCCATGGCTAACGCTTCACCCTCGCGGTGCGGTCGCCGGCATGGCCTCGGAACGTCCTGGTCGGGGCGAACTCCCCGAGCTTGTGCCCGACCATCTGCTCGGAGATGAACACGGGCACGTGCTTGCGGCCGTCGTGGACGGCGATCGTGTGCCCGACCATCTCCGGGAAGATCGTCGAGGCGCGGGACCAGGTGCGGATCATGTTCTTGTTGCCCGACTCGTTCATCGCCTCGATCCGGCTCAGCAGGCGGTCCTCCACGAACGGCCCCTTCTTCGAGCTACGCGACATCAGCGGCGGCCCTCCTTGCCGCGGCGGCGGCCGCGGACGATCAGCTTGTCCGATTCCTTGTGCTTACGGCGTGTGCGCTTCCCGAGCGTCGGCACGCCCCACGGTGTGACCGGGTGGCGGCCGCCCTTCGACTTGCCCTCGCCGCCGCCGTGCGGGTGGTCGACCGGGTTCATCGCGGAACCGCGCACCGACGGGCGCTTGCCGCGCCAGCGGCTGCGGCCGGCCTTGCCGCCCGTGATGTTCTGGTGGTCGAGGTTCCCGACCTGGCCGATCGTCGCTCGGCAGGCGAGCGCCACACGGCGCATCTCTCCGGACGGGAGGCGCAGCACGGCGAAAGCGCCGTCCTTCGCGACGAGCTGGACGCCCGAGCCCGCCGAGCGCGCCATCTTCGCGCCCTGGCCGGGCTTGAGCTCGACCGCATGGACGAGCGTTCCCGTCGGGATGTTCTCCAGTGGGAGCGCGTTGCCGACGCGAATGTCCGCGGTCGGCCCCGACTCGACGCTCGCGCCGACCCGAAGCTGCGCGGGTGCGAGGATGTAGCTCTTCGCGCCGTCCGCGTAGTGGAGCAGGGCGATGCGCGCCGACCGGTTCGGGTCGTACTCGATCGCGGCCACCTTGGCCGGCACGCCGTCCTTGCGGCGCTTGAAGTCGATCACGCGGTAGCGGCGCTTGTGGCCCCCGCCCTGGTGGCGCGTGGTGATCCGGCCGTTCGCGTTGCGG
>DASUIG010000013.1:0-25784 GCA_036273155.1 Gaiellaceae bacterium | reverse complement strand
TCGTCGGCGGCGCGCTGACGAGCGCGGCGGGCTGGCGATGGATCTTCTTCGTCAACCTGCCGATCGGGGCGGCGTGCGTCGTCTTCGGCGCACGGGTGTTGTGCGAGTCGCGCGACGAGCAGCACGGCGGCCTCGACATCGCGGGCCAGGTGACGTTGTCCGCGGGTCTCTTCGCACTCGTGCTCGGGCTCCTGCGCGGGAACGACTGGGGTTGGTCGAGCGGCCGCGTCGTCGGACTCCTCGTGGGCGCGGTCGTCTCGCTCGTCGTGTTCGGGCTCGTCGAGCTGCGGCAGGCGCGGCCGATGTTCGACGTCCGTCTCTTCGGCGTGCCGGCGTTCGCCGGCGCGCAGATCGTCGCGTTCACGATCTCGTCCGCGATGTTCGCGCAGTTCCTGTACCTGACGCTGTACCTGCAGAACATCCTCGGGTACTCGCCGCTCCAGGCCGGCTTGCGCTTCCTGCCGCTGTCGATGATCTCGTTCTTCGTTGCGCCGGCGACGGGGCGGCTGGTGGGTCGCGTGCCGATCCGCATCCTGCTCGGGACGGGCATGGGGCTCGTCGCGCTCTCGCTCTACCTCATGTACGGCGTGCACGTGTCCTCGGGCTGGACGACGCTGCTGGCCGGCTTCCTCGTCGGCGGCATCGGCATCGGGATGGTGAACCCGCCGCTCGCGACGACCGCGGTGAGCGTCGTGCCGGTGCAGCGCGCCGGGATGGCGGCGGGCGTGAACAACACGTTCCGGCAGGTCGGGATCGCGACCGGCATCGCGGGCCTCGGCGCGATCTTCCAGACGTACTACCGGCCGGGCGGCACGCCCGCGCAGTTCGTGCATGGGCTGAACGACATCCTGCTCGTGGCGACGTTCGTCGCGCTCGCCGGCGCCGTCTTGGCCTTCGCGCTGGTGCGCGGCGAGGACTTCGTCGTCAGCGGGCAGCCGGCGCCAGAGCCCGCGTAGAAGTCGTGACACCTTCGTGCCGGTAACAGTTACCGGCCTCTTGGTGCTACGGGCACATCCGGACGACCGGTAACAGTTACCCCGGCGTCGGTGTGACGACTTATGCGCGGGCCGGCAGCGCGGCAGGCGCAAGCCTGACCGCCGCCCGCCCGCGCGTGGCGAGGTGCCATCCGGCGAGGAGGAGCATGACGATCGCGCCCGTGCCGACGACCAGGAGCTGAGCCGAGATCGAGAACGCGATCGCGTCGCCGGCGTGCACGCCACTCGCGATGAGGATCGCCGATCCGGCGCCGGCCTGCGTGGCCGCACCCGCGGGCGCGATCGGCAGCGCCGCCGACGCGGCGGACGCGCAGAGGAAGGCGAGCGCGAGCGGGAACGAGCTGCGCATCGAGAGCGCGTCGAGGAGCAGGAAGACGGCGGTCGCGCGGAGCGTCCACGAGACGGTGATAAAGCCGAGCGCCATGACGGCGCGACGGTTCGAGTGGGTGTGCGAGGCGAGCCAGCGGCCGACGCGGAAGCGCAGGACGAATTGACGGCCGGCGAGGCGCGGCAGCGAGGCGACGAGCAGCGCCGCGAGGATCCCGGCACCGGCGACGACGGCGAAGCCGACGCGTACCGTCCACGAGCTCGCGTGCGCCGCGGCCACCGCCGAGAACGGCGCGAGCGCGACGTTGTCGAGCAGGCCGAGGACGACGAGGCTGAGCGCGACTGCGCCGAGCCCCGTGCGCACGCCGGGGAAGCGCTTGACGCACGCGATGCGCAGCGCGTCGTCGAGCCGGCCGGGAAGCGCGATGCCGCCGACGCAAGCCGCACCGCCGGCGAAGGCGAGCGCGCCCGCGCCCGGGCGATCGTCGGCCGCGAACAGCCGCTGCCAGCCCCAGGCCTTGAAGGCGTACGCGACGAGGAACAGAAGCACTGCGCCCGAGGCGAGCAGCGGGTCGGCGTGCCTCAGCGGAAAGCCGCTGTGGGCGAACTTCCGGCCACCCACCACCGCGACCGCGAGGAGCACCGCCGCGAAGCCACCGTTGAAGATGACCTGGACCTTCGTATTTGTGAGGAACCGCCGCACAGTCGTTCCGATGCGGTTATCGGCAGGAACCTCACGGCCTCGCTACCCCAAACTGGCTATCCGGGCTCCCCGTCGAAGTAGTCCAGAAGCTCCAAACGGGTGATGACGCCGAGCCCGCGGAAGAAGACCTTGTTCGAGCGCGGGTACCAGCAGACGTCGGCCGGGTCGCGCGTGCCGTAGGCGAGATAGGTCAGCCCGGCCGGGCCGGCCCGGAAGGAATGCGGGATCCGCGTCCCCGGCGGGCGCGAGACGATGTGGCCCGCGCGCACCGGCTGGGTCTCCTTCGGATCGGCCGGAAAGCCGTGCTTGGGGTCGGGCGACGCCCACAGTTCGAACTCGCCCTCGCCGTGGAGCATGACGAAGAGCTCCTCCTCGACCGTGTGGCAGTGCGGCGGCGCGCCTTCCTCGCCGGGCGGGAGCGAGACGAGGTTCAACCCGGTCAGCGTCGCGCCGGCGGCGGCGCCGAGCGCGCGCGAGCGCCCGCTGAAGCGCGCCTCGACGTCGTCGACGTTCACGATCGACGGCGGCCGCTCGCTCGGATCGGGCCACTCGAGCTTCTGGTCGCGGTCGTACGGATGCGCGCCCGTTCCCGCCTCGGTCCACGTCGGCCAGAGCCAGTAGATGCCGATCTTCGGGAGGTACGCGCCGCCGAGACGCGAGCGCGGGCCGTACGCGAGCACGTCCATCCCCTCCGGGCCGGCCTTGAGCGTGTGCGCGGCCAGGCGCGGCGCGTGGACGAGCGTGTCGCCGGCGCGCACCTCGTACGTCTCGCCGTCCTGCCACGAGAGCCCGGAGCCGTTGAGGACGAAGAACGTCTCCTCGTCGGCGCCGTGCACGTGCGCGGGGGTCGAGATCTCACCGGGGCTGAGCAGGATCCGGTTCACGCCGACGCCGACCGACCCGGCCGCCTCGCCGAGGAAATACCAGTCCCCGCCCGCCGCCGGCCGCGGCGAACGGCGTGATCCGATCTCGTCCCAGTGAACGATGGTCACACGACGATCATCGCACGCTCCGCGAGCATCGCCGCCGCTGTTGCCGCCCGCTCGTCCCCTTCGAGCCGCGCCCACGCCTCGGCCTCGTGCACGAGCTCCTGCAGCTCGGCGAGGAGCGCGGCCGGGTGCGCGCCTTCGCGCTCGAGCGCCTCGATGCGCTCGAGACGCTGCAGAACGGCGCGGGCCTCGTCCATGCCCCGCACGCTAGGACGCAATGTGCGCCAGGTTCCTCGTGGCTCTCTCACGGGAACCGAGCAGCTTCGCGTCGAGCTCGCGCAACAGGACGGTGCGGTCGCCGTGTTCGAGAATCGCAACGAGCGTGCGCCGCATGAGATCCGGTGAAGGCGCGCGGAACTGCTCCGCATCGGTCTCGTTCAAGAGCACCGCGGCGCGCATCGCCGCCGCCCACGTCCCGTCCCCTTCGCCGAGCGCCGCGTCGAGCGCGTGCCGGAGCTGCTCGCCGCGGAACGGGTCGTCCTGGAAGAGCGACAGCTCCCACCGGTCGAGCGCGTCGCCGAGGTGCGGATCGCCGTCGGCGAGCGCGAGCCGCGGGATGAGCTTCGCCGCCACCTGGGCGCGGAAGGGATCGAGCCGCGTCGCCTCGCCGGGCGGCGGCGTGGCCGCGATCGGGAGCACGGGCCGGATGCCGAAGGGTCGCCAGTCGAGTCGCTCGAACAGCACGGGGCCGGCGGCGACGGGCGCGGCGGTGGCGAGACGGATGGCGGTGACGGCGTCCGCGAGCTCGCCGGGCGCGTCCGGCGCCTCCTCGGCGCCGTGCTCGAGCGTGCGCTCGAGCTCGAGCACGCACGTGCGATCTACCTCGCGGCCGAAGTCGCGCGGCAGCAGTCCGGACGACTCGGGCCACAGCGCAGCGAGCTCACCGGTCGCGTGCTGGCGCATGCGCAGACCTTCGCCGAGCTCGATCGCGCTGCCGCACGAGAGTCCGACGAGCGGTGCGACGGCACCGTATGCATGGCCGCTGCCGAAGAGCAGCGCCTCGGCCTCCTCGTAGGCGCGGTCGTACGCGGCGTCGTCCCAGTCGAAGCCGCCGCAGCCCTCCGCGACGCGCACGAGCAGCGGGACGAGCACCGTCCGATACGCGTCCTTGTACACGCGCGCGAGCGGCTCGCGGGAAAGATCGTCGAGCGCCGCCTGCACGTCCTCGCGCGAGCGCAGACGCTCGGCCTGCCCTTCGATGAAGCCCTTCACGAGAGGGCGGTACTCGTAGAACGACGGCGCGTGCTCCTCGAACGAGAACGGCAGCGACTCGCCGTGGAAGACGGCGAAGGCGCCGAGGCAGAATCTGCGCAGCGTGTCGTAGAGGTGCGGGGACCGCATGTGGACCTTCTGCTTACGACTTCGGTTCCTTGCCTCCTCTCTGGCAGGTCGGGCACCAGTAGGCGATGCGGGCGCCGTCGCCCTGCGCGTGTGCGCGAATGGTCGCGCCGCAGCGACGGCAGGGCCGGCCGGTGCGGCGGTAGACGCGGCGCAGCGGGCGTGCGCCGCCGACCGAGGCCGCCATGAGCCGGTGCGCGGCCTCGAGGGTTGCGCGCAACTCGTCGTCGCTCGCGTCGGCGACGGGCCGCCACGGCGAGAGCCGCGCCTCCCACAGCGCCTCCGAGCGCCAGATGTTCCCGATGCCGGCGACGAGGCGCTGGTCGAGGAGCGCGTCGCCGACCTGGCGATCCGGCTGCTTCCGCAGCCGCTCGAGCATCGCGCCATAGTCGGGATCCGCGTCGAGAATGTCCGGCCCGAGCCGCGGGCCGCCTCCTCGGTCGAGCTCGAGGACGGGGCCGTTCCAGAGGACGGCCTCGTGCTCGGCGCCGCGGAGGACGAGCCAGGGACGGCCGGCGCGCGCGGCCCCGCGCGGCTCGACGCGCCAGCGGCCGGTCATGCGCAGGTGGCTGCGCAGGACGTGGCCGCCCTGGAAGCGGAGGAGCAGGTTCTTGCCCGCCGCCTCCACCGACTCGAGCACGAGGCCGTCCAGCCGTTCGGCCAGCCGCTTGGCGGCGGCGCGCGGATGCGGCGTCTCGACGCCGACCTTCTGGCCGACGAGCACCTGCAGCCGCAGCGCCGCCCGATGGAGCGAATCGCCCTCAGGCACGGGATGCAGCCTACGATCTGGGCATGACCCGCCGGTTCATCGGCGTGCGCTGGTGGCTCGGGGCCGCATTCGCAGTCGTGGCGGCCACCTCCACGGCGATCGTCGTCTCCCAGTTCTCCACCCGGTCGGAGAACGTGTTTCGTGGCCATGCCGAGCAGCTGGTGCTCGCCGACGCGAGACTCGCGGCGCGCGCGACACCGTCGAGCCTGAGCCGGCTCGCGCGGCAGATGAACGTGCAGCTCCGGATCGAGGCGGTTCCCACGGACGGCGAGCACGTCACGGGGACGGCGGACGGCCGGACGTTCGTCGCCACCGTCCCCTACCGAGGCGAGACCCTCGTCGCGACCAGCAGCCGGCCCGACGTCGCCGAGGCGATCGGCACCGTCAACGGCGAGGCGCTGCGCGCGGGCATCATCGCCGGCGTCGTCGGCGTCGTCGTCGGCCTGCTGCTCGCGCAGCTGATCGCGCTGCGTCTGCGGCGCCTGTCGATCGCGGCCGAGTCGCTCGCGCACGGAGACTTCGAGACGCCGCTGCGCTACCGCTTCCGCGACGAGTTCGGCGCGCTCACCGATAACTTCGAGCGCATGCGGCGTCAGCTCCGGCGCTCGTTCCGCCACATCGAGGGCGAGCGCGACCGCCTGCGCATGCTGCTCGAACGGCTGCACGAGGGCGTCGTCACCGTCGATCAGCACCTCGCCGTGCACTTCGCGAACAACGAGGCCCGCCGGCTGCTCGGCGTGCGGCTCGCAGCCGGCGACCAGCTGCCGGAGCCGTGGGAAGGCTTCTCGCTGCGCGAGTTCGTCCAGCATCTGTTCGATCCGGACGCCTCGCTCGCGCAGGCGCACGTGCGCCCGGGCGAGGAGCGTGCGCTCGGCCTCGTCGGCATCCCCGCCCAGCCCGAGGGCGACACCGTGCTGATCGTGCTCGACGACCTCACCGAGCAGGAGCGTCGCGAGCTGGCCGAGCGCGAGTTCGTCTCGAACGCGGCGCACGAGCTGCGCACGCCGCTGACGACGATCATCGGCGCCATCGAGGTGCTGCAGGCGGGCGCGAAGGAGAACCCCGACGAGCGCGACCGCTTCCTCACGCACATCGAACGCGAGGCGGCACGGCTCGCGCGGCTCGCGCATGCGCTGCTCGCACTCGCGCGCGCGCACGCGGGGCAGGAGCGCGTGCGGCTGGAGCCGACTGTCCTCGAGCCGATCCTGCGCGAGGTCGCGAACGACCTGCGGCCGCGCGACGGCGTCGTCGTCGAGGTCGAGTGCACCCCGGGCCTCGCCGCGAACGTCAACCGCGACCTGCTCGAGCAGGCGCTGCGGAATCTCGGCGAGAACGCGGCGAAGCACACGCCGCAGGGCCGCGTCGTCCTGCGCGCGTACGCGGCAGGCAGCGCGGTGCGCGTCGAGGTCGAGGACACGGGCGTCGGCATGAGCAGCGACGCGCAGGGCCACGTGTTCGACCGGTTCTATCGCGGCGCCGACCGCGACCCGGAGGGCTTCGGCCTCGGGCTCGCAATCGTCCGGCAGGCGATCCGCAGCCTCGACGGCCGCATCGAGCTCGACTCGGCGCCCGGCGAAGGCACCCGCGTGCGCATCGTCCTCGAGCGCGCGCAGGTGCGCGAGCAGGTGCCGGCGTGAGCACCGTCCTCGTCGTCGACGACGATCCCGGCGTCCTCGACGTCGTCGCGTTCACGCTCCGGCGCGAGGGCTTCGACGTCGACGAGGAGTCCGACGGCGCGCGCGCGCTCGCGGCCGCACGGACGCGCGACTACGACATCGTCATCCTCGACGTGATGCTCCCGCAGATGTCGGGCACGGAGGTGTGCCGCGCGCTGCGAGCCGAGAGCGACGTGCCCATCGTGATGCTGACGGCGCGCGATGCGGAGCGCGACCGCGTGCTCGGTCTCGAGCTGGGCGCGGACGACTACGTGACGAAACCGTTCTCGAGCGCGGAGCTCTTGAGCCGCGTGCGCGCGATCCTGCGCCGGCGCGAGCTCGACCGAGCCAACGGCGGCTCCGCCGTGCGCGACCTGGGCGGGCTCCACCTCGACCTCGTCCGTCACGAGGTGACGGTCGACGGCGAGCCCGTCCGGCTGACGCTGTCCGAGTTCAAGGTGCTGTCGCTCCTGGCCGAGCAGCCCGAGCGGGTCGTCTCCCGCCGCGAGCTCATGCAGCACCTGTGGGCCAGCGAGCACGTCGGGGACGAGCACGCCTGCGAGGTGCACGTCTCCAACCTGCGGCGGAAGATCGAGAACGACCCGACGCGGCCGCAGCGGCTCGTGACCGTCCGTGGGATGGGGTACAAGCTGCTTTCGATTTAGGCCCTCCTGGTTTGGAAGGAGGGTTCTGGTGGGGATAGGGCGCGCATGGGTCTCCTGCGGCGTTGGCGTGCTCACAGGCGTGAATTGAAGTTGCCCCAGATGCGTGACTGACGACATGCAGGCGGGCGCTTCGACCGGGTCAGGGCGGCGCGTCGAGCAGCTGCAGGCGATCACCGACGCCGCGCTTGCTCATCTCGAGCTGGATACGTTGCTGCAGACGCTCGTCGTCCGCATCAGCGAGATCCTCGGCGTCGATTCGTGCTCCATCGTCGTGCACGAGGCGGACCGCGACCGTGTCGTCGACACGCAGCCGCTGCACGACACCGCGTCGAGGTACGTCGTCCACCTTGAAGTGTCCGGCGAGTTGATCGGCGAGCTGTGCGTTGCAACGCTTGAACCACAGGAGTTCGACGCCGAGCTCCTGCAGCTCGTCGCTGAGCGCGCGGCGCTGGCGATCGACCACGCGCGGCTGTTCGAATCGGAGAAGAAGGCGAGAAGCCGGCTCGAGTCCGTGCAGGCGGTCACCGACGTCGCGCTCGCGCACCTGGAGCTGGAGGAGCTGCTGCACGCGCTCCTGGTCCGGACACGGGACATCCTCGGGGTCGACACGTGCGCAGCCCTCCTGCTCGACCCGGAACGGAACGAGCTCGTGGCGCGCTCCGCAGTCGGCATCGAGGAGGAGGTCGAGCAGGGCGTGCGCATCCCGGTGGGCGGTGGCTTCGCCGGGAAGGTCGCCGCCGAACGGCGGCCGGTGATCCTGCCGGACGTCGACCACGCGCACGTCCTCAATCCGATCCTGCGCGAGAAGGGAATCAAGTCGCTGCTCGGCGTCCCCTTGCTACTGCGCAACATCGTGATCGGCGTGCTGCACGTGGGCACGCTCCACCCGCACGACTTCGACAACGACGACGTCGAGCTGCTCCAGCTCGTGGCGGAGCGCGCGGCGCTCGCGATCGAGAAGGCGCGCGTCCACCAGGAGATGGTGCGCCTCGATCAGATGAAGCTGAACTTCGTCGCGATCGCGTCGCACGAGCTGCGGACGCCGGCGACGAGCGTGTACGGGCTCCTGACGACGCTGCGCGCGCGCGGCAGCGAGCTGGAGCCGGAGGTGCGCGCGGAGCTCGAGGAGACGGCGTGGTATCAGAGCGACCGGCTGCGGAGGTTGATCGAGCAGCTGCTGGATCTCTCGCGGCTCGATGCGCGCGCAATCGAGGTGCAGGCACAGCCGCTCGTGCTCGCGCGGACGCTCGCCGAACTCGTCAACGGCGACGATGTAACGGTCGACGTCGATCCTTCGCTTGCGGTCGTGGCCGATCCGCTCGTGATCGAGCGCGTCGTGACGAATCTCATCGCGAACGCGCGGCAGCACGGCGAGCCGCCGGTGCACATCCGCGCGGAGACGCGCGACCGGCACATCCGCATCACCGTCTCCGACGCGGGGCCGGGCGTTCCCGAGCACCTCGTGCCTCGGCTGTTCGAGCGGTTCGAGCACGGCGGCGGGAGCGGCACCGGCCTCGGCCTCGCGATCGCGAAGGCCTATGCGAACGCGCACGGCGGCGACCTGTACTACGTGCCGGGGCCCTGGGGCACGCGGTTCGAGCTCGTGCTGCCTCGCGGCTGAGCCGCCGCGACACTTCGGTTGCACATACGTCATGGGGCCTGGCCCCGGCCTGGTGGTGCTGCGCAGGCACTTCGGCCACCGCGGACACGTCCGGGGCCAGGCCCTGTTACGTGTGTGTGACGACTTATGCGCGGAGGATCGCGCGCCGTGGGCCGGCCAGGAAGCCGGCTTCGATCAGCAGCGGCATGACCATCGTGTCCACGACCTGCTCGCCGTCGAAGCGCTCCACCGCCAGGCGCTTGGCGCCGCCGCGGCGGACGTGGGCGACGAGGGCGGCGAGCGCCGTGCGCAGCCACTCCTCCTCCGGCTCGCGCAGCGGGACGAGGGAGCGGCCGCCGCGCTCGACGAACAGCGCCGCCTCGCCGCCGAGCAGGACGACATGGGCGCCGGCGACACGTGCCGCCCGCGCGCCCGCGCGCTTCGGCCACGGCAGCGCCGCGCCGTACGGCTGCGCCGGATCGGCGGCGGCGAGCACGAGCGCCTCTGCGCTACGCGCCTCGGAGTCACGCGGTCGAAGCTCTCTCAAACGCTCCACTGCACCGCCGAGGGCGAACTGCGCACCGCCGAGCCCTTCGACGAAGTAGCCGCGCCGGCACGTCCCGAGCGTCTCGAGCGCTCGCAGCTGCTGGTACACGGCGCCGTAGCCGCCCACGATGCCCTCGCCGCGGACGCCGTCGCGCGTGACGATCCCCTGCCGCTCGAGCAACAGCTCGGCGAGCGCACGCCGGTCGGGCTCGCCGACGAAGAGGCCTGCGGCGAGCGACCACCGTCCCTGTGTGGCAATCGCGGCGTTCGGCCGCGCACGCGTGAACCTTCGAGCCGTGGGCTTGTGACGCTTCTGTGACGGTAGCTGGTACCGGGACGTGGCTCGCAGGGGCTGCCACGCGTCGTTTGTGACCTCGCCGGCCCAGACGAGATCCCACAGCGCCGGGAGCGACGCGTCCTCGGCGAGGTCGCTCCAGAAGAGCGCGCCCCCGGCGAGCGCGGCGCGGATGGCGTCGTGCTCCGGCTCGTCAGGCGCCGGCGCAGCCGACGGCTGCCCGAGCAGCCCGGCGTCGTCGCGGAAGAACACCGCCACCCGGACGAGACCCGCGCCGACCCACACGAGCTCGCCCGAGGCGCACAGCTGGTCGAGCTGCTCCGGCCGGTAGCCGGGCACGCGGCGCGGTAGCACCTCCGACTCCCACAGCGACACCGGCAGCGGCAGCGCCTGCAGCGGGATGAGCGCCTCGCGCAGCGACGCGCGCCGGTCGATGCCGTGCCAGCCCGGCAGGAACTTCCCGAACGCCGCCTGCTCCGTCGGCTCGACCTCGCGGCGCAACGCAGCCAGCGACGCGCGCCGCAGCCGGCGCAGCACGTCGGGATCGCACCACTCGCGCTCGCTCCCGCCGGGACGCAGCTCGCCGCGCACGAGCTGGTCCTCGCGCTCGAGCGCGTGCAGTTCCTCCTCGACGTCTGCGCCGAACGACGCGTTCGCCTGCGCCGTCGTGAACGGCCCACGCCCGCGCGCATACCGGCGTACGAGCTGCCGCAGCGAATCCGGGCCGCCTTCGAGGAAGACATCCGGCAGGCCCGACGGCGGCATGATCCCGAGCGCATCGCGGTAGCGGCCCGCATCTTCTGCCGCCGCCAGGGCGTCGCCGAACCGATACGCGCGGCGCTCGCGCACGAGCGTCTCCGCGAACCCGGCGTCGAACTCGACCTGATGTCCGCGCAAGCGCAGGAGGTCGTGCAGCTCGTCGGCGTTGCGCGGCTTCTGCCGCAGTGATGCCTCCACTTCGGCGAGCGCGTCGACGTCGATGAGCTCGCGCAGCTCCTCCTGGCCGAGCAGCTCGCGCAACAGGTCGCGGTCGAGCGACAACGCCTGCGCGCGGCGCTCCGCCGGCGGCGTGTCGTCCTCGTACATGTAGGTGGCGATGTAGTCGAACAGGAGCGAGGACGCGAACGGCGACGCACTCGCCGTCTCCACGTCGACGAGATCGATCTCGCGCGTCTGCAATCCGTGCAGCAGCTTCTTCAGCGCGGGCAGGTCGAAGACGTCCTGCAGGCACTCGCGGTACGTCTCCAGCACGATCGGGAAGCTCGCGTACTTGCGCGCGACCTGCAGCAGGTTCTGCGCCTTCAGCCGTTGCTGCCACAAGGGCGTGCGCTCGCCCGGCCGCCGCCGCGGAATGAGCAGCGCACGCGCGGCGTTCTCGCGGAAACGCGCGCCGAAGAGCGCCGTCTGCCCCACTTCGGCGAGCACGAGCTCGTCGAGATCCTCCGGCGACAGGATCAGCTGGTCGGTCGACGGCGGCGCATCGGACTCGGGGAGATGGAACGCGATGCCGTCGTCCGACCAGATCGACTGCACGTCGACGCCGAGCGACTCGCGCAGCCGTGCAGCGACCGCCATCGCCCACGGCGCGTGCACGCGCCCGCCGAACGGCGTGAGGATGCAGATGCGCCAGTCGCCGATCTCGTCGCGGAAGCGCTCGACGACGACGGTGCGGTCGGACGGGACGACGCCCGTCGCACGCTCCTGCTCGCGCAGGAACTCGATGAGGTTCCACGCCGCGCGGTCGTCCAGCCCCTCGACGGTCGGCTCGTGCTGTGCGAGCAGCTCGCGCGAGAACTTGCCGATGGCGGCGCCGAGCTCGTACGGCCTCCCCACTCCCTCGCCCTTCCAGAACGGCACCGCGCCGGGAACGCCCGGCGCCGGAGAGACGAGCACGCGGTCGCGCGTGATGTCGTCGATCCGCCATGACGACGCGCCGAGCACGATCACCTGGCCGGCGCGCGCCTCGTACACCATCTCCTCGTCCAGCTCGCCGACGCGCCCGCCGCCGTCGGTGACGAAGACGCCGAAGAGCCCGCGGTCGGGGATCGTGCCCGCATTCGTGACCGCGAGCCGGCGCGCTCCCTCCCGTCCGCGAATCACGCCCGCGGTGCGGTCCCAGACGATGCGCGGCCGCAGCTCCGCGAACTCGTCCGACGGATAGCGGCCCGCGAGCATGTCGAGCACGTTCTCGAGTTGGGCGAGTGAAAGATCTGCGAACGGATACGCGCGGCGCACGAGCCGGTGCAGCTCGTCCACCTCGATCTCCTCGTCCGCACAAATCGCGACGATCTGCTGGGCCAGGACGTCCAAGGGATTGCGCGGGATCTGCGTCTCCTCGATCGCGCCCGCGCGCATGCGCTGGAGGACGACCGCCGACTCGAGCAGGTCGGCGCGGAACTTCGGGAAGATGCGGCCCTTCGAGACCGCGTCGAGCGTGTGCCCCGCGCGGCCGATGCGCTGAAGCCCGCGCGCGACCGACTTCGGCGACTCCACCTGGATGACGAGGTCGACGGCGCCCATGTCGATGCCGAGCTCGAGCGACGACGTGGCGACGAGACACGGGATGCGCCCCGCCTTCAGATCCTCCTCGATGACGACGCGCTGCTCGCGCGCGAGCGAGCCGTGATGCGCGCGTGCCACGTCTTCCTCCGCCAGCTCGTTCAGGCGCAGTGCAAGGCGCTCGGCGAGCCGGCGGTTGTTCACGAACACGATCGTCGAGCGGTGCGCGCGCACGAGCTCGAGCATCGCCGGGTAGATCGACGGCCAGATCGAGCGCGCGTCGTAGCCCTCCTCGCGGTTCGTGCCGGGCTCGCGCATGTCCTCGACCGGGACGAGGATCTCGAGGTCGAGCTCCTTCGCGACGCCGGCGTCGACGAGCTCGATCGGGCGCCCGCCGGCGACGAAGCGGCCGATCTCCTCCAGCGGGCGCTGGGTCGCCGACAGACCGATCCGTTGGATCGGTCTGTCTACCAGCGATTGCAGGCGCTCGAGTGAAAGTGCCAGGTGAGCCCCTCGTTTCGAGCCGGCAATCGCGTGCACCTCGTCGACGATCACCGTCTCGACCGTCTTCAGCAGCTCGCGCGCCTGCGAGGTGAGCAAGAGGAAGAGCGACTCCGGCGTGGTGATCAGGATGTCGGGAGCGTCGCGGAGCATCGCCTGGCGCTCCTTCTGCGGCGTGTCGCCCGTGCGCACCGCGACCTTCAGCTGCGAGCGCAGTCCCGCGAGCGGCCCGCGCAGGTTGCGCTCGACGTCGTAGTTCAGCGCCTTGAGCGGCGACACGTACAGGACGCGCAATCCGGCGCCGGGCGTCGGCGTCAGCTTGTCGATCGCGTACAGGAACGCGGCGAGCGTCTTGCCCGACCCGGTCGGCGCCTGGATGAGCGTGTGCTTCCCCGACGCGATCGCCGGCCACCCCTTCGCCTGAGCGGGTGTGGGCGCGGCGAACTCGCGCTCGAACCAGGCCCGCGTCTCCGGGCTGAAGACCCCGAGTCCGTCCACCGAGCCAGCATAGAGTTCGCGCATGGTTCTGCCGGTCTTCCTTTTGACAATGGCGGCAGTGATGCTTCCGAGCGAGCTGGCGTTCCTCCGGCTCGACTTCGCCACCGCCGGCTCGCCGCTCCGCACCGCCGTCGTGGTGGCCGGCTACCTCGCGGTCTGGATGGCGTTCGCGACACCGCTGTTCCTCCTTCCGGCGCCTCCGTGGGAGATCGCCGTCGCGCTCGCGACCGCGTACGAGCTGACGCCGGTGAAGCGGCGCTGCCTCGCCGCCTGCCGGTCGCCGCTCGGGTGGATGGTGCACCGCTGGCGCGACGGCCTGGCCGGCGCGCTTCGCACCGGTGCGGAGCGCGGCCTGTGGTGCGCCGGTTGCTGTGTCGGCGCGATGGTCGTCCTCCTCGCGGTCGGGATGATGAGCATGTGGTGGTTGGCCGTCGCCGGTACGGCGATCTTCGTCGAGAAGAAAGGCTTCGCGGTTTGGGCGACCTGAGCTACCGCGTCCGTGGCGCGTACTTCGAGTCGTGCAACTGCGAGGCCATCTGCCCGTGCCGGAAGATCGGCTCCGTGCTGGGCGGGCGCTCGACCTACGGCGAGTGCTACGGCGTCCTCTCCTGGGCGATCGAGAGCGGAACGGTCGACGGCATCGAGGTCGGAGGGCTGTCGGTCGCGCTCGTGTACCGGTACGACGACGACGAGATCGGCTCGCCGTGGAGCCTCGTCCTGCACGTCGATGAGGACGCCGACCGCAAGCAGGCCGCCGCGCTCAAGTGGCTGTTCCTCGACGGCCTCCATCAGCTCCCGTGGATCCGCAAGGCCCGCCACCTGATCGGCGTCAAGTCGAGCCGCGTCGAGATCGAAGGCACCGACATCCGGATCGGCGCAGCCGTGGCGGTGCGCGCGTCGCGGCGCGTCGAGACGGAGCTGCCCGTCGCCTGCGGCGTCCCCGGCTACGACCGCGAGGGGTACGAGATGATCGCCGACGAGCTGCGTGTGGACGAGGAGCCGTTCCAGTGGGAGCTCCGCGGGAACTGCGCCTACGCCAGCGATTTCGATTACGCCTCGGGCTGAGGGGTTTACCGTATGCGGCGTGAGCCGCGAAGAACGGAAGGTCGTCACCGTCCTGTTCACCGACCTCGTCGGGTTCACGAGCCGCGCCGAGGAGCTCGACCCGGAGGACGTGCGGGCGATGCTGACGCCGTACTACGCCCGGCTGAGGGAGCAGATCGAGCAGCGTGGCGGCACGGTGGAGAAGTTCATCGGCGACGCGGTGATGGCGGTGTTCGGCGCGCCGGTCGCGCACGAGGACGATCCCGTCCGCGCGGTCCTCACCGCGATCGCGATCCGCGACGGCTCGCCCGACCTCGAGATCCGCACGGCGGTGAACACGGGCGAGGCGCTCGTCGCGCTCGAGGCGGACGTCTCCGCCGGCGAGGCGCTCGTCTCCGGCGACGTCGTCAACACCGCCGCGCGCCTGCAGTCGGCCGCGCCGGTGAACGGCATCCTCGTCGGCGAGGCGACATACCGCGCGACGCACCACGTCATCGACTACGCCGACGCGCCGGCGGTCGAGGCGAAGGGGAAGGCGAAGCCCGTCCCCGTCTGGGAGGTCGTCGCCGCGCACTCGCGCTTCGGCACCGACGTCGAGCAGACGCACCGCACCGCGCTCGTCGGCCGCGAGCGCGAGCTCTTCCTCCTCACCGACGCGTTCCAACGCAGCAAGACCGAGGAGACCGCCCAGCTGGTCACGCTCGTCGGCGTGCCCGGCATCGGCAAGAGCCGGCTCGTCGCCGAGCTCTTCTCCGTCCTCGACGCCGACCCCGACGTGTACTGGTGGCGGCAGGGCCGCTCGCTCCCGTACGGCGAGAGCCGCAGTGTCTGGGCGCTCGGCGAGATCGTGAAGGCGCAGGCGGGGATCCTCGAGAGCGACGACGCCGAGACGGCGCAGGAGAAGCTCGCCGCGATCTGCTCGGACGAGTGGGTGCTCTCCCACCTCCGGCCGCTCGCCGGGGTTGCCGGCGAGATCGACGAATCGCGCGACCGCCGCGTCGAGGCGTTCTCGGCCTGGCGGCGGTTCTTCGAGACGCTCGCGGAGGAACGGCCGCTCGTGCTCGTGTTCGAAGACCTGCACTGGGCCGACGACACGCTGCTCGACTTCGTCGACCACCTCGCCGAGTGGGTGTCGGGCGTGCCGATGCTGCTCGTCGCCACCGCGCGCCCGGAGCTGCTCGACCGGCGTCCGGACTGGGGCGGCGGCAAGCGCAACGCGACGACGCTCTCCATCGGCGCTCTCTCGAACGACGAGACGGCGAAGCTCCTGCCGGTCATGCCGGCGTCGACGCAGCAACTCGTGCTCGAACGCGCCGACGGCAACCCGTTGTACGCAGCCGAGTACGCGCGCATGCTCGCCGACCATCCAGGCGAGGACCTCCCGCTTCCGGAGACGGTGCAGGGTGTCATCGCCGCGCGCATCGACGCGCTGGCGGCGGAGGAGAAGGCGCTCGTGCAGGACGCATCCGTCCTCGGGAAGGTGTTCTGGCCGTCGGCGCTCGAGTCGGCGAACGAGGCCGCGCTGCACGCGTTGGAGCGCAAGGAGTTCATCCGACGCGACCGGCGCTCGTCCGTCGGCGGCGAGACCCAGTACGCATTCCTCCACCTGCTCGTGCGCGACGTCGCGTACGGGCAGATTCCGCGCGCGCGCCGGATGGAAAAGCACCGCGCGGCAGCCGGATGGATCGCCTCGCTCTCTCCCGACCGCAGCGAGGACCGTGCGGAGATGCTCGCCCACCACTATCGCGAGGCTCTGACGCTTGCGGAGGCCGCGGGCGTCGACCCAACGCCGTTGCGCGCGCCCGCCCTGGCGGCGCTCGTCGAAGCGTCCGAGCGCGCGGCCGCGCTCAGCTCGTGGGCGGCTGCGCGCGATCTCGCCGCGGAGGCGCTCGTGCTCGCCGAAGAGGGCGATCGCCGGCGGGCGGAGCTCCAGCTCCGGCTCGCACGCGCAAAGGCATACGGGTTCGGCGAGTGGGACTTCGAGCTCGCCGAAGCGGCACGCGACTGGTACGTGGCTGAGGGCCAGACGGCTCAGGCGGCGGAGAGCGAGGCGTTTCTCTCCTGGATGCACTGGTGGCGCGCGGACGGGACGAAGGCGCGCGAGCATGCGCAGCGGGCACTCGATCTCGCCGCAAACCTGCCCACGTCGTTGTCGAAAGCGCGGGCATACGCGCAGGCGGCGAGACTCCACGGCATCGGCGGCGACCCGCCCTACGCCATCGCGCTCGCGGACGAGACGCTCGCGATGGCGCTCGAGCTCGGCCGCGAGGACATCCAGTCGAGCGCGTTGAACTCGCGCGGAATCGCCAAGGGCAAGGTGGCCGACACGACCTGCCTCGACGACCTCGAGCGCAGCATCGAGCTTGCCGACCGTTCGAACTCGCCGCACGAGATCTCCACGTCGCGCAACAACTACGGCTCGCTGCTGAGCGGGCTCGGCCGCGTCGCCGAGGCGGACGCGATCTGGGAGGAGAACGTCGGTGCGTCGCTGCGACAGGGATACCCGGCCGGCGCGCTCTGGTCCGAGATGGCGCTCATCGTCCACCGCATCCCGGCAGGCGAGCTTGCCCGCCTGCTCGAGATGGTCGACGACATGGAGCCTCGTGTCACCCCCGGGACGCAGCCGCAGAACGCACTCCAGGTCGTTCGCTCCTGGGTCCTCGCAGCCCGCGGCGACACCGATGGGGCCATCCGGATACTGGAGAAAGCGCACGCGTTTGCGCTCCAGATCCGCGATGCCCAGGCGATCGCGCCGGTCCTGTCGACCAAGGGGTTCGCCTTCTTCCTCGCCGGCCGTCACGACGAGGCCGATGCGGCGATGGACGAGTTCTTCACCACGCACGCCAACCTCGGGATGCTCGGTTCGACGAGCGATCTGCTCCTGGTCCTCGTCGAACGCGCGCGGATCGACCAATGGGTCGCGGCGATCGGCGACTCGTTCCCCGAGAGCCATTGGGTGAAGGCCGGGATGGCGGCAGCCGCGGGCGACCTCGTCGGCGCGGCCGAGATCTACCGCGGAATGGGTGCGTCCTTCCTCGAGGCGTGGGCGCGGCTGATCGCGGCCGACCGCGGCGACCTGTCGCAGCTCGAGCCGGCGCGTGCGTTCTTCGCAGGAGTGGGCGCAACGCCGTTCGTCCGCCGCTGCGAGACGATTCTCTCCGCCTCGGCATAGGATCCCGGGATGGCTGCGCCTGACCGGCTCTGGTTCACCGAGAACGAGGAGGCCAACAGGCTCCTCGCCGAGGACCCGTTCGCGCTGCTCGTCGGGTTCGCGCTCGACCAGCAGATCACCGTCCAGCAGGCGTTCCAGGGGCCGCTGCGCATCAAGCAGCGCCTCGGCACGCTCGACCCGAAGGAGCTCGCGCGCACCGACCTCGAGCCGGCGTTCCGCGAGAAGCCGGCCGTGCATCGCTTCCCCGGGACGATGGCCGCGCGCGTGCACGAGCTCGCGCAGTTCGTCTGCGACGAGTACGACGGCGACGCGGCGCGCGTCTGGCGCGAGGCGAAGGACGGCGACGACCTGGAGAAGCGCCTCGGCGCGCTCCCCGGCTTCGGCGACATGAAGGTGAGAAGCATGACGGCCGTGCTCGCGAAGCGGTTCGGGGTTGAGGTCGCGCGCGAGGTTGCGCCCAACCATCCGACGCTCGGCGACGTCGACTCCGCGCAGTCGCTGCTCGACTATCAGGCCGCCAAGCGCGAGTACAAGCGATCGAAGTCCGCACACTGACCGACGGCGGCCAGCCGGCCGTCGACACCGCGAATGCGCTGGCCGAGTTCGTCGCCGCGGCGCAGCACACGCTCGACATCGCGGTCTACGACCTCCATCTCCCCGACGACCTCGTGGCGATCGTCGGCGGCGCGTTGCGCGCCGCAGCCGCGCGCGGCGTCGCGCTCCGGCTCGCATACAACGTCGACTATCCGAAGAGCGTGCCCGTGCCGCCGCCGCCGAGCACCGATCCCGACCTGATGGCGTCGCTGCCGTTCCCGACCGCGGCCATCCCGGGCGTCCCCGACCTGATGCACCACAAGTACATCGTGCGGGACGGCGCGTCGCTGTGGACGGGATCGACGAACTGGACCGCCGACTCGTGGACGCGCGAGGAGAACGTCATCGTCACGGTGGACTCGCCCGAGCTCGCGGCGCGCTACACCACCGACTTCGAGCAGCTCTGGACGCGCCGCGACGTCATGCACAGCGGCAAGGTCGACACCTCCCCGCTCCAGGTGGCGGACGCGACGATCCGGCCCTGGTTCTGCCCCGGCCGCGGCGAGCAGCTCGCGCACCGCATCGCGAAGGCGATCGGCACCGCGACGCGGCGCGTGCGTATCGCGTCGCCCGTCCTCTCGTCTGCGCCCATCCTCGCCACGCTCGCGCAAGTCGTCACCGACGGGAAGGTCGACGTCGCCGGCGTCGTCGACCGCACGCAGGTGCTCGAGGTGCTGCGGCAATGGCACGAGAACGGCAACGCGTCGTGGAAGGAGCCGCTCCTGCGCACCACGCTGTCGCACGCGCCGTTCTCGGGGAAGCGCTCGACGCCGTACGGGCCGGGCACGGTCCACGACTACATGCACGCGAAGGTGACGGTCGCCGACGACGTCGTCTTCGTCGGCAGCTTCAACCTCTCGCACTCGGGCGAGCTCAACGCGGAGAACGTCCTCGAGATCGCAGACGCCGCGGTCGCCGAGCGGCTGGTTGCGTTCATCGACGCGGTGCGCGCGAAGTATCCAGCGGTCGACCTCGCATGATGAGGCGCGCGCTCGTCCGCCGCCGGTTCGTCGTGGCGGCGCTCTCGCTCCTGGGAGCGCTGCTGACGTTCGCGCTCGTCGTGGCGACCGACTCGAGCACGCTCACCGGGCCGATCGTCTTCGCTCCCTGGGTGATGCTGATCGGCGTCGACAGCGGCGCAGTCGCCGGCATCGTCGCAGGCGGCGGTGCGGGCGGCCTCTGGTTAGCAACCGCAGCGGCCGACTCGACCCATCCTTCCGGGTCGCAGACCATCCTGCGCATCGGCGTCCTCTGCGTCCTCGGCTTCGGCTCGGGCGTCGTCGGCAACCAGCTGCGGGCGAGCGAGCGCGCACGGTCGACGACGCTCGCACGACAGCGCGCGTTGATCGACGCGACCCTCGACGGGATCTGCCTCACCGACGTCGACGGCAACATCCTCATCGTCAACGAGCCGCTCGTCCGGATGGCCACCGACCTCGGCATGCCGACCGAGGGCACAGTCCTCGAGCGGCTGCTCGCGGTCGCGGACAAGCTCGCCGACCCTGCGCACTATCGCGCGCGCATGGTCGAGATCGCCGACTCGCCCGGGCAGGCCACGACCGACGAGTTCGAGCTCCAGGGCACGGGACGCGTGTTCCGCGGCTACACCTCGCCGGTCGGCGACCGCCGCGGCCGTCCGGTCGGCCGCATCTGGACGCTACGCGAGGTGACCGCCGACAAGGAGCTCGAGCGCATGCGCGACGCGTTCGTGGCCACCGTCTCGCACGAGCTGCGGACGCCCCTGACGTCGATCTCGGGCTTCCTCGAGATGCTCCAGGACGAGGAGCACCGCATCGGCGAGACCGGGCGCACGTACCTGGACGTCATCCGGCGCAGCACCGAGCGCCTGCACCACCTCGTCGAGGATCTCCTCCTCGTTGCGCAGATCGAGGCCCGGCGCGTCGACCTCCAGCACGAGGCAGTCGATCTTGCCGCCGTCGCGGAGCGCTCGGTCGAGGCCGTGCGTCCCTGGGCGAGTGAGAAACGGGTCCGCGTCGAGCTCAATACCGGCGAGGTGCCAATGATCCTCGGAGACGAGCGGCGACTCGGCCAAGTGCTCGACAACCTGCTCTCGAACGCGGTGAAGTTCAGTCGCGACGGAGGCGTCGTCGAGGTGACCGTCGAGCACGACGGCGACGGCGGCGCGGCCCGGATCGTCGTAGTCGACCATGGGATCGGGATCCCCGCCGACGAGCAGGGGCACGTCTTCTCGCGCTTCTATCGCGCGCGCGCCGCGAGCGAGCTCGCCGTTCCCGGCACCGGGCTCGGCCTCACGATCACGCGCGCGCTCGTCGACCAGCACGGCGGCACGATCGAGCTCGACAGCAGGGAGGGCGACGGAACGCGCGTCACCGTCCACCTGCCGGCCACGTGACGCGCGCAGTCCTCGTCGGCGCCGTCGTCCTCCTTCTCGGTGGGGGATCGGCACAGGCGCTGCGGCTTCCGGGCGCGCCCGCGTGCCCGATCTTCCCGGCGAACAATCCGTGGAACGACCGCGTCGACACACTTCCGGTGGCGGCGGACTCGGCGCAGATGATCGCGTCGATCGGCGCCGACACCGGACTGCACCCCGACTTCGGCTCCGGCCTCTACGACGGCGAGCCGATCGGCATCCCCTTCGACGTCGTATCGAAGTCGACTCCGCGCTCGCACGTGAGCTTCGACTACTCGGACGAGTCCGACCACGTCGCGTACCCGATTCCGAAGACGGTGCACATCGAGGGCGGGCGGGCCTCGACGGGGGACCGGCACGCGATCCTCGTCGACAAGTCCTCCTGCCGGCTGTACGAGCTGTTCGCGCTCTACCCCACGTCGAGCGGCGGCTGGAAGGCCGGCTCGGGCGCGACATGGAGCCTGCGGTCGAACCACGTGCGCCCGGCGGGCTGGACGTCGGCCGACGCGGCCGGACTGCCGATCTTCCCCGGGCTCGCCCGGTACGACGAGGTCGCGCGCGGCGTCATCGACCATGCACTGCGTTTCACCGCCGAGCGGACGAGGCGCGCGTACGTCTACCCCGCGCGCCACTACGCCTCGTCGTCGAACGACCCCTCGCTGCCGCCGATGGGCCTCCGTGTCCGGCTGAAGGCGAGCGTCGACATCTCCGGCTTCCCGAGGCAGACGCGCATCGTGCTCCAGGCGCTGAAGACGTACGGGATGATCCTCGCCGACAACGGATCCAACTGGTACATCAGCGGCGTGCCCGATCCGCGCTGGTCGAACGACGCGCTGCACACGATCGGCCGCATCACGGGCAGCGACTTCGAGGTCGTCGACACGACCTCGCTGCACCCCTAGGTCGTCGTCCAGCTCTCCCGCGGGTTCGGGAGCGGCGTCAGGACGGGCTCGAGCTGCTCGCGCAGGTGCTCGAAGTCGGGCGGCAGGATGAGCGCCTCGCCGAGGTGTGCAGGATCCTCGTCGGCGGCGAAGCCGGGGCCGAGCGTCGCGATCTCGAACAGGACGCCGCTCGGCTCGCGGAAGTAGATGGAGCGGAACCAGAAGCGGTCGATGATCGGCGTCGGCCGGCCGCCGGCCTCCTCGACGCGCTTGCGCCAGGCCTCGTGCTCGTCCATCGGGCACGCCCACGCGACGTGGTGCACCGTGCCCGCGCCCGGCGCGCCGGGACCCGGCGACTCCTCGTAGCGGATCCAGCCGCCGCGGGTCTCCCCGCGCGTCTCTCCGTTCTCGAACCCGAGCGCGCCGAGGAACTCGGCGTTGCGATCGAGATCGGACGCGTACGCGCGCACGCCCTCGAAGCCCTGGAGCGCGAGCTCGCGCGGGATCTCCGGATGGTCCGCGATCAGCGGGCGGTCGGGAAGGTTCGACACGACGAGGTCGTGCTGCAGCCCCTCGGGGTCGGTGAAGGGGACGCTGCCGGCGCGGTCGCGCCAGAAGTCGAGCGCCTCCTCGGACGCGACGCGCCAGACGACGGTGTGGATCATCCCCGAGCCGGCGCGGCCGCGGGCGGCGCCCGGGTACTCGAAGAACGTGATGTCGGAGCCCGGCGTCCCCTGCTCGTCGGCGTAGAAGAGGTGGTAGACGGTCGGGTCGTCCTGGTTCACCGACTTCTTCACGAGCCGCAGGCCGAGCGTGCCCGTGTAGAAGTCGACGTTGCGCGGCGCGTCGCCCGTGATGCACGTGACGTGGTGGATGCCGTCGAGCCTCACGTCACGCCCGCGAGGAGGAACGCGCGCGACTCCTTCACCATCTCGCGCGCGATCACGAGCCGCTGGATCTCCTGCGTCCCCTCGTAGATCTGCGTGATCTTCGCATCGCGCATGAAGCGCTCGACGGGGTATTCCTTGATGTAGCCGTAGCCGCCGAGGATCTGCACCGCCTCGGTCGTCGCCGCCATCGCGACGTCGCCGCACTTGAGCTTTGCCATCGCGGAGGCCTTGGTCAGCTCGGCGCCGTCGACGCCGTCGTCGCACATGCGGCCGAACCGGTACAGGAGGCCGCGCGCGGCCTCGCACTCGGTCTCCATGTCGGCGAGCTTCGCCTGGATGAGCTGATGCTGCGCGATCGGCTTCCCCATCGTCTCGCGCGTCTTCGCGTACTCGAGCGCGTAGTCGGTCGCGCCCTGCGCGATGCCGAGCGCCTGCGCGGCGACGCCCGGGCGCGAACGGTCGAGGATGCGCATCGCGATCTTGAACCCGTCGCCCTCGGCCCCGAGCAGGTTCGCCGCCGGGATGCGGCAGTCGTCGAACGCGAGCTCGCCGGTCGTCGACCCGGAGATGCCCATCTTCGGCTCCAGGCGCGCCACCTCGAAACCGGGCGCGTCCGCCTCGACGACGAACGCGGAGATGCCGGAGTGGCCCGCGGACGGATCCGTCTTCGCGAACACCGTGTACAAGTGGGCCACCGACGCATTGGTGATGAAGCGCTTCGAGCCGTTGAGGACGTACTCGTCGCCGGAGCGTGTCGCCGTCGTCCGCATCGCCGCCGAGTCGGAGCCCGAGCCCGCCTCGGTGAGCGCGTACGCGCACAGCGACTCGCCGCTCGCGAGGCGCGGCAGCCAGCGCTCCTTCTGCTCGTCGGTGCCCGCGAGCTTTAGCCCGAGCGAGCCGAGCTCCTGCACGGCGAGGATCAGGGCGCTCGTGGCGCACACCTTCGCCACCTCCTCGATCGCGATCAGCGCCATCAGCGTCCCAGTGCCGAGCCCGCCGACCGACTCGTCGAAGAAGAGCCCGAAGATGTCGTTCTCCCGATACAGCTCGACCACGTCCCACGGAAACTCGTGCGACGCGTCGATCTCGGCCGCCCGCGGCGCGATCCTCTCCCGCGCGAGGGTCCGAACGAGATCGCGCAGCTCGCGCTGCTCCGTCGTCAGCTCGTCCCAGGGCACGAGCGAAGATTACGCCGGGATCGCCTCGTCGGCGCAGGGCTCGATCTCGAGCTTCAGGCTCCAACCGGGGCGCTCGACGTCGAAGCCCGCCCGACCTAGTGCCTCGTAGAAGGCGTCGATCGCGAGCTCCGCGGCCACACTCTGCGAGGTTGCGTCAACGGTCATCGTCGCCGAGAGCGCTCCGGTTTCGCGATCGAGCGACGCCGCAGCGGCGAGAGCGATCGGATTCGCGTCCAGGCCGGCTCCGACGCGTTCGAGGACGTCTGTGGACGAAGTGAAACCCTCGAACGTCTCGACCGTGACCGACCATCTCTCACGCTCGCTCGTCATGCGCTCGGGTCGAAGCCTCCTCGTCTCAACTCGCGGACTGCTGCATGTCGCCAGCTACGGTCGCTCGGAGTCCCGTGGAGCGTGACGATCGTGCGACCGTCCGGGCCGAAGAGAAGCACCCGACCACTCTTGCGCTCATCGGCGCGCCATCCCTGGCGAACGGCTTGGTCCACGAGCTGGCGTACATCTCTCCGCATAAAGGCTACCGATCCGTCTTCCTGCCGACCGTAGAGCGCAAGGACGTACGACAGGCTGGCCGCTCTCCGCCGGGTTAGTCTCGAGTCGTGATCCTCGAAAACGGCACCATCCGCACGCTCGACCCGTCGCTGCCGCTCGCACGCTCGCTCGCAATCGCGGGCGAGCGCGTCGCCGGCGGCGTCGGCACGCACGAGACCGCGCTCACGAGCCCGGAGGTCGTCGATCTCGGCGGGCGCTGCGTCCTCCCCGGCTTCACCGACTCGCACGTGCACTTCCCCACCTGGGCGGTCGCGCAGCACGAGGTGAACCTCGACGGCTGCGCCTCGCTCGCCGAGGCGCTCGCCCGCATCGAGGCCGCGACCGCACCGGGCACATGGCTCCGGGGCTACGGCTGGCGCAGCGGCGAGTGGAGCGAGGGACGCGAGCCGACGAAGGAGGATCTCGACGCGGTCACCGGCGAACGACCGGCGGCGCTCATCTCGAAGGACTACCACTCGCTGTGGCTCAACTCCGCCGCGCTCGCTCGGGCGGGCGGCGAGCTCGACGTCGAGGGCGGTGTCGTCGAGCGCGACGCGAACGGCGAGCCGACGGGCGTGCTGCGCGAAGAGTCGGCGTGGCGGTTCAAGGATCGCCACCTCGTCACACCGGCGGACGAGTACGTCGACGCGATGCGCGCCGGCGTGAAGCTCGCGCACGCGCGTGGCGTCACGTGCGTGCACGACAAGGACGGGTGGCTCGGCGCCGCCGGCCTGTGGCAGCGGCTCGAGCCGCAGCTGCGCGTGTGGCAGTCGGTCCCCGCGGACAAGCTGCCGGAGCTGCGCGCGCTCTCGCTGCGCAGCGGCTTCGGCTCGCCACTGCTGCGCATCGGCTACCTCAAGGTGTTCATGGACGGAACGCTGGGCTCGCAGACGGCGTGGATGTTGGACGGGAGCGGCGTCCGCATCACGAGCGGCGAGGAGCTCGCGGAGATCGTGCGTGCAGGCGCCGAGGCCGGCTGGCCGGTCGGTGTGCACGCGATCGGCGACCGCGCGAACCGCGAGGCGCTCGACGCGTTCGAGGCGACGCGCGCTGCATGGCAGCCGCGCGGGCTCCGGCAGCGCATCGAGCACGCGCAGTGCCTGACGCCGGAGGACGTTTCCCGCTTCGCGGAGATCGGCGTCGCCGCCTCCGTGCAGTTCACGCACGCGCCGTCGGACGAGCACCTGGCGAAGCGCTTCTGGCCGGACAAGCTCGACGGCGTCTACTCGTTCCGCTCGCTGCTCGAGTCGGGCGCGCTGCTCGCAAACGGATCGGACGCGCCGGTCGAGGAGCTCGACCCGTGGGCCGGCGTCGTCGCCGCCGCCCTACGCCACTGGCGCGAGGACCAGCGGCTGACGGTCGACGAGGCGCTGCACGCAACCTGTGTCGCCCCGTCCTGGATCTCCCACGACGAACGGGTGCGCGGGACGCTGCTCCCCGGCCGGCTCGCCGACCTCGTCGTGCTCGACCGAGACCCGCTGGCGATCGAGCCGGACGAGCTGCCCGACGTTCAGGTGGTGGCGACGATGGTCGCCGGCCGCTGGGTGCACAACCCGCCGCCCTGGGGCTAGTGTCCCGAGTCGTTAATCCGCTGGCAGTAGGCGGCGATGCTGTCGAGGATCTGATCGGCGGTCTTGTGCCAGACGAATGGTTTGGGGTCGTCGTTCCAGTTGGTGATCCAGGTGCGGATGGAGGCGACGAGGTCGC
>DASUIG010000012.1:0-15888 GCA_036273155.1 Gaiellaceae bacterium | reverse complement strand
CGAACGGCACGTTCACCCACACCTCGCCGATCACGACGGCGGTGAGCGTGTAGCCAAGCGTCGGAAAGCTGTGCCACCCGAGGTGATAGGCGAGCGTCTTCATGAAGCCCGTCGCCGCGTAGAAGGTGAGGATCGCGTACGACGCGATCACGACGGGGATGAACAACGGGATGACGGAGAGCGCCGAAACGATGCGCGAGAGCCAGTTGTTCGTCAGCCTGAGGTAGAGCGCGATCGCCCAGCTGATCGCGACGACCAGCGCGACGCTGACGAGCGTCACCCAGATCGTCGCCCAGAGATCGGTGCGTACGTGCGTATTGCCGAGCACCTCGCGGTACGCCGCACCCGTCACGCCGTGGTGTGCGACGTGCTGGTGCTGTGCGATCAGCGCGACGGTGGAGTTCGGCCCGCCCGTCTTCCCCAGCGTGTAGGCGATCGCCGCCCCCACCGGGAACCCGATGAAGACGGCGACCACCGCGACCGGCGGGAGCACCATGAGCAAGCCCTGAGCCCGCTCGCGGAGCGCCCGCCGGCGTGCGTTCCTCCGAAAGACAGCTACGGAGCCGTCTGCGGCTACGGAACCGTCTGCTGCCACTGAGCCTTGAAGTCGTTCGCCTGCTTCGTCGAGTACGTCGGCCGCAAGGTGTTGGCGGAGACGTCCTCGAACTTCTGCTGGATCGCGCTACCCATGTACTTGAGGTTGATGGCCGGGAAGCCGGACATCACGTTGACGATCATCTGCTGCGCCTCAGGCGACAGGATGTAGTTGACGAACTTGTAGAGCACCTTCTTGTGACGCGCCGTCTTCGGAACCGCGAGGTACGCGGCGCCGCCCGTGAACGACGGGCTGGAGACCTGCGTCAGCTTGATGTTCGGTCCGAGCTGGCCGTTCGACAGCGCGGTCAGCGCCTGGTCCGACCACACCGGGGCGACCCAGATCTGGCCCTGTGCGAGCAGCTGGAGCACGGCCGCGTTCCCGTTCGGGTACACGCCCTGGTACACGTACTTGTTCAGCGAGTGCAGCGTGTCGAGCCCCTGCTTCCAGTCGGACTCGAGGCTCGGCACGTAGCCCTGGTCCATCTGCTTCAGGTCGGCCGCCGAGATGAAGCTGTCCACGACCGTCTCGGCGAACGAGTAGCCCGAGCCGCCCGTGTTCGGCGAGTTGTAGGTGAACTTGCCGGGGTTCGCCTTGATCCAGCCGAGCAGGTCGGCCAGCGTCTTCGGCGGCGACTTCACGTGATCCGTGTTGTACGCGAGCACGACGGACGAGCCGCGATACGGGATCGCCGCGCCCTTCACCGGCACGAGCAGGTCGGAGTTGACCTTCTTGATGTTCGGCGCCGTCGCCTTGCTCACCGGCTGGTTGAGACCGGCCGAGGCGAGCGTCGTCACGAGCCCGCCGTCGATCAGGTCGATGCCCGGCCAGTGGCGGCCCTTCACCGCCGAGCCGATGCGCGCCAGCGTCGTGCCGTCGTCCGTCCCGTGGATCGAGAAGATGAACTTGACGTAGACGCCTTTGTTCTCCTTCTCGAAGTGCGGGATGATGTTGTTCTGCCAGAGGTTCTGCACGTTCACGTCGCCGCTGGCATAGACGACGATCGTGGTACTTGCATTCGCCTTCTTCGCACTATGTGCGGTGCTCTTCGCATTCCCTGCCGAATAGGCAGCCGGTACGAATACGAGAACAAGAACGGCGAACGCGAGAAGCTTCGCTTTCACCGAGCACCTCCCTTTCCGTTTTCGGCCCTCTCGTCAATTGTCCTGAAGGTGGCGGCTTCGCCGCCGATCTCGATCCCTGCTCGTGCTGCGAGGAGCGCCGCCGCGCGCTGGCAGACGGCGATGTCCTCACGCCCTTCCGTGATCCCCGCGCGCGGCGCGGCGCGGCCGGCTGCGAAGTCGGCGAACGCGAGCCACTGCCGCTCGAAGGCCTCCACCGTCGAGCGTGTCTCGCTCACGTGCTCCGATCCGTCACCTGGGTCGTCGACGACGCGGAGCACGGCCGGCGCATGCAGGAGGTAGGGCGCGGGGAACGTGACGGAGATGGTTCCGTCCGCATCGTGCACCTCGACTTCCTCGCGATACGCCGGATAGTTCTCCAGGTAGTGCCAGCGGATCGACACGCGCGCACCGCCGCCGAGCCGCCCGGCGAGCGCGACCGACGTGTCCCACCGGTCGGCGTACTCGAGCTCGAGCGGGCTGCCGAGCAGGTAGCGGATGACCGCGAGGTCGTGGACGACGCTGCCGAGGAGCACGTCCGTGTACAGCAGCCCGAGCTCGGCGGGCACATCTCCGAGCGCCCGCTCGACGAGCGCTGCTTCGTCGGACCGCAGCCGCTCGAGGCGGTCGGGCTCGACGTCCTCGGCATGGGGAAGCAGCCCGACGTGCGCGAGCTGCGACTCCGAGGGTGGATGCAGCACGGTCACCTCGATCGAGCGCGGCGCCGGGCGGTCGCGCAGCAGTGCCCCCGCGCGCTCGACCGCCGGGTCGTAGAGCTTCATGTACGCGAGCATCAGCCTGGGCTCCAACGCAGCGAGCGCGTCCGCCTCTGCGACGGTGTACGCGAGCGGCTTCTCGCAGAAGACCGCCAGCCCGCGGCGCGCCGCCGCCTCGGCGAGGCCGCCGTGCGAGCCCGAGCTCAGGATCGCGACCGCGTCGAGGTCCTCGTCCTCGAGGAGCGCCTCCGGGCTCCGGTATCGGCGTGCGGCGGGAATCGCGAACCGCTCGCCGATCGCCTCGCAGGTCGCACCGGAGAGATCGCAGACCGCAGCGGTCAGGAAGACGTCGCGAAGCTTCGCCAGCAGCGGCAGGTGCACGGCCTGGGCGACCGTTCCGAGACCGATGAGGCCGAGGCGCAACGGGGCCGCCCGCCGCGGGGGCCGCGACTCCATGATCGTGACGGCGTCAGCCACCCCCTGCACGTGCGGCAACGTTTGCACTGAGGCCCGCCAAAGTCAAGCGGCAGGGTGCTAGAGCGCTGCGTGGAGGCGCAACCACTCGCGGTTGCGCGCCTGCGCCGCGATCTGCGGCCCGGGATCGTCCTCCGGCCCCGGCACCCAGTCCTGCTCGACGACGAGCCAGCCGTCGTAGCCGCGGAGCTCACGCACGAAGGCGTCGAGGTCGACGTCGCCCGTGCCGAGCTCGCAGAACGCGCCCGCACGCCAGGCCTCGCCCCAGTCGGGATGGCGGCGGAGGACGTCGAGGCTCGTGTCCTTGAGGTGGACGTGGTCGATCCGCTCCCGCCAGTCGCGCAGCCCGGCGATGGGGTCGCCGCCGGCCGCCAGCAGGTGGCCGCTGTCGAGGAGCAGCGGCACGTCGGTGAGCTCGAGCAGGCGCTCGATCTCGGCCGGCGTCTGCACGCGAGTGCCCATGTGCGGATGGAACGTCGGCTCGAAGCCGCGGGCGCGCGAGCGCTCGGCCGCGCGCGAGACCCCGTCGGCCAGCCGCCTCCAGTCGACCTCGCCGCCGCGCTCGCCGTCGTCGGCGAGCACGGTTCGGGGCGTTCCGCCTGCGGCGGCGAAGAGATCGAGCGTCTCCTCGAGCCCGCCGAGATCTTCGTCGGGCTCGCCGAACCGAATCGGGACGTAGCCGCCCGCGAGCGCGAGCCCGTGCGCATCGAGCCGGGAGCCGAGCGTGTCGCGGTCGCCGAGGTAGCCCGGAGGGCCGAGCTCCGTCCCCTCGTAGCCCTGCTCGGCCATCGCGCCGAGGATGCGCTCGGCCGCGGGCACGTTCGGGAGGATGCCCACGGTGAGCTCGAAGGCGCCGAAGCTGACCGGGGCGTTCGCGACCCTGATCGCCATCAGCTGACTACCGGGACGCGGGGGTCCGGTTCGAGGTCGGCCCACGCCGACCGGATCCAGGCGAGCGCGGGGTCGTCGCTCGACGCCATGGAGCGGCGGTCGCCCGCGAGCGCGTTCAGGTAGTAGAGGTCATAGCCGTGCGCGGCAGCCGTCGTGTGGTAGCCGAACGGCACGAGCATGATGTCGCCGTCGCGGACAGTTGCGGTGACGTCGACGTCGTGACGCGGGCTGTACAGGCGCTGGACTGCGAAGGCCTCCGGGTGCGCGGTCCGGTAGTAGTACGTCTCCTCGAGCACGACCTCGCCGGGCGGTCGGTCCTCGTCGTGCTTGTGCGGCGGGTAGCTCGACCAGTTGCCGGAGGGTGTGAAGACCTCGACGACGAGGAGCCGCTCCGCCGGGAACTCCGGCTTGACGATGTGGTTGATCTGACGCGTCGCATTGCCCGCGCCGCGCACCTCGACCTCGACCTCCTCGGGACGCACCAGCACGGGCTCGCGGCGCCGTTCGCAGCGCGCTCCGCAGAGCGCGAGGTCGAGATCCGCGTCGCCCTCGACGCGATACGACGTGTCCCGCGGCAGGTACAGCGCCCACGGCATCCCCGCGAACACGGACGCGCGGCCGCCGAGCTCCCAGCTCTCCCCTTCGGCCTCGACCCGGCACCGGCCGCCGAGCGGAACGAGCGCAACCTCGGCGTCGCCGGTCTCGGCGGAGAACGATCCGCGTCGCACCGCGAAGGAGAGGTTGCTCCAGCCTGCGGACGCAGGGGTCACCTCCTGCCAGTCTCCGGCGCGCAGGAGATAGTCGGTCACGCGACGTCCGGGTCGGGGAGCATGTAGTCGCGGATTGTCGCGACCAGATCTTGATACGAGGCGATGAAGCCGCGCAGCGTGCGCACCGTGGCCCCGTAGGAGTCGAACTCGTCGACGCTCATCCCGTCGGCGTCATAGGCGCGGCGGAAGTCGGCGAAGCTCCGGTAGAGCTCGTCCACGATCTGCTCCGGAACGGGCTCGTCGATGCGCGGGCCGACGTCGAGGCCGGAGTCGTTGAAGAGGCGCTGCCACGCATGCGGCATCGTCAGCACGATGTCGCCGCCGACGAGCTCCGTCCAATGCAGCCGGTGTCTGTACGCGGCAGAGAGCAGCCGTGTGCGATAGCCGCGCTCCCGGAAGATCGGGTACGCCTTCTTGACGCAGGCGATTCCGGCCCAGTGCGGCGCTCCGGGGTCGACGAGGACGCCGTCGCGCTTGGCGAGCACCTGCATCCAGTCGTCGAGCCGGCCGACCATCATCGTCACGACCGGCGACATCGTCGAGACGTCCTCACCGGCGGCCTCGCGGCGCGCGAGGCCGCGCTCGACCGCCTCCGCGATCGCGATCGCCTGCGGCACCGTGAACGAGACGGTCGCGTTGATCGACACGCCCGCCGCGGTCGCGTCCTCGGCCGCCTGGACGCCGGCCCTGGTGGCCGGCACCTTCACCTGCATGTTCGGCGCGAGCGCGCTGAAGCGCAGCGCCTGCTCGGTCAGCCTCGCCGCATCGCGATAGAGCTTCGGATTCGTCTGGATCGACAGCCGGCCCTTCCTGCCGCCCTCGCGCTCGAAGACCGGAAGCAGGACCTGCGCACCGCGGACCGAGATCTCCTCGTAGAGCTTCATCGCGACCTCGTCCTCGGTCCACGCCGAGTTCTCGGCGACGATCTCCGGAATCCGGTCGCGCCACAGGTGCAGCTCCTTCTTCAGCACCTCGCCGACGATCGTCGGGTTGCTCGTCGCGCCGGTCGCCCCGCGCGCGACCGCGTACTCGAGCTCCTCGACCGACGAGGAGTCGTTCCAGTAGTCCGTGGGCGTCGTCGCGGCCATCCGTTGCAGCGGGCTCGTGACGACCTCCGTCGAAACGTTCACAGGTGCCTCCGCTCCTCTCGTCGTGCGACCTCGTACGCGGCGCGCGCCTCGCGCACGGCCTCGACCGTCGACACCTCGGCGACCGCGACGTCCCACCAGCTCTCGTAGCCGGGGACACTCTCGTACCGGTCGACCTCGACTGCGATCATGACCGGGCCCGTCTCCTCCTTCGCCGCCTCGAGCGCCTGTCGCAGTTCGTCGATGCTCCCTGCACGAATCACATGCGCGCCCAGCGAGGCGGCGTTCGCGGCGAGGTCGACCGGGAGGTAGTCGTGCGTCTCGTCCCCGTCGACGGCGACGCGCCCGTTGCGCCGGTAGCGGTAGAGCGTCCCGAAGCCGTCCAGCCCGAGCGAGCGCGAGAGATTGCCGATGGAGCTGTACCCGCGGTTGTCGACGAGCACGATCGTGAGCTTCACGCCCAGCTCGACGGCGGTGACGAGCTCGCCGGGCAGCATCAGGTACGAGCCGTCGCCGACGAGCACGTACACCTCGCGATCCGGCGCGGCCAGCTTCGCGCCCAGCCCGCCCGGGATCTCGTAGCCCATGCACGAGTAGCCGTACTCGACGTGGTAGCCCTTCGGGTCGCGCGTCCGCCAGAGCTTGTGCAGGTCGCCCGGCATCGCGCCGGCCGCGCAGACGACGACGTCTCGGGGCCCGGCCGCGTCGTTGACCGCGCCGATCACCGCGCTCTGCGCCGGCGGCTCGTTCTCGAGCGCGTACAGCCGCCCGACCTCGTCGTTCCATTCCCGGTTGAGCCGCGCGGCCTGCGCGCGATACGCGTCGTCGACCGACCAGCCGGCGAGCCGCTCGTCGAGCCGCTCGAGCGTCGCGCGGGCATCGCCGACCAGTGCGCAGCCGCCGTGCTTGACGGCGTCCAGGTCCGCGACGTTGACGTTGACGAAGCGCACGTCCGTGGCGCGGAAGGCGGTCTTCGACGCGGTCGTGAAGTCGGACCAGCGCGTGCCGATGCCGATGACGAGGTCGGCCTCGGCTGCGACCCGGTTGGCTGCGAACGTGCCCGTGGCGCCGATCGCCCCGAGTGAGGAGGGATGGTCGTACGGCAGCGCGCCCTTCCCCGCCTGCGTCTCCGCGACGGGGACGCCCGTCCGGTCGCAGAAGCGGCGCAACGCGTCGGTCGCCTCGGAATAGATCACGCCGCCGCCGGCGACGACGAGCGGCCGGCGGGCCGCCCGGACGAGCGCCTCCGCCTCGCCGAGCGCAGCCTCGTCGGGAAGCGCTCGGGGGATGCGCCAGACGCGCTTGCGCAGGAAGGACTCCGGCACCTCGAACGCCTCCGTCTGCACGTCCTGCGGGAACGCCAGCGTCACCGCGCCCGTCTCCGCCTGGTTCACGAGCGTTCGCATCGCCGCGAGCGCCGCCGGGACGATCTGCTCCGGCCGCCAGATGCGGTCGAAGTAGCGCGACACCGGACGCAGCGCATCGTTCACCGAGACGTCGCCCGCCGACGCGGACTCGAGCTGCTGCAGCACCGGATCGGGACGCCGTGACGCGAAGACGTCACCCGGTATCAGCAGCACCGGCAGCCGGTTGACGGTCGCGAGCGCGGCGCCGGTGACGAGGTTCGTTGCGCCGGGGCCGATGGACGTCGTGCAGACGAGCGCACCTAGCCGGTTCAGCTGGCGCGCGTATCCGGCGGCGACGTGCACCATCCCCTGTTCGTTGCGCGCCTGGTAGTAGGGCAGCAGGTCGGGCTCCTCGTACAGGGCCTCGCCGATGCCGGCGACGTTGCCGTGGCCGAAGATGCCGAAGCAGCCGCCGAAGAACCGCCGCTCGACTCCGTCCCGCTCCACGTGCTGGGCGGCGAGGAAGCGGATCAAGGCCTGCGCGGCGGTGAGCCTCACGTGCGCCAACGTTTGCACTTGCGCTCCCGGAAAGTCAAATCGCCTCGCCGGGAAGCTAGAAGAGCTGGTTCTCGCCGCCGAAGATGGCGGAAACCGAGTCGTCGGCGAAGACGTTCATGATCGTCTCGGCGAGAAGTTGCGCCACGGGGAGGATGGTCATGTTCGGCGGCACCTCGAGTGGGTTCACCGGCACCGTGTCGGTGACGACGATTCCGTCGATCGGCGCGTCCTGGAAGCGCTCGAGTGCGCCGCCGCAGAAGACGCCGTGCGTGGCAAACACCCACACGCCTTTCACGCCCTTCGCACGCAGCGCCTTGACGTTCGCGATCAGCGTGCCGCCGGTCATGATCACGTCGTCGCCGACGATCGCGATCTTGTCGCGCACCTTGCCGGTGATCTCCGTGACCTCGGCCATGTCCCGCTCCGGCCGCGTCTTGTGCATGATCGCGAAGTCGGCCTCGATCATCTCCGCGAAGCGAACTGCCATCTTCGCGCGGCCCTCGTCGGGTGCGACCGAGACGATGTCGGAGCCGGTGAGGCCGAGATCGCGGAAGTGGCGCGCGAACAACGGCAGCGCCGTCATGTGGTCGACCGGGATGGTGAAGAAGCCCTGGATCTGGCCGGCATGCAGGTCCATCGTCAGCACGCGATCCGCGCCGGCGAGCTGGATCATGTCGGCGACGAGGCGGGCGGAGATCGGCTCGCGCGGCTTCGCCTTGCGATCCTGCCGCGCGTAGGGGAACAGCGGCATGACGGCGGTGATGCGCTTCGCGGACGCGAGCTTCGCCGCCTGGATCATGAACATGAGCTCCATCAAGTTGCGGTCGACCGGCTGGCATCCCGTCTGGACGAGGAAGACATCGGCGCCGCGGATGGACTCCAGGTACCGGGTGTAGGTCTCGCCGTTCGCGAACGTGTCGACCTCGACGTCGCCCAGCTCGACGCCGAGCCGCTCGGCAATCTGCGCGGCCAGGTCGGGGTGCGACCGGCCCGCGAAGACCATCAGCCGCTTCTGCGGCCCACGTTCGATCCAGTGGCCGGTCGCCGGCTCCGTCAGGACGTGACTCCCCTCGAGCCCGGGCAGAGCGACCTCAGTCGCGCTCACGCTTTCCATGCCTGTCGTAGACCCACCCTTTCTTCGTCTCCTGCCGCGGGGCGAACCCGGCGAGCGATCCCGGAGGGACATCATCGGTGATGACCGCACCCGGTGCAATCCAAGCGTCGTCAGCAACGTCGACAGGAGCAAGGAACGTATTGTCGACGCCGGTCCTGACGTTACTGCCGATCCGCGTCCTGGCCTTCGGTTGCCCCGGCTCGTGCGGGAAGTTGGCGGTGATGTTCCCGGCGGCGACGTTCGTGTCCTCGCCGATCTCCGCGTCACCGATGTAGGACAGGTGCGGCACCTTCGTGCGTGCCCCGATCGTGGACGCCTTCACCTCGACGAACGTGCCGATCTTCGCGCCCTCGCCGACGATCGTGCCGGGCCGCACGTAGGCGAACGGCCCGATCTCGACGCCCGAGGCGATGGCGATGGCTCCGCGCAGGACGCTGAAGGGGTGGATCGTGACGTCCGCCTCGATCTCGACCTCCGCGTCGATCCAGGTGGACGCGGGATCGACGATCGTGACGCCCGCGAGCATGTGCGCCTCGTTGATGCGGTCGCGCAGAGCCTCGGCCGCGAGCGCGAGCTCCGCACGCGTATTGATCCCCTCCACCTCGAAGGGGTCGGCGGCCGTGTGCACCGCGACCGTCTCGCCGTCCTCGACGAGGAGGCCGAGCGTGTCCGTGACGTAGAGCTCGCCCTGCGCGTTGTGCGGCTGCAGCCGGTCGAGGACCGGCCACAGCGTCGCGCCTTCGAAGATGTAGATACCGGAGTTGACCTCGCGCAGCGCGAGCTCGCCGGCGGTCGCGTCGGCCGCCTCGACGATGCGCGCGAGCCGGCCGTCCCCGTCGCGCACGATGCGGCCGTACGCGCGCGCGTCCGCAGGCTCGAAGGACAGCACCGTCGCAGCTGCGCCGGCGCGGCGGTGCTCGTCGACGAGCGCGAGCACCGTTTCCGGCGTGAGCGCGGGCACGTCGCCGTTCAGCACGAGCACGTCCACGTCCGAGCCTTCGAGCGCGGGACGCGCGGCGCGGACGGCGTCGCCAGTGCCGAGCGCCTGTTCCTGCACCGCCACCTCGAGCCCGTCGTACGAGCCCGCGCTGTCGGGTGACGCGACGACGACGACGCGCGTCACGCCCGCGTCGCGTGCGGCGGCGATCACCCAGTCCACCATCCGCCGCCCGAGGAGCGGATGCAGGTGCTTCGGCGTCGCGCTCTTCATGCGCGTGCCGAGGCCGCCGGCCATCACGACTGCTACGAGGTCGTCTGCCATGTCAGTGAGTCAATGAAGAGTGGCTGGGGCGCCAGGATTCGAACCTGGGATCACGGGACCAAAACCCGTTGCCTTACCACTTGGCCACGCCCCATCAGGGGTCGGAATCTTAGCGTCGGTCTGTGAAGACGAAGAACAGGGCGACGAGCGCGAACAGGCACACGAAGACGATCGCCGTCCAGAAGACGATGAACGCCAGGATGGCGGCGACGACCGCCAGGAGCTGCGAGACAGCGAAGATCCACGAGGTCTGGTGGAAGGTGTCCGAGCGCGTCCGCCGGCCGCCGTACCAGTAGACGACGACCGCCACGGCGGCCACGGCGATGACAGTGAAGCGCGAGACGTCGTGGAAGACCGCGACGATGATCGCCTCGGCCGCGGCGATCCAGAGAGCGATGCGTGTACGCCGCGACCGGAGCCAGCGGCCCGACCTGCTCGTCCCGTGCTCGATCGCGTGCGACGAGTCCATCAGCCGCGTCAACCGTACCACGCTGGTGCTGTCAGCCAGCTCTCTCCCACCGCCTTCAGCACGCGCTGCGCCGCCTTCGCGCGGTCCTTGTGGTGGAAGAGCCCGAACACGGCCGGGCCCGCGCCGGTGACGTCGGCGCGGAACGCACCGAGCGCGCGCAGCTCGTCGGCGAGTGGCGACGAGGCGAGGTCGTTCGGCGGCAGCGCGGCGAAGTCGCGCGGGCGGCGGACCTGCGCGAGCGCGGCGAGGAGCGCGGTGCGCCGTTCCTCGAAGCCGGTGGCGCCGTCACGGCGGTCGAAGCCCGCGTAGACGGCGGCGGTGGACGGCTTCTGGATGAGGCGCGGGACGAGGAGCAGCACCCAGAAGTCCTGCGGGAGGTCGAGGGGCGCCAGCTCGCTGCCGTCGCCTGTCCCCAGCTGCGGCCCGTCGAGGAGGAAGAACGGCACGTCGGCGCCGAGGCCGGCCGCGAGCTCGCGCAGGTCCTCGTCCGGCAGCGGCTCGGGCAGCGTCCCGTTCGCCAGGCGGAGTGCCGTGGCGGCGTCGGAGCTGCCGCCGCCGATGCCGGCCGCGATCGGCAACCGCTTCTCGATGCGGACGTGCCAGCGAGGCTCGACGCCGGCGCGCGCGGCGAGCGCCTCGAGCGCGCCGTGGACGATCGTGTCCGCATCGAAGCCGTCGACGAGCAGCGCGGGCGCCGGCTCGAGCTCGAGCCGGTCGGCGATCGCGATCCGCTGGTACACGGTGACGACCTCGTGCTTGCCGTCGTCCCGCGTCGGGCCCACGACGAGCGCGAGGTTGATCTTGGCCGCGGCGGACGCTCTCATCCCAGCGCCTCCGCGAGTGCGACGAACTCGGGCGGCGCAAGAGCCTCCGCGCGCGTCGCTGCGTCGCGTCCGATCGTCTCGAGCGCGGACGTCGCCGCGGCGCGCGGCGCCAGTCCCGCGAGCTCGAGTGAGTTTGGAAGCGTCTTGCGACGGTGCGCGAACGCCGCGACGACCACCGTCTTCACGCGCGCGAAGTCGCCGGGCATCGAGACGCGCCGGAACGCGACGAGCGCCGAGTCGACGTTCGGCCGCGGACGGAAGACGGCGCGCGAGACGGGATGAAAGCCCGTCCGCTCGCAGACGAGCTGCACGAGCACCGAGACGGCGCCGTACGCCTTCGTGCTCGGCGAAGCAAACAGCCGGTCGGCGACCTCCCGCTGCACCATCACGCACCAGAGCGAGATGTTGGGAAGGCCGTCGAGACTCTCCGCAATGATCGGCGTTGCGACGTTGTACGGCAGGTTGGAGACGAGCTTCGTAGCGTCCTGCGGCAGCTCGACGTGGAGCGCGTCGCCGAAGACCACGTCGACGTTGTCGCCGAGCTCGCGCAGCATCGGCTCGAGCTCCCGGTCGATCTCGACCGCGTGCACCTGCCGGACACGCTGGGCCAGATAGCGCGTCAACACGCCGTGGCCCGGGCCTATCTCGAGCACGACGTCTTCGGGAGCGAGCGCGGCGAGCCGGCCGATGACGCCGAGGATGTTCTCGTCGACGAGGAAGTGCTGCCCGTATTCCTTCTTCACAGGCCGAAGCATGCGGCAGCGTTGCCGTCGATCAGACGCCCGAGCTCTGACGCGTCCTCCCCGCGCGCGTGCGCGAGCGCGTCGACCGTGTGCACGACGTACGCCGGCTCGTTGCGCCGCCCGCGCACCGGTTGGGGCGCGAGATACGGACAGTCGGTCTCGGCGAGGATCCTGTCCGCGGGCACCTGCGTCGCGGCGATGCGCAGGTCCGGCGCGTTCTTGTACGTGACGTTCCCCGCGAAGGAGACGTACCAGCGGCGCTCGAGCGCGGTCGGCAGCAGATCCGGCGACGAGAAGCAGTGCAGGACGACGGTTCCGTCGAAGCCCGAGAGCGCCGCGAGCGTGTCCTCGTCGGCGGCGCGCGTGTGGATGACGACGGGTTTCCCCAGCTCGGCGGCGAGACCGAGCTGGGACTCGAACATATACCGCTGCGCGTCCGGCGGCGCGTAGTCGCGGTACCAGTCGAGGCCGATCTCCCCCACCGCGACGACCTTCGGGTGCTCCTGGAGCCGGCGGATCTCGTCGACGTCTCCCGTCGCCGCCTCGTGCGGATGGACGCCGACGACGGCGTACACGTCCTCGAAGCGGTCCGCGAGCTCGACCGCCTGCGCCGTGCCGACGGTGAGGATCCGTGTCACTCCCGCCTCGCGGGCGCGCGCGACGACGTCTGCGGGATCCTCGTCGAGCGCGTCGAGATGCGCGTGCGTGTCGATCACGACGCGGATTCGATGCCCAGGCGCGCGAGCTCCTCCGCCGCGGTCTCCGGCGGGAGCTTGCGGAAGAGCGGCGTCGGCTCGCGCAGCTTCCGGCCGGGCTCGAGCTCGCTCGGCGACCACTCGCCGACCCAGCTTCCGTAGTCGCCGGTGAGGATGTTGCGATCCTCGATGGCGCGAATCTCGGGCACCCCGGCGAATACGCCGTCGTGGCCGAGCAATTCGTGCACCACCTGTGAAGTGAAGGGCAGGAAGGGCGCGAGCAGTGTCTTGAGCGAGTCGACGCAGCGCAGCGCGACGTAGAGGACGGTGGCGGCGCGCTCGCGATCCGTCTTCACGAGCGCCCACGGCGCCTGGTCGGCGATGTACTGGTTCGCAAGCGAGCTGGTACGCATGGCCTCGGCGAGCGCGGCCTTGAAGCGCACCTGCTCGATCAGGGTGCCGACCGCGTCGAAGCCGGCGGCGACCGCGTCGAGCACGCGTTGGTCGGCGTCGGTGAGCTCACCCGGCGCCGGCACCTCGCCGAAGTTCCGGTGCGCGTTCACGAGCGTGCGGTTGACGAGATTGCCCCAGTTGGCGAGCAGCTCGTCATTGTTGCGGCGCACGAATTCGTCCCACGTGAAGTCGGAGTCCTGCGTCTCCGGCCCGGCCGCGGTGAGGTAGTAACGCAACGGATCGGGGTCGTAGCGCGTGAGGAAGTCGCCGACCCAAACGGCGATGTTGCGGCTCGTCGACGCCTTCCGCCCCTCCATGGTGAGGAACTCGCTCGACACGACGTTGTAGGGCAGCTGCAGGCCGTCGCCGTACCCCATGAGCATCGCCGGCCAGATCTCCGCGTGGAAGACGATGTTGTCCTTGCCCATGAAGTAGAAGTGGCGCGCGTCGTCGTTCTGCCACCACTCCCGCCAGGCCTCGGGCGTGCCGCGGTTGTGCGCCCACTCGATGCTGGCGGACAGGTAGCCGATGACGGCGTCGAACCACACGTAGATGCGCTTCGTGTCCTCCGGGTACCCCGGCACCGGCACGGGCACGCCCCAATCGATGTCGCGCGTCATCGCGCGCGGCTTCACGTCGCGCACCAGCGAGAGTGCGAAGTTGCGCACGTTCGGACGCCAGTGCGTCTGCTGGATCAGCCATTCCTCGAGCTGGGTCGCGAACGCCGGCAGGTCGAGGAACAGGTGCGTCGTCTCCCGGAACTCCGGCGTCGAGCCGTCGATGATCGATCGCGGTTCGACCAGGTCGACCGGATCGAGCTGGTTGCCGCAGTTGTCGCACTGGTCGCCGCGCGCGTGCGGGTACTCGCAGATCGGGCACGTGCCCTCGATGTAGCGGTCGGGCAGCGTGCGCCCCGTTGTGGGGGAGAACGCGCCGAGCGTCGTTCGCTCGATGAGGTAGCCCTTGTCGTAGAGCGTCCGGAAGACGTCCTGCGTGACCTCGTAGTGGTTGCTCGTCGTCGTGCGTGTGAACGTGTCGAACGTGAAGCCGAGGCGGACGTAGTCGTCGAGGATGAGCGCGTTGTTGCGGTCGGCGAGCTCACGGGGCGACACGCCCTCTCGGTCCGCCGACACCATCACCGGCGTGCCGTGCTCGTCCGTCCCGCTCACCATGAGGACGTCGTTGCCCTTGAGCCGGTGATAGCGGGCGAAGATGTCGGACGGCACGCCCGGGCCGGCGACATGGCCCAGGTGCCGCGGTCCGCTCGCGTATGGCCATGCGACCGCGACGAGGATCTTCTGCGACTGCGACAGGGTGCGCTCCTTCGGACGTCTTCGAGGAGCTAGAGATCATACGAACGCCCTTGACGGCGGCGGCACACGCGAGGGCGACGAGAACCGCGAACGGCCACCAGGCATGCCGGCGTCGGACGTGCACGACAGCGGTCGGGCTTGCCGCGCGGGCGACGACGACGGGAAGCGCAGGGCGTCGCCGGCGCGCCGGAGGCGCGACCCGCCGCGGCTTCGCCGCAGGCGTGCGAACGAGCGGCAATGCGCGGTGCCGGCCGAGCGTCGGCCGCGAAACGACGCTCGGCGCTGCCGGAACGCGACGTTGCCGCCGAACAGGAGCGGCGATCGCGGTCCTCGCGGGCAGGGCCGCGTGCACGACGAACGCATCGTCGAGCGCGGCGACGGCCGGGAGCGGGAGCGGATCGACGCCAGCCGCCGGGGCGGAGTCGGCAGACGCAGCATCCGGCTGCGCGTCGGCCGGCGCGGTCGGGTCGAAGCCCGGGTCCGGATTGATCACGGTCGCGTGCGGCGGCTTCGGCGGCGGCGGCGGCGGCGCGACGGGCGGCGCCGGCGGCGGCGCAACGGCGGGCGCTCCCGAGCTCGACGTCCCGGTTGAGCCGGACGTGCTCCCGCCGGTGCCGCTCGACTCGTCGCCGGAGGGCGTCGTCGGAGGAGGCGGCGCGGCCGGTGGCTCGCTCAGCGTCGCCGTCGTGTCGGGCGCGCTCGTGTCGGCGGCGGCATCCGGCGGAGGCGCGGGAGCGGATGCACCGGCGTCGCCGGCGGACGCGGACGCGTCGGTGCCGGCGTCGGCCTGCGACGGCGTGGTCGTACCGCTCGCGTCGGGCGTCGAGACGTCCCCCGCGCCGCTCGTCGGCGAGCTCGGCGCGTCCGTTGGCGGGTCGGGCGCGTTCGCCGTCGCATCCGGCGCAGACGTCGTGGCCGCATCCGGCGCAGACGTCGTGGCCGCATCCGGCGCAGACGTCGAGGCCGCATCCGGCGCAGAGGTCGAGGCCGCATCCGGCGCAGACGTCGTCGCCGCATCCGGCGCAGAGGTCGTGGCCGCATCCGGCGCAGACGCCGTGGCCGCATCCGGTTCGGAAGTCGTCGCCGTGTCCGCCGGGGGCGGCGGCGCGGCCTCGGGCGTCTCGGTCGTCGTCGTCACCGTCACGGGCGCCGGCTCCGGCGAGGGCGGGGCTGGCGAGGAAGCGACCGGTGGTGGAAGCGCCGGCAGGAACGAGAGCGGATCGAGGTAGCCCTGGGCGTCTGCGGTCACGCGCATGCCCATGTACACGTACGGCACGTCGAGCTCGGGCGTGCCGCTCGGTCCGACGGTCCCGACGGTCGCGCCTTCGCCGATGCTCCCGCCCTTCGCGACGCCGATCGAACCGAGATGGGTGAGCGTCACCGAGTAGCCGTCGCCCGTTGCGATCGTCACCGACTTGCCGCTCGTCGGCACCGTCCCGGCGAACGTGATCGTGCCC
>DASUIG010000011.1:0-31307 GCA_036273155.1 Gaiellaceae bacterium | reverse complement strand
ACGGGGGACATGGGGTTCGTCAGTCATGCCGCCAACCTATCGCCACCGCGACGGCATGCCCGCTCCGCGGCCGGACGTCGTCGCCTCACGAGACGACGCTTGTGCGCCTAGATCGTCCCACTGAAATGCCGTAGGGGGGCGACCGCTAGTTCCAGACGCGGACGTCGCGGTACAGCGTGTCGCGCTGCACCGGCGTCTTGCCCAGCGACCGGATGAGGTGGACGAACTCGTCCGCCGTCGTGCGGTACGTCGTGCCGGCGGCGGAGACGACGTTCTCCTCGATCATCACCGAGCCGAGGTCGTCGGCGCCGAACTGGAGCGCGACCTGGCCGATCTTCTTGCCCTGCGTCACCCAGGACGAGCCGATGTGCGGAACGTTGTCGAGATAGATGCGCGACACCGCCTGCGTGAGCAGGTAGTCGAACGACGTCGGCCGGGTCTCGGGCGGCACCTTGTCGCCGAGACGGTTGCCGTCGTCCTGGAACGTCCACGAGAAGAACGCGCGGAATCCCCCGGTCTCGTCCTGGAGCTCGCGGATCCGGCGCAGGTGCTCGACCCGCTCCTCGAGCGTCTCGACGTGGCCGTACATCATCGTCGCCGTCGTCGAGATGCCCAGGCGGTGCGCCTCGCGCATGACGCCGAGCCACTCGCTCGTCTTCGTCTTCTTCGGCGCGATGATCTTGCGCACGCGCTCGACGAGGATCTCCGCGCCGCCGCCCGGAATCGAGTCGAGCCCGGCATCGCGCAGCCGGGTCAGCGTCTCCGGGATCGTCAACTTCGAGCGCCGGGCGATGTGCTGTACCTCGGACGGCGACAGCGCGTGCAGGTGGATCTTGTACTTCGCCTTGATCGAGCTGAAGAGATCCTCGTAGTAGTCGACGCCGAGATCCGGGTGGTGCCCGCCCTGCATGAGCAGGCCGGTGCCTCCGAGCGCGAGCGTCTCCTCGATCTTCTTGAAGATGATCGCCTTCGGGAGGAGGTACCCCTCGCGCGTGTCGCCGGGGCGGCGGTAGAAGGCGCAGAAGTCGCAGTCCGTGTAACAGACGTTCGTGTAGTTGAGGTTCCGGTCGATGATGAACGTGACCCGCTCGGGATCGTGCTTGCGGTTGCGGATCTCGTTCGCTACACGGCCGACGGCGACGAGGTCGCGCGAGCGGAGAAGGGCGATCGCGTCCTCGTCGGTGATGCGCTCGCCCTCGCGCGCCCTCTCGAGGATCGCGTTCATGCGACCGCCGCGCCGGTCGTCTGCACGAAGCGCAGCTCCGGGATGACGTCGAGCTCGCCGGCGTCGCGCGCCAGCTCGAGGAACGTGTACAGGCCGGCGCGCTCGCGCGGGCCGAAGCGGTAGCGGAGCTTCTCGAAGTAGCGCGCAAGGAAACCCGGCGGATAGCCGTATCGCTCCGACGCCTCGAACGCGAGCTGCTCCGGCTCCGCACGGGCGCGCCGCACCGACCCCACGAGCGCGTCCTCCAGCTCGGCGAGACCGTCCGCGAGCGGCTCCGGGCACGCCCACACGGCGAACACCATCGGCAGCCCGGTGCGCTCCAGCCACAGCCGCCCGAGGTCGAAGTGCGGCGTCGGGTCCTCGAAGGCCGACTTCAGCGCGGCATCGCCGATTAGGAGCGTCGCGTCCGCGTCCTCGCCGAGCGGGACGTGCGCAGCCTCCGGGAGCAGCACTTTCGTCAGGACGACCGACGTCGCCGACTCCGGCGTGACCGCGACGACGCGCACCTGCTCGAGCGGCTTCCGCGACACGAGCTGGATGGACTCCACGGCGCCCTCGGACGCGACGCAGAGGCGCGGCAGGAGCTTCAGCTTGTCAGCGTTGCGCGCGTACTCGATGGACGAGATCGGCGCCGTGTCCAGCTCGCCCTCGATCAGCAGCCGGTTCAGCTCGGTCGGGACGCCGAGCACCTCTTCCACCTCCGCGTCGACCCGGTAGAAGACCGGCGCCATGTTCACGTACGAGATGCGGCCGAGCCTCACCATCGGCGCAGCTCGTTGTACAGCGAGTCGCGTTGCACGGGCACACGTCCAGCGTCGCGAACGAAGCGAACGAGCTCTTCCACCTTCTGCTCGGTTCCCGCGGTCGCACCCGCGGCCTGGAAGATCTTCTCGCGCATGACAGTGCCTTGCACGTCGTCGGCGCCGAAGTGCAGCGCCACCTGGGCCATGGGCAAGCCCATCATGATCCAGTAGGCCTTCACGTGCGGGATGTTGTCGAGCAGCAGCCGCGAGACAGCGATCACCTTCAGGTCGTCGGCGCCGGTCGTGAACTTGAAGCCGCGCCGCTCGAACACGGTGTTCTCGGGATGGAACGCGAGCGGGATGAAAGAAAGGAATCCGCCGGTCTCGTCCTGTTGGGATCGCAGGCGCAACATGTGGTCGACGCGCTCCTCGTACGTCTCCACGTGGCCATAGAGCATCGTGCACTGCGTCGTGATGCCCATTCGATGCGCATGGTCGTGCACGTCGAACCACTCGTCCGGATGCTCCTTGCCGGGCGCAACGAGCTTGCGCACCCGATCGGCGAAGATCTCGGCGCCTCCACCGGGCATCGAACCGAGGCCTGCATCCTTGAGGACGCGCAGCACCTCTTGGTGGGAGCAGCCCTCGAGCCTCGACATGTGGTGGATCTCCGAGGCCGTGTAGAACTTGAGGTGCACGTCCGGCAGGGCGCACTTGAGCTTGCGAATCAGGTCGGCGTAATACTCGAGGCCGACGTGCGGGTTCTCGCCGTTGACGCAATGGATCTCCGTGAACTGCGAGATCGCGTGTTGTGCGACCGCGTCCTCGACGAACTCGTCGCTCGAGATGGTGAATGCGTCCTCCTGCTTGTCCGTGCGTGCAAATGCACAGAACTTGCACTTCACGCGGCAGACGTTCGTCTGGTACAGGTTGATGTTCTGGACGAAGAAGACCTCGTCGCCGCCGCCTCGCTGCCTCCGCGCGAGGTCGGCGAGCGCGCCGAGCGCGAGCAGGTCGTCCGACTCCATCAACGCCACGCCGTCCTCGAAGTCGAGCCGCTCGCCGGCCTCGATCTTCTCCCGGATGGGAGCGAAGGTCTCCAGCGTGTCGAGGACTGCCAAGGTGCCTACCTCTCTCGGTCGACGACCGCGTGCGTCAGCGACTCGAGCTCGTCACGGTGAAGCTGGCCGTTGAGGCACGCGCGGGCGCGATTAGCGTAGTCGAGCGCGACCTCGCGCGAACGCTCGAGAGCGCCGCTCGCGGCAACCCGCACGAGCGCTCCGTCGAGCGGGCCGCCCGCGAGGGCATCGCGAACGACCGCATCCTGCTCCGCGGCGAGCAGCAGCGGGAGCGTCGGCGTGCCGTCGCGCAGGTCGGTGCCGGCGATCTTTCCCGTCTCGATCGTGGTCCCGGCGCAATCGAGCACGTCGTCGACGATCTGAAAGGCGACGCCGAGCGCGAGCCCGTACGCGCTCGGGCCGCCGCCGAGCCGGCACGCCGCTTCGAACAGCTTCCCGGTCTTGAGGGCGCAGCGCTCCAGGTAGGCGTCCACGGTCGTCGCCGGGTCGTGCGTCTGCGTCCGCTGCAACGCCTCTCCGCGGGCGAGGCAGAGCGTCGCGTCGGCAAGGATCGCGACCGCGTCCGCGTCGCCGGTCGCCGTCAGCTCGGCGAAGGCGCGTGCGAACAGGTAGTCGCCCGTGGCGCGGGCGGCGTCGGGGCCGTACACCGACCACGCCGCCGCCTTCCCGCGACGGAAGTGCGCGCGGTCGATGAGGTCGTCGTGGACGAGCGTCGCCATGTGCACGAGCTCGACGGCGACGCCGGCCGCAATCGACGGCTCTTCGCTCGCAGGCGTGGACAGGAAGACGAGCAGCGGCCGCAGGCGCTTCCCTCCGGCTGCGAGCGCCTCGTTCCCGACGGCGGCGACGAGGCCGGGATGCGACGCGACGGTGCGCGCGAGCCGCTCTTCGATCGCGTCGAGGTAGGACTCGAGGCCCGGGGCCTCCCGGATCTCCGCCAGGCTCATCATTGACCCGCCTCCGCCACGTGCAGGGCGACGATACCCCCGGCGAAGAGGCGGAACCGCACGGCCTCGAAGCCGGCGGACGCGAGCAGCGACGCGAGCTCCTCCGGTCCCGGGAAGCGGCGCACGCTCGCGGGCAAGTACGTGTATGCCGAGCCTCCCGGCAGCACCCGGCCGAGCGCCGGCACGACCCGGTCGAACCAGAGCCGGTAGAAGGGCGCAAGCGCGCCGCGCGGGCGCGTGATCTCGAGGATGCCGACGCGCCCGCCGGGGCGGAGCACGCGACGGAGCTCGCGCAGGGCCGCTTCGAGATCGTCGACGTTACGGACGCCGAAGCCGACGGTGACCGCGTCGAACGACGCGTCGTCGAAGGGCAGCGCGAGGACGTCGCCACGGATCCACTCGATGTCGCTCGACTTCGTGCGCGCGCGTTCCAGCATGGCCTCTGAGAAGTCGAGGCCGACGACGCCCGCGCCGCGCGAGCGGGCGGCGATCGCGAGGTCGCCCGTGCCGCAGCACGCGTCGAGGACGCGGTCGCCCTTGCGCACGACCTGCTCGACCGTGACGCGGCGCCAGCGGCGGTCGAGTCCCGCCGTCATCACCCGGTTCATCGCGTCGTACACGGGCGCGATGCGGTCGAACATGCGCTGCACGCCGTCCGCAGGGAGCCGTCCGGTCTCTGCGCTACGCGCCTTGGTTACAGGCGATGTGATGTCGCCTCCCGGACTCCGGCCATGGTCACTGGCCCCATCGCTTGGTGGCGACGTGCTCGAGGCCGAGCTGGTCGAGCGCGCGCGCGACGACGAAGTCCACGAGGTCGTCCACGCTCTCGGCGCCGTGGTAGAAGCCCGGCGCGAGGAAGAGGATGGTCGCGCCCGCCTCGCGCAGCGTGAGCATGTTGCGCAGGTGGATGGTCGAGAGCGGCGTCTCGCGCGGCATGAGCACGAGGCGGCGCTCCTCCTTGATCGCGACCGAGGCGGCGCGGTGGATGAGGTTCTGCATGGCGCCGGAGGCGATCGTCCCGAGCGTGCCCATCGAGCACGGGCAGAGGACGTAGGCGTCGACCTTCGCCGAGCCGGACGCGTACGGCGCCTTCCAGTCGTTCGGGTCGTAGAGCGTGGCGCGCGGGGCGTGCTCGAGCAGCCGCGCGAGCGTCTCGTCGCGGGACAGCCGCGGGTTGCCGTACAGCTCGGTGGCGAGCACCTCGACCCCGGCGCTCGACGCGCAGACGCCGATCTCGCAGTCCGCGGCCGCAAGCCTCTCGAGCAGCCGAGCCGCGTAGGGGGCGCCCGAGGCGCCGGTGATTCCCAGAAAGACGTGCATCCCTGGGGATTGTCGCTGCTAGCCCGTCGTGAGTGCCATCCTTGGCCGGTGAGGCTCCGCTACGTCACGGTTCTCGTCGGCCTTGCCGCCCTGCCGATCGTCATCGCGAAGGTCGTGCCGCCAGCGAGGTCTCCCTGGCCGTCGGCGCCCTCTTCGTCATCGTCATCGGCGCGTTCTCGCAAGCCAGGTGGCTCAACGGCCACCGCGGATGGCCACTGAAGCTGCTCCTCACGCGCGAGGCGTGGTTGCACCCGTGGGCGGCCCGACGACGTCACCTCGCCAAAAGCACCCTCAAGGGTCGGAGCTAACGCGGAGCGTTAGCGACGGCCGCAGCAGCGGACGGGGATGGCCGAAGGCCACCACCGGCCGCGCAGAACGACCAGCCGCCGGACGTCCAAACGTTCGGAGCGCGCCGGAGACCGCGCTCTCCGGCGCGCGGAGCGAACCTCTATTCCGAGCGAGTGCGCAGCACTCGCGAGGAGGTCTTACTGCTTGCCCTTGGAGTTTTCGAGGAAGACGGCGAGCTGGTGGAGCCGCTGGTTCCCGAGACTCGCGAACTTCGGCATCGGCGAGCCCGGGTTCACGCAGGACGGGCACTGGAGGTGCCTGATCTGGAAGCTGATGCCCAGGTTGCGCGTGCCGATGTTGGTCAAATCGGGAGCGCCCAGGTTCGACGACCCCGTCCCGAGGTAGGTGTGGCAGGCCGTACACCCTGCGGTCGCGAACAGCTTCGCTCCCGGCACGGCCGCCGCGGGCAGCTTCTCCGCCTTCACCCACGTCGGCACGTCCGCGATCACCTCGGAGGCGAGCGCTTCCTTCGCGGTCGCGCCCTTCCACGTCAGCACGCCCATCGAGACGATCGTCAGCACGGCCGCGACCATCGCCACCGGCCGCCGCGACGGGCGTCGTTCGCGACGGAGGTCCATGAACGGCAGCATGAGCAACAGGACGAGCGCGATCGTCGGGACGCCGATCGTCCCGAGGAACACCGACTCCGGCCATTTGAAGATGCGCAGGAGGTAGAAGAGGAAGTAGAAGTACCAGTCCGGCCGCGGGACGAAGCTCACCGTCCCCGGATCCGCCGGCGGCGCGTACTCCGGGCCGATGAGGCCCTTGTGCAGTCCGTCGTGATGCGGGCCGTACGACGTCCACTTCCAGATCACCGCGAGCCCGACGATCACGGAGACGACGACCAGGCTCATCACCGTGTCGTGGAACATCGCGTACGGGTAGAACGACTTCCCGCGCTCCTTGACGTCCTTCTTGTACCGCGCGAATCCCGCGCGGCGCTCCTCGAGGGGGCTGGGCTTTTCTTCCGCCATCAGTCCCCGCCTCCCGAGGCGCCGTGCGGCGCTGGGCGCGTCAGTCCGGTGCGCAGCGTTGACGGCTCTTCGACGACCTCGGCTCCTGCGGCCTCACGCGACCACGGCGGCGACGTCACGCCGAGCCGGATGACGAGGTACAGGTGCAGCGTGATCAGCGCGATGATTCCGCCCGGAATGATGAGCATGTGCAGCGAATAGAACAGCGACAGCGTGTTCCCGTTGATCTCTTGCCCCGAACGGAGGAATTGCGCCAGCCATGGGCCGAGGAACGGCGCGGTCCCGTTCAGGTTGATGCCGACGACGCTCGCCCAGTAGGCGGTCTGATCCCAAGGAAGCAGATAGCCGGTGAAGCCCGCCGTCATTCCGAGAACGAGCAGCAGCACACCGACGATCCAGTTCAGCTCGCGCGGGTACTTGTACGCGCCGAACAGGAACACGCGGCCCATGTGCAGGAACAAGAGGATGATGAAGACGCTCGCCCCCCACTTGTGCATGCCGCGGACGAGCCAGCCCAACGTCACGTGGTCGGTGATGTTCTGGATCGACGAGTACGCGTCGTGCGGCGACGGCTTGTAGTACATCGCGAGGATCACGCCGGTCAGCGCCTGCACGATGAATGCGGTGAGCGTCGCCGAGCCGAGCGTCTGCATCCAGTTCGTGTCCGAGGGGACCTTGCGGAAGAGGAAGTAGCGCACTCCGCCGACGAGGCCGCTGCGCTCCTCGAGCCAGTCGAGCGGATACGTCGCGGCGGCGAGGATCTGCTCGCGCCGGATCTGGGCCTGACTGGGGGAACGACGGATCGCCATCAGTGGTGCGGCGGGTTGAGGGGGTAGAACCACTGCTCCGGCCCGTCCACGTGCTCGCCGGGGCCGGTCGGCTTGTACTTGTAGATCTTCGCCTGGCCGCCGATGCCGACGACGTGCGACACCGAGAACGTGCTGAGTAGGACGAGGCGGCCGTTGTCGACCTCGAAGCCGTAGCGATCGAGCGCGCGCACGGGCGGGCCGGCGGTGCGGTTGCCCTCGGTGTCGTACTGCCCGCCGTGGCACGGGCAGCCGAAGCCGGCCGGGACGACCGGGCGCAGGAGGACCGAGCCGTTCTTCGTGTGCTCCGTGACGTTCTTCTCGCCGAGGATGGCGCCCGTCGGACCGTTCGCCTGCACCGGGCAGCCGAGATGCGCGCAGCGGTTCGAGATGATGGTGAAGCTCGGCACGTTGTTGCCGACAGCGCCGTTGTTGCGGACGAACGCGGTGCGCCGCGAGACCTCGCCCTCCTCGGGGTCGACCATGAACGTCGCGATGAACCACTTGCCGACCGGATAGGCGCTGACGGGTCCCATGTCGACCTTGTGGCCCTTCTGGCCGAGAAACGCGGGCAGGATCGCGAAGCCTGCGACGGGGACGGTGAGGATGCCGCCGATCACGCCGCCGAGGCCGAGGGTGGCGCCCTCGAGGAAGCGGCTGCGTGCGAACCGCTCGCCCGGCTGCGGCGGCGGCATCGCCGCCTCGCCTTCGTCCGCCGCCGGCGCGCCCGCGACCTCCGCGGGCGTCGCCTCCCGGACCTCGGCCGTGACCATCGGCACCTGCCGGCGCATCTCCGTGGTCGCGTCGCGCGCCCACAGGAAGCCGAAGACGATCGCGATCGCGGCGCCGATCGACGCGATCACCGTCGGGTCGATGATCAGCCCGACGAGAGCGACGGCGATGCCGACGGCGAAGCCGAGCGGCCAGAGCGTGGGCGACGGGCCGTGCTCGGGCGGCCCCGGTGTCATCCCCTCCTCGCGCATCCGTCCTGATTCAACCTGATCGGGGTGTTCTCTGCGCGCCGAACCCGTATTCGGCCCAGCGCCGGTCGACGAGCGCCTTGATCTCGGGGTTCATCTCGATCTCCTCGGGCCACGGCCGCGCGCCCTCCTCGGGAAGCTTCGCCGTCGCGTCTATGCCGAGCTTGCCGCTGACGAACTGGCGCGCCGGGGCGTGGTCGAGGTGATCGGTCGGCCCCTCGCTGACGATGACGTCGCGAGCAGGATCGACGTTCGCCCCCGTGTAGAAGAGCACCTCGGCGTAGTCGTGCACGTTCACCTCGGCGTCGACGACCACGATGCACTTCGTCAGGCTGAGCATCCCCAGCCCCCAGAGCGCGTGCATCACCTTTTGCGCCTGGCCGGGATACGACTTCCGGATGGCGACGATGCAGCAGTTGTGGAACGCCCCGGCGACGGGCAGGTCGTAGTCGACGATCTCCGGCACGGTCGCGCGCACCGCGGGTAGGAAGATGCGCTCGGTCGCCTTGCCGAGCCACGCGTCCTCCTGCGGCGGCTTCCCGACGACGATGGACGGATAGATCGCGTCGCGTCGCATCGTCATCGCAGTGACGTGGAAGACGGGAAACGGTTCGGCCGCCGTGTAGTAGCCGGTGTGGTCGCCGAACGGCCCCTCTTCGCCGAGCTCGTCCTTCGCGACGTAGCCCTCCAAGACGATCTCGGCGTTGGCCGGAACGTCGAGCTCGACCGTGACGCCGCGCACGAGCTCGACCGGCTCGCCGCGCAGGAAGCCGGCGAGCATCAGCTCGTCGACGTGCTTCGGTAGCGGCGCGCTCGCCGAGTACGCGGTGATCGGATCGAGGCCGAGCGCGACGGCAACCGGGATGCGGCCGTCGCCCGCGAGCCAGTCGGCGCGCCCGTCCTTGTGGATCTGCCAGTGCATGAACGTCGTGTTGCGGTCGATCACCTGCATGCGATACATGCCGACGTTGCGCGTGCCGTCGCGCGGGTCGCGCGTGATGACGGCCGGCAGGGTGATGAACGGCGCCGGGTCGCCGGGCCAACAGCGCTGGATGGGCAGGCGACCCAGATCGACCTCATCCCCCTGCAGCACGATCTCCTGGCAGACGCCGCGGCGCACGGTGCGCGGCAGCGAGTCGGAGATGGACTTGAGCTTCTGCAGGCCGCGGACCTTCTGCACGAGCCCGGTCGGCGGCTGCATCTCGAGGACGTCGGCGACCTTGCGCGCGACGTCGTCGAGCCGCTCGACGCCGAACGCGAGGCACATGCGCCGCTCGGTCCCGAACTGGTTGATCAGCAGCGGATGCTGCGCGCCCTTCGGATGCTCGAAGAGCAGGGCCGGCCCGCCCGCCTTCACCGTCCGGTCGACGATCTCGGTGATCTCGAGATCCGGGTCGACCTCGGCAGCGACGCGAAGAAGCTCACCTTCGCGCTCGAGCAGCGCGATCCACTCGCGCAGGTCCCGCGTCACTAGCGGCGGTGGCGCAGCCAGTGCGTCAGCTCGCCGAGCGCGATCACCGCGACGAAGATGAGGCCGACGGCGAGCATGACGAGGACGGTCTTCTTGCCCTCCTCGGCGGCCGTCTCCACGGCGAGCAGGTGCAGCTGCGCGAGCACGGGCGGAATCTACCGCAGCCGCAGGTGCGCGGCGAGCGCTTCGTCGACGGCGGCGTCGCCAGCGGCCGCGCGCGCCGCCGCCTCGAGCGGGGCGGGGTCGCCTCGCAGCCGCAGCGCCGCGCGGGCCGCGTCCAGCGCCGGGCCGGTGCCGAGCAGCGCGGCGCTCGCGGCCCACAACGGGCCGTCGCCGCCGGCGTCCTCGGCGCGGAGCTGGCTCGAGAGCGAGATGAGCTCCGAGAGGTCGGACACCGCGGCCGTCTCCCCCGAGGATGCGATGCGCACGAGCCCGTGCGCGTACAGGTAGTCGCCGAGCAGCAGCGCGACGTCCGGATCGGAGGGCGCGAACAGGCGCGGTGTCCCGTAGTGGGCGAGGTAGCCCTCGTAGATCGTCTCCAGGCCGACCGCGAACCGCGGCTCGGCAAGCGGCGAGAAAACAGTGACGAGCTGACGCTCGTCACTAGGGCGGACACAGTCGCGCCACAACGGACTCTCGTGTTCCGCCCCTAGAACAATCGCCTCCCAGACCTCAGGCATCGAACGACGCCACGCATGCGATTGTTCGGTCGATCTCGTCGTCACCGTGCGACAGCGAGACGAACATCGCCTCGAACTGGGACGGCGCGACGTAGATGCCGCTCTCCAGCAAATGGCGGAAGAGCGCGCCGTACCGGTCGGTGTCGCAGCGCTGCGCGTCCTCGAAGTTCACGACCGGTCCGTCGGTCATGAACAACGTGAGCATCGCGCCGACCCGCTGCACGGCACCAAAGGGAGCGAGCCCCTGCTCGAGGCGCGCGCCGCGGCGCTCGAGCTCGTCGTACACGCCGGGGTCGCGCAGCCGCCGCAGCACGGAGAGGCCGGCAGCGGTCGCGAGCGGATTCCCCGAGAGGGTGCCCGCCTGGTAGACGGGACCCGACGGCGCGAGCAGGTCCATTGCGTCCGCGCGGCCGCCGAACGCCGCGAGCGGCAACCCGCCGCCGACGATCTTCCCGAGGATGGTCAGGTCGGGTCGGACCCCGTACAGCTCTTGCGCGCCCCCGCGGGCGACGCGAAAGCCGCTGATCACCTCGTCGAACACGAGCAGCGCACCGGACGCGTCGCACAGCGCGCGCAGCACCTCGAGAAAGCCCGGCGCGGGCGGCACGACGCCCATGTTCCCGGCCACCGGCTCGACCACGATCGCGGCGAGCCCCTCGCCGTAACGCATCACCGCGGCGGCGACTGCCTCCGCCTCGTTGTACGGGCACACAATCGTGTCCGCGGCGACCGCCGTCGGCACTCCAGGCGTGGAGGGGATGCCGAGCGTCGCGAGGCCGGAGCCGGCGCTTGCGAGCAGCGCGTCCGCGTGCCCGTGGTAGCAGCCGGCGAACTTCAGTATGCGGTCGCGCTTCGTGAAGGCCCGCGCGACTCGAAGCGCGCTCATCGCCGCCTCCGTGCCCGAAGAGACGAGGCGCACGCGCTCGACCGAGGGGAACGCGTCGACGATCTCGGCGGCAAGCTCGACCTCGGCCTCCGTCGGAGCGCCGAAGCTCGTGCCGCGCAGCGCGGCCGCACGCACCGCCTCGACCGTCTCGGCGTCGGCGTGGCCGAAGAGCAGCGGGCCCCACGACAGCACCCAGTCGAGGTAGCGGTTCCCGTCGACGTCCTCGAGGTACGCGCCGTCTCCGCGCGCGACGAAGAACGGCTCGTCCAGCCCGACGGCCTTCATCGCCCGCACGGGCGAGTTGACGCCGCCGGGGATCAGTTCGAGCGCGCGCCGATAGAGGTCGAAGCGAGTCGTCAGAGCCAAGCGGCGAGGTCTTTGGTCCAGTAGCTGATGACGAGGTCGGCGCCCGCGCGCTTGATCGCCGTCAGCGACTCGAGCGCGGCCAGGCGCTCGTCGAGCCACCCCGCGCGCGCAGCAGCCTTCACCATGGCGTACTCGCCCGAGACGTTGTACGCCGCGATCGGCGCGTCGAACGCCTCGCGGGCCGCACGGATCACGTCGAGGTACGGAAGCGCAGGCTTGATGATCAACGCGTCGGCGCCCTCGTCGAGATCGAGCTCGCACTCGCGCAGCGCCTCGCGCACATTCGCGGGATCCATCTGGTACCCGCGCCGGTCGCCGAACGACGGCGCCGAGCCGGCCGCCTCGCGGAACGGCCCGTAGAACGCGGAGGCGTACTTCGCCGCGTACGACAGGATCGGCGTCGACTCGAAAGAGCCGTCGTCGAGCGCCTCGCGGATCGCGCGCACGCGCCCGTCCATCATGTCGCTCGGCGCGACGACGTCGGCGCCCGCTTCCGCGTGGCTGACGGCAGTGCGCGCAAGCAGCTCGAGGCTGCGGTCGTTGTGCACCTCGCCGTCGACGATGACGCCGCAGTGCCCGTGCGACGTGTACTCGCACAGGCAAACGTCGGTGACGAGCACGAGGTCGGGGAACTCGGGACGCAGCGCGCGCAGCGCCTGCTGGACGATCCCGTCCTCCTCCCAGGCCCCGGTCGCCTCCTCGTCCTTCTCCCCGGGGATCCCGAACAGGATGACGGCGCGCACGCCGGCGCCGACGAGCTCCTCGACCTCGCGCAGCAGGCCGTCGACGGTCACGCGCGACATCGCCGGCAGCCCCTCGTCTCGCAGGGCCTCGGGCGCGACGAACAGCGGCATGACGAACTGGTCGAGCGACAGCCTCGTCTCCCGGACGAGGCCGCGCAGCCCGCCCGTGCGACGGAAGCGGCGGAGCCGGACTTCGGGGAAGGAGCTCACCCGGAAAGAGTACGCACCCTCGCAAGCTCCGCTTCGAGCAGCTCTGCGTGCGGCGGATCGAGCGGCTCCGCCAGCTCGACGCCTTCCGTGCTCCACTTGCCGGCGATCACGCCGTCGACGACCGCGTTGCGGAAGACGACGGGCGACTCGTACCGGCCCTCCTTCAGCCAGCGCGTATCCCAGAAGAGCTCCTTCGCCGCACCCCAGAGCAGGTGGTCCCGCTCGCGGAAGCCGATGACGTAAGCGTCGTATTGCGGAAGCAGGAAGACCGAGGGCACGGGATCGGGGAAGTCATGGTCGCCCGCGAGGATCCAGCCGCGCTTCCCATCGACGTCGACCGGCTCGAGCTCCTCCCGGATCGTGTCGAGGCGCGCGCCGACGAAGCGGGCGTCGCGAACGGGCCCGTACGCACGCACATACCGGCGCAGGCCCTCCCGCAGCGCCTCATGCTCCTCCCATTCGCCGAACGAACCGAGCCACGAGCGCGCATGCACGAAGGTGACCTTCGCGCCGCGCGGTGGCCCGTTGCAGAGGATCCCGGCGTCGGCGGCATAGCCGGTGAGATACGCCCAGCCTGAGGCCAACGGCTCGCGAGCCCAGTCGCCGACGCGTGCGGCTACCTCTTCGGCGAGCTCGGCGCGCAGCCGCGGTACGCCGTCGGCGAGCACTGCCTCGAACGCGTCGAGCAGGCCGGCCGGAGGCGGATCGCCACGGTGGGTCGCCCGCGCCGCCGATGTCCAGAGCCCGAACTCGTCGGACGGATGGAGATGGAGCGTTCCGCGCATCGTCCACGTGCGCACGAGCGTCCGCTCCTCCCACAGCGCAGCGCGCACGTCCGCCGGGCCGTCGACGCGGAGTCGCGTGCCGAGCTCCGCGGCCGACTGCAGCTGCGCCTGGATGCCGCAGGTCGCGCGCACCGCGTCGACGACCGACGGTGCCGGCTCGGTGAGACGATTCCGCGCGAGCCTGCGCGCGCGCACCTGCTCCCAGGTCAGCTTCATCCGGCGAGGCGGCGCGCGCAGCCGGTGGCGAGCGCCCACGAGGCCGCGCCGATGCCGACGAGCCACGCCGCCTCGACGCCGACCGCGTGCCACGGGCTCGTCGCGTAGAGCGCTGCGCCGAAGAACCGGACCGCGTGCGCGAACGGCAGGAAGAGGCTGACCCAGTACGCGAGCGGCACGGCGCCGCGCGGCACGAGGCCGAGGAAGACCACCGGCAGGACGATGAGGACAGCGAGCAGCGACGCCGTGCGCGCCTCGCGCGCGAGGGCTCCGAGCAGCGCGCCCGCCGCGCCCGCCGCGCCCGCGGCGAGAAGCACCCCGGCGAGGAGGAGCGGCAACCGCGCCCACGGCTCGCCGCCGGCGACGCCGCCTATCTCGACGACGATGCCGAACACGACCGCGATCGCGGCGCCGAGCACGACGCCGACGACTGCTGCGAGAGCGACCTTCGACCACACGAGCTGCCCAAGCGACACGAGCCCACGGCGCAACCGGCCGATCGTCCCCTCGTCGCGCTCCGCTGCCGTCGCCCCCGCCGCGAGCAGCAGCGCGAGGAACGTCACGGTCACGGCGATCCCGTACGACTGCACCTGAGCTGAGAGCAGCCACGTGCGCCCGTGCGTCGGCGCCTGCTTCAGCGTGATCGGGTTCGCCGTTGCGCGCAGCGCGTCACCCGTCTGTGCGAGGCCCTCCTTCGCCTGCCGCACGAAGTTCGCGATCGTCGCGACGCGCTTGCTCGGCGGGAGCTTCGCAAGCTCCTTCTCGGTCCGGTCGAGCCCGAGCACGTTGAACTGCCGCGTGAGGAACTTTCCGTTGCCGCCGTGCAGCAGGAGCCGGACGAACGCGAGGTTGGCGTCGATGTAGCCGCCCTGCAGCTTCTGGTTGAGCTGATACACGAGCGACTGAACTTGTTGTGTGACGCGCGGCGCGAGCCCGCCGGTCCCCGTCTGGAGAATCAGATGCGGGCTGACGACCGTCGTCTCCAGATCGCCGAGGAACCCAGGCGGCACCGTGATGGTCGCCACCACCTTGCCGTCTGCCAGCTCGCGGGCAGCCTCGGCCTCGGAGAGGCGGACGAGCGTCACCTGCCTGGCGACGTCGTCGATCACGGTCTGGATGTGGAAGCGGTGGCCGGCGACGGCGACGACCTGCGGAAGGTTGTCCTCGTCGACGAACGCGACGCGCGGCTTCGAGCTCGCGTAGCCGGCAACGAGGCCGACGAGCAGCGCGATGACGATCGGATACGCGACGAGCGCGCCGAGCAGGAGCGGCGAGCGGCGCAGCACGCGCAGGTCCTTGCGCAAGAGGAGGAGCACCGCGCTCATCCGAAGACCTCTTCGACGGTGAGCGAGACGACCCGGCCGTCCTGCAGCACGATCGTGCGGCTCGCGTGCTCGATCTCCTCGAGGTTCTGCGTCGCGAAGCAGACGGCGCCGCCCTCCGCGCGCAGCGCGTCCGCCACCTCCCAGACCCGCCGCCGCTGGCCGGGATCGAGCGCGGCGGTCGGCTCGTCGAGCAGAAGCACGCGCGGCTCGCCGAGCAGGGCGAGGGCGACGTTCAGGCGCTGACGGTTGCCGACGGAGAGCTCGCCCGACGGCCGCTGCGCCACCGGAAGTCCGAACCGTTCGAGCATCTGCTCGGCGGCGGCGCGCGGGTGGGGGACGTTCTCGAGCCGCGCGAACAGCTCGAGGTTCTCACGCGCGGAGAGGCGCGAGTAGTGCGCCGGCCGCTGGGGGACCCACCCGACACGCGCATGCGTCTCGACCGTGCCCTCGCCCGGCTCGATCGCGCGGGCGAGGATGGCGAGCAGCGTCGACTTGCCTGCGCCGTTCGGGCCGACGAGCGCGACCGTCTCGCCCGGAAGAAGCTCCAGGTCTGTCGGCGCGAGCGCCTCGACGTCGCCGTAGCGGCGCGCGACGCGCAGCGCGCGCAGGAGCGGCGCGGTCACGCGGGCGCAGGCGGGCTCTCGGGCGGGACGACTTCGACGTCGACCGCCACCGGAGCGTCGCTGTCCCACTTCTGCAGCTCGATGCGCTCGGCGAAGAACTCCCACGCCGCCCGGCCGGCGGAGAGGAGCGGCAGGGAGACGAGAATGCCGGGAAACCCGTAGATCTCGGCGCCCGCGAGCAGGCCGAAGATGACGAGCAGCGGATGCAGGCGCAGCGTGCGGCCCATGACGTTCGGCACCACGAGGTGCCCCTCGAGCTGCTGGATGCCGAGGTAGAGGAGCGCGACCCACAGCGCGGAGATCGGATGCGTCACGAGCGCGTACAGCACCGGCGGAAGAGCGCCGAGCCACGGGCCGACGTACGGGATGAGCTCCGTCACACCTGCCCACGCACCGAAGAGCAGCGCGTACTTGCCGCCGTGGGGCAGAGCGCCCGTCATTCCGAGGACCCAGACGCCGATGCCCGAGCTCGCGCCGATGATGAAGGACAGCAGGAGCTGTCCCTTCACGTAGCTCGCGATCGCCTGCTCCATCCGCTCGATCAGCGGCTCACTCCCCGGGTGCGGCGGGAAGCGCCGGTCGACGGACGCTTTCAGGCGCGGCATGTCCAACAGCATGTAGATGGACACGACGACGACGAGCAACGCGCTGAAGAGCAGCGTCACCACCGCGAGCCCCGCGCCCTCCGCCCAGTTGAGCGCCTTCGTCGTGTACTTCTCGACGTCCTTCGTCCCGATCGAGTTGAGGAACTTCGTGCCGCTGCGCTCGACGTGGATCTTCTTCAGGTGATGGGCGTTGAGCCAGTGCTGCAGACGTTCGAGATCGTGATTCGCACCCGTCTCCTTGGTTTGTCCGGAGACGACCGTAAAGTAGTTGTCGATCCGGTGACTGGCAGTGCGCGTCTGCTGCACGACAACGGTCGCCAGAGCGAGGACTGCGAGTGCGAGCGCTGCTGCAAATGCCAAGTAGACGATCGCGACCGCGAGCCCGCGCGGGATCCAGACCCGTCCCAGCCCGCGAACGAGCGGATTGAGGAGCAGGGCGATGAGCAGCGCCACGAGGAAGAGGAACACCGCGTGACGCACCGCTCCCGCCACGACCCACACGAACAGCAGCAGCAGAGGCAGCCCCACCAGCTGCACCCAGCGCGGGATCTCGATCCTCGTCGCGGCGGGGCCAGGCGCCATGCGAGCGATGGTATCGCGGAGGTCAGGCGGATTCGGAGGGATTCCTGGGACTGGACGGAGGGCGCCCTGGCCCTCGAGTGGGCGGAGCCTCGGTTGAACGAGCCCCAGCCGTCCGATACGGTGCCGCTCGACATGCCGTCCTCGCGTCCCAGCAGGAGGCGGCGCGTCGAACGTCGGGAGGTGCGCGCGGCGCGCCGAGCCCGTCGGTTCGCGCTGCTCATCCTGCTCGCCGTCGTCCTCGTCGTCGCCCTCGCTCTCACCGCATTCGGTGGAGGGGCGGCGAGCGACGTCGCGAGCCTCTCGGTCGCACGCTCGATGGCGAGCGCGACGCAGCCCTACCCGCAGGTCGTCGCCGTGCGCGGGGCTCTGCGACTGCAGATGCCGATCACGCAGAGCCAGACGACCGCGATCGGCTACCACTCGGCCAACGACGGCGCGCTCTCGCTCGCACCGCTCGGGCGCCAGGGCAACGAGGGCGTCGTCCAGCGTGTGTTCCACGCCGTCTTCGGCGGCTCCGGCGGGCATCCGGTCTGGTTCCGGCTCGACGGCGGATCGCTCACTGCGCTCGACGTCGGCGCGTCACCCGGGACCGACGTGTACTCGCCGGTGGACGGCGTCGTCGTCGGCATCGCGCCGTTCGTCGTCGCGGGACGCCGGTTCGGCTCGCAGATCGACATCCAGCCGCAGAACTCGCCGTCGCTCGTGGTCACACTCACGCAGCTCCGCCCGGACGCCGCGCTGCGCGTCGGCAACGACGTCGTCAGCGGGCGGACGAAGGTGGGAGCGGTGATCGACCTGTCGCGCGTCGAGCGCCAGGCGCTCGCGCGCTACACGAACGACGCGGGCGACCACGTCTCGGTCGAAGTGCGCCCGTCCGCGGCATTGGCCCTGAACTGAGAATCCTCTTCCTCGCGGACGTCTTCGGCGCGCCCGGCCGGCTCGCGGTCGAGGAGCGGCTGCGCGGATTGCGCGACGAGCTCGACGTCGACGTGTGCATCGTCAACGGCGAGAACGTCGCCGACGGCGCGGGCATAACCGGAAGGCTCGCCGACCGGCTGCTCGCCGCCGGCGCCGACGTCATCACGCTCGGCAATCACGCGTTCAGGCGCGACGGCATCGGCGCCTACCTCGAGACGAGCGAGCACGTCATCCGTCCCGCGAACGCGGGCTCGCAGCTACCCGGCCGCGGGCTCGCCGTGGTCGAGGCGCGCAACGGGGTCGCGGTAGCCGTGATCAACATGCTCGGGATGCTCTTCGTCGACGCGGCGGTGTCTCCGTGGGAGATGGTGGACGCGCTCGCCGACGAGGCGCGTTCGCAGGCGCCTGTCGTCGTCGTCGACTTCCACGCCGAGGCGACGAGCGAGAAGATCGCGCTCTCGCGCTGGCTGGACGGGCGCGTCACTGCGGTCATCGGGACGCACACGCACGTGCAGACGAACGACGCGCGCATTCTTCCGGCGGGTACGGCCGCCGTCACCGACGCCGGGATGACCGGGCCGCACGACTCGGTCATCGGCGTCGTCGCCGAGCTCGCCATCCGCCGCATGCGCACGCGCCTGCCCGTCCGCTTCCAGCCCGCCGAGGGCGGCGTCCGCATCGAGGGCGTCGTGGTCGACTGCACCGACGACGGCCGCGCCGAGCGGATCGAGCTCTTGCGCGTCGAGATCTAGCCCGCCGATGGAATGACCGCCCAGTGGCGGAAGTCCATCTGCTCCGCGGGCACCCGCGCGCGCTTGAGCGCCGTCGGCGCGAGAACGGTGATGGCGGCGAAGGGGAAGAACCATGGGATGTACGTGTAGAGCCAGTACGTCTGGACGAGCTCGAAGCCGGCGAGGAGCGCCGCGGTGAGAGCGGCGAGCTGCAGCGGCGACTTCCGATGCGGGAAGAACGCCACCACGACGGCGCCGAGGACGAGCGCCGCTTGGAGAACGCGCTGCAGGAGGTGCAGGTCGGGCAGCCCGCGCGCGTGGTACTGCCGCCAGTCCCACAACGAGAACGGGGAATCGCGGCCGATCTGCCACTTGACCGTGCGATGCCAGAAGACGGCCAGCTCGTGGAACGGGCTCGGCTCGAGCAGGACGACCGAGAAGGCTACCGCGGTCGTCGCCGCGAACACGAGCATGAACCGCAGCGAGGGACGCCGGTCGGGATAGGTCGCCCAGAGGGGCGCGATGATGAGCGACGCGAACTTGCTCCAACCGGACAGCGCTCCGAACACGCCTCGGCCGGTCGGGGACAAGGCGAGCCAGAAGCCGAAGATGAGCAGGCACGGCATGATCGAGTCGTTCGTGTTCGAGTTGGACGCGTATTGCGTGAATGGATAGGCCGCCCACGCGAACGCGAGCAGCGCAGCCAGGCGCGCGCCGCCGAAGCGCAGGCCGACGAGGAAGAGCCCGATCATCGAGAGCAGGTCGAACGCGATCGACGTGAAGTGCACCGCGGGCAGGCTGTCCCACTTCCCGCTCCAGCCGAACGCGAGGAAGCCCGGAATGTAGGCCTCGTACGCCGTCGGCCCGTACGTGTCGCCTTGCGGGTTCGCCGACTCGCAGCGGCCGTTCGTCTGCACGCGGTCACGGATCTCGCCGGAGCTGTCCGCGGGCCCGCACGCCGGCCGGCTGTCCTCGACTGGGAAGTTCCCCCACGGCGCCTCTCCCTGAGACACGATGCGCTGCGCCCCGATCACGCCGGAGTAGCCGACGTCGATGACGTTCGACGCCTCGACGTTGAGGCCGACGCGGAAGCCGGCGAGAAAGACGGCCGCTGCAAGCAGGAGCCACGTCGGCCACAGCGCGCGCGAGCCCGAGCCCCGACCGGTGATGCCGACCCAGATCCCGCGGCCGACGACCCACACCAGCGCGGGATAGAAGAGCGGCACCGCGGTGAAGACGTCGCCGTGGTTGAAGAACCAGAGCGACGCCGTGGGCGAGAGCAGCATGATGAGATCGAGGTTGCGGAGCGACAACGGCCGGCGAAAGTTCCCGAGCCCGATCAGGAAGGCGAGGCAGAACGCGCCCCAGATCCACGGACTGTTGATCTTCTTGCCGCCGAAGGCGCCCGGACTGCCGCGCAACATGCCCCACGCGACCTGCGGCCCGGTCCAGACGTCGACCACTGCGCCGCTCGAGTCGTCGACCGTCCCTTCCACCACTTCGCCCGCCTTGCCCCACCAGATCTTCACCGTCCACTGGTGCGTCGTCGCGTCGTACGTCTCCTCGTCGACGAACCCCGTCTTCGGATAGCGCGCGAGCCACGCCTTCGCCTTCGGATAGCTCTTGACGATCGCGAGCGCCTGGAGCTTCGTCAGCCGTGCCACGTTCGCCGTCAGGGCGAACGGCGTCTGGATCAGGTGGCCGCGCGAGTCGTACACCGGCGCGGTGACCGTAGTGGCTGCGCGGGCGGCGGGCACGAGCGCGAACGCGCAGACGAGGACGGCGAGGAGACGGCGCGCCAACGCCGCCAAGGCTAGATCCTCACTCGGCTTGGTGCCGCCGGAACGACCAGAGCTTGTTGCCGATGAAGTTCAGCGGCGTGACGACGACGATCGCGATCGCCTGGCCGACGAGCTTTCCCGCGCCGACCGAGATGAGCAGGTCGAGCACGAGCAGGTTGGCGCCGAGAGACGCGAGCGAGACTGCGAAGAAGCGCGCTCCCTGGGCCGCCACGCCCCGGCGCCGGTCGCGGAACGTCCACAGCCGGTTCCAGGTGTAGTTGCTCGTGACCGCGACGAGGAACGAGCCGGTCGCGGCGACGAGGAAGTGCACGCCCGTGTGCAACAGCCCCGCGTAGACGCCGAGGTTGATCGCGTATCCGATCGCTCCGACGACGCAGAACTTCGCCAGCTGCTCCCAGTTGTGCCGGGCGCGCAGCGCACCGGTGACGTCGACCATCACGGACACGGCTATCAGGCGGCGTTCGCTGCCGAGGCGGTGAAGGAAGATCCGGCGGCCGGAATGCGATGCCGCAGTCCGTCGGCCTCGACCTCGAGCTCGGCCACGTCGCCGGTGGGGGCGACCCACATGTCGACGAGCGTTCCGGCCGGCAGGCCGCCGCGCTCGATCGCCGTGCCGAGGAGCGACCGGAACGACGCGCCCCGCTGGCGGTAGAAGCCGACGTCGTCGAGCAGCATCAGCGCGGAGCCGACGGCGATGAGGTCCTGGGCGGGCTGAGAGGCGGCGAAGGGCAGGAACCGCGGCGCCTCGTCGCCGCTTTCGACGACGAACCCGAGCACGCGGCGCCCGACTGCGTCGAGGAGGAGATCGACCGGCCGGCCGAGGAGAATGCCGTGCAGGCGAACGGGATTGCCGAGCAAGCCGGCCGCGGAGAGGGACCCCATGGCGACATCCTTCCTATCCCGATGGACGCTGGGCAAACTCGACCCGGTCAAGCGCCGTCGAAACCCTCGGCGCCGATGAGCGGGACGAAGCGGCACGGCACGGTGCGCAGCACGGCCGGCCCTTCCGGCGTGCGCACGATCACCTGGAGGTGCTGCTCCGACCGGTCGCCCACCGGGACGACGAGGCGGCCGCGTACGCCGAGCTGCTCGTACAGCGCCTCGGGCAGGCGCGGGGCGGCGGCGGCAACTGCGATCGCCGCGAACGGCGCGTTCTCGGGCAAGCCGCGGCTGCCGTCGCCGACGTGCACCTGCACGCGAGCGCCGTATCCCGCCGCCTCGAGACGCTCGCGGGCGGGCTCGGCGAGCGTGGCGATCCGCTCGATCGAGTGCACCTCGCCGGCGAGCTCGGCGAGCACCGCCGCCTGGTAGCCGGAGCCGGTGCCGACGTCGAGCACGCGCTCCGAGCCGTGCAGCCCGAGCTCCTCGCAGATGCGCGCCACCATGTACGGCTGCGAGATGGTCTGGCCCTCGCCGATCGGCAGCGCCGCGTCGTCGTATGCGCGGCTGAGCAGCTCCAGCGGGACGAACTGCTCGCGCGGAACGCGTTCCATCGCAGCCAGCACGCGCTCGTCCGCGATGCCGCGCGCACGCAGCTGCCGCTCGACCATCGCGCGACGCTCAGCGAGCATCGGCGGTGACGTCCACGCCGAAGAAGTCGCGCACGGCGGGCGTGACGTCGGTGATGCGCCGAATGTCCGACTCGACGCCGATGGTGAGCAGCGGCACGGTCGAGTCGCCGGCCACGAGCGAGCCGTGACTCCCGCCGCCCGCGTGGTGGCGTCCGCCGAGGTCGGTGAACTCCCAGCCTGCGGCCGCCGAGACGAGCAGCTCGCCGGCATTCGGGTTCCCGAGCGCTGACCAGGAGCGCGAGAGCGCGTCCGGCTGGTCGAGGATCGCCGAGTCGCCGCTCGTCTCCCATCCGTCGCCGGCCGGGCGGAAGCGGAGCTCATCGCCCTCGCGCCGCGCGACGGCGTCGTCGCCCTCCCGGCGGAGCGTCACCTCCACCGACGGCTCGGTGTCGAGGCGCGCGGCGAGCGCGGCGGCGTCGACCCGCGCGGTCCTGCGCAGGTAGAGCTGCCCGGAGCGGTTGGAGGCGGTGACGATCACCTCGCGCTCGAGCGACGCGAACGGCGTCTGCAGCTGCGCCGTGCGCTCGACGGTCGTCTGACCGTGGTCCGACAGGAGCACGACCGCGTAGCGCTCGAGGAATGCATCGCCGCCGCCGGCCGCGTCGAGCAGGCTCTGGACCGCAGCGTCGGTGCGCGCGAGCGCGACGTCGTCCGCGCCGTCCGGACCGTGCACGTGCGACGAGTAGTCGAAATCGGAGAGGTAGTACGCGAGAAAGTCGAACCCGTCGCGCGTCACGAGCCAGCGCCCGACCGCCGACGCATACGCGTCCGTCGAGCCGCCGGCGCGGCTGCGCACGGCGAACGGCGCGCCCGTCTGGTCGGACTCGAACAGGCCGTAGAAGTAGAACCGCTTCGGCCCGTACGCGGGCTTCGTCACCCACGGCAGCGTGGGGAGATAGCGCGTGCGGCCGCGATAGCAGGTGATGTTCACTGCCGCGGAGACGAGGCCCGCGTCGTCGAGCGCCTCGTAGACCGTCGTCGCGCCGGCGGAGAGATGCTGCTGGTTCATGTTGTAGATCGTGTCGGTGATCGACTGCGCGATGCCGGCGGCGCGCAGAGCCGAGAACGACGATCCGTACTCGACGATGCGCTGTTCTGCGCGATGCCACCAGACGAGATGCGGGATGTGATGGACGTCGGGTCCGGTGCCCGTCGCGATCGACGACAGGCACACCGGCGTCAGCGACGGGAAGACCGACGTGCCGCGGCGGTAATCGCCGTGCGCGGCGAGGAACGCGAGTGCGGGCGCGCGGCCCTCGGCGGCGCGCTCGAACGCCTCGGGCGTCATCCCGTCGACGACGATCAGGACGAGCTTCTTGCGAGACACGTGTCAGTCCTTGGCGAGCGTGCGCAGCCCGGCGTACGTCTCGGGCGCACGACGCCGGAGCCGTGCGGCGATCGCGGGGAGCGCGATCGCTTCGAGATAGCCGACTGCCGGCACCCACGCGAGGGCTGCGACGACGAGCGCTGCGCCGGCGACGATGAGTGCGGTTCCCCCGCGGGTGCCGCCACGGCGCAACGCCCCGCGCACGACCTGGGCCGCCCCGATGCCGCCCGCGCCTCCGCCGAAGGCCGCGGCGACGATGTCTCCCCAACTCCCCGGCTGCCAGACGTCGACGCCGTAGCCGAGCGCAGCGCCGGTTGCAGCGCCGAGCACCGCAACGGCCGTCACCGCGATGCGGAGCGAGCCCGCGATCAGGACGCCGGCGGCGGCGCCGAGGCCGGCCGCGACGCCGATCCAGTACCAGCCGCCCATAGCGAGATGAGTGTAGTGACGTACCTCCAAGCCGGGCCGCGCCGTTCTATCGGCAGGCCCCCGTGCAGCAGGACACGAGAACAACACTCATCTTCTTCACCTCCCGCCGCTCGGGCCCCGCGCGGCGGATGGAGAGCCTGCTCGCGCACATCGCGCGCAAGGAGCGCGAGCACCTTACAGTCAAGAAGGTCGACGTCGACGAGCGGCCCGACATCGCCGCCCGATTCAGCGTCGGCGTCGTGCCTGCGCTCGCGCTCGTGCAGAACCGCCGGATCGTCGCACGGCTCGACGGGCGCGTGACGACGCCGCGCATCGAGGAGATGCTCGACTCGCACCTCCGCGCGCTGGCGTAGTCAGCTCTGCAGGCGGGCGATGACGGCCAGGCCGAAGTCGGCCGCGCGCTTGCCGTCGATCACGCGATGGTCGAACGTCACAGAGATGTTCCCCATGCGCCGCGCGGCGATCTCTCCATCGCGCACGACCGCGCGGTCCTCGATGCGATGGACGCCGAGGATCGCTACCTCGGGATGGTTCAGCAGCGTCGTCGTGAAGAGCCCCGCGGAACGGCCCGCGCTCGTGACCGTGAACGTGCCGCCGCGCAGCTCCTCGGGCGCGAGCGATCCCGCGTGCGCTGCTTCGGCGAGCCGGCGGGCGTCGGCGGCGAGCTCCTCGACCGACCGCGACTCGCAGTGGCGCACGACGGGGACGACGAGGCCCTGCTCGGTCTGCACGGCGATGCCGATGTCGTACCGGTCGAGATAGACGAGCTCGCCGTCCTCGACGCGCGCGTTCAGCTCCGGGAACTCCTGCAAGGACGCCGCGCATGCCTTCAGCACGAGCGGCACGAGCAGCTTCAGGTCGACACCGGTGAAGTCGCACGCCTCCACCCACGTGACCGTCGGGACAGCGTGCGCCTTCGCCAGGTGCTCGAACATCTGACGCTTCACGCCGCGCAGGGGCTCACGCCGCCCCTCCTTCGGGCCGGCGGCTCCGCGGACGTCCTGCTCGGTGATGCGTCCTTGCGGGCCGGAGCCGGTGAGAGCGTCGAGGTCGACGCCGAGCTCCTGCGCGAGCCTCCGTACCAGGGGGGTAGCACGGGCGGGTACCTGCTTCGGCGCAGCCGTAGCAGGTACCGGTCTTTCGCCGTCTGCAACAGCCGGGGCCCCGCCGCCGATGACGACGAGCACCGTCCCCACGGGGACGATCTCGCCCTCGCCGACGAGGATCTTCGACACGGTGCCGGCCGCGGGCGACGGGATCTCGACCGTCGTCTTGTCCGTCGCGATCTCGACGAGCGGATCGTCCTCGGCGATCTCCTGACCCTCGGTGACGAGCCAGCGCGCAATCTCCCCCTCGGTCAGTCCCTCGCCGAGGTCGGGCAGCTTGAACTCGTAGCTCACGCGCGGAGTATGGCGTGCACGCCCTTGGCGACGTTGACGATCTGCGTCACGTGCAGGTCGACCGACACGCTCGCGAGCGCGAGGGCGTGGTTGCGGTCGAGGCCCCGCTCGCGTTCCATCAGGTCGAGCATCGTCTCGACCGCGAGGTCCGCGGCGATGTCGAGGTCCTCGTCGAAGCCGAACGCGACCCATGCGTCGGCGGTGCGCGCGATCGGCATGCGCAGCTCGAGGTCGACGACGTCGAGCGTGAGCGTCGCGCGCTCGAGCGGGCACTCGATCGCGGTGCCCGAGACCTCGCCGTCGCCCTGCGCGCCGTGGCCGTCGCCCGTCATGAGCAGCGCGCCGTCGGCGGAGATCGGCAGGTAGAGCGTCGTTCCCGCGACGAGGAGCTTGCAGTCGATGTTGCCGCCCCAGCGCCGCGGCGGGATCGTCGAGTGCTCGCCCGGCTCGGGCGGCGGCATGCCGATCACGCCGAGGAACGGAGCGGCGGCGACGCGTGCGCCGCGCTCGCTCGTCCAGACGCCGTCGGCGAGCGTCCAGCCGAGCTTCACGTCCGGCGCGAAGGTCACGCCCCAGGGTCGCGGCGTCACCTCGTCGATGCGGATGACGAGCGTCTGGCCGGCCCGCGCGCCGCGCACCTCGATCGGGCCGTACAGCGCATGGCCGGCGCCCTCGGGGCGCGGGCCGTCCTCGTCCGGGTCCCACTGCCAGCGCGCGTTGAGCGCGTGGAAGGAGACGGAGTCGCCCGGCGCGACCGTCACCTCCGGCTCGTAGTCGAGCGAGAACCACCCCTTCACGCGCGCGGCTCCTGGATCCACGCGTCCGGCTGCGCGATGAGCACACGCAGGCCGATGCGCCTCCCGTCGTCGTCGCGGAACTCCCACAACGAGATCGCCTGCTCGTCGCCGCGAAGCTCGGGAGCGAACGTCGCCGGGACGTAGCCGGCCTGCACGCGGCGGTCGGCGTCCCAGATCGCGACGGCGTCGGGGTCGTGCTTGTTGTCCGGCTCGGGGACGAGCGCGAGGCGGCGGCCGGGCGCGAACGCGTCGTCCTGGATCGCCTCCGAGCGGTGAGAGACGCCGGCGACCTTCACGACGAGGATGCGCGGGTCGCGGTGCGAGAGCGCCTCGCCCGTCGCCGCGTTGCGCAGCCAGAACCCGGACTCGCCCGGCTCGAGCCAGATGCGCAGGCGCTCGGGCTCAGAACTCAAGGATGGCCTACGGCCTTCAGTCACAGGAGAGGTGGGGGCTCCAACTAGAACTCGAGTAGGCGACGGATCGCTGCAGCAACCCGCTCGACCGAAGGCATGTACGCGTCCTCGATCTTCCAGTACGGATACGGGACGTCGAAGCCGGTCACGCGCAGCACCGGGCCGCGCAGGTCGAGGATCGCCTTCTCGGCGAGGATCGCGGCGAGCTCGGCGCCGAAGCCGACCGTGCGCGGCGCCTCTTGCACGATCACGACGCGGCCCGTCTTCCCTGCCGACGCGAGCAGCGCGTCCTCGTCGAGCGGCCGCAGCGAGCGGATGTCGAGCACCTCGCACGAGGCCTCGCCCTGCAGTGCCTCCGCGGTGCGAAGACACACGGGGATCATCGCGCCGTACGCGACGAGCGTGACGTCGGTTCCCTCGCGGGCGATGCGCGCCTTCCCGAGCGGCACGACGTGCTCGCCGTCCGGCACCTCGCCGCGCTCGGTGCGGTAGATCAGCTTCGGCTCCAGGATCACGACCGGATCGGGATCGCGGATCGCGGCTGCGAGCAACCCCTTCGCGTCCGCCGGCGTGGACGGGACGGCGACCTTGATGCCGGGCGTGTGCACGTAGTACGTCTCCGGCGAGTCGTCGTGCAGCTCCGGTGCGCGCACGCCGCCGCCGTACGGCATGCGCACCGTGATCGGGAACTCCATCTTGCCGCCGGTGCGCCACCGGTAGCGGCCCACGTGCGTGATCAGCTGGTCGAGGCACGGATACGAGAACGCGTCGTACTGCATCTCGCACACGGGCCGCCAGCCCGCCATGCACAGGCCGACCGCGGCGCCGAGGATGCCCGCCTCGGCGAGCGGCGTGTCCACGCAGCGATTCTCGCCGAAGCGGTCGCGCAGGCCCGCGGTCGCGCGGAAGACGCCGCCGGCGCGACCGACGTCCTCGCCCATCACCATGACCGACTCGTCGCGCGCGAGCTCCACGTGCAGCGCGTCGTTCACCGCCTCGACGAGCAGCTTTTCACTCATCGAAGCCTTCGCGCAGGTTCGGCGGCGGGATGACGTACGCGTGCTCGAACAGCAACTCCGGATCCGGGTCCGGTTCCGCCTCCGCTGCGGCTATACCCGCCCGCATCGCGTCTGCCGCCTCGGCCTTGATCTCCGCCTCGAGCTCGTCTCCGAGGACGCCGAGGCGCCGCAGGTAGCGCTCGTACCGCCCGAGGCACTCGTTCTTCTTCTCCTGCTCGACGCGCTCGAGGTCGATGTACGCACGCGGGTCGTCGGCGGTCGCGTGCGGCGCGGCGCGATACGTCACCGCCTCGATGAACGACGGCCCGTCGCCCGCGCGCGCGCGCTCGGCCGCTTCCCGCGTCGCCTCGTACACCGCGAGCACGTCGCCGCCGTCGACGCGCACGCCTGGCATGCCGTAGCCGACCGCCTTGTCGGCCAGCGTCTCGGCGTGCGTCTGCGCCGAGAGCGGCGTCGAGATCGCCCACTGGTTGTTGTTGCAGAAGAGGATCAGCGGCGCCTGCATCACCCCGGCGAAGTTGGCGCCTTCGTGGAACGCGCCCTCGCTCGTCGCGCCGTCGCCGAAGTACGCGATCGCGCACGCGCTCTCGCCCTTCAGCTTCTTGCCCCACGCGAGGCCGGCTGCATGCGGCACGTGCGTCGCGATCGGAACGCAGATCGAGGCGACGTTGTAGTCGGCCGGGTTCCACCAACCGGCGGGATGGCCGCGCCACCAGCTCAGCACCGTCGCCGGCGGCATCCCGCGCAGCAGTCCGATCGCCGACTCGCGGTAGCTGGGGAAGATCCAGTCCTCGGCTGCGAGCGCGTACACGGAGCCCGCCTGCATCGCCTCGTGGTTCCAGAAGATGGCGTAGGTGCCGATGCGGCCCTGACGGTGGTAGACGAGCGAGCGCTCGTCGTACGTGCGCAGCAGAACCATCGAGCGGTAGAGGTCGAGCAGCTCCTGCTCGCCGACGCCTTCGAGCTCGCGGTCCTCGTCGATGACGCGGCGGAGCTCCGGCTCGCCCTGTGCCACCTGTGCCATCGTCCGGGAAGCCTAGTGCTCCTAGACGAACACGGAGACGGCGCCTCGTTCCGCCTCGAAGACGGCCTCCACGACGTCGCCGAGGTCCTCGCCGTCGGCATGCAGCGCGGTCGGCTCGTCGCACACGATCTCGACCCGGTCGAGGTCGTGGCCGTACAGCGTGTCCTTCCGCCCGCGCACGTGCCCGGAGAGGATCGAGAGCACCGTGGGCACGAGGGTGCGTCGCCGGACGCGCACAGGCGCGACGAGGTCGAGTCCGAGCTCGAAGTGCGCCTCCGGCGCGATCGGGAGCGGCAGGCGCTTCGCGTACGTGTACGGGCTTCCGTTGGCGACGAACGCGAAGGCCGCACGACCGAATCCCTTCACCTCGAGCCCCGGCTCCATGTGGCCGCGCCGGGCGCCTATCGCGCGTGCGACCGCCATCGCGTACGCGAGGTCCCCCGGTCGCTTTCCCTCGTCGGTGCGGCCCATGCGGTCGACGCGCCGAACGGCCTCGGCGTCGATGCCGACCCCGGCGCCGAATGCGAACCGGCGGCCGTTGACTCGGCCCACGGTGATGCGCCGGGTGTGCCCGCCTGCGATCGCCTCGGCGAGCCGGCGAGCCGCGGCAGCCGGATCAGGCGGGAGGCCGAGCGCGCGCGACAGGACGCTCGTGCCTCCGCCCGGCAGGAACCCGATCGGCACGTCGCCGGCGAGCCCGTTCAGCGCTTCGTTGAAGCCGCCGTCTCCGGAGAAGACGACGATCGCCTGGCCACCCCCGTCGAGCGCCGCGGTGACGAGCTCCGTGGCGTGGCCCGGCCGCTCGGTGAGCACGACGGTGAGCTCGGCGACACGCTCGAGCTCGGCCTGCACGACGGCGAGCTTCGCCTGCGTGACCCGCGTTGCGAACGGATTGACGACCAGCGTGACGAGAGTCAGAACATCAGTGAATCACGATCGCACCATGTGAGAGCACGCCGCCGAGCCACGCACGGTGCCCCCAGTCGACCCTGAAGACGTCGCGCCGTCCGCCGTCGACCGCCAGCGCCGTGAAGTGCACGCGCTTCCCGGCGACGAGCCCGACGCCGCTCATGAACACGGACCGCGACGCCCACCTCATTGACGTGAACCGGAGCGCACGGAAGACGGGCGTGCCGGACCGGACGAGGACGATCTTGTTCCCCGGCCCGGCCGCGAAGTCGACCCGGAAGCTTCCGGCCGACGTGACGCCGAGCGCGCGGACGAACCGGTACCGCGCGGCGCGAACGCCGGCGATACCGCTGAGCCCGGCTCCCGGAACGATCTCCGGCGAGAGCGCCTGCCCCTGCGGCGGCCCCTGGCCCGCGAATGCGGGCGCGGAAAGCGCCAGCCCGACGGCGCCCGCTACGAGAACGGCCCTGAACCGCATGTCGTCCCCCTTCGTTGCTGCCCGGAGAACGTCGCCGGAGGGGCCGGCGGTTACGGGGTCGCGTAGCCGCGCATGCCGTCCACGAGGAGCGCGGTGAAGCGGTCGGCGAGCGCGTCGGTGTCGACGCCGGGCCGGAGCCAGGTATACGCCCAGTTCACGGCCGAGAGCGCGAGCAGCGCGGCGGTGCCGTCGTCGAGATCGGTCCGCAGCTCGCCGCGCTCACGGCCCTCGGCGAACAGCGCGCGGAACCGCTCCTCGTACCGGCGCCGCTCGGCGACGAACGCATCCCGGCGCGCGCCGTCGAGGTAGCGCCATTCGCGGATGAAGACGGTGGCCACGTCGAGCTGCTCGGACACCACGCGCAGGTGCGCTCGCAGCGCGGCGAGGATCCGGTCGACGACAGGACCTTCGTCGGGGACCGCGTCGAGCCCGGAGTGGAATGCGGCCGCGCCCTCGCTCGCGACCTCCCAGAGAAGATCGGCCTTCGACTCGATATGCGCGTAGAGCGACCCCTTCTGGACGCCGAGCGCCTGGGCGAGGTCGCCGATCGAGGTGCCGTGGTAGCCCTTCTCGGCGAAGAGCCTGGCGGCGGCCCGGGTCAGCTCGGTCCGGCGGGCGCTCATCTACACTGTAGGCTAACGATCGTTCGGAAGGAGACATGCGAATGCGCGATGAGCAGGCATTTCTCGAGTACGTCCAGTCCGGCGGCCAGGTGGAGACGGCCGACTGGATGCCGGACGACTACCGGGCGAAGCTCGTCAAGTTCATCGAGATGCACGGCAACTCCGAGCTCATGGGCGTCCTGCCCGAGCGCGAATGGATCCTCCGTGCGCCGACGCTCCAGCGCAAGCTGGCGCTGACCGCGAAGGTGCAGGACGAGGTCGGTCACGCGCAGCTCATCTACCGCGTCGTCGAGGACCTCGGCAAGCCGCGCGACCGCTGCCTCGCCGACCTCGTAGACGGAAAGGCGAAGTTCCACAACGTCTTCCATTACCCGACGAAGACGTGGGGCGACGTCGGCGTCATCGCCTGGCTCGTCGACGCCGCGGCCATCATCAGCCAGAAGGCGCTCCTCAAGTGCTCGTACGCGCCGTACGCGCGGATCATGAAGAAGATCTGCTGGGAGGAGTCGTTCCACATCCTCCACGGCCGCGACGTCATCCTCGCGATGGTCACCGGCACGCCCGAGCAGTTCGAGCTCGTGCAGGAGGCGTTGAACCGGTGGTGGGGGCCGCTGATGCAGTTCCACGGCAACCCGATCCCGAAGGACGAGGACCCGATGTACCTCTGGCGCATCAAGTCGCAGGGGAACGAGGAGGCGCGGCAGCAGTTCCTCGAGGGATACGTGCCGCAGATCTGGGAGCTCGGCCTCACGGTTCCCGATCCGAAGCTGCGCCGCCGCGAGGACGGGACCTGGGAGTACGGCGAGCCCGACTGGGACGAGCTCAGGCACGTCGTCACGGGGCACGGGCCGAAGACCGACGAGCGGCTCGCCTTCCGCCGCCGGTTCCTCGACCAGGAGCAGTGGGTGCGCGACGCGGTCCTCGCCGCATGATCTACGAGGTCTTTCGCAGG
>DASUIG010000010.1:0-22428 GCA_036273155.1 Gaiellaceae bacterium | reverse complement strand
TCGCCCATTGTCGCGACGACCCCGGCTATGCGGCCTGGGGAAGCGCCTCCGGCTCCTCCGCGGCATCTACCGCGGCCGGGCGGCGGCGGCCGGCCAGGCCGGCCGCGACCGCGCCGAGCGCCACGACGGCGCCGCCGACGTAGACAGCGGTGGTCGTTCCGTGCACGAACGTCGTCGCGCTCCGGTAGCCGCCCAAGTGCGCGAAGACGGAAGCCAGCACGGCCACGCCGAAGACGCCGCCGAGCTCGCGGATGGCGTTGTTCGCGCCCGACGCCTTGCCCTCGTGCTCGGGCCGCACGGAGCCGAGGACGACGTTCGCGACCGGCGTGAAGAAGAGCGCCATGCCGGCTCCGGAGAGGATGAACGGGAGCACGAGGCTCGAGTACGGCGTGGTCGTCGTCGTCACCGCGGCGATCCAGATCAGCCCGGCCGACTGGAGCGTGAGGCCGACCGTCACCAGCCGCTGGCCGCCGCCGAGCCGGTCGAGGAACGCGCCTGCAACCGGGGCGATGAAGATCGGCATCGCCGTCCACGGCAGGATGCGCAGGCCGGACTGCAGCGGCGACATCCCCTGCACCGTCTGGAAGAACTGCGCGAGCAGGAAGATCGAGCCGAACATCCCGAAGGACATGAGCAGCGATGCGACGTTCGTCAGCGCGAACGTGCGGTCGCGGAAGAAGTGCATCGGCAGCATCGGCGACGGCGTGCGCAGCTCCCAGGCCACGAACGCGGCGACGAGGAGCGCGCCGGCCACGATCGGGCCGACGATGCCGGCGCTCGTCCAGCCGTGCGCGTTCCCGCGCACGAGACCCCAGACGATGCCGAGCAGGCCGGCGCTGGCGAGGCCCAGGCCCGGCAGGTCAAGGCCGGAATCGGGTCCGCGCGTTTCGTCGAGACGTGCAAGCGCGAGCGGTGCGAGGACGAGGCCGATCGGCACGTTGAGCCAGAAGATCCAGTGCCAGGAGATGCCGCTGACGATGGCGCCGCCGACGAGCGGGCCGATCGCGATCGCGAGCCCGCCGATGCCGCCCCAGATGCCGAGCGCGAGGGCGCGCCGGTTCGCCGGGACGGCCGCGGAGAGGATCGTCAGCGTCAACGGCATGACGATCGCGCCGCCCACGCCCTGGAGGGCGCGCGCGATGTCGAGCGTGTTCGCCGACGTCGAGAGCGCAGCAGCGGCAGATGCACCGGTGAAGAGCAGCAGGCCGAGCGCGAACAGCCGCCGGCGGCCGAAGCGGTCGCCGAGCGCCGCGCCGGTGAGGAGCAGCACGGCGAACGTGAGCGTGTATGCGTTCACCGTCCACTCGAGCTGCGAGATGGTCGCGTGCAGGTCGCGCCGGATGACCGGCACCGCCGTCGTCACGACGAGGTTGTCGAGGCTGACCATGAAGAGCGCGACCGAGGTGATCGCGAGCGTCCAGATCGCTGAGCGCTTTTGTGTGTGAGTCATCACTTCCTCCAATGGGAAAAAAAGGGTTACGTACCGCAACCGTCGAGGAGCTCCGTCATCCAGGGCTCCGGGTTGTCGTCGACGTGCATCGAGGCGAGGACGTTGAGCATCATCCCGGTGGCGAAGAAGTGCCAGATCGTCGGGCCGTCGGCCCCGGACACGCGCCGCACGTAGGCGACGAGGTCGCCGTAGCCGGCCCGGACGACCTCGCGGATCTCCGGGTCGTCGGCCGCCGCATAGGCCTGCATCTGTGCCCGCAGGTGCGTGCGGTCCGTTCTGAGCATCTCCCGATAAGCCTCGCCGATGGCGTGCAGGGCCTCCTCGCCGCGCTTCCCCTCCGCCGCCCGCTGGAAGAGCTCGAGCGTCTCGCGGAGGCACCGTGCGGTCGCCGCCTTGAAAAGCTCCTTCTTCGTCCCGAAGAGGCGGAAGAGGTAGGGCTGCGAGATGCCTGCCCGCCGGGCGATGTCCTCGGTGGACGTGCCTTCTAGGCCGCGCTCGGCGAACTCGATGAGGGCCGCGTCGAGGAGGTCGTCCTTGCGCTCCGCCGCCGTCAGCCGTACTGCCATGTCACTAGGTTAGTGATGACTCACAAGCTTGTCAAGTGCTGCCGCCACCCGGTCGAGATCCTGCTCGGTGAGCCGACCGTGGAGCGGGAGGGCGAGCGCGCGCTCGAAGGCGGCGTCCGCCCCGGGGAACGGCCCCTGGTCGCGGTAGGCGCCCAGCCGGTGCAGCGCGTAGGTCCCGATCTGGCAGCCGATGCCTTGCTCCCGGAGCGCCGCCATCACCGCGTCGCGCCGGTCGAGCTGGACGACGTACGCCTGCCATCCGTGCCGGTCGTCCGCGTCCGCCTCGGGCACCACGACCTCGAGATGCGCCAGCCGCTCGGCGTAGCCCGCCGCGATGCGCTCTCGCGCCGCGAGCAGCTCGTCGAGGCGGCGCAGCTGCGGGATGCCGAGTGCGGCGAGCACGTCGCTCAGCCGGTAGTTGAACGCGGGCACCGGCATGTCGTCGTACGCAGAGGACGGCGACCAGCCGTGATGCCGGAGCGAGCGCACGCGCTCGTCGAGCAGCGGGTCGTCGGTCGTGATCGCGCCGCCCTCGCCGGTGGTGACGATCTTGCGCGGGTGAAACGAGAAGCACGCGAGCGCGCCGAGGCTCCCGCATGGCCGCCCGCGGTGCGCGGCACCGAGCGCACCGGCGGCGTCCTCGAGCACGGGCAGGTCGGCGAGCTCCTCGAGTCGTGCGGGCCGGCCGAACAGGTGGACGGCGAGCACGGCTTTCGTCCGGGGGGTGACGCGCCGCGCTGCGTCTTCTGCGTCGATGTTCATCGTCACCGGGTCGACGTCGACGAGCACCGGGCGAGCGCCCGCGAGCGCGACGACGTTCGCCGTCGCCGGGAAGGTGTACGCAGGCACGAGCACCTCGTCGCCCTCGCCGATCCCGAGCGCGAGCACGGCGAGATGCAACGCCGCGGTCCCCGACGAGACGGCTGCAGCGTGCTGCGTGCCGGCAGCCGCCGCGAGCAGGGCCTCGAACTCCTCGACCTTCGGCCCCATCGTGAGCTGGCCCGTCTCGAGCACGGCTGCGATCTCGGCGAGCTCCGGCTCGCCTACCTCGGGGAACGCTAGGCGGATGTGAGCTGTCTGCTCCGGTACCACGCAATCGTCCTCTCGAGGCCTTCGTCCAGGTCGACTTCCGCCTCGAAGCCGAGCATTTCGCGCGCCTGGCGCACGTTCGGGCTGCGGACCTCGACGTCGGCGTAATGCAGCGGCTGGAAGACGATCTCGCCCGGGCAGCCGGTGAGGCGCTTGATCCGCTCCGCCAGCTCGCGGATCGTCACGATGGAGCGGTCGTTGCCGATGTTGAAGCTCTGGCCGACGGCCTCCGGCCGCTCGAGGCAGAGGAGCACGGCCCGCACCATGTCGTCGACGTAGCACCAGGCACGGATCTGCGAGCCGTCGCCGTGGATGGTGAGATCGCCGCCGGCGAGCGCTGCCTCGATGAACGCGCGGATCGCGCCGCCGCCGATCTGGCCGGGGCCGTACACGTTGAACGGCCGCACGGTGACGGTCGGCAGCTTCAGCTCGTCGTGGTACGCGTGCGCCAGGTGCTCGCCCGCGAGCTTGGAGACTGCGTACGTCCAGCGCGCCTCGCCGACCGATCCGATCGTCGACACATGCCCCTCGTGCACGTTGTCGGCGTGCGTGCCGAAGACCTCGCTCGTCGAGAAGTCGACGATGCGCTCGAGCGAGTCGATGGTTGCGAGCGCGGCTTCGAGCACGTTGTACGTGCCGATCATGTTCACGCGCATCGTCCGCACCGGGCTCTCGCGCACCGTGTCGACGCCGGCGATCGCGGCGCAGTGGACGATGTGCGTCGCGCCCTTCGCAGCCTCCGTGACGTGCTCGGCGTCGAGGACGTCGCCCTGGACGAAGGTGAAGTTCGGGTGCTCTCGCAGCTCGGTGGCGCTCAGCGCGTCGCGGTGGAGGTTGTCGTAGGCAATCACCTCGTTGTCGTCCACGAGGAGGCGCCCGAGCGTGGTCGCGATGAAGCCGGCGCCGCCGGTGACGAAAACGCGCTTGCCGTGCAGGGACATCGCGGTCACTCTAGCCTCCGCCTGGTGCAGGATTTCGTCGAGCAGGTCTGGCGGCTCGTGCTCCGGCGCGAGCCGGACCCGGACGCGGTCGAGCGCCTCCGACGCGGCGAGGTCTCTCGGGCACGGCTCGTCCGCGAGCTCGTCGCGAGCCGCGAGTTCGAGCGCATCGAGTTGCTCGACGACGGGCTCGCGCGAGCGCGCTCGGAGCGGGGACGCGGCGGCCGCCCACGGGAGCTGAGGGCGCCGGCCTGGAGCGACGAGCGCGCCATCGAGATCCCGTGGGTGCTGTCGCGGTATGCGGGCGAGCCCCGGGTGCTCGACATCGGGACGGCACACGCGGAGCAGGCGTACGTCGAAGGGCTACGCGACCTCGAGGCTCCGGAGCTCGTCACGGTCGACCTGGCCGAGCCTGCCGACGTGATCGCGGACGTACGTCGGCTGCCGTTCGAGGACGGACGGTTCGAGCTCGCGCTCTGCGTCTCGACGCTCGAGCACATCGGCCGCGACAACACCGTCTACGGCGTCGAGGACACACGCGACGACGACGGCCACGCAGCGGCGCTGCGCGAGCTTCTCCGTGTGCTCACGGACCACGGCCGTCTGCTCCTGAGCGTGCCCACCGGGGAGCACGAAGACCACGGCTGGCACCTGCAGCGCACGCCGCTCGAATGGGTCGCGCTCTTCGATCAGAGTGGCTTCGTCGTCTTCGAGGACGAGCTGTACCTCCACGCAGACGACGGTTGGCGGACCGCGACGCTGGCCGAGACCGAGGGAGCGCGGTACGGCGACGGCGCCGCCGGTGCGGTGCTCGTCGCCGAGCTCCGGCCGAAACGTCTGGCCGAGAAGGTGCGGCTCGCCGTCCGCGATGCGCGGCATCCAGACGAGCCGCGCCGGAGCACGGCACCGTAAGGTCCGCGCGTGGACGACGACCCGAGGCAGGAGGCGGAAGAGCTCCGCGCGCCTTCGCCGGTGGAGGCCGGCGCGCGCGGCCTGCGCAGGCGCCTGCAGTACGCAGCCGCCGCCCCGCTCGCCGCCGGGCAGCGAACCTTCAACGGCGTCCTCCTGCGGCTGTTCGACGCGCTCTCGTCGCGGGTCGACGACGTCGCTGCGCGTTCGCTCGCTGCCGAGCGCCGCGTCGCCGAGCTGGAGGAGCGTCTCCTCCGCCTCGAACGGCGGCCGGCCGCGCCGGCGCCGGAGACGGTCGCGCCGCAGCCGCGCGCGTCGGCGCTTCCGGACTACTTCGCGTTCGAGTCGCGCCTGCGCGGTTCCACGGCCGAGGTGCGTGAGCGCCAGCGTCCCTATGTGGAGCGCCTGCGCGGCCACGCGCCGGTGCTCGACGTAGGGAGCGGGCGCGGCGAGCTGCTCGCACTCCTGCGCGAAGCGGGGATTGATGCGCGCGGCGTCGACGCGAACGCGGACATGGTCGCGTTCGCCCGCGGCGAGGGCCTCGAGGTCGAGCAAGCGTCCGCGCACGAGGCGCTCAACGGCGCGGCCGACGGCTCGCTCGGCGCCGTCACCGCGCTCCAGGTCGCCGAGCATCTGCCGCCTTCCGACCTCGTCGCGCTCCTGCGCCTCGCGCACGCGAAGCTCCGGCCCGGAGGCCTGCTCGTGCTCGAGACGATCAACCCGGCCTCGGTGGCGGCCCTGCGGAACTACTTCGCCGACCTCACGCACGCGCAGCCGCTCGTGCCGGAGACGCTCGAGCTGCTCGTGCGCTCCGCCGGCTTTCGCGAGACGGAGATCGTCTACCTCGATCAGCCGGAGCGCCCAGCGGAGGCACTCGACTACGCGATCTTCGCCGTCTGCTGAATAGCATCGACGCAATGCGCGGCAAGACCGTCCTCTTCGTCGGCGCAGGCCGACACCAGCGCCGGGCGATCCTGCGCGCGCAGGAGCTCGAGCTGCGAGTGGTCGCGGTCGACCGCAATCCCGACGCGCTCGGCCTCGGGGCCGCCGACGTGGGCGAGGTGGTCGACTTCCAGGACATCGAAGGCGTGATCGACGTCGCACGCCGCCACGGCGTCGACGGCGCGCTGACCGTGTCCGCCGACCGGGCGGTGCCGATCGTCGCCGCCGTCGCCGAGGAGCTCGGGCTTCCCGGTATCGGCACGGACGTCGCGCGCCTCATGACGCACAAGATCGCCATGCGGCGCCGGCTCGCCGACGCCGGCGTGCCGCAGCCTCGCTTCGCCGCCGCGCGCGACCTCGCGTCCGCGCACGCAGCAGCGGAGACGGTCGGCTTCCCCGCGGTGCTGAAACCGGCCGACTCGGGCGGCCAGCGCGGCATCTTCCGACTCGAGTCGCTCGACGACCTCGATGCGCATCTGCACGCCGCGCTCGCCGAGTCCTCGGGCGGGGAGGTCGTGCTCGAGCGCTTCCACGAGGGCCTCGAGTTGAACGGCCTCGTCATCGCGCGCGGCGGCGAGGCGGAGGTGCTGACGCTCTCCGACCGCCTGCGCCCGCCGGGGATCGGGTTCGGCGTGGGCTGGATCCACGTCTACCCGACGACGATCTTCGGCGACGTGCTCGCCGAGGCGGAGCGCGTTGCCGCCCACGCCACGCGTGCGCTCGGGCTGCGCGACGGGATTGCCTTTCCGCAGCTCCTCGTCACCGACGACGGCGTCCTCGTCATCGAGGTCGCCGCACGCATCCCCGGCGGGCAGATGGCCGATCTCGCCCGGCACGCGGTCGGCGTCGACCTGGTCGAGGTGGCGCTCCGCCAGGCCCTCGGCGAGCCGGTGCCGGACTCGGTCGCGCAACCCCAGGTGCAGCAGCCGCTCGCGATCCGTTTCCTGACCGCGTCCCCCGGGCCGCTGCCGACGGGCCGCGTCGTCCGCATCGGGCCGCTCGACCCCGTGCTCGCTGCGCCCGGCGTCGTGCAGGCGGACACGTATCTGCAGGAGGGCGAGACGATCCGGCCGGTGCGGCTCGACGGTGACCGCCGCGGCTACGTGATCGCGGTCGCCGACACGAACGTCGAGGCGCTGCAACGAGCGGAGGCCGCGGCACGGCTGCTCCAGGTAGAAGTGGAGCCGGCATGACGGAGATCGTCCGCGAGGCGGGCTTCGAGCCGCTCCGCGACGAGCTCGTCAGCTTCCGGGAGCCCGAAGGCGAGGTGACGTTCCAGTGGGTGCTTGCGCGTTCGATCTGACGCATTACCGCGAGCTGCTCGAGGCGGCGCGGGTCGGCGGATACGACTGGGCGACCTTCGACCGGGAGCCGCGACCAGGCGTCGTGTACCTCCGGCATGACGTCGACCTCTCGCTCGAGGCCGCCCTCGAGATGGCGCTGATCGAGCGGGAGCTCGGCGCGCGGGCGACGTACTTCCTCATGACCGAGAGCGGCTTCTACAACCTCGACTCGCAAGAAGGGCGCGACGCGCAGCGGCAGCTGCGCGAATGGGGACACGCGGTCGGCCTGCACGCCGTGCATCCGCGCGCCCAGCTCGACGACCGCTTCGACGACGTCATCGCCTGGCACAACCCCGATCCGGCGTTCATGTCACAGCCGATCGACGGTGCAGTCAACGTGATGGCGGAGCCGTACTTCACGCCGGATTGCTACCGGTCCGACTCGAACCAGCACTGGCGCGAGGGCTGCCCGCACGCGCAGCTCGCCACCGCCGCGTTGGAATGGCTGCAGCTCCTCGTCCATCCGGAGATCTGGGTGTACGACGGGGCGACGATGCGCGAGACGATGGAGTCGATGCTCGACGCGAAGCGGACGGAGATGTGGGACGCGCTCGCGGCCGATCGGATCGATCTCTCATGACGACGATCCTCGTCACCGCCGCCGGCGCGCCCGGGACCGCCGCGCTCCTGCGCGGGCTGCGCGAGAACGGCGAGCGCGACGTGCGTCTCGTAGGCGTCGACATGTCCGAGCGCTCGATCGGGCGGCATCTGTGCGACGCCTTCCACCTCGTCCCGCCGGGCTCCGATCCAGGCTATGCCGACGCTGTGCTCGAGCTCGTCGAGCGCGAGGGCGCCGACGTCGTGCTCCCTCAGTCGTCTTTCGACCTGCCGGGACTTGCGGCCGCCCGCAGTCGCTTCCCCGTGCCCATCCTCGTGTCCCCGCCCGAGACGGTGCGGCGCTCGAACGACAAGGCCGAGACGTACTCGCTGCTGCAGCGCATCGATGTGCCGACGATCGAGTTCCGCCGCGTCGCGGGCGCGCGCGCGGTCGAGGCCGCGGCGCGCGAGCTCGGGTACCCGGACCGACCGGTCTGCTTCAAGCCGGTGTTCTCGTCAGGCTCACGCGGATTCCGCATCCTCGATCCGACCGTCGACCGCGCCCATCAGCTCCTGCACGAGCGCCCCGGCTCGGTGTCGATGCGCCTCGAGGAGGCGCTCGATCTGCTGCCGGAACAGGGCGGGACGGAGCTGCTCGTCATGGAGCTCGCGACCGGCGGGGAGCGGACGATCGACGGCATCGCCGACGGCGAGCGCATCGTGCTCGGTCATCCGAAGACGCGCGAGTCGATGCGCGCCGGCCTCGCGATGTACTTCGTGACGCTGCAGGACGAGGCGCTGATGGAGATGGCCGGCCGCATCGTGCGCGAGCTGGCGATCGAGTGGTTCTTCAACATCCAGCTCGTCGGCGACCACGTCATCGAGGTGAACCCGCGAATCTCGACGGTCGTCTACCAGGAGGATCTCAACCTGCCCTGGCTGGGGGTGAAGCGCGCGCTGGGCGAGATCGGCGACGAGGAGCTCGAGGCCCTGCGCTCTCGGGTTCGACCCGGGCGGACGGCGCTTCGCTACTTCGACCAGGTGGAGTGGGACGCCTAAGGCTTGGAGGTTCCCGCTTCGCGGGAGCGCTCGCCGGCACCGCTGCTCGGCGCCCCCTCCGGGCGTTTCCGTCCCGAACCCCCACCCACCCGGGGCTGGATGTGGAGTGTAGGACGCCCTCGTTCACGTGAACGTCGTCACTTCCGGGCGATACCGTGACGGCAGTGGAAAAGCCGCTGCGGGTCACGCACTGCCCCGTCAACACGGCCGGCATCCCGTGGGCGAACGTCCAGGCGCTGCGCGCACGGGGCGTCGACGCGAAACTCGTCGTCTTCAACCGCTACCGCCTGCACCCGGAGGCAGACGTCGACCTCGAGCGTCGCGGCGGCCTGCTGCGGCAGCAGCGGACGCAGTGGAAGGCGTTCGCGCAGCTCGCGCCGAAGACGGACATCTTCCACTTCTACTTCGGGCTGACGCTCGTGCCGAAGTCGCTCCAGTTCCCGCTCCTGTACGCGCTGCGGAAGCCGTCGGTGATGCACTTCCTCGGCTCCGACATCCGCGGCCGGCCCTCCGACGACCTCAAGTGGGCGCGGCGCGCCGGCGCGGTCGTCATCGGCTCGTACGACGCCGCGCGCTGGCTTCCCGACGCACACGTCATCCCGCCCGGCATCGACGTGTCCGCGATCGAGCCCGCGCCGCCGTCCGACAGCGAGCACCCGGTCGTGCTCCACGCCCCGTCGTCGCGGTCGCGCAAGGGGACGGAGGAGGTCGTCGCGGCCGCCGAGCTGCTCGGCTTGAACCTCGAGCTCGTCGAGGGCGTCGACCATCGCGCCGCCTTCGAGCGCTACCGCGCCGCCGACCTCGTCGTCGACCAGCTGAACGCGGGCTGGTACGGCATGTTCGCGATCGAGGCGATGGCGCTCGGCAAGCCGGTGGTCGCATTCCTGCACGAAGAGGCGACGCGTCGCACCGAGGAGGCCTTCGGGCTGAAGCTACCGATCGTGCACGCGACGAAGGAGACGCTCGCGGACGTTCTGCGCGAGCTCGTCGCCTCGCCGGACGAGCTTCGCCGAATCGGCGCGGCCAGCCGGGCGTACGTCGAGCGCGTCCACGACCTCTCGGTCGTCGGCCAGCGGCTGCTCGACCTCTACGCTGGCCTGCGGTGAGACTGGGAGCGGAGCTCAAGCGGCTCGGCCGCCACTCGGCGATCTACGGCCTCGGCGGGCTCGTGTCGCGCATCCTCGCGACGCTGCTCCTGCCGCTGTACACGCACTACCTCCCGCCGCGCGCCTACGGCCGCGTCGAGATCGTCACCGCCACGACGGCGGTCGCGGCGATCGCGTTGCAGATGGGCATCTCGAGCGCGTTCTTCCGCTTCTACTTCGACGAGAAGGAGGAAGCGGGAAAGCTGACCGTGATCCGGACCTCGTTCTGGTTCACGATGGGCATGTCGACGCTCGGGCTCGCGCTCGGCGTCGTCTTCGCCGGCCCGGTCGGGCACTGGCTCGGTCTCGGCCATGACCCGAACCTCGTGCGCGCCGGCGCAGTCGGCCTCTGGGCGCAGACGAACTACCAGCAGCTCACGGCGCTCTTCCGAGTCGAGGAACGCTCGGTGCAGTACGCGATCGCGAGCGTTTGCAACGTGCTCATCACCGTTGTTGCGATGGTCGTCTTCGTCGCCGTCTTCCACTGGGGTGCGATCGGCCTCGTGGTCGGCAACTTCACCGGGACGCTCGTCACGTACGTCGCGCTCGTCATCTACCGCACCGAGCAGCTCGGGCTCGAGTTCGACCGCGAGCTCCTGCGCAAGATGCAGAAGTTCGGCATGCCGCTCGTCCCGTCGGCGCTCGCCCTGTGGACGATCAACTGGGTCGATCGCGAATTCGTGGTCTGGTACAAGGGCCTTCCCGAGGCCGGCGTGTACTCCGCCGCAGTGAAGATCGCCTCCGTCATCACGTTCGTCATGGTTGCGTTCCGGACCGCCTGGCCGGCATTCGCGTACTCGATCGAGGACGACCGTGAGGCACGGAGGACGTATGCCTTCGTCCTCACGTACCTGCTGACGTTCGCTTCGTGGCTCGCGCTCGCGCTCGGGGCCCTTGCGCCGTGGTGGACGCAGCTGCTCACGTCGCCGCACTACCAGCGCGCAGAGAAGGGCGTTGCGCTGCTCGCGTTCGCCGGCGCGGTGTACGCGGGATACACGGTGCTCGCGATCGGCAGCGGCCGCGCACGCCGCACGCAACTCAACTGGGTCGTCACCGGCATCGGCGCAGCCGCGAACATCGGCCTCAACTTCTGGCTCATCCCCCGCTGGGGAATGGTCGGAGCCTCGATCTCCACAGCCGCTGCGTACGTCGTGCTCTTCGTCGGGATGATGTTGTACGCGCAGAGCGTCTATCCGGTGCCGTACCAGTGGCGGCGCATCGTGACGTGCCTCGGCGCAGGAGTTGGGCTCAGCGTCGCAGCGCGCGCGGCGCACCTGCCGCTCGCACCGTCGGTCCTGCTCGTGCTCGCCTACCCGGTTGCGCTCGCCGCGCTCGGCTTCTACCTGCCGGTCGAGCGGCAGCGGATCTTCCGCGTGCTCAGAGCCGCAGCTCCATGAACCGCACGCCGGGCGCCGGGTTGTCGTTGTAGCGCTCGACCTCGACGAATCCGAGCGAGGCGTACAGCGAGCCTGCCTCCGCCATCGAGGGGAGCGTGTCGAGGCGCATGACGGCGTACCCGCGCTCGCGCGCCTGCTCGATCAGCGCAGCCGCAAGCGCGCGCCCCGCACCGGTGCCACGCGCCAACGGACGCACGTACAGGCGCTTCATCTCGCACGCGTACGCGTCCAGCCGCCGCAACGCGACGCACCCGGCGCCGTCGATCAGGAGAATGCACTCGTAGCCCGCCGGGAGCGCCGCGACCTCTTCGTCGAAGCCGACGAGATCAACGCCCGACTCGCCCAGCGATGCCCGGTACTCGCGGAAGAGCTCCCGGACGACGGCGACGTCGCCTGCTAGCGCAAGGCGCGGAGCACCGTGAGATCGTTTTTCTTCGGCTCCCAGTTCCCGGCCCTTACGTTCGCGCGCACCTGCTCCGGCTTCGTCGCTCCTGCGATGACGGACGTGATCGCCGGCATCGCCAGCAGCCCGCCGATTGCGACATCCAGCAAGGTGAGGGAGAGCTGGTCCGCGTACTGCTGCAGCTCCTCGACCTTCGCCCATCGCTCGGCAGGGATGTCGCGGCCCGCGAGGCGCCCCTCCTTCGGGACTCGGCGAACCTCGTGCTTCCCCGTCAGCAGCCCGCTCGCGAGCGGGAAGTACGGGAGCACGCCGATGCCGAGCTCGTCGCACAGCGGCAGCAGCTCGTCCTCGGCCTCGCGCACGGCGAAGCTGTACTCGTTCTGTGCGGCGACGAAGCGGGCGAGGCCGCGGTCGCGCGCAATCGTGTCCGCCTCCTCGACCTGCGCCGGCGAGAAGTTCGAGGAGCCGATGAAGCGGACCTTGCCCTCGCGGACGAGCTCGTCCAGCGCGCCGAGCGTCTCCTCGACCGGCGTCGATGGATCGGGCTCGTGCATCTGGTAGACGTCGATCGAGTCCGTGCGCAGACGCCCGAGCGATCCCTCGACGGCCCAGCGGACGTACTCACGGGAGCCGCGCGACTCGGACGGGTTCGCGTCCATCGGCTTGCCGAACTTCGTCGCGATGAGGATGCGGTCGCGCCGGCCCTGGAGCGCACGGCCGATGAACTCCTCGCTCGTTCCCTGCGAGTAGATGTCGGCCGTGTCGAGGAGGGTGATCCCCTCCTCGATCGCGGTGTCGAGCACCGCCTTCGACTGCTCGTAGTCGATGCGCCCGCCGAAGTTGTTCGTGCCGAGGCCGACGACCGAGACCTCCGGGCCGCCCTCACCGAGCGTCCGCATCCGCATCAGGCCGGCCTCCGAGCGATGTGTCCGCGTGCGCGCATACGTAGGACGACCTCTCCCCGTTGATTGACGAGCTCGTGCTCGCCGACGATCGTGCCACGGCGCGCGTTGTGCTCGCTCGGCCAGGCGTCGACGATCCGGCTGCGTCCGGTGAGCACGTCACCGGGACGGACGGGAACGAGCCACAGCAGCTCCTCCACGCCCGGCGAGCCCATGCTCGCGGTGTCGAGCAGCACGTTGCGCACGAACATCCCCATGTACAGCGACGCGGTGTGCCAGCCGCTCGCGATCAGTCCGTGGAACGGGCCCTCGACGTCGGGGTCGGTGTGGAAGGGCTGCGGGTCGAATTCCCGCGCGAAGTCGACGATCTCGTCGGCCGTGATCTCGTGCGATCCGTGCACGGTCTCCTGGCCGACGACGAAGTCCTCCCAGTATCTCACGCCGCTGGCCGCCTTTCGCTCCCGCCCGGCGGAGCCGGGCTCCGCGAAAGGCTGACGACGCTGGCGGCGCGATCCTGCGCGCGCGCCGCTTGGTCGTACGTCATGTACTGCCCTGCGCGGCGCGCGCTTGGCTCACTTGCCAGCGTCGCCCCAGCGACGTGAGAACTCACTGCCAGTCCCGCGAGTGCACGACGACGAGCGTCTTCGTCGGCCGCGTGAGCGCGACGTACAGCTCGCGCAGGCCGCGCTCGCCGCCCTCCTCGGCGATGAGCGCGGGCTCGACGACAACCACGTGGTCGAACTCGAGGCCCTTTGCTTCACGCGGGGTAAGGAAAGGGATCTGCGTCTCGTCGAACGCCTCCCCATGAGGTTGGACGAGCGAGCGCGGCCCGATGACGGCGAGCAGGCCGTCCAGCTCCGCAGCTTCGCGCAACGCCGCCGTCATCAGCTCGCCTTCGTCCACGCGCACGAGCTTCGGCGGGGCGCCGCCCTGCCGGTACGCGAGCGGCGGCTCGACGTCGGGCGCGATCCGGTCGAGCAGCGGCAGCGCCAGGTCCATGATCTCCGCCGGGACGCGGTACGCGTGCCGAAGCTCCTCGATCCGCACCTCGAGGTCCTCGGGGAGAAACGGCTCGAGCTCCTGCCAGCGGCCGTACGTGACGGGCCCGGTGGCCTGGGCGACGTCGCCGAGCATCGTCAGCGACCCGTCGACCGCGCGGCGGGAGACCATCAGGAGCTGCATCGGCGACAGATCCTGCGCCTCGTCGACGATCACGTGCCCGAACGCGCGCGCCGGGCCCTCGACGAGCGTCCGCGCGACGTCGAGCAGCGGCAGGTCGTGATCGCTCCAGCGCAGCTCCGAGACGCGCCGCGGCCGGTCGCGGAGCAGCAGCCGCTGCTCGTCGCGATCGAGCACGCCCTCGGCGGCCTCCGCGAGCGCGGACGGCGACGTGAGGAGCCGCGCGACGACCTTCTCCGCGCGCGGCAGCGGCAGCACGCGGTCGAGATACTTCGTGAGGAAGCCGTTGCGGCGGAGCGCGCGCTCCAGGTCGTCGAAGCTGCGCAGCGCACGCGGGCCGAGGAGCTCCCCGTAGCGCTCATAGAAGCGCCGCAGCACCGTCATGCGGAACCGCTCGCGCGCCGGCGTGAGCGCGAGGCCGGCGTTCAGCGCAGCGTCGAGGAGATCGCGCACGTCGCGCTCCCTGACCGAGACGAACACGCCGTCCGCGTAGAGGACGAGCTCCTCGGGCGCGGGATGCACCGACAGCTCGACCGCGCGCTGCACGACCTCGCTCAGCCGCGGGTCGGCCTTGAGCACGGCGACGTCGGCCGGGTCCTCGCGCTCGACGACGATCCCGTCGAGCATCTCGGTGACGGCGCGCTGCTCGACCGCCTCCTCGCCCAGCGCAGGGAGGACGTGCGAGACGTAGTCCATGAACGTCGGGTTCGGGCCGACGACGAGCACGCGGCGAAGCTGCTCGCGGTGTGTGAAGAGGAGCCACGACGCCCGGTGGAGCCCGACCGCGGTCTTGCCCGTTCCCGGGCCGCCCTGGACGACGAGCGCGCCCTCGGGCTCCGCGGTGATGAGCCGGTACTGGTCGGATTGGATGGTGGCGACGATGTCGCGCATCCGTCCCTCGCGCCGCCGGTCGAGCTCCTCGAGCAGGAAGTCGCTCACGGTCGCGCCCTCGACGCCGGACCCGTCGAGCGCCTCGTCGGAGATGTCGACCAGCCGGCGGCCCTCCGTGCGGAAGCGCCGGCGCTGAGTTACCCCTCGCGGTTCACTCGGTGTGGCCGTGTAGAACGGCCGCGCCGCCGGCGCCTGCCAGTTGACGACGAGCGCTTCGTGCGCGTCGTCGTGCACCCAGCGGCGGCCGACGTAGAGCGGCCGCAGCGTCCCGTCGAGGGTCAGCCGGCCGAAGCAGAGCCCGCGCTCCGCGTCCTGGAACGTGCGCTGCCGCCGCTTGAGCCACGCCTCCATGGCGACCGCGGCGAACTCGGTCGCCATCCGGTCCTGCGAGCCCTCGAGCGTCGTGCGCATCTTGTCGAGGGACGCGTACGCATTGTCGACGTACGCCTGTTCGGCTGCCAGCTCGGGGTGCGGCACGGGCCGACAAGCGTAACCACGCGAGAATGCCCGAGGTGAGGTGGATTCCGGCGATCCTGGCCGCAGGTCTCATCGCGATCGCCTGCATCGCCATCGGGTTCGTGCCGTGGGCGATCGCGCTCTTCGCCGGCGCCTCCTTCGCCGGCGCACGCCTCGCTACCCGCAAGAACGTGCTCGCCGGCGTGCTCGCGGGCCTGCTCGTGCCGCCCTTCCTGTTCGTGGTGCTCTTCCTCGCGGGCGGCGGCGGCCACTGACGAGCGGGGCCCGCCGTATGCTCGCAGCGTGAAGCTGGGGCTCAATCTCGGCTATGCGTCGCCGGGGACGAACCCCGCGTCGCTCGTCCCGCTCGTACAGGAGGCGGAGCGGCTCGGCTACGACTCGGCGTGGGCGGCGGAGGCATGGGGAACCGATGCCGTAACCGTGCTCGCCTGGATGGCGGCGAGCACGAGCCGCATCAAGGTCGGCTCGGCGATCATGCAGATCCCGGGCCGCACGCCGGCGAACACGGCGATGACGGCGGCGACACTCGACCTGATGTCCGGCGGCCGCTTCCTGCTCGGGCTCGGCACGTCGGGGCCGCAGGTGGTTGAGGGCTGGCACGGCGAGGCGTGGGGCAAGCCGCTCGGGAAGACGCGCGAGTACATCGAGATCGTGCGCGCAGCATTGCGCCGCGAGGTCGTCGAGCACGAGGGCGATCACTACCGCATCCCCTACGACGGGCCGGGCGCGACCGGCCTCGGGAAGCCGCTGAAGCTGATGCTGCGCCCGCTGCGCGCCGACATCCCGATCTACCTCGCGGCGATCGGACCGAAGAACGTCGCCCTCGCGTACGAGATCGCCGACGGCTGGCTGCCGATCTTCGTCGACCCGGAGCGCTTCGACGACGCGTTCCCGGCGCCCCCGGACGGCTTCGAGATCGCGGCGACGGCGAACGTGCTCGTCGGCGACGACGTGCAGGCGCTGCGCGACTCGCTCAAGCCCTACCTCGCGCTCTACGTCGGCGGCATGGGCGCGAAGGGGAAGAACTTCTACAACGCGCTCGCGCGCCGGTACGGCTGGGAGGACGCGGCCGAGAAGATCCAGGAGCTGTACCTCGGCGGCCGCCAGCGCGAGGCGATCGCAGCGGTGCCCGACGAGCTCGTCGACGCGGTCGCGCTCGTCGGGCCGAAGGAGCGCATCGCCGAGCGCCTGGCGGCCTGGCGGGAGACGCCGGTGACGACGCTGATCGTCGGCTCGCCGCAGCCCGAGGCGCTGCGCGTCCTCGCAGAGCTCGTCTTGTAGGGTCCCGGCGTCGTCAGTCTCCTGGAGGGGGGTTACCCGTGCGCAGAACCGCAGTCGTCCTGCTTGCGCTCTTCGTCCTCGTCGGCCCGGCCTCGGCCGCGGGCGGCAAGATCGCGATCTCACCGGTCGTCGACGTCAGCCGCGACCAGCTGTCCCAGAACGAGACGCCGATCGCTGTGAATCCGGCGAATCCGTCCGACATGATCACGGGCGCGAACGACTGGAACTACAACGACGGCTGCGCAGTGAACACGTCCGGCGACGGGGGCAAGACGTGGACGCCGACGCTCCCGAACGGCTTCCTGCCCGGCATCACGAAGTACACGAACGATCCGAACGTCGCGGGCACCGGCGCGTACGACGCCGGCGGCGACCCGACGATCGCCTTCAGCCCCGACGGCAAGGTCGCGTACTACGTCTGCCAGGCGTTCGACTTCACCTCGCCGTACGACATCGCGCTGCTCCTCAACCGCTCCTACGACGGCGGCTTCACGTGGCAGCAGACCGGCCTCGTCCAGATCTCGACGTTCCAGGGCAACGGGACGACCACCGGCTCGAACGGCAAGTTCGCCGACCACGAGAACATCCACGTCGACCCGACGAACGGCAACGTCTACGTCACCTGGGCGGAGTTCAGCGGCAACACGCACTCGCCGGTGTACGTCGCGGCCTCGCACGACCAGGGCGACACGTGGACGCTGAACAAGGTCACAGCCGGAAACGTGAAGAACAACCAGGACCAGCGCGTCGTCACCGACGCCTCCGGCAACGCGTATCTCGTCTTCGACAACGGGGTGAACGGCGGAAAGGGGCTGACCGTCCTGTACGCCTCGAAGTCCACAGACGGCGGCTCGACCTGGAGCACGCCCGTGCAGTTCGCAGCGCTCACGAATCCCGTGTGCGTCTTCCCGCCGTACTGCTTCAACATCTCCGGCGGCCAGTTCCGGGCGGGCGGCTCGTACCCGGCGCCGGCGTTCGACAACGCGCACAACCGGCTCGACGTGCTCGTCGCCGACATTCGCGGGCCGTACGCGCAGATGGTCCTGTACTCGCTCAAGCCGAACCTGACACTCGACTTCTCGACGCAGATCCCGGGCGGACCGGGCGACCACTTCATGGGCGAGCTGTCGGCGGCGCCGAACGGCCGGCTCGACGCGTCCTACTGGGATCGCAGCTACTCGGGGAACACGCTCGTCGACCTCACCTACGCGACGAGCTCAGACGGCGGCCAGACGTGGCGGCAGGCCCGCGTGACGCCGACCGGCTACGACCCCTCGCAGTGGGGCGTTCCCGCGGGCTCCGGCTTCCGGCCGTTCATCGGCGACTACAACGGGATCGCCTCGACGAACACGACCGCCTACATGACGTGGACGGGCGTCGCCTCGCCGCAGCCGTACAACCTCGAGATCGACTTCGCCACCGCGACGCCGTAGCCGCTTGACATGACCCTCTCGATCTGAGAAATTGCCGTTTGCCAAGTCCCTGTGGGCCCTCGGGTTCACGGGGACTAGGCATTTTCAGGGGTCTTTTCAGGCAGCGCGCGAGCCGGTCCCCCGGCCGAGATTCAGGCCGCGTCGACCGGCTCGACCCACGCCCGATGGAGCATGCGCTGGCGTACGCCGCGATCGATCGCGTCCAGCACCGCAGCGAGGCGCGCGTCGCGCGCCGAGTGCGCGTCGAGCACGACGCGGAGCGGCCCGTCGAGGATCTGCGCGCCGAGGAGGCGGCTCCAGAGCCACTCCGCCTCTGCCCGCGATTCCACCCGTACCGAGATCTCGGCCATGCCGTGAAGATCCCGGGACGGAGCCGGGACTTGCGCCGTGCCGCCTCGCGTATCGTCGGACGGGTGGCGGAGGTGCGCGAGATCGAGGTCACGCTCTCGCGGTCGGGGCCGCGCTACGTCTCGCCCGACCTCGAGTTCGCGGTCTGGTCGGCCACGCTCGGCGAGAGCGTCGAAGGGGAGCCGGTGACGCTCGCAGGGCCGCTCGGCCATGTCGCGGCCGGCGACCAGATCGTCTGCTCGGGCGCGTTCTCCGAGCACAAGCGGCATGGTTGGCAATTCGCGGTCGAGACGTTCCGGGCCGCGCTGCCCCGTTCCCGCGAGGGCGTCGAGCGCTGGCTCACGACGCGCGTCCCCGGCATCGGGCCGACGTTCGCCCGCGCGATCGTCGACCACTTCGGCGCCGCGGAGGTCTTCGCCGAGCTCGACCGCGACCCGGAGCGGCTGCGCGAGGTGCGCACCAAGGCCGGCCGCGCGATCTCACGCAAGAGCGTCGAGCGCGCGATCGCCGCGTGGCGCCAGGTGGCGACCATCCGCGAGGTCGAGACGTTCCTGTTCACGCACGGCATCGCCGCCGGGCTGGCCGGACGCCTCGTGCGCGAGTACGGCGACGAGGTCGTGGACGTCCTGACGCACGACCCCTACCGGCTGATCGAGCTCCCGCGTGTCGGCTTCAAGACCGCGGACCGGATCGCGCGCTCGCTCGGCGTCGAGCTCGACGACCCGCAGCGCCTCCGCGCGGGCCTGCGCTTCGCACTCGAGGAGTCCGAGGCGGACGGGAACACCTTCCTGCCGATGGGCGAGCTGTGGCAGCGCGCCGGAAAGCTCCTCGAGGTCGACGACGTCGAGCCGCTCGAGTCCGCTGTGCGTGCCCTCGTCGTCGAGGCGGAGGTCGTCATCGAACGCGACCGGATCTACCGCACGGAGCTGTGGGAGATGGAGCGGCGCCTCGCGGCCACGCTGGCGGAGCGCGCCCAGGCGGCCGCCGTCGAGCTCTTCGACGCGGCCGAGCGGCCGGCGATCGAGGTATCCGACGAGCAGTGGGGCGTCGTCGAGCTCGTGCGCACACGACCGCTCGTGCTCCTCACCGGCCTCCCGGGCGCGGGCAAGACGCACACGCAGCGGGCGATCGTCGAGATCGCGCGGCGGGCGCGGACACGCGTCCTGCTCTGCGCGCCGACGGGCAAGGCCGCGCGGCGGATGCGCGACCTGACCGGCCACGACGCCATGACGATCCACCGCGCGCTCGGCTACTCGCCGTTCGAGGGCGGCTTCCAGCGCGACGAGGATGACCCGCTCTCGAACGAGTACGAGCTCGTCATCGTGGACGAGGCGTCGATGCTCTCGCTCGAGCTCGCCGATGCGCTCTTCCGCGCGGCCGGCGACTGCCACGTGCTGCTCGTCGGGGACACCGACCAGCTCCCGCCGATCGGCGCCGGCCGCGTGCTTGCCGACCTGGTCGACGCCGGAGTCGTTCCCCGCGCGCACCTGACCGCGATCTACCGCCAGGCGGCGCGGTCGCTGATCGTCCGCAGCGCCCGGCGCATCAACGCCGGAGAGCCGCCGTTCCTCTCCCCCGACGACGCACGCGCGGCGCTCGGCGCCGGCGTCGAGCTGGACGAGGACTTCTTCTTCGTCGCGAAGCAGGAGCAGGAGGCGATCCGCGACGCGGTGCTCGAGCTCGTGTGCGAACGCATCCCTTCTCATTACGGCCTCGACCCGCGCACCGACGTGATGACGCTCGTGCCGATGCGGCGCGGCGCGGTCGGGCTCAACGCGCTGAACGAGGAGCTCGAGCGGCGCCTCAACCCGGGAGAGCCCGCAGTCGTGCTCGCACGCGCCGGGATCCGCGTCGGGTCGCGCATCGTGCAGACGAAGAACGACTACACGCCCGACCGCGAGGTGATGAACGGCGAGCTCGCGTTCGTCGTCGCGTGGGACGAGGAGGAGGCGGAGGCGAGGCTCTCGCTCGACGACGGCGAGCGGGAGATCGTCGTGCCCGCCGCGGCGCTCGAGACGTACGTGCTCGCGTGGGCGCTGACCGTGCACCGCGCGCAGGGATCGCAGTTCCCGGCGGTCGTCGCGCCATGGTCGATGGCGTATGCGGTGATGCTGTCGCGCCCGCTGCTCTACACCGCGGTCACGCGCGCGGAGCGGCTCTGCGTGATCGTCGGCGAGCGGCGCGCGCTCGCGACCGCGGTCGGGCGGGCGGCAGGCCGGCGGCGCCACTCGGCGCTCGCCGAGCGCATCGTCGAGCTCAGCTGAGCCACTCCCCGATCGGCGGCGACGCGTCCAGCCCGGCGAGGCTGCCCTGAAGCATCTCCTCGGCGGCAGCCGCCATCGCGGCGACGGCGACCCACGTCAGCCGGCCGCCGACACTGATCCGCTGCGCGCCGGCGCCGGCGATCTCGCCCACGGTGAGATGCGGCGTCGCCAGCACGTTCACCGGCTTCCCCACCGCGTCGCAGATCGCGCGGATCTCGTCCACCGTCCGCAGGCCCGGCGCGTACAGGACGTCTGCGCCCGCCGCCTCGTAGGCCAGCAGCCGCGCGATCGTGTCGTCGAGGTCGGGATTGCCGCGGATGTGGTTCTCCGCCCGCGCCGTCAGCATGAACGGAAAGCCCAGCGACCGGGCTGCCTCGACGGCGGCCGCGACGCGCTCGGCCGCCTGCTCGCGCGGCAGCAGCGACCCCGCTCGCTCGAAGTCCTCGATCGAGCCGCCCACCGCTCCCGCCTCGGCGACACGGCGGATCGCGAGCGAGACGTCGCCGAGGCCGTCCTCGAGGTCGACGGAGACGGGCAGGCTGGACGCTCCGGTCAGCGCGGCGACGTGCGTCACGACGTCGTCGAGCGTGACGTGGCCGTCGAGCCGGCCGAGCGTGAACGCGAACCCGGAGCTCGTGGTCGCGAGCGCGCGGAAGCCCAGCGCCTCGAGCACGCGCGCTGAGCCGGCGTCCCACGGGTTCGGGATGAGAAACGGCTCGCCCTCGTGCAGCGCCGCGAACGCGCGCCCCTTCTCCTCCTGCCTAGGTCCCGGCGACATCGAGCACAACCTTGCCATGCTTGCCCCTGGCCGCGAGGCGCTCGAAGGCCTCGAGCGCCCGGGCGAGCGTGAAGGTCGAGTCGACCTCCGGCCGAACCTCGCCTGCGTCCGCGAGCCGCGCGAGCTCGACGAGCTGCTCCCGGTTCGGCTCGACGATGAAGTAGTCGGCGCCGGGTGCCTCTTCGGCGACGGTGACGATTCGCTTTCCCGCCGGGATATCGCCGCCCGTGGTGTCGAAGACCAGGTCGGCCGGCCCGTCCGCAACCACCTCGGCGCCGGCGTGCTGCGCGAGCTGGACGGCAAGGTGGCCGACGCCGCCCGAGGCACCAGTCACGATCACCCGCTCACCGCTCTGGAGCCGCCCGTGGTCGAAGAGCGCCTGCCAGGCGGTGAGGCCGCCCATCGGGAGCGCCGCGCTCTCCACGTGGCTCAGCGACGCGGGCTTCGGCGCGAGGACGCCGGCCGGAACGACGGCGTACTCAGCCGCAACACCGTCGCGGTCGAACGGCGTGAGGGCGTACACCTCGTCGCCGGTCTCGACGACGACGCCCGAGAGCTCGTACGACGGCGTCGCCGGCAGCCGGTCGGTCGGCCAGCTGAGCTCGTCGCGCGTGATCGCAGCGGCGTGGACGCGAACGAGGACCTCGCCGGCGCGCGGCACAGGCGTCTCGACTTCTTCCAGTTTGAGGCCGTCCGGATACAGGCGAACTGCAAGCATGCGCTCCCCTTCTCTCGCTGGAACCTATCTCCGCGCGGCGGCCGGCGGCTGCGAGAGCTGCGTTGGCGACTTGGGGGCTAGCAGGCGCCGGGCTGTGCGGAACCGCCGGGCCCGTTCTCGTGCTGCGCGGAACCGTCCGAGGCCGTCGCCTGGAGGCAGTACGAGGTCGCATCGGAGCGCACGAGGACGACCCCCGAGCCGGGCGGAAGCGTCGCGCCTGCATAGCTGCCGGTCTGTGCGTAGAACACCTGCATCGCGGTGTCCGCTCCCTGGAAGTTCGTCGCCGCGACGGCCGTGTTCGCCTGGCCGATCGCCTGGGTCACGGCCGGGGACGTGGGGCCGTTCGACTTCGCGTCCTTGGCGTAGAGATACCCGCCGA
>DASUIG010000009.1:0-2724 GCA_036273155.1 Gaiellaceae bacterium | reverse complement strand
AAAGCCGGCCAGATCCTCTGCCAGAACGTCGTTGAGTTCGGCGGCACCTGGCTGGTCGTCAGGCCCACGGGCAAGCTCGTCCGGTGAGGTAACCCTCAGCTCGCGAGACGGACGTACCAGAGCGACGCGGCGGCTCCGAGGATCAGCACAACGGCAGGGACGACCTGGACGTGGTACCCACCTCCCGCCACGATGATCGCCGTCTGCACGACGGCCACGAGCACCAGCGCGACGGCTGCCGCGTACACGACCTTGCGCCGTTTCTGCGGGAGGCCGTCGACGTTTCCGGCTCCGAGCGCGAAGACGACGAAACCAAAGGTCACGATGAACAAATGTGGGTCGTACGCCGCGCCGACGATCGCGGCCGCGACAGCGACGGCGATAAAGCCGCCGAAGAGCGCCGCCGCGACGCGGCTGTCGCGGCTCACGACGAGACGACCCTCCCGCGTCGCAAGCAGCGCGAGCGTCATCACCGGATCTGCGGCCCACGTCAGAACGATGAGTCCGATGAAGACGAGCGCGAGCGGAAAGAAGATGGCGTCGTTGTGCACGGTTCTGATCGCACGGCCGATCACGAACGGCGCGATGAGGAGCGCCCACTGGGCCTGCTTCGGAAGTCGCGCCTGCCAGAGGAAGAACCGGAGCACCTGCGCATAGACGGGGTGACGCGCCTTCAGCGCGAGCACGAGCCCTTCGCGCGCTGACTCGTCCGTCGGATCGAGCCGCAGCGCTTCGCGGAAGCCGGCGAGAGCCTCGTCCGAGTCACCGCGGTTGAGCCCGACCAGGCCCAGGACGTGATGTGCACGGTCGTTCTCCGGGTCGATCGCCAGCGCCTCTAGGGCGGCGTGCTCGGCTTCGTCGGTGCGGCCTTGAAGCATGAGCGCGTGCGCGTACGCCGCGGCGGCGTCGGGATCGTGCGGAGCAAGAGCGCGTGCTTCTGAAGCCGATCGGGAAGCCTCAGCACTGCGGTCGGTCTGCATCAGGATCTCCGCCAGCCACTGGTGCAACGCGGCGTTTTCGGGATCGACGGCGATCCCATGGCGGATCGCCGACTCGGCGTCCTGCAGATCGCCGGTCAGCGACAGCGCCAAGGCGAGCACGAGCAACGACGCCTCGTCCTCCGGATCGTGCTCGAGCGCCTCCCGTGCTGCGGCGACGGCCTCTTCGCCGCGCCCTTGCATGACGAGCGCGCGCGCCAGGATGCCGTGCGCGTAGCCGTCATCCGGCTGGGCGAGGAGGCTCGCCCGCGCCTCGCGCTCGGCGTCCTCGGGACGACCTGCCTCGAGCAACAACTCTGCGCGGTCGATCGCGGATTCGCTCATCGCCGTTCGAGGTACGCGAGGACTTCGTCGTACGTCCCCGCCTCGTTGGCATGCAGGGCGTAGCTTCGCGCGGTCTGCATCCACTCAGCCGTCGTCGGTCGTGCGCTCTTCAGCGCCGCCTCGAGGTCGCGTGTCTCGAGCGGCAGAGGAACGCGCGCCTGCATCGAGTCGCGCAGCTTGGCCTCGACCGCCCGGTCGACGACCGCCGCAAGGTCGGCACCGGAAAAGCCTTTTGTCTTGCGCGCGATCGATTCGAGGTCGACGTCGCTCGTCGGCCTCTCCGCCAGATGCAGGTGGAGGATCGCGACTCTCGCCTGCTCGTCCGGCGGCGGAATGAACACCACGCGATCGAAGCGACCGGGGCGCCGCAGTGCGTCGTCCACTGCCCAGGGAGCGTTTGTCGCCGCCAGGATCAGCACGCCTTCGTTCGCGGTCTTGATGCCGTCGAGTTCCACCAGGAACTGGTTGACCAGCTGGCGCATCGGACCGTGGCGGATGTCGTGGCGCTTCGCGCCGATCGCGTCGACCTCGTCGACGAAGAGGACGCACGGCGCCGCGCGCCGCGCGCGCTCGAAGGTCTCGTGGAGCTGCTGCTCGCTCTCGCCCATCCACATGCTCAGCACTTCGTCGATGCCGACCGCGATGAACGTCGCGCTGATCTCGCCGGCGGTCGCGCGGGCGATGTGCGTCTTGCCGCACCCCGGCGGCCCGTAGAGGAGGATGCCGCCGCCGGGAGCCTTGCCGTAAGCGGCGAAGAGCTCCGGCTGCGTGAACGGATGGACGATCTTCATGCGGATCTCTTCCTTGACCTCGTCCATGCCCCCAACGTCGTCGAACGTGATCCGTGGCCGCTCGGCCGCTACCGTCTCGACTGGGTCGGCCTCGTCTTCGTCGCCGGCATAGGCGTGGGCTGGAACCCGCTCCCGCTTCGCCTCTCCTGCCGCAAGAGCTGCCGCGAGGTCCGGGTCGGATAGCGACGCGTCGAGCTGAACCGCGCGTGTGTAGCGTTCGCGCGCTTCGTCGGGGCGGCCGTCGTTCAGGACGATGCGCGCGAGCAGCAGCTGCGCTCCCGCGTTGTTCGGTTCATTCTCGGCGAGCGCTTCAGCGAGAACCCCCGCCTCGCGCAGCTTGCCGAGCGCGAAGAACGCGCGCGCCAGACCGAGCTGTGCGCCGGTGCCGGCGCCGCGCGTCAGCGCCTCCCGGTACTCCGTCTCCGCTTCCCCGGCTCGACCGGCCTCGAGCAGCGTCGCGGCAAGGTGCTCGCGCAACGGCACGTTGTCGGGCGAAAGCGCAAGGGCCTCACGAAGCGTTGCCAGCGTAGCCTCGTCCACGGGACCGCATTTTCTCGCGGCGGCTCCTGCGACTCAACGCCGGGGCGAATTTCCTAACCGAAAGATGACGC
>DASUIG010000008.1:0-28248 GCA_036273155.1 Gaiellaceae bacterium | reverse complement strand
CGCTCCAACACCTCGCGCTCCTCAACAGTGAGCACGACCTCAGCAAGAGCCCCCATAACCGCCCCCAATCGTCGTCGATGACCCAGACGACTTCGCGGCCGACCAACGGGACCCTGCCAACTACCGATTCAGGACACTAGGACCGCGGCGGCTTCGGCACGGGCGGCGTCAGGGGCAACCAGTCACGGCCGCCGTTCGTCGTCTTTGCGAGCGCGATCGCGTCGCCGCCGAGCGTGAAGATCGCCCACGCCGTCCGCGGCGACGTGAAGGTGAGGTCGGACAGATTCTGGGGAACGACGCGCATCGCTACCTTGGACCAACGGCCGCCCGCGTCGCTCGTGCGCCACAGCGTCTTGCCACTCCAGACGTACCAGTCGCGCGCCGTCGGTGCGGAGAACTGAACCGCGTCGGCGGGCGCAGCGACCGCAGACCACGTCCGGCCGCCGTCGCGCGTGACCTCGATCACCCGGTGCGACGCGACGACGCCCGCCGTCCCGAAGAACCGCGGCAAGCCGGAGCTCGCGGCGAACGGGAGGCGCTCCCAATGACGCCCACCGTCGGTCGTGCGGAAGAGCCGCCCGCTCCAGGTCGCGCCCCAGCCGTTACGCAGGTCGCGGAACTCGATGGAGCCGGTGAAGGGCGCCCGTGCGACGCGTGACCACGTGACCCCGCCGTCGCCGGTTCGGAAGAGGCGCGGTGACGGCTGCAGTCCGGTGAGCGCGAACCCTCGCTTCGCGTCGAGGAAGCTGAGGCTGCCGCCGCAGGCCGCGCAGTTGTGCGCGCTCATGTGCCACGTCCTGCCGCCGTCGGTCGTGCGCTCGATCGCCGAGAAGCGATCCGAGGCGTCGCCGTAGAAGACGGTGCCGATGAGATCGACGCCGCTCGCCCAGCCGACCTTCGCGTTCAGAAAATAGACCTGACCGACACGGGCGACGACGTCGCCGCCGGGAACTGCCGGCGTCGCCGTCCACCAGTGCGCGCCTCCGTCGGAGGTCGCCCACATGCCGAGCCCGTTCATCGCCCAGCCGACGCCGGCGCGGTCGACGCCGGCCGCGACGATGGTCGCGCGCCGCCCCGCGCGCTCGAGCGCGTGCAGCTCCTGTGCCCGCGTCAGCGGCCGCGGCCCGTGAGAGGCGGCCCTTCCGGAGCCCGGGCTGCGTCCGCCGCCTCCGCCGAAGAAGAGGCCGGCTGCGCCACCGAGCGCGAGAACGGCCGCCGCGACGTACCACGCTCGTCGCCTGCGCGCACGACGCCTCGCCTCTTCGATCAGCGCCTCGGGATCGGGCAGCACCGGCGGTCTCGGCGGAGCGGTCACCATCGGGCGATGAAGCTATCACAACTAGCACCATGCTGATTCAGATCATCGAGAGCCTCGGCGGGACCTCTTGCGCAGCCCAAGCCGGGTCTGATCGAATCCTCCATCCTCGACGCTGCGAAGGAGGGGTGATGGAGGCAGGGGAACCGCGCTTCGAGCACCTACGCGAGCACTCGATCGGGCTGCCGCAGGTGCTGTTCCAGTCGATCACGCACATGGCGCCGGCTGCGGCCGTGGCGTATTCGATCTTCATCTCGGTGCCGCAGGCGCAGCAGGCGCTGCCGCTGTCGGTCGGCCTCGCGCTGATCGCATGCATCTGCGCCGCGACGGCGATCGGACAGCTCGCAAAGCTGTTCCCGTCGGCGGGCGGCATGTACACCTATGCCGGAAGGTCGCTCGGCCCGTGGGCGGGGTTCCTCGTCGCCTGGCTCTTCATCCTCTTCCAACCGCTCGTGGCGCCGTTCCTCTACCTCGAGTTCGGCTGGGCGATGAGCGACGTGTTCTCGAACTCGATCGGCTGGCACTACAGCGGCCAGTGGTGGATCTGGGTCGCGCTGATGACGGTGATCGTCTTCCTGCTCACCTACCGCGACATCCGCCTCTCCACGACGGCAGGTGTGATCCTCGGCGCCTTCGAGATCACGATCTTCGCGGCGCTCGCGCTCTGGATGCTCTTCTCGAACGCGGGCGACCTGAACCTGCAGCCGTTCAACCCGCATCACGCCGTCGGCGCCTGGAGCGGCGTCTTCAAAGGGATGGTGTTCGCGATCCTCGCCTTCATCGGCTTCGAGGCGTCGGCGCCGCTCGGCGAGGAGGCCAAGCACCCCCGGCGCACCGTTCCGCGGGCGGTCGTCGGCTCGGCGATCGCGATCGGGCTCTTCTACGTGCTGTGCTCGTATGCGTGGGTGTTCGGCGCAGGCTTCGACAACTTCGTCAAGCAGGCGACGACGAACGCCGATCCGTGGCGCAACCTCGGCAGGGTCTTCTGGGGCGGAGGCTGGGTCCTGGTCTTCCTCGCGATCTGCAACTCGATCGCGGCGAACTCGAATGCGGCCGTGAACGCGGCGACTCGCGTCTTCTACTCGCTCGCCCGCAACCGGCTGGCTCCGCGCCAGCTCGGGCACACGCACAAGCAGTTCAGGACGCCGAACATCGCCATCATCTGGATGTCGGTGTTCGCGCTCGTCGTGTCGCTGCTGTTCGGCTGGAAGTGGGGACCGTTGAACGGGTTCTTCACGATCGCGACGCTGGCGGTGCCGCCGGTGATCCTCGTGTACATGCTCGTCAGTGCGGGCTCGATCTGGGAGTACTGGGCCAGGCGGCGGTCGGAGTTCAACCCGCTCGTGCACCTGATCCTCCCGGTCGGCGGGATCGTGCTCTTCTTCTTCCCGCTCTACTACCAGTTCGTGAAATACCCGCCGGTCTATCCGGAGAAGTACGGCAACTGGGTCGACATCGCGTGGGTCATCCTCGGGCTCGCGTTGACGGCCTTCGTCGTCTACGTGCGACCCGACAAGCTCGCGGACATCGACCGGGTGTACGTCGAGGACGAGACCGTGGGGGAGGCTGTTGCAGCACCATCGCCTGCCACGTAGCGAGGTGATCTGGTCGTTCGGGCCCGGCCTCCAGCCCGTGCTGGAGGTCGAGCCCGGCGACACGGTCACCTTCGAGACGAACGACTGCTTCACGGGTCAGATCCGGAGCGAGGACGACCTCGTCACCGAGATCGACCTGTCGCGCATCAACAGCGCGACGGGTCCCGTCGCCGTGAAGGGCGCGGAGCCGGGCGACTCGCTCGTCGCCGAGATCCTCGACGTGCGGCCGATCGAGTGGGGCGTCGCGACGCTCATCCCCGGCTTCGGCCAGCTCATCGATCAGGTGCAGAAGCCGCTCACGCGGATGTTCGAGGTGAAGGACGGGTTCATCCGCCAGAACGAGCGCATCGCGTTCCCCGCGCGCCCGATGGTCGGCGTCGTCGGCGTCGCCACCGAGGGCGAGGAGCTCTCGAACGGCCTCGCTGGGATGCACGGCGGCAACCTCGACGACCACCTGCACGGCAAGGGCGCGCGCATCTTCTTTCCCGTGCGCCAGCCGGGCGGGATGTTCGCCGTCGGCGACATGCACGCGTCGATGGGCGACGGGGAGATCTGCTTCACCGGCGTCGAGATCGCCGGCGAGGTCGACATCCGCTTCGACGTGCTGAAAGGGAAGCAGGCCCGCTGGCCCGTGACCGAGCTCGCCGACCGCTGGCTCCCCCACGCCACCGCGTACGACTACGCGGATGCGCTCCAGCTCGTCTGCGAGGAGGCCGCGAAGCTGCTCGTGGACGAGCATGGGTTCTCCATGGAGGACGCCTTCATCTTCCTGTCGGTGGCCTGCGACGCGGGGGTCGCGCAGGCCTGCAAGCCGGCCGAGGGCTTCGGGACGATCGCCCGGTTCTCCATCCCGAAGATCGACGCCTGCCCGGCCCCTTTCGGGATCTGAGGCGGTCCGTACAATGTGGACGTGGCCACCCCGGAGATCACCCGGACGATGCTCCCCGTCCACGAGGCCGGCACCTGCGCGGTGGCCGCCTCCGCCGAGATCATCGGCGCCAAGTGGACTGCGCTCCTCGTCCACGACCTCTCCGAGGGCCCGCGGCGCTTCTCGCAGCTCGAGCACTCGTGCCACGGCATCAGCCCGCGGACGCTCGCCGAGCGCCTGCGCGCGCTCGAGGCCGAGGGCATCGTCGAGCGGCACAGCTATCCGGAGTCACCGCCGCGCGTCGAGTACGAGCTGACGCCCAAGGGCGAGTCGCTCCTGCCGATCATCGACGCCATGCGCGACTTCGGCCACGCCTGGCTTCCCTGCCACCACCAGCACTAAGGCTCGGTAGGCCCCGCTTCGGCGCCGCCGTCCCACTCGAGCCGTTCGATCTCGTAGACGACGCCCTCTCGGCCCTCGCCGCCCATGCGCATGCCCGGGACGCGCACGGCGCCGATCTTCTCCACTGAGCGCTGCGATCGGATGTTGTCGGGGCCGATGAGGAAGACGACGTGGTCGACCGACTGGAACGCGTGCTCGAGCATGAGCCGCTTCATCTCGCCGTTCACGTCGCCGCCCCAGTGCGAGCGCGCGAGGAACGTCCAGCCGATCTCCACCTCGCTCGGCTCGGCGTCGTAGCCGTGGAAGCGCGACGACCCGACGACGCGTCCGTCCCGGCGGTCGATCGCGACGAGCGCGCCGCCCGAGGCGAGCGCCTTGGCGAAGAACCTGCCGAACACCTCCTCGCGCCAGCGGTCCGGCTCCGGGTGCTGCTCCCAGATCAGCGGATCGGACGCGACGGCGAAAAGCTCGCCGTAATCGTCCTCTCGCAGCGGCCGCAGCTCGACGAGGTCGCCGACGAGACGGGGCTGCGGGTCAAACGGTGCGATCGTGCGGCAGGTCCCCGTACGCGGTGTAGAGCGCGGCGGCCGTGTCGACGCCCTGCTCGAAGTAGCGGACGAGGAACTTCTCGTTCGGGGAGTGGACGTTCGACTCCGGGAGACCGAAGCCGGTGAGGACGGTCGGGATCCCTGCATCCGCGAGCGCGGGCACGATCGGCAGCGTGCCGCCCGAGCGGACGAGGAGCGGCCGCACGCCGAGGACTTGCTCGAACGCGTCCGCGCCGAGCTGGATCGCGGGAGCGTCCGGCTTCATCAGTCCGGCCGGGACGCCCTTCCACTGGATGTCGAGCTCCGCGCCGGCCGGCGCGGCGTCGCGCATGAGCTTCTCGACCGCGCTGCCGATCGTGTCGACGCTCTGCCCCGGCGCGAGGCGCACGGTGATCTCGCCCGCAGCCTGCACCGACAGCGTCGTGTTCCGCATTCCGGGCTTGCCGCCGATGATGCCGTTCACGTCCGCCGACGGCTCGGCCATCGTGCGGATGTTGAACTGCTCGGCCGCGTTCGGATCGAGCGGACGCGCACCCTGGAGCGCGAGCTCGTCGGCGCCCGACGGAAGCGCCTTCCAGTTCTCGAGCTCCTCCGCGGTCGGCGGGACGATGCCCTGCCGCAGCGTCTCGGGCAGCAGCCCGTTCGGGCCTGCCGTCACCGCGCTCAGCGAGCGCATGAGCACGTGGATGGCGTTCAGCGCGGCGCCGCCGTACATGCCGGAGTGGAGATCGCGCTCACCGGTCTTCACCTTGACGTCGAAGGCGATGAGCCCGCGCGTCGAGAGGCTGAACATGGGCACGTCGACGCGGAGCATGCCGCCGTCGAAGATGATCCCGGCGTTCGCGCCGACGTCGTCGGTGCGGATCCAGTCGACGATCGTCGTGCCCCCGATCTCCTCCTCCCCGTCGCAGGCGAAGCGGAGATTGACCGGCAGCGCTTTCTGCTCCACGAGGCGCTGCGCAGCCTTGAGCAGGATGTAGACCTGACCCTTGTCGTCGGTGATGCCGCGCGCGTACGCCCACTCGTCGCGGATCGTCAGCTCGAACGGCTCCGACTCCCACAGGTCGAGCGGCGCCGGTGGCTGGACGTCGAAGTGGCCGTAGACGAGAACGGTGGGCGCATGCTCGGGGTCCGTCGACGCGCGAATCTCGCCGAGGGCGAGCTCCTTCTCCCCGTACGGGGTCAGCTCGGCCGTGCCCCCGCACTTGGAGCGGATGAAGTCGCACACCCACTCGCCGGCCTGCTTCACGTCCTCGCGGTGCGCGGAGTCCGCGCTCACGCTTGGGATCGCGATGAACTCAGCGAGCTCGCTGTGCCAGGTCTCGTCCACGAGGCGAGATCCTACGCAGGTAGTGCGCACCGCCGCCGAGGTGAGCCGCCTCGTCGTCGGGATTGAGCAGGCGGCACGTCTTCAGGGAGAGGCAGCCGCACCCGATGCAGGTCGTCAGCCGGCCGCGAATGGCCTCGAGCGTGGCGATGCGCTCGTCCAGCTCCGCCCGCCACGCGCTCGACAGGCGCGCCCAGTCGCGCTTCGACGGCTGGCGGTCGCCGGGCAGGGAGTCGAGCGCCTCGCGAATCCGCTCCAGCGGGATCCCGGCCGCCTTGCCCGCCTGGACGAGGGCGACGCGGCGGAGCGTCACCGCAGGGAAGCGCCGCTGGTTGCCCTCGGTGCGCCGCGCCACGATCAGCCCCTGTCGCTCGTAGAAGCGGAGCGCGGACTGGGAGACGCCGCTGCGTTCCGAGAGCTCACCGATGCTCAGCTTGCGAATCACTTGACTTGAACAATAGTTGAGGTTCTACGGTGTGTGCCATGGCGACGATCACGTCCCTCGGATACGACGACCTCCCGGAGCTGCTGACGCGGCTGACGGGTGACGAGAAGCACGACTGGAGCTCCCTCTCGACGCTCGACGTGCTGTGGGTGCTGCACGACCGCGTGCTCGGCCCCGACGACCGTTTCCTGCTCTCGAAAGGCCACGGGCCCGCGGCGTTCTACGCCGTGCTCGCCGCGAAAGGGCTGATCCCCGCCGACGCGCTCGAGGGCTTCGGCTCGTTCTCGTCCATCCTCGGCTACCACCCCGACCGCACGCTCGTCCCCGCGGCCGGGATCGGCAGCGGGTCGCTCGGCCACGGGCTGCCGATCGCCGTCGGCGCTGCGTTGACGGGGCGCCGCGTGTACAGCCTCGTCGGCGACGCGGAGCTGGACGAAGGCTCGAACTGGGAGGCGGTGCAGTACGCCGGTCGCATCGGGCTCGGGTCGCTGAACGTGGTCGTCATCGACAACCGGTCGTCAACGTACCACTGGCCGGGCGGCGTCGAGAAGCGCTTCACGCTCGAAGGCTGGAGCGCCGTGCGCTGCGACGGTCGCGACCACGACGCGATCGAGCACGCCTTCGCAGCCGCGACGGGCGAGCGTCCCCACGTCGTCGTCGCCGACGTGGAGCGAAAGCGATGAGCATGCGCAGCCGCTTCTACGCGCTCGCGGGGCAGGCGCTCGAGGACGACCCGCGCGTCGCGCTCGTATCCGCCGAGATCGGCACCGGTGAGCTGCCCGCGCACCCGCGGCACTTCAACGTCGGCATCCGCGAGCAGCTGATGATCGGCGTCGCGGCCGGTCTCGCGCTGGAAGGCATGCGTCCGGTCGCGCACTCGTACACGCCGTTCCTCGTCGAGCGGCCGTACGAGCAGGTGAAGCTCGACCTCGGCCACCAGGATCTCGGCGCCGTTCTCGTCAGCACCGGCGCGTCGTACGACGCCGCGCGCGCCGGGCGAACGCATCAGGCGCCCGAAGACGTCGCGATCGTGGCCGCGCTGCCGGGCTGGACGATCCACGTGCCCGGCCATCCGGACGAGCTCGAGCGCGTCTTCCGCCGTGCGCTCGGCACCGACGACCGTGTGTACATCCGCATGTCGGAGGAGGAGAACGCCGCGCGGGTGGACGGCGACGGGATCGTCGTCCTCCGGCGCGGCGAGCAGGTGGCGCCGTTCGTGCTCGCCATCGGCCCGACGCTGAGCGAGACGCTCGCGGCGACCGCCGACCTGGACGTCACGGTCGCGTACACGGCGACGCCGCGGCCCTTCGACGTCGAGGGACTCCGCGGCGCGTTCGGCTCCGGACGCGACATCGTGCTCGTCGAGCCGTACCTCGCCGGCACCTCGACCGCCGAAGTCGCGGCCGCGCTGATCGACCGGCCGACGAGAATCCTCTCCCTCGGCGTCCCGCTCGGCGAGTTCCGGCACTACGGCAAGCCGGCGGAGCACCGAGCCGCGCACGGCCTCGACGCACGGGGGATCAGAGCATCCATCGAGCGCTTCCTGGCACTGAACGACCCGTAACAGTTACCGGCACGAAAGGGTCACGAGAACGTCACGCGTCGCCCGGTTGAGGGCCACATCCCGTGACACTCACGTTTGGGTAACTGTTACCGGCCTTTCGGCTAAGCGACGTCTCGGAGGCTGAGCGAGTCCGTCAGGGCCCGCAGCTTCTTCAGGCTCTGGTTCTCGATCTGCCGGATGCGCTCGCGCGTGACGTTGAACGTGCGGCCGACCTCGTCCAGCGTCCGCGGGTGCTCGCCGTCGAGCCCGTAGCGGAGCTCGAGCACACGGCGCTCGCGGTGCGAGAGCGTCCCGAGGATCTTCCGCAGCAGCTCCTTGCGCATCGACTCGTCGGCGACCTCGTCCGGGAGCGGAATGTTCTCGTCGGTGAGGAAGTGGCCGAACTCCGACTCCTCCTCGTCGCCGACGGGCTTCTCGAGCGAGACCGGCGTCTGCGAGCTGCGCATGATCTGCTCGACCTCCTCGAGCGGCAGATCGAGGTCGAGCGAGATCTCGTACGCCGTCGGCTCGCGACACAGCTCGGCGCGCAGCTTGCGCTCGGTGCGCACGATCTTGTTCAGCTTCTCGACGACGTGCACCGGCATGCGGATGGTGCGCGCCTTGTCGGCGAGCGCACGCGCGACCGCCTGGCGGATCCACCACGTCGCGTAGGTCGAGAACTTGAAGCCCTTGCGGTAGTCGAACTTCTCCGCGGCGCGCACGAGACCGATCGTCCCCTCCTGGATCAGGTCGAGGAACGGCAGGCCCTGGTTGCGATAGCGCTTCGCGATCGAGACGACGAGACGCAGGTTCGCCTCGATCATCTCCTGCTTCGCGCCGTGGTCGCCGCGCTCGATCCGCTTCGCGAGCTCGACTTCCTGCGCCGCGGTGAGCAGCTCGACCTTGCCGATGTCCTTGAGGAAGAGCTGAAGCGAGTCGGTCGAGATCTCGCGCGCCTCGGCCTTCGCCTCCTCGTACTCCTCCACCTCGGCGGCTGCGACGACCTCGATGTGCAGCTCTTCGAGCGCACGGTAGAAGTCATCGAGCTGGCCGGCGTCGAGGTCGAGCTCGTCGAGTGTGAGCGCGATCTCCTCCGTGCTCAGCGAGCCGCCGGCGGCCTGCGCGGTCTCGAGGAGGTGACGTGCCTCATCCGTGTCCAGGATGTCCGCGATCTCGCGAACGTCCCTCACTTCCTTGGCGCTCATTGGGCTCCCTGCCTCGGCGATGCCGCACTATGCCTGCTCCATCGGACGAGGGCCATGGGCCGTTCGGCTCATACTTTTTGTTACTTGGACCCACCGCCGGCGAGGGCGTCGAGGAGCGCCGTCGCCTGGCGTGCATACACCGAGCCGGGCTCGGCCGAGACGGCGAGCCGGAGCTGCGCCTTCCCTTTCGCCACCTGCCTCGTCCAGAGGAGGAGAACGCCGAGGTGGAGACGGACGACGGACGCCTTCGGGAACGTCGCCGTGAGCGGTCCGAGCTTCGGGAACGGCGCGAACGGATGCGCCGGCGAGAAGGAGGCGACCGCGTCCGCGACGAGGACGAGCGGGTCGTGCGGCGCCCGCGCCGCCGCGGCGTCGATGAGCCGCTTCGCGGACACCGGGCGCTCTCGATCCCACAGCAGGATCCCCTTGAGCAAGAGCGCCCGCGCGCGCGGGGCGATGGCCGTGGAATCGACGACGATCGGCGGCAGGCCGGGCGCGATGTTCGGGTGGAGGAAGTCGAGCGCAGTCACGGCCGACGGCGAGTCCGGCTCGAGCTTGGCGGCGTTCCGCCAGCTCGCCACTGCGTCCGCGTCGCGACCCGACCAGTAGTACGCGAGGCCGAGGTGAAGCTCGGCGAGACCGCTCTGTGGGTTTTCGGCGACGAGCCTCTTCACGGCGTCGAGCGTCCCGTGCGGCCAGCGCGCAAAGGCGGCGCCGATCTCGTCCGGCAGATCGTGCGAGCGCGAGAACAGCGCCTCGGCCTGCGCGCGCTTGCCGGCCTGGTACAGGCGGAGCGCCGGGGACGCAGGAAGATCGAGGGGCGGGAAGCCCTTCCGCGCGGTCGTGCCGGAGCTCTCGCCGCGCGTCTGGAGGAGGGTCACGCCGACGGTCGCGCCCGCCGCCACCGCAGCCGCGACCGCGACGATCGCGACCACCCTCGTCCTCGGGCTCATCGCCGAGCAGCCTAGCCCGGCGGGTATCGCTATCCTTTTGAAAGTCATGGCGAGCTATCGCGACCTGCTCCAACAGGTGAAGGCCGAGATCGACGAGGTCGACGTCCCGCGCGCGCGCGAGATCCTGGACGGCCCCGACCGGCCGCTGCTCGTCGACGTCCGCGAGCTGGACGAGTGGACCGAGGGCCGCATCCCCGGCGCGATCCACGTGCCGCGCGGATTCCTCGAGTCGAAGATCGAGCAGGCGGCGCCCGACCATGCGCAGCCGATCCTCCTGTACTGCGCCGGCGGCAACCGCTCGGCGTTCGCGGCGAAGACTCTCGGCGAGCTCGGCTACGAGAACGTCTCCTCGCTCGCCGGCGGCTACACCGACTGGAAGCGCAGCGGCCTCGCCACGGAGCTGCCGCGCTCGCTCGACGGCGAGAAGCGCCAGCGCTACAGCCGCCACCTGCTCATTCCCGAGGTCGGGGAAGAGGGCCAGCTGAAGCTGCTCGACTCGCGCATCCTCCTCATCGGGGCCGGCGGCCTCGGCTCTCCCGCCTCGCTCTACCTCGCGGCGGCCGGCGTCGGGCGGCTCGGCATCGTGGACGACGACCGCGTCGACACGTCGAACCTCCAGCGCCAGATCGCACACTCGACCGAGACGCTCGGGGAGTGGAAGGCCGACTCGGCCAAGCGGACGATCGAGGCGCTCAATCCCGACGTCGAGGTCATCACCTACCGCGAGCGCCTGACCTCGGAGAACGTCGACCGCATCCTCGCCGACGGCTGGGACGTGATCGTCGACGGCGCCGACAACTTTCCCACCCGGTACCTCGTGAACGACGCCTCGGTCTGGCACGGCATCCCCGTCGTGCACGGGTCGATCTACCGCTTCGAAGGACAGGTGACCGTCTTCAAGCCCCACGAGGGCCCGTGCTACCGCTGCCTGTTCCCGCAGCCGCCGCCGCCCGAGCTCGCTCCGAGCTGCGCCGAGGGCGGCGTGCTCGGCGTCCTCCCCGGCATCGTCGGCTCGCTCCAGGCGAGCGAGGCGCTGAAGCTCGCGCTCGGGATCGGCCAGTCCCTCGCCGGACGCCTGCTGCTCTTCGACGCGCTCGCGACCGAGTTCAACGAGGTCACGCTCCGCCGCGATCCGGACTGTCCGGTGTGCGGCGAGCACCCGACCATCACCGAGTACATCGACTACGTGGAGTTCTGCTCCGGGAGGCCGACGCACGCATGAAGACCGTGAGGATCCCACCCACGCTTCGCTCCGAGACGGGCGGCAAGCGCGAGGTGCACGCCGCCGGCACCACGGTGCGCGAGCTGCTCGACGACCTGATGAGCCGCTTCCCCGGGCTGCGCTCGCAGCTCGTGGACGAGGACGAGATCGCGCCGTTCGTGAACGTGTACGTCGAGGGTGAAGACGTCCGGACGCTGGACGGCCTCGAGACCGAGGTGCACGACGGCTCGACGGTCATCCTGCTGCCCGCGATGGCCGGTGGCTCGTAGCCTGGTCACCGCCGGGTCGCTGCTCGACCTCGTCGGGAACACGCCGCTCGTCGAGCTGAAGCGCCTGTCGCCGCGCGGCGGTGCGCGCATCTTCGCGAAGCTCGAGGGCCAGAACCCGACGGGCTCGATCAAGGACCGGGTCGCGAAGGCGATGATCGACGCCGCAGAGGCGGCCGGCGAGCTCGAGCCCGGCCGTGCGCTGCTCGAGCCGACGAGCGGCAACACCGGCATCTCGCTCGCGCTGATCGCGAAGCTGAAGGGCTACCCGCTCACGTGTGTCCTCCCCGCCAACGCGACGGAGGAGCGGCGCCGGCTGCTGCGCCTGTACGGCGCGACCATCGTCGAATCGCCGGGCGCCGAGGGCTCGAACGGCGCCGTGCGGCTCGCGCTGGAGATGGCGGAGCGCGAACCGCGCTACTTCATGCCCTTCCAGTACGCGAACCCGGCCAACCCGCGCGCGCACTACGAGGGCACGGGCGCCGAGATCGCCGAAGCGCTCGACCGGGTCGACGTGCTCGTCGCCGGCCTCGGCACGGGCGGCACGCTCATGGGCGCGGGCGAGCGGCTGCGCGAGAGCTTCCCGGACCTCGTCGTGGCGGCCGCCGAGCCGCTTCCCGGCGACGCGGTCATGGGGCTGCGCTCGCTCGAGGACGGCTACATCCCGCCCATCCTCGACGTGTCGAAGCTCGACCGGAAGGTGCTCGTGTCGAACGAGGAGTCGGTCGCGGCCGTGCGCGCGCTGCTCGACGGGGAGGGGATCTTCGCGGGCGTCTCCGGCGGCGCGGTCGTGCACGTCGCGCGCAAGCTCGCCGAGGAGCTGGAGCAGGGCGCGGTCGTCGTGTGTGTGCTCGCGGACGGCGGCTGGAAGTACCTCAGCGCGGACTTCTGGGACGCCGACGACGTCGGCGGCTCGATGGAACGCACGCTCTGGTGGTAGTCCCGGCGGCGATCCGCGAGGCCATCGCCGCCCACGCCCGAGCCGAGGCGCCGAACGAGTCGTGCGGGCTGTTGCTCCTCGACGACGGGCGCGCGGTCGAGTACGTCCCCGGCGTGAACAAGGCCGCCTCGCCCTACCGCTTCGAGCTCTACCTCGATCCGGTCCGCTGGTCCGAGATCGATCTCGACCAGGCGGTCGTGCACTCGCACCTCTCCTCGCCGCCGCGGCCGTCACGCACCGACGTCGAGAACATCGGGCAGTGGGAAGGCCTCCCCTATCTCATCTACTCCGTGCGCATGGACGATCTCGCCGCCTGGCGCATCGCAGGCGGCGAGATCGAACCGTTGGACGTGACGGACTAGTTCGTCCGCCGGCGGGCGATCAAGCGCATCGCCACGCCCCCGCCGATCATCCCGAGGGCGATCAGCTCGACGATCCAGAGCCGCAGCCCGGTGAAGGGCAGCGTCCCCGTGGTCGCCGTCCGGCCGAGCGTCTTCGCGGCGCCCAGAACCCCGCTGCTCGGCTTGGAGCTCGCCGCCGGAGCGGCGATCGTCTTCGACGCACCCTTGACGCCGCTCGTGGGCGCCGTCGCGGCCGTGGCCGCAGGCTGGATCGCCGCGGCTGCTGCGGGAGTAGTCGCTGCAGGCGTGACCGCTGCCGGCGTGGTCGCCGCGGGTGTGGCCGCAGCAGGTGTGACCGCAGCATTCTGCTGCTGCTGCGCCGTCCGGCACGGGCCCGGCTTGTCGCCGAGCACGATGTCGCGGCCGTCCTGATGCCGCGTGTGCGCCGGCACCGCGTTGACGCTCACGTGGATGAGCACGAACGGGTTCGTCGCAGAGCCGGTGGCATGGCAGATGAACACCTTGCCCTTCCCGGCCGCCTGCTCGTTCGTCTTCACGGCCGCTTTCACGCCCGAGGACGCCGGCTGCTCCTGCTGCTTCGTCTGTGCCGCCACCGTCGGGCATGCGCCCGGGTTGGGGCCGAGGACGATGTCGCGGCCGTCCTGATGGCGCGTGTGCGCCGGCAGGGCGTGCGAACTGACGTGGATCAGCACGTACGGATTGGTCGCCGACCCGGTGGCGTGGCAGATGTACACCTTCGGCTCCGGGTTGGCGCCGCTCTGTGCAGGGCTGGATCCCGACTTCTGCTGGTGCTTGGCCTGCTTCTGCGGCTCCTGGCCGTGCTTGGCCGAAGCCTTCGGGGCCGGGCCCTTCGGGGCCGGGGCCGTCGCAGCCTTCGAGCCGTGGTCGCCGTGGTGATCACCGGCAAGCGCGACGCCCGACAACGCGGCCATCGCGAGCACGGTGACCGCGGCAGCAACCGCGGCGGCAGATTTCTTCATGTTTTCCACCTCGTACCGGTGTGGGTTGACGGGACCAGAGAGGCCGTTTACAAGCCACAAACGCCGCTCGGCCCCACCCGGATACGGGTGGCTCCGTGCTACTCGGTCTCGTCCTCCGCCTGCCCGCCGCCCCCGTCGTCCCCACGCCGCGGCTGCGGACGCTCGACGAAGGTGACCGCGATCTGCTCGATCCGGTTCCCGTCCACCTCGAGCACGTCGAAGCGCAGCCCGTCGTACGGGACGTCGTCGCCGGGCTCGGGCGCACGCCCGAGCTGGCCGAAGACGAAGCCCGCGACCGTGTGGAAGTCCTCTTCCGGGATCTCGGTGCCGAACCGCTCGTTGAAGTCGTCGATCGGGAAGCGGCCGTCGAGCCGCCACGTGTCGTCGTCGACCTGGACGATGATCTGCTCCGGGACGTCGAACTCGTCCTCGATCTCGCCGACGATCTCCTCGATCAGGTCCTCGAGCGTGCAGATGCCGGCGAGCGCCCCGTACTCGTCGATGACGATGGCGAAGTGGTTGTTCGTCCGCCGGAAGTCCTGGAGGAGCGAGGCCAGATCCTTCGTCTCCGGCACGAAATACGCCGGGCGGAGGAGATCCTCCAGCCGGACATCCGTGAGCCCGCGATCGTGGATGGCCGAGAACAGGTCGCGCACGTGCAGCACGCCGACGACGTCGTCGATCGTCTCCCGGTAGACCGGGTAGCGCGTGTACGGATGGTCGAGCACCGTCTCGAGCGCCGTCTCGGCCGGCATGTCGGAGGAGATGGCCGTCACGTCCGGCTTCGCGACCATCACGTCGGCCGCATCCTTGTCGCCGAAGACGAAGACCTTGTCGATCATCTGCTGCTCGCCGACCTCGATCTCTCCCTCGCGGGTCGAGCGCGACACGAGCATGCGCAGCTCGGCCTCGGAGAGGACGTCGCGCTCGGCGCCGACCTGTTCGACGCCGAAGACGCGCAGCACGATCTCAGTCGAGCCCTGTAGCACCCAGATGAGCGGCTGCGCGACCGCGAAGAACGCCCGCACGGGAGCGGACACCCACAGGGCCGTCCCCTCCGAGTGGCTGAGCGCGACGCCCTTCGGCACGAGCTCGCCGATGACCACGTGGAAGAAGGTCAGGATGAGGTAGGCGAGCGCGATCGCGAGCGCCGTGGCCAACCACGCGTCGAACTCGCGCGTGAGCACGCTCTCGCCGAGAGCGCCGATGGCCAGCGACGTGAGCGTGACGCCGAGCTGCATGGCCGCGATGAAGCGCGGCGGGTCGCCGGTGATGCGCAGGACGTCTCGCGCGCGCCGGTTGCCCTGGTGTTGCAGCTCGATGATCCGCGTGCGCCGCGCCGTCACGAGGCCGTACTCGGCCGCGACGAAGAAGGCGTTCAGCAGGATCAGCGCCGCGACGCCGAGAAGTTCGAGGAACACGTTCACGGCGCGGCGCTGGTACTCGGAGGTTTCTCGTCCACCAGCTAGGCCGCAGTATAGGTAACGGTCCGGCCGTCCCCGCCGCGGCGCGCGCGGCCGAGGACGACGAGCCGCTCGAGGTGCGACAGCGCCTCGGCGACGGCGAAGCGGCGCTGGATCGGCGGCAGCTTCGTCCCGAAGAGATCGTGCGAGACCTCGTAGCCGCTGCGCGGCGCCACCGTCAGTGCGGCCGCGGTCTTGTCGAGGCGGTCGTCGTGGTGGGCCGCGATCTCACGCGCCCGCGCGGCCGGCTCGTGGATCGTCGCGCCGTGCCCGCCGTAGGAGACGCGAGGATCGAGCTCGGCGAGCGTGCGCAGCGTGCCGAGGTAGTCGCCGAGCGGATCGGGGCGACTCTCCGGATAGAGGCCGATCGCGGGCGTGATCGGCGCGAGCAACGTGTCGCCCGCGACGAGCACGCCGTCGCGGTGGAGCGAGAGGTGGCCGTCGGAGTGCCCGGGCGTCGCGTGGACGCGCCAGCCGTCCACGTCGTCCCCCGGCTCGACGAGCGTCGGGTTCCAGGCGAAGCGCACGAAGTCGGCGAACACGTGCCCGGACTCGATCAGCTCCTCCGCCACCGGAGCCGGGACGCCGTGCACGACGAACCACTCGGCGATCCGCTCCGGCCAGTCGTCCGAGCCCCACACGCGTTCGCACTGGGCGTAGTCGAGCCTGCCTTGGAAGACGGGCGCGCCCGTCGCGCGCACCGCCGCCTCCGCCCCGCCGACGTGGTCGGGATGCATGTGGGTGATGAAGATGCGGGCGACCGGGCCGTCCACCTGGGCGAGGATCTCCTCCCACGAAGGCTCCAGGAGGCCGAGGCCGGTGTCGACGAGCGTCCAGCCGTCCTCGCCCTGGAGGAGGAAGCAGTGGACGTGCCGCGGCCCGCTGGGCAGCGGGAGGGTGACCCGGAGGATGCCCGGCTCGACCTCGACTGGCGTTGCGAACGTATGTTCGATAACCTTGACCACGGGGATGCGAGTCGAGTATCGCGAAGAGCCCTGTCGCTCCGCGCTGAATCGAGTCCAGGGCATGCCGTTCGAGTGGTCGCTCAACCCGTACATGGGTTGTGCGCACCGGTGCACGTTCTGTTACGTCCGCGCCTTCGAGCTGCGTGCGGACCGGCCGGCGGACGACCGGTACGGAGCGAGCATCCGCGTGAAGACGAACGTGGCCGAGGTGCTGCGGCGCGAGCTCGCGCGCCCGTCGTGGGGGCGGGACGGCGTTGCGATCGGCACCGCCACCGATCCGTACCAGCCGGCGGAGGGCCGCTACCGCCTGACGCGCGCCTGCCTGGAGGTGCTCGCCGATGCGGCGAACCCGTTCGCGATCATCACGCGCGGGCCGATGATCATGCGCGACCTCGACGTGCTCGCCGAGGCGGCGCGCCGGGCCGACGTCAGCGTGACGTTCTCGATCCCGACGATCGACGTGGACGTCTGGCGTCGCACCGAGCCCGGCACCGCTCCGCCCCAGCAGCGGCTGCGGGCGCTGAAGCAGCTCGTGGACGCGGGGATCCGGACCGGCGTCGGCATGGCGCCGATCCTCCCCGGCCTGAGCGACAAGCCGGAGATGCTCGCCGACGTCGTGCGCGCGGCGCGCGCAGCCGGAGCGACGGGCGTCTGGGCGAACCTCCTGTATCTCAAGCCCGGGACGAAGGAGCACTTCCTCGCCGCGCTCGAGCGCAACTGGCCGGAGCTGCTGCCCGAGTACGAGCGGCTGTACGCGCGGCGCGCGTACCTGCCGGCGGAGAAGACGAAGCCGGTGCGGGAGCAGGTGCGCGAGCTCGCACGCGCGCACGGCGTGCGCGACCGGCGCCGCGTGCGCCTCGAGCCGCCGGACGATCCCGAGCAGCTCAGCCTCGCCGTGTGAGGCAGCATTCCGGGCTGAAGACGCTCGGCGCCCGCTCGAATCAATAGGCGCCGACGAGCCAGAGCACGAACAGCGCGACGAGCGAGAGCGCGATCGCGCCCACCATGAGCGCGACGTTCATGCCGACGATAAGCGCGAGCAGAGCGCCCGGGTCGCGTCCGCCGGCGAGCTTGCGGATGCGGAGGTTGACCCGCGCACGCGCATCCGGCGGCGGCCCGAGCCTCCGCACTGGCAGGCGGAAGACGGCGAGCGCGCGCTCGAGGTCGAGATCGGCGGACGCGCCGGCGACGAGGATCTCGGTCGCGGGAAACTCGGACAGCGCATCGGCGACCGCCTGCACGGGATCGACCTCACCCGCCGCGCTGGTCACCGGCACGAGCCCCTCGAGCGCGCGCTCCGCCTCGAGGCCGCGCACCTCTGCGCGCAGCCGCGCGTCGCCTTCTGCATTCGAGAGCCAGTCGAGCGCGCCGACGACGGTCGGAGCGACGACGTGCACCCGCGCCGGACCGCCCGCGAGCGACTGCCGAATCGTCTCCGGCGACGCGTCGCCGACGACGAGCAGCAGCGAGCTCAACGTGGGTTCGGGCGGTCGATCTGCCAGTGCCGGACGACGCTCAGCGTCCAGGTATCGCCCTCGCGGAAGACGCCGAAGCGCGAGACGACCCGCTGCCCACCCTCGTAGTCGCCGTACAGCAGATCGATGGTGAACCGTCCGGCCCGGACCGCCTCGAGGAGTTCCTCGCGTCCTGCGTCCTCCTCGCGGTAGGCGACCTGCCAGAAGCCGATCTTTCCGGGCGGGATGTAGAGGTCTCGGCTGAGCATGCGGAACTCCTCGAGCGGGGCACGCTCGTCGCTCGCCATGCGCCGGCCCGAGTAGACGTGGCCGCCGTGCAGGACGCCGATGCCGGGGCCGACGTTGCGGAGCGAGATGGCGAGGTACACGCGGCCGTCCACGATCTCCACCCCGGCGCCGCCTCCCGGCACGCTGACGGTGACGCTGTCCATGAAGCCGGCGTCCAGCGTCCGGTCGTCCGGCGCCGACTGCATGAGCAGCGGCCGGAGCCCGGCCAGGAGCGAGGTCTCGGCGACGCGCGCGGCCCGGTTCGCGGACCGCACGGACGCGTACGTCGTCCCGGCCAGGACGAGCGTGCCGCCCGCGGTCGCGAGCGCTGAGATGGTCACCCAGTCGGCCACGAGGCCGGAGTTGTACCTAGTCGTCGGAAGGCAGGCATACAATCGGCTTCCCGCGATGGCCGACTCCGAGATCACCGTTCTCATCGTCGACGACCACGAAGTCGTGCGCGAAGGCCTGCGCCTGTCGCTCTCCCGCGCGCCCCGCGTCCGCGTCATCGGCGAGGCCGCGGACGGCGAGAGCGCCGTCGCGCTCGCCGAGCGCAGGCGGCCGAACGTCGTGATCATGGACGTGCGGATGCCGGGCATGGACGGCCTCGAGGCGACGAAGCTGCTCACCGCGCAGGATCCCAGCGTCGCCGTCCTCATCTTCACCGCGTACAGCGAGCGCAGCCTGCTCAGCCGCGGGCTCGATTCCGGCGCGAAGGGCTACATCCTCAAGGAGGCTCCGCACGAGACGCTCGTGCGCGCGATCGAGAAGGTCGCCGACGGCGAGGGCTACGTCGACCCGGCGCTCATGCCGGCGTTCCTCTCTGGCAAGGACAAGGAGGAGATGCTGACCACGCGGGAGCGCGAGATCCTGCAGCTCCTCGCCGACGGCATGTCGAACGCCGACGTCGCGACGAAGCTCTTCATCAGCCAGGAAACGGTGAAGAGCCACGTGCGCCACATCCTCGCCAAGCTCGAGGCGGACACGCGCACGCACGCGGTCGCGATCGCGCTGCGGGAAGCGATCATCGACTAGTGCCCCCCGTGCCGGGCGACGAGCCCTCGCGGCACGATCCAACTGACGAGATCCTCGCCGCGGAGCAGGACGAGCGGCGCCGGATCGCGCTCTTCCTCCACGACGGTCCGGTGCAGTCCCTCGCCGGTGTTGCACTCATGCTCGACGCAGCGGTCAACTTCCTCCAGCGCGGCGAGTCGGAGCAGGCGGGCGAGGTGCTCGACAAGGCGCTCAGCCGGACGCGGACGACGATCGGCGAGCTCCGCAACCTGTCGTTCAACCTCGAGCCGGTCATCTTGCGCGACCACGGGCTCGGCATGGCGCTCCAGGCGCTCGGCGACGACCGCGCCGCGGCGAACGGCATCGCGATGGAGGTCGACGCGGTTGCGGCCGAGACGCTCAGCGAGCGCACCCAGGCAGCGCTCTACGCGATCGTGCGCGAGGCTCTCGAGGGCGCCATCCGCCGCGGTCCGCCGACGGTGTTCGCCGTGCGCGTTCGGCCGGCCGCGGACGAAGGCGGGCTCGAGATCGAGATCTTCGACGACGCCCCCGGCGAAAGGCGCCGCCGCTCGCTCGAGGTGCTGAGGGAGCGGGCACGGACGCTCGGCGCCGCGATGCACGTCGACCGGGCCGACGTGGGGACAACGATGCGGCTCGTCCTTCCGACCTATCCGCGCGGCGAGTAGGATCCGCGCCGCGATGGCGGAAGGGCACCTTCTCTTCGTCTGGAAGACGTCCGGCTACGAGCTCCGCGAGGAGCCCGGCGATGCGCCGGAGCTCGGCGCCGAGGTCGAGCACGACGGCCGGCATCTGCGCGTGACGAAGGTCGCGCCCTCGCCGCTCCCGGGAGACCGCCGCGTGTGCGCGTACCTCGTGCAGCCATGACGCGCTGAGGCTTCCGCGGCCAAAGGCCGGTAACAGTTACCCCAACGAGAGTGTGACGAGATCGGCCGCGCCGCTACGCCGGTCGTGACGGTATCGCGACACTTCTGTATCCGTAGCTGGTACCGGCCTCTGTTTTATTGGGCCGCGTCTTCCGCGGCCGCGAGGCCGAGGACGAGCGCCTGCGCGAGACCGCTCGAATAGCCGCCCGTCGCGACTCCGCCGGCGTCGACGCCCGCCGCCCACACTCCGTCGAGCCCGACGACCCGCGCACGCTCGTCCACGCGTAGACCGCCGATCGTGTGCGTGACACCCGCCGAAACGTGTACCGCCAGCCGCCCGTCGTCGCGGGCAAGGACCGTCCCGCCGGCCGCGCGCGCGGCCTCGACGCGGTCGTTCGTCCGCTCGACGACGTACCACGCGCTCGGGCCGATGAGCTGTGCGAGATCGTTCTCGTGCCACGCCACCTTGCGCGGCGTGATGTCTCGGCCCTCGTCGGTGAGGACGCGCGCCTCGCTTCCGTACAGCTGCGCGAGCCGGACGAAGTCCTCCTCGCGGATGCGCGCCGGCCGCGCCGGCATCGCGCGCCCGTAGAACTCCCCCATGCCCGCGGTCACCGTTGCGCCGCGGGCGAGCCCCCAGTCGAGCGCGTCGCCGGCACTCCACGGATTCGCGCGGAGGAGCAGGCCGCGCTCCCCGGCGAGCCGGCGGCCGAAGCCGCCCGTGGCGAGCACGACCGGCGGCTCGGCGTCGGCGGCGAGCTCGGTCTGGAGGCGCACGTCCGCGCGGGCCGAGAGCAGCTCCGCGAGCGCGAGCGGGTCGAAGCGCTTGCCCGTCGTGCGCGGGTTCTCCGTGTCCTCCCACACCGGCTCGGCGCCGAGGGAGACGAGCCAGGCGAGCGCGTCGTCGAGCCGCTCCCACACGAGCCGCTGCAGCGCCTCGTCGCCGCCGGGGCACTCGGCGCGGAAGTCCTCCCACCGGAGATGACGCCACACGACCCCGCTCGAGAGCAGCATCGACCCGCCCACACGTGTCCCCTTGTCGATGACGACCGGATCGAGCCCGAGCTCGCGCGCGCGTGCGGCGGCGACGAGCCCGGCCATGCCGGCTCCCGCGATCAGCACTACGTCAGCGAGAACGTCGGCTTGTGCTCGACGTACTCGATGCGCACGTTCTCCGGCCCGCGCAGGAAGACCGCGTACGTGTTCGGCGCGTCGACGACGTCGTCGATCTCGACGCCGAGGTCGTTCGCCTCCGCGATGTGCTCCTCCGCGGAGTCGACGAGCACCGCGATGTGGTTCAGGAGCGGCCGCTCCGGATTGCCCGGCTCGCCGGGATGGAACTCGACCCAGGCGCCGCCGACCTCGACGCGCGGCGCGCCGGACGGGCCGGGCCGCGCGGCCTCGAATCCGAGCGCGACGTAGTCGGCCACTGCCGCCTGGGGATGGGCGGAGTAGAGCGCAACATGGTCGAGGTCGTACTCGACGTCAGTCGGCGCCTCGACGACGCCGAGGCGGACGCCCTCGGCCAGATCGAACCACCGCTCCCCGTCTTCGAGCCGGGAGACGCGCAGCGCGACGTGCTTGAGCGCGCCGCGCTCGCGCGGCGCCTCGGCGGCGAACAGCGTCAGCTTCCCGCGGCGCGCGTCCGAGCCGATGAGCGTGAACGCGTCGGTGCGGTCGATGACGTGCATGCCGAGCTCCGCGATCGCGAAGTCGGCGATCGCGTCCCGGTCCGCGAGCCAATACGCGACGTGGTCGAGCGTCTTCGGCTTCATCCCGGCAGCGTAAGTTATTTGCGCCGGTCTACGGCGCGCTGCAACTGCTGCTTGTTCATGCGCGAGCGGCCGCTGATGTTCATCCGCTTCGCCTCGTTGTAGAGCTGCTCCTTCGTCCGCCCGCGCGGCCCGCTCGCGCCCGAGCGCTTCCCGCCGCGGCGGCCCGACGACATATCGGTGCGCGAGAGCCTCGACGACTCCCTCGCCTCACCGCTGCGCGCGCGCTCCTTGTTGACGGTGCGGGCCGCGATCTCCTTCGCCCGCTTCGTCGAGACGCCGCGCTTGCGCTCGCCCTCCTTGATGTGCCCGTACTGCCGCTCGCGCTTGTTGGACCACGCCTGCTGAGGCATACGCATCTCCTCCTTTGCAGGAGAAACGCGACGCGGCAGATCGCGGTTACTCGATGGGCTCGTTGTGGACGTCGTTCTCGACCGCGTACTTCTCGGTGAGCTCGTTCACGACGCCCATGCCCTTGCTGTATGCGTAGTTGATCTCGACGAACGCGTTCCACTTATCGGGGAGCGCGTCCTCCGGGAAGATCGCCTCCACCGGGCACTCCGGTTCGCACGCGCCGCAGTCGATGCATTCCTCGGGATCGATGACGAGGATCCGGTCCGCCTGGTGGATGCAGTCCACCGGGCAGACGTCGACGCAGGAAAGGTCTTTGATGTCGATGCAGGGCTCGGCGATGATGTAGGTCACGGCACCAACTTTAGAGGACGCACCCGCGGCGACACCGGGAGAACCGGCTAACTCGGCAGGAGCTCCGCGACGACCTCCTGCGCGCGCTCGACCAACGCGGACTTGGCGAGCACCTGGTCGAAGCCGGCCGCGTGCGCCGCGCGCAGGCCGGACGTGTCGGTGTGGTTGGTGTAGCCGAGGATCGGGATGTCCGGATACGTGTCGGCCACCTCCGCCGGATCGATCCGCGCGATGTCGCAGATGACAAGGTCCGGATCCTCCGTGTGATCGACCGTGATCAGGCGATGCCCGGGCAAGAGCGCCTCGAGCTTTCCGCGAAAGAAGAGATCGACCCCACAGAGCAGGATCGTGGCCACGTGACAAGGTTAGAGGGGAATGGGCGACCCGTACAACACGGGGCTCGAGCACATCCGGGCGGGGCGGTACTTCGAGGCCCACGAGGAGCTCGAGCTCGTGTGGCGCGCGGCGCCCGCCGAAGAGCGCGACTTCTACCAGGGGCTCGTCCACGTCGCAGTCGCCTGGTACCAGGCCGGACGGGGCAAAACCGTGGCAACGGAGCGTCAGCTGGAGAAGGCGCTCCGGCGGCTGGAGGCGTACGAGCCGGCCCACCGCGGCGTCGACGTGGCCGCGCTGCGAGCTCAGCTGAAGGAGCTGCGGGAGACCCTCGATCTACGGGGACGTGATCCCGAGGGCATCTAGCGCCCGGTTCACGGCCACGTGCAGCCACCAGTCGCGGTGGAAGAAGAGCAGGAGCCCGAGCGCGACGAGCGTGACGCCGCTCGCCATCTGGATGATCGTGTAGCGGTTTCGGATCCAGCGGAACGCCGACATCGCGCGGCCGAAGGCGAGCCCGGCGGTGAGGAACGCGGCCCCGAGGCCGAGCGCGTACACGGCGAGCAGCGCGGCTCCGCGGAGCACGGCCCCCGTGTCGCTCGCGAGCACGAGCACGGCCGCAAGCACCGTCCCGATGCAGGGAGCGGCGCACACGGCGAACGCTCCGCCGAGGAGCGCGCGCGACCCGCGCTTGCGCGCGCCGACGATGAGGCCCGGGGCGATCACGCGCTCCGGCACGGGCAGCAGTCCGACGAAGGCGAGCCCGAGCACGACGAGGACGAAGCCGGCGACGTCCGCCTGTGCGCTCGGCGTGATGACGTTCGAGACCGCGGCGGCGCCCGCGCCCACTGCGACGAAGACGAGCGTGAAGCCGAGGATGAACGGGATGCTCGCGACCGCGATGCGGCGCGCGCCGCCGGAGCGGCCGAGCTCGTCCGGGTCGACGCCGGACACGGCGGAGAGGTAGCCCGGCACGAGCGGGAGCACGCACGGCGTGACGACGGACGCATACCCCGCGACGAAGGCGACGACGAGGCGGACGCCCATCAGTCGAGGCGCGCGAGCAGCTCGTCGAGACGCCGCTCGGTCTCGGGGTCGCTCTCCCCTTCGGGCTCGGGCGGCTCGGGCTCGCGCGTCCGGCTCCAGCGCCAGACGCCGACTCCGAGCAGCAGCGCGCCGCCGAGGACGCCGCCCAGCGGGAGCCACCAGGCGAGGAGGTCGAAGCCCTTGTGCGGAGGCGCCGCGAGGATGCCCTGCCCGAAGTTGCCGACGAGCTCGTCCTCGATCTGCTTGGCGCTCCAGCACTGCGCGATCCGCTTCGCGATCTGCGCCTTGATCTCTTGCGCAGCCGGCGCCTCCGACATGTCGAGCGTCGTGTGGCAGGTCGGGCACATGATCTGGCCCTCGAGGTACGACAGCGACGTCTTCGGGTGCGCGCACGCCGCTGCCGGGCCGGCGAGCGCGAGCGCCGCGGCCGTCACGGCGAGGACATTGACGATCACTGCTCGAGCGCCGCCTGAACGCCGCGCTCGAAGGCCGCGACTTGATTCGTGATCGTGCCGACCACGTGCGTGCCGACGAGGCGACCGTTCCGGTCGACGAAGTACGTCTCCGGGACGCCGGTCAGTCCGTACTTCTCGCCGATCTTGCCGGAGCCGTCTTGCACGATCGGATACGTGACTCCGTGATGCGACATGAACGTGCGCGCGTCGCTCGTCACGTCGGTGTAGTCGACGCCGACGAACACGACGCCCTTGCTCTTGTAGCGGTTCCACGCCTGTTCCAGCAGCTTCGCTTCCCCTTTGCACGGCACGCACCACGACGCCCAGAAGTTGATGACGACCGGCTTGCCGCGGAGCGACCTGAGCTCGAGCTTGCCGGATGTGTCCACCCGGCTTGCCGTGAAGTTCGGCGCAGGCCCGCCGATCTTCGGCGGATGCGTCTGATGCGTCAGCCGCCACACGAGCAGGACGAGCAACGTGGCGACGGCTCCCAGCGCCAGCGCCTGACCGGAGAGCTTCAGCGTCCGGGTCACGACGCCACGATGAAGACGGGGGTCCCGACCGTGACGTGGTCGAACAGCCACTCCGCGTCCGGCACGAGCATGCGGATGCAGCCGTGCGACTCCGAGTAGCCGATCGACGCCGGCTCGTCCGTGCCGTGGATGCCGACGCCGGGAGCGTCGAGCCCCATCCAGCGCGTGCCGAGCGGGTTGTTCGGGCCCGGCGGCACCGGCTTCAGCCCCTTCGCCCACGCGTCCTGGGTCGGCGGGTACCACGTCGGGTTCTTCCACCTGACGACGATGTGGAAGTCGCCTAGCGGCGTCGGGTAGATCGACTGCCCGGTCGCGACGTGGAACTGGCGCACGTACCGGTCGCCGCGGTAGAGGGTCAGGAGATTGGAGCCGCGGCGGATGACGATGACCGGCCCGATGCTCGCCGCCTGCGGCGCGAGCTTCTTCGCGGGAACGCGGATCGGCGCCCGCGTGCCTTGCGCGAGCTCGCCCGCGAGGAGGGCGACCGTCGCGCCCCGCTCGATGCGCAGGCCGGTCTGCGACGGCCTCACGACCGGGCGGAAGTTCTTCAGCAGCAGCCGCGCCGAGCTGGGATCACGGTCGAACCGGCGCGAGACCTGCGCAACGTAGGCGGCGACGCGCGTGCGGCTGAACACCGCGCGGAAGCCGAGCGTCGTGCCGGGCGCGACCGTCAGCGCCTTCGCCACCGCCGTGTCGGCCCAGATCTTCGCGCCGAGCGCGGCCGGCGACACGGTGACCTTCGTCCGCCCGATCTTCAGGACGACCGGCCGGGAGTACCACTGGAGAACGGCGGCGGTGGCGGCGTCGGAGGTCAGGCCGCCGACGGAAACGCCGCCGAGGACGACCCCGTCGGGAACCGTTGCCGGCGCAGGCGGCGTGTCCGCGAGCGCCGGCGCCGCGGCAAACGCCAGCGAGAGCGAAACGAGAAGGACGACGCGACCCACAGCCCGAAAAGGGTAGCCCCGGGCGCTCAGGTACGGCGGATGACGACGACGGCCAGATCGTCGGCGAGCTCCCCGCCCGCGAATGCGCGCGCGTCCTGCGCGACGGCGGTCGCGAGCACCGCCGGGGCCAGCTCGCGATGGCCCCGCAGCAGCGCGTCGAGCCGCTCGACCCCGTACAGCTCCTGATGCCGCCGCGCCTCGATGACACCGTCGGTGTAGACGACGATGCTCGCGCCCCGCGGAAGCTCGGCGCGGATCTCGTCGTAGCGCTGCCCCTGCTCGATCCCGAGCGCGAGCCCGCGGGATTCGAGGCCGTGGACGCTCCCGTCCGGGAGAAGCACGCGCGGCGGCGGGTGGCCGGCGCTCGCGCACGCCACCTCGCCGCGCTCGCCGTCGATGGCGAGGTAGGCCATCGTGATGAACTTGCCGGTGGCGATCTCGTCGACGATGACGTCGTTCGCGGCGGCGAGGAAGTCGCCCGGCTCGGGGTGCTCGCGCGCGAGCGAGCGGAAGACGAACTTCGCCATCGCCATGTCCGCGGTCGCCTCGACGCCGTGGCCGGTGACGTCGCCGAGCACGACCGCGAGCCGCCCATCGTCGAGCGTGACGAAGTCGTAGATGTCGCCGCCGACGTCGACGCGGGCGGACGACTCGTACAGCTCGCCGACCTCGAGGCCCGCGGTCGCCGGACGCGATCGCGGCAGCAGCGACCGCTGCATCGTGTCCGCGAACTCCTTCTGCTGCTGATACAGGCGGGCGTTGTCGATCGCGAGCGCGGCCTGGCCGGCGATGGCGAGCGCCGCGTCGAGAGTGGCCGCGCTGATCGGGCTTCCGGGCCGGAAGGAGAAGACGCCGAGCGAGGCGATGACCTCCGCCGGCGTCGCGACGGGAACCATCGCGCCCGTCCAGCCCTTCTCCAGGAACGGGTCGAGCAGGTCGTTCGCCGCCCGCCGCCGCAGCCGGACGGGCGTCGCCTCGCGGAACAGGCGCTGGACGGCGGTCGCGCCGAACGGCTGCGGCCGGTAGAGCACCGCGCGGACCGCAGCGGCGAGGTTCGAATCCTTGACGTGGAGCGCGCGGGGCTCGAGCTGCTCGCGCCGCGCATCGGGCATGCGAATGACGGCGGCGTCGACGTCGAGCACATCGACCACGGTGCGCGCGAGCGCCTCGAGCGTCGCCTCGAGCGACAGGCTCTGCGCGAACGAGCGCGAGATCTCGTACAGCGCTCCGAGCCTGCGCGCCGCTTCGCGCTCGGAGGCGAGCGCAGCCTCGCGCTGCGCGGAGAGCTCCGACGTTCGCTCGTGCAGTTGTGCGTTCTGGACGGCGACGGCGAGCTGCGACGCGAGCGCGGCGAGCAGCGCGGACTCGCTCTCGCTGACCGCGCGCCCGCGATCCGGGTAGACGGCGAGCAGGCCGATGACCTCGCCGCGGACGAGCAACGGGACGCCGAGCGCCGCGTCGATGCCGGCTTCGCGTGCAGCGTCGCGCGCGTCCCCGAGACGGACGTCGGCGTCGGTGTCCGACACCTCGACGAGTGGCCGGCGGCGCCGGGCAGGGCCGATGCCGAGCTCGAGCAGCCGTTCCGCGACGCGCGTGTGCGGGCCGGTGAGCCCATATCCGGCCGCGGGTGAGAGCCGGTCGCCGGCGACCCGCAGGTAGACCGCCACCCGTTCCACCAGGAGCAGCTCCGCGATGCGCGCAACGGCCGTTTCGAGCGTGTGCGTCAGAGAGAGCTCGGCCGTCGCCTGTCCCACGACGGCGAGCAGCGCGCGCGACTGCTCGAGCTCCAGCTCGAGCTCGCGGACGCGTGCGCCGGAGCGAAGCACGTGCGCCGCGCGGACGCCGAAGATGGTGAGCCGGCCGAGCTGGTCGGCGCCGGGCTGCGCACCCGTGGCGAAGAGCAGCTGGAGGAAGCCGACGGGCGGCTCGCCGAGCGCCAGCGTCGTCGACACGCCGCAGTTGTCCGGCAGGCGTTCCGAGGCAATCGCGCGGATCGACCCGCCGCCCTCGAGCGCGGCCGCGGCCACCTGCGCCGCGTCGCCGAGCCCCGCCGCCGGGTCGAGGCCGTGCGAGCCGACAAGCTCGAGCGAGTCGTCCTCGCCCCGCTGCCACAGCAGCGCGACGGGCGCGCCGACGACGCCGGCCGCGAGCCTGACGACCTCCGCCGCCGGCGCGGTCTCGTGGAGCGCGGCCGCAAGGGCCTCGCCGGCGAGGTCGAGCGCCTGGCGCGCGGTGGGGGCGTCCGCGGCCGGAGCGGCGAAGGCTCGGAGAACGAGGGCGACGTGACCGGCCGCGAGCTCAGCCGCGAGCTCCTCCGACGGCGAGAACGGCCCGGTGCGGTACAGCTCGAGCGTCGCCACGGCGTCGTCCAGGTGCACGGGAAGCACGAGGATCGATCCGGCCCGGATGCGACCGGCGAC
>DASUIG010000007.1:0-20706 GCA_036273155.1 Gaiellaceae bacterium | reverse complement strand
GCCGAGCCGCGCGGCCAGGACGGCGCCGCCGTTCGCGGCCATGAGCCCGGCCTGCTCCTCCCCCGAGCGCACGGCGACGAGCTCCTCCGCCTCGACGGCCTTGACGTCGAGAGGGAAGAAGACGAGCGTCTCCGCGCCGAGATTCTCGACCACCGAGACCTCGGCCTCGATCCACCACGGCGCAGCCTGTTCGCCGTGCAGCTCGGTCAGGTGCTCCGGGCGGAAGCCGACGGTGACGCGCGCCGGAAGCTTCCGTGCGTCGTCTCCGAGCTCCGCGAGCGGGAAGGAGAACCCGCCGAACCGCAGGGCGCCGTCCCCGACGACGGCCTGAACGAGGTTCATCGACGGTGAGCCGATGAACGCGGCGACGAACAGGTTCACCGGCGACCAGTACAGGGTCTGCGGCGTGTCGACCTGCTGGATCTTGCCGCCGTTCATGACCGCGGCGCGGCCGGCGAGGGTCATCGCCTCGACCTGGTCGTGTGTGACGTACACCGTGGTCACGCCGAGCTGCTCGTGCAGACGGGCGAGGTCGGCGCGAACGCGCACGCGCAGCTTCGCGTCGAGGTTCGACAGCGGCTCGTCCATCAGGTAGACCGCCGGCCGGCGCGCGATCGCCCTCCCCATCGCCACGCGTTGACGCTGACCGCCCGAAAGCGCGAGGGGACGGCGGTCGAGCAGCTCTTCCAGCCCGAGCAGGCGGGCCGCCTCCGCGACGCGCCGCGCAATCTCGGCACGGGGCGTGCCGCGCACCGAGAGCCCGAACGCGATGTTCTTGCGCACGGTCATGTGCGGATAGAGCGCGTAGTTCTGGAACACCATCGCGATGTCTCGATCTTTCGGGGCGACATCCGTGACGTCGCGATCTCCGATCGTGACGACGCCGTCGGTGACCTCTTCGAGGCCGGCGATGCACCGCAGAAGGGTCGTCTTCCCGCAGCCGGACGGCCCGACGAGCACGACGAACTCGCCGTCCTCGATCGTCAGGCTCACGCCGTCCACCGCACGGACGCCGTTCGGGAACTCCTTGAGGATGTCTTCGAGGTCGATGCCGCTCACTGTTCGCTCAACCTTTCACTCCCGTCGTGACGATGCCGCGGGCGAGCTTCTTCTGCATGAGGAAGAAGAAGACCAGCGGAGGGATGGTGTAGAGCATCGCGCCGGCGAGCGTCAGCGGAATCGACGCGATCGACTGCCCGCCCGGGTTCAAGGAGTAGCCGGATGCGAGCTTCGGCGCCAGCGTCGTCTGCGTGTCGTTGAGCAGGAGCTGCGCCCAGATGTAGTCGCCCCACCAGCCGACGCCCATGATCACCGCGGCGACGGCGAGGATCGACGTCGAGTTCGGCAGGTAGACCTGGATGAACGTCCGCAGCCTGCCGCAACCGTCGATCGACGCAGCGTCGTCGAGCTCGCTCGGGAAGTTCATGTAGAACTGGCGGAAGAGGAAGATCATGCCGGCGTTTCCGCTGAGCCCCCAGAGAAGCCACGGCCAGTACGTGTTGATCAGGTGGATCTGGAGGAAGAGGAAGTACGTCATGAGGAACGTGACGGCGAACGGGATGAACGTCGTCGCGATCATGAGCAGGAACAGCTGGTTCCGGCCTCTCGCGCGGTGACGCGCGAAACCGAAGCCGGCGAGCGCGCTCGTGAGCACGATCGGAATCGTCGCGAGCGCCGTCAGGAAGACCGTGTTCTTCAGATAGTGCGGGAAGTTCACATCGGGGTAGTGCCAGGCGCGCGCGTAGTTGTGCCACTGCAAGGGGTGCTCGATGATCGGCCCGCCGATGCCGGACGAGATGGGACGCAGCGAGCCGAGGAAGCCCCAGACGACGGGGCCGACGAAGATGACGGCGAGGCCCACGACGGTCACGTACAGCAACAGGTTGCCGAGCCACCAGGCCGGCGTGCGCCGCCGGCGGCGACGCGCGCGCCGGCGTCTCCCCGCTGCGGCGGCGCTCACTTGTACTGCTCGCTTCCCGAGTAGACCCAGAGCTTGCCGCTGAAGAAGATGATCGCCGTGATCAGGAGCAGGATGGGGACGAAGAGCCAGATCTCGGCCGCCCCGTAGCCCCAGTCGCCGGTGACCATGATCTGCTGGAGCGCCTCGATGTTGAAGACGTGCGTTCCCGTGGGGACGTACGTGCCGAGGCCCGCCTGCATGTTCGGCGAGAGCAGGAGCGGCTCCTGGAACATGCTCGAGACGACGATCATGCCGGTGACGACCTGGAACATCAGGACGGGAGTCAGCAACGGCAGCGTGATCGAGCGGAAGGACCGGATCCTGCCCGCTCCGTCGATCCTCGCCGCCTCGTAGAGCTCCTCCGGGATCGACTTCATCCCGGCGAGGAAGATCAGCATCCCGAGCCCGGCGCCGCCCCAGACGAGGAACATGATGAGCAGCGAGGTCGGGTGCCCGTTGAGCCAGTCGATGTGCCTCGAGCCGCCGGCGAAGCCGATGATCCGGTTCAGCAGGCCGCCGTCCTGGTCGGTGATCGCCTTCCACATGAACGCCTTGGCGACGACGGGGATGACGAACGGCAGGAAGAACATCGTCCGCCAGAAGCCGAGCATCTTGACGCCCGAGTTGAGCAGCAGCGCGAGTGCGATCTGCACCACGATCCCGAGCGGGATCACGATCAGCGCGATCTTGCCGGTCGTCTCGAGCGAGTGCCAGAAGTACGGGTCGTGGATCGCGCGAACGTATTTCCCGAACCCGATGTAGTGGGCGCCGCGGTAGTGCACGCCGCCCACCGTGTACCCGCGGAGATTGAGGCCGTTGAAGTTCGAGAGCGAGATGAGGAAGCCTGCGATGATCGGAAGCAGGCCGAGGAAGATGAAGCCGAGCAGCCAGGGCGAGACGAAGCCGTAGAAGGCGAGCGTCTCCCGTCGCCGGAACGACGCTCGCCTTCGCGGTTTGCGGGTTACGACCGCAGACCTTGCATTCGCCTCGGTCGCCACGATTCGTCGACTGCTCGCTATCCGTTCGCGCCTTGCTGGATTGCGCGGTTCGAGTCGTTCTGGATGTTCTTGAGGAAGCTCTTGAACGACTGCTTCCCCTTGACGGCGTCCGGCAGGTACTTCAGGTACGCGGCCGCAACTGCGGTCGTGTCGCCGAGGCCGACGAGGTTGGGGTTGAACTGGAGGATGACGTTGGAGACCGGCAGCTCGTGCAGAAGCACCTTGTTGTTGTTCTTCTGGAACGGGTTCGTCGACGGCAGCCGGTCGAACAGCGACCTCTGCGCCGGCACGCCCCAACCCTGCCCAGCCCGGTCGCGGGCCGGGAAGCCGCCCATGTAGTACTCGAACACGGCCCAGGCTGCATCCGCGTTCTTGGTCTGTCCGGAGATCACGAAGCCGGTGGCCGTGATCGTCGGATCGACCTTCTTCCCTCCGTCCCAGATCGGCGCCGGCAGCATGCGCGACCGCTTCGTCGCCGCGGCGTTGCCGATCAGGTCGCCGCCGAACCAGTATCCGTATTGCGTCATCGCGACGGTGCCCTTCGGGGCCACGAAGCCCGGGCCGGACCATCCGTCCGGATTCGGGTTCTCCGGGCCGAGGTCCATCTTGGCCTGCGCGTACTTGAAGAGGTACGAGATGACCTTGATCGCTTCCGGGCTGTTCGTGATGTTGATGTGGGAGAAGTCGGACGGGTAGAGGGTCTTCCCCTTCGCCGCGAGCATCGCCATGATCTGCCGGTCGATCCAGGTGTAGGCATTGGCGACGTCGAGCGTCCAGTGCGGCTTCTTCGCCTTCTTGATCTTCGACGCGAGCGTCCAGAGATCGTCGTAGGTCCACTTGTCGGTCGGGCCCGGGATCTCGGCGCCCTTGACGCCCTTCAGGTAGTCGAGGTTGATGAAGACGGTCTCGTCCGGGGACCAGTCCTTCACCATGCCGTAGCGCGGCCCCTTGCCGATGTGCTTGCCGTCCCAGCGGTAGTAGTTGCTTGCGGGGAGCAGGTCGCCGACGTGGATGAGGTCGCTCTGCGCGAAGTACTTGTCGAGCGGCAGAAGCTGGCCCCGCTTCGCCCACTGCGGGACGAGCGCAGCCTGTGTGCGCCAGAGGTCGGGCGGCGTTCCGGCGGCCATCAACGCCTGGAACTTCGCCGGGTCGAACTGGATCCTGTTGATGCTGATGTTGGGGTTCTTGCTCTCGAAGTCCTTGATGTAGGCGTCGGTGAACTCGCCGTTGTCCATGACGGTGACCGCCGTGGTCGAGAGCCGTCGCCGCGGGACCGCCCGGGCAAGCTCGGGCCCGAAGAGCGACCCTGCCGCGGCGGCACCGACGCCGACCGCACCTCTGCCCAGGAAGCTACGACGTGAGAAGCGTGTGTCTTCGAGTGCTCCTGACATTCCCAGTCCTTTCCGTGTCGAGCGTCGCTCGTGTGACTCGTTCCGTCAAGACGCGTCCGTCGGTCCAGTTCCGACGTCGAACCGTTCCCTCCACCTGCTCCTGTGCGCCTATGCCCTCCTTGCGTCGAGCCCGCCGACTGTCCGCTTGACTCAGGCTGTGTGACTGGTCACATTACTAAGGTGGGAAAAGGCTGTCAAGGCGATTTCACGCACGTCGTCACGCTCAGCTTCGACGACGGTTTCGCCCGTTCCTCGACGCGCACGGCGGAGATCTTCGAACGCTTCGGGCTCGCTGCGCCGCTCAACGTCGTCGCCCGGGGGCACCTCGGCAAGCCCGAGGAGTCGTGGCACACCCGCTGGCCGAAGGGCGACTTCGCCCTCTGGAACGAGCTCTGCGCGCGCGGGCACGAGATCATGCCGCACGGGTACGAGCACGCCGACAAGTCGGCGTTGCCGTTCACCGACGCGACACGGCTGATCGAGGCGTGCCTGGAGACGTTCGCGCGCGAGCTCGACGGATTCGAGGCGACGCGCAGCGTGTTCGCGTTCCCGTACAACGCCTCCACGCCCGAGCTCGAGGCCTGGCTCCCGAGCGTCGTGCGCGCGTTCCGCACCGCCGGCGATCCGATCATGCCGCTGCCGCGTCCCGCGCAGACGAAGATCTGCTGCACGAGCTTCGGCCCCGGCCCGTGCGACGACCACCTGCTGGCGCTCGTCGACGACCTGCTCGGCCGTCCCTCCGGATGGCTCTGTTACAACGTCCACGGCCTCGACGGCGAGGGGTGGGGACCGCTCTCGTCCTCGACGCTCGAGCAACTGCTCGAGCGGCTCACGGGCCTGAACGGCGTGCGCGTCCTCCCGGCCGGAGCCGCGCTCGACCTCGCGGACTGACGCGCGGATCAGACGGCTGCCTCGACGCCCTCTTCGCCGGCGAGGGACAGCAGGCGGGCCGGCTCGCCCTGGAGGAGCACGACGTCGAACTTCGGGACGAGGAACCGGTCGCCGGCGCCGCCGCCGATCAGGTCGCGCATGCTTCCGTCGGACAGCCCCACGCGCTGCTCGCGGTCGCTGTGGTTGAGGATGAGGAAGAGTCGCTCCTCCCCGCGTGCCAGCGGGATGAGCTCCATCTCGCGCGGGAGCTCGAAGAGCGCGAGCCCGATGCGCCCGCACAGCGTGCGAAAGAGGGAGTCGAGCACCGCGTCGTCGCCGACACCGCCGACGTACACCGCCGCGCCCTGCCCGTGCCGGCGCTCGGAGATCGCCGTCCCCTCGGCGAAGTCGCCGTCGACGTAGGTCGCGAGGGGCGTCGCGTCGAGCACGGCGAGCTCCTCGAACCAGCCGGTGAACGCTCCGGCGACGGCGCCGTGCACGACGGCAGACTCGTCTGACGCGGCGAAGTCCGCGACCTCGATGCCGAGCAGCCGGTCGAGGAGGTCCGGAAGGCTCCGAGCGGGGAGGGCACCGCTCGGAGCCCGGACGCCGGCGCGAGGGCCGATGACCAGCGTCCCCCCGGATTCGACGTGGGCGGTCAGATCGGCGGCGACGACGCCGTCGACGATAGGCATGCTCGGCACGACGACGAGCCGGTACTGCGCGAGGTCGGCGCCGCGCGGGACGACGTCGACGCCGAGCCCGAGCCGTCGCAGCGCCGCATACCAGCGGTGCACCGACGCTTCGTGCGCAAGGGCTGCGTGCGCCGGCTGAACCTGGAGCGCGAACCGCGAGTCGTAGTCGTACAGCACGGCCACATCGGCGTGGTGCTCGGCGCCTGCGAGAACGTCGAGGCGCGCCAGCTCCGCGGACAGCTCGCGGAGCTCGTCGTACCGCCGGCCGACGGCGCCGCTCGCATCGAGCACGCCGTGCCAATGCTGCTCGGTGCCGAAGTGCGGCGTCCGCCAGCGGAAGAAGACGAGCGCCTCGGCCCCGTGCCCGACGGCCTGGTAGGCATACAGCCGCATCTGTCCCCGGCGCGACGTTCGCACGTACTCCCAGCCGAGCGGCCCGACCTGCTGTTCCATGACCCAAGGACGCGCCGCGTGGGGCTTCAGGCCGCGCATCGCGTCCGCGCTCAGCGCCGGCGCAGTCCAGGAAGCGCTCTCGCCGAGCACGGGGTAGTTATCCCAGGAGACGAAGTCGAGCTCGGCGCCGAGGGCGGCGTAGTCGATCTCGGGGAAGCCGAAGCCCATGAGGTTGTGCGTGATCCGCTGCTCGGGCGGCGCGAAGGAGCGCAGAAGCTCGGTCTGGCGCCGCAGGAAGCTCAGGTAACTGTCCGAGACGAACCGCCGGAAGTCGAGCGCGAGCCCGGGGTTCGGCGCGCGCATCGAGTAGCCGCCGGGAGGGACGGGATCGGGCGCGGGCAGATCGACGTCGTCCCAGCTCCGGTAGCGCTGGCTCCAGAAGGCCGTGCCCCAGCCCTCGTTGACCGAGTCGATCGTCCCGTACCTGCGCTCGAGCCAGAGCCGGAACGCAGCTGCGCAGTGCACGCAGTAGCAGCGCCCGCCCAGCTCGTTGTCGATCTGCCAGGCGACGACGCGGGAGTCGGGCCCGAAGCGCCGCCCGAGCGCGGTGACGATGCGGTCCGTCGCCTCGAGCATCGCCGGGGCGTTCGGGCAGTAGTGCCGGCGCGTCCCGAAGCCGACGCGGCGCCCGTCGCCGGCGAGCGGAAGCACGTCGGGATGGTCGCGCACGAGCCAGATCGGCGGTGCTGCCGTCGGCGTCCCGAGCACGACCTCGAGGCCCTGGGCGGCGAAGATGCCGATCGCCTCGTCGAGCCACTCGAGCCGGAAGCGGCCCGCCTCCGGCTCCAGCTCCGCCCACGCGAACTCGCCCATGCGCACCAGGGAGAGGCCTGCGTCGGCCATGAGCCGCGCGTCGAGGGCCCACCGCTCCCGCGGCCACTGCTCAGGGTAGTAGGCAGTGCCGAGGCGGATCCTGGGATCGCTCCCCACGACGCTCAGGAGCGCTCGACCTCCCTTCGAGACGAATGTGTTACTGGTCACATTACTGATGTGACGGCACATGTGTCAAGACGGCCGTTCACATCGGAATCGCCAGGCCGGCGGCCGCCCGCCCGGAGCCCTTCGCATCGAGGCCGGAACGGGCGAGCAGGTCGAGGCCGAGCCGGGCGCGCCGAACCCGCTCGCGACCGAGCGCGACGACGAGCTGCTCCAGGTGCGAGCCGGCCGGATAGATGTCCGGCGCGTTGCGCAGGCCAAACTTGAGGTACACGGGCGCGCACACGCGGATGAGCTCCGGGATCTCGTGCTGGCGCAGGAAGCCGCCGAGTGAGTCCGGCGACTCGACGTAGACGTCGAGCGGGACGTCGACGGCGGCGCGGATGGCCGCGAGCTGCGCGAGCGTCAGATCGGTCGGGACGTTGATCGTGCTCGCGCCAAGCTCGACGAGCACGCGCGCCGACGCGGGGTTCGCGGACGGGAGCATCACGGAGACCTTCGCCTGCATGTCCGCCGGCAGGAAGCCGGCCGTGCGCGCCGCGCCGAACGCCGCCAGCACCCCGAGGTCGGCAACGAGGACGCTGCGAAACCCGTGCTCCGCGGCGCGGCGGACGTCGTCGAGGCACGCGACGACCTGCTCCTGTCCGCGCGCCGCCGCGGCGAGGGCCGCGCCCGCCGGCGCCCGCGCCATCGCCGAGGTGTCCCAGCCGGCGTTCGGCCGCGCGAACAGGCTGACCTCGACGCCGGCGCCGGATGCGAGGCGCGCCATCTCGTCCAGCTCGTCGTCGGTGTGCAGGAAGACGCCGCTCCCCTGCGAGACGCGGTGCACGAGCACGTCGAGCCGCTCGGCCTCGTCGAGCACGGCTTCGAGGCAGCGCGGCCCCTCGGTGCTCGGGATCTCGACGCGGTACTGCGCGCCGTCCGGGAATCGTTTCGCCGACGTCGGGAGGTCGCCGAGGTCGCCGCGCGGCAGGCCGATCGACTCGAGGAAGTCGCGCGTGTCCATCAGCCGGGCACGTCGACGTAGACGGTCTTCCACTCGGTGAAGAACTCGCGCGCGGCCCTGCCCTGCTCGCGCGAGCCGGACGAGCTCGCCTTCGTCCCGCCGAACGGCACGTGCAGCTCGAGCCCCGCGCTCTCCTGGTTCACCTTCACGACGCCGGCGCGCACGTCCTTCGCGAAGCGCAATGCCAGGCCGAGGTCGCGGGTGAAGACGGCTGCGGAGAGACCGAACGGCGTGTCGTTGGCGAGAGTGACCGCTTCCTCGTACGAATCGACCGGAAGGAGCACGGCGACCGGGCCGAAGATCTCGTCGCGCACGACCGCGCTGTCGTGGCCGAGTCCGGCGAGCACGGTCGGGCGCACGTAATAGCCGCCGTCGTCGTCCGCCGCTTCGCCGCCCGCGAGCGTCTCGCCGCCTTCGCGCCGCGCGAGGTCGAGGAACCCGGTGACACGCTCGAGCTGTGCCGCCGACGCCAGCGGCCCGACCTTCGTCTCGGGGTCGAGCGGGTCGCCGAGGCGCCAGCCGGCGGCGCGCTCGACGAGACCCTCCGCGAGCTGCTCGGCCACCGCGCGTTCGACGATCACGCGACTCGTCGCCGTGCACTTCTGGCCCGCGGAGAGGAAGGCGCCGCGCGCGACCTGCTCTGCCGCAACCTCGAGGTCGGCGTCTGCGAGCACGACGGCCGGGTTCTTGCCGCCGAGCTCGAGCTGCACCTTCGCGCCGAGCGCGATCGCCTGCTGCTGCAGGCGTCGGCCGACCTCGTTCGAGCCGGTGAAGGTCAGCGCATCGATGCCGCCCGCGAGCAGCGTCTCGCCGATCTCGGAGCTGCGGCCGAGGACGACGTTCAGCACACCCGGCGGCAGTCCCGCGTCGACGAGCGCCTGGGCGAGATGCACCGCGGTCAGCGGCACGAGCTCCGGCGGCTTCCACACGACGCAGTTGCCGTACGCGAGCGCGGGCGCGATCTTCCACGCCGGGATCGCGATCGGGAAGTTCCAGGGCGTGATCGCGAGGACGACGCCCACCGGCTCGCGGCGCGCGTAGAGGAATGTCGCGGCCGACGCGCTCGGATACGTCTCGCCGTCCGGCTCGAGCGTCTGCCCCGCGTAGTAGCGGAGGATCGCGACGGCGCGCCGCGTCTCGCCGACGCCCTCCGCGACCGTCTTCCCCTCCTCGCGCGCGAGGTCGCGGCCGACCTCGTCGGCGCGCTGCTCGAGCAGGTCGGCCGCGCGGCGGAGGATCTCGCCGCGCGCCGGCGCCGGCGTGTCGCGCCACGCGGGGAACGCGTCGCGTGCGGCACGGACCGCGTCGGCGGCGAGCGCGGCGTCGGCCGCGTGCACCTCGGCGACGACCTCGCTCGGACGCGCGGGGTTGACGTCGTCGAGCGTCGACGTCCCGCCGTGCCAGGAGCCGTCGACGTACGAACGGAGCTGAACGGGCGGCGTCATCGCTCGGCCGGGATCCGGTCGATCGCCTCGCGCTGGATGCGCTTCAGGTTGCGCATGACGTCGTCGCCGTGACGCCCGAACAGGTCATGCAGGCGCAGGTACTCCTGGTAGAGCGTGTCATAGGTCGCCTGGTGCGCGGGATTCGGCTCGTACGTCGTTTCGCTCAGACGTCCCATGCGCCGCGACGCGTCGACGATCGAGTCGTACCCGCCGAGCGCCGCGCCCGCAGCGACCGCGCCGAACATCGCCGCACCGAGCGCAGGCGCCTGCTTCGAGCCGGCGACGAAGATGCTTCGGCCGGTCACGTCGGCGTAGATCTGCATCAGCAGCGTGTTCCGCTCCGGGAGCCCGCCGCACGCGACGATGCGGTCGACGGGCACGCCGCCGCGCTCGAACGCATCGGCGATCACGCGCGTCCCGAACGCCGTCGCTTCGATCAGCGCACGGTAGATCTCCGGCGCACGCGTCGCGAGCGTCATGCCGACGAGCAGCCCGCGCAGATCGGCGTCGACGAGCACCGACCGGTTGCCGTTCCACCAGTCGAGCGCGAGGAGCCCGCTCTCGCCCGGCTCCAGCTCCGCCGCCTCGGCCTCGAGCAGCTCGTGCACGTCGACGCCGCGCTCGCGCGCAAGCTCGTGGTAGCGGGGCGGCACCGCTTCTTCGACGAACCAGGCGAAGATGTCTCCGACCGCTGACTGGCCGGCCTCGTACCCGAAGAGCCCGGGGACGACCCCGTCCTCGACGACGCCGCACATTCCGTCGACGGCTGCGAGCTCGGCGCCGAGGGCGATGTGACAGATGCTCGTGCCCATGATGGCGACGAGCGTTCCCGGCTCGGTGACCGTCACCGCGGGCGCCGAGACGTGCGCGTCGACGTTCGCAACCGCGACCGCAGTCCCCGGAAGGAGGCCCGTCCACCCCGCGGCCTGCTCGCCCAGCCCGCCGGCGCGCGCGCCGAGCGGTGCGAGTCGCCGCGACATCTTCTCGTCCACGACGTGCGCGAACCTCGGGTCGAGCGCGGCGAAGTACTCATCCGCCGGGAAGCCGTCGCTCTTCGACCAGAGCGCCTTGTAGCCGGCGGTGCAGCTGTTGCGCGTCTCGATGCCCGTGAGCTGCCAGACCACCCAGTCGGCCGCCTCGATCAGCCGGTCGGCACGCTCGTAGATCTCCGGCGCCTCGTCGAGGATCTGCAACGCCTTCGAGAAGAACCACTCGGAGGAATAGCGGCCGCCGTAGCGGAGCAACCACGGTTCGTTCCGGTCGGCCGCGACCTCGTTGATGCGATCCGCCTCCGGCTGCGCCGCGTGGTGCTTCCAGAGCTTGACCCACGCGTGCGGCTCGCGGCGAAGGTCCTCCACCATGCAGAGCGGCGTTCCGTCGGCGAGCGTCGGCAGCATCGTGCAGGACGTGAAGTCGATCCCGATGCCGATCACGCCCGCAGGCTCGACGCCCGTCTCGGCGAGCAGCGCAGGAACGGTCGTCTGGAACGTGCGGATGTAATCCTCGGGATCCTGGAGCGCCCACTCGGGCTCGAGCCGGACGTCCTCGTCGGGCGCCGGCAGGCGTTCTGCGATCACGCCGTTCCGGTACGGGTAGACGCTCGTGGCGAGCTCGCGCCCGTCGGCGCAGTCGACGAGGACGGCCCGCCCCGATTCGGTGCCGAAGTCGACGCCGACCGCGTAGGTCGTCACGGCTCGATCACCACCTTCAGGCCTTCACGGCTGGCCGTAGTAGGCGCCGGTGCCGTGCTTGCGGAGGAAGTGACGCTGGAGCAGGTCGTCCTCGATCCCGGCCGCGGCGGATTCCAGCAGCACCGTGTTCAGCGCCATCCCCGCGACGGCTTCGAGCGCGATCGCGTTCTCGACCGCCTGTGCCGTGCCGGCGCCCCATGCAAACGGCCCGTGCGAGGCGACGAGCGCGGCCGGCATCTCGAGCGGGTCGAGCTCGAGCCGTTCGAGCGTCTCGACGATGACGTCGCCGGTGCACGCCTCGTACTCGCCGCGGATCTCGTCGCTCGCGAGCGGCCGCGTGACGGGAATGGGGCCGTGGAAGTGGTCCGCGTGCGTCGTGCCGAGGCACGGGATCGCCCGCCGGGCCTGCGCCCATGCCGTCGCATGCGGCGAGTGCGTGTGCACGATCCCGCCGACGGCGGCGAAACGGCGGTAGAGCACGAGGTGCGTCGGCGTGTCCGACGACGGCCTGTACTCGCCGTCGATCGTCGCGCCCGTCTCGACGTCGACGAGCACGATCGATTCGGGATCGAGCGCGACGTACGGCACGCCGCTCGGCTTGATCGCCATCACGCCTGCCGCACGGTCGACGCCGCTCGCATTTCCGAACGTCAGGACCACGAGGCCGGCGCGAACGATCTCGCGGTTCGCCTCGAAGACGCGTTCGCGAAGGTCGGCGTGAGTCATCGCGCGGCGAGCGAATAGTAGGCCTGATTCCAGCGCAGCTCCTTGCGGAAGTCCGCAACGCGCGTGCGCTCGTCGATCACGAGCAGCTCCACGCCCGCGATCTCGGCGAAGTCCTCGAGGACGTCGACGCCGACCGCGCTCGTGAAGACGGTGTGGTGCGGCCCGCCGGCGAGGAGCCACGCCTCGGCGGCGGTGGCGAGGTCGGGCGCGGGCTCCCACAGGGCGCGGGCGACGGGCAGCTTCGGCAGCTCCTCGTCCGGCGCGACCACCTCGATCGTGTTCGCGACGAGCCGGAAGCGGTCGCCGACGTCGAGCAGGGCGACGACGATCGCCGGCCCGGGAGCAGCGGTGAAGACGAGCCTGACCGGGTCCTGCTTGCCGCCGATCGAGAGCGGATGGATCTCGCACGACGGCCGGCACACGGCGATCGACGGGCATACCTCGAGCATGTGCGCACCGAGCACCTTCGCCCCGTCGCGGACGAGGTGGTACGTGTAGTCCTCCATGAAGGACGTGCCCCCGGCGAGGCCGGCGCCCATCGTCTTCACGATGCGGAGAAGCGCTGCCGTCTTCCAGTCGCCCTCCGCCCCGAATCCGTAGCCGTCGGCCATCAGCCGCTGCACCGCGATTCCGGGCAGCTGCGGGAGCTCGCCGAGGTCCTCGAACGTGTCCGTGAACGCGCCGAAACTACCGGCGTCGAGGAACGCGCGCAGGCCCGCCTCGATCCTCGCCGCGTCGCGGAGCGCATCCCGCCGGTCTCCCCCGTCGCGGAGCGCCGGCACGAGGTCGTACGCGTGCTCGTACTGCTCGAGCAGCGCGTCGACGGCGGCGTCGGGTGCCGCGCGGACGGCGTCGACGAGCTCCCCCACGCCGTAGCCGTCGACCGAGACCCCCAGGCGGATCTGCGCCTCGACCTTGTCGCCCTCCGTCACGGCGACCTGGCGCATGTTGTCGCCGAACCGCGCCACGCGCAGCGTCTGCGCCGCATGCCAGCCGAGGGCGGCCCGCGCCCAGGCGCCGACCCTGTGCAGGACGGCCGGATCGCGCCAGTGGCCGACGACCGTCTTCCGCGCGATGCCGAGCCGCATGGCGAGATGACCGAACTCGCGGTCCCCGTGCGCGGACTGGTTGAGGTTCATGAAGTCCATGTCGATCTCGCCCCACGGCAGCTCGTCGTTGAACTGCGTGTGCAGGTGGAGCAACGGCTTCTGGAGGGCGGTGAGGCCCGCGATCCACGACTTCGCCGGCGAGAAGGTGTGCATCCATGCGATCACGCCGATGCACTCGTCGCTCGCGGTCGCGTCGAGACACAGGCGGCGGATCGCCTCCGCGGTCGTCAGTACGCGCGTGCACACGATGTGAACGGGGATCGCCTCCGCAGCGTTGAGGGCGGCGACGATCTCCCGAGCGTGCCCGTCGACCGCGCGCAGCGTCTCGTCGCCGTACAGGTGCTGGCTGCCTGTGACGAACCAGAGGGCGCGACCGGATGGCCCGTTCGGGCTGTGATCGGTCACACCGCTAACCTATGGGCGTGTGCGCGATGATGTCAAGAACGTGAACGTTCACACACAAGGCTCCGGAAAGCGCGCGACCATCCGCGACGTCGCCACGCGGGCCGGTGTCTCGCACCAGACCGTCTCGCGGGTGATCAACCTGAACCCCAACGTCGCCGACGGCACGCGCGAGCGCGTGCTCGCGGCCATCCGCGAGCTCGGGTACGTGCCGAGCCCGATGGCCCGCGGCCTGCTCTCGAATCGCACGCATTCGCTGGGGGTCGTGGCCGACGACATCTCCGACGGATTCTTCGCCCGCATGGTCGCAGGCGCAGAGGCGGAGGCGCGTCGGCGCGGCTACTACCTGATGATCGGCAGCGTCGAGCCCGACGACGACGAGCGCGGGTATCTGCGGCTGATGCTCGAGCGCCGCGTCGAGGGCCTGATCCTCGCGCGCCCGAGCGTCCCGCTCGCGCCGGACGACCTCCTGCCGGCGCGCGAGGCCGGCGTGCCGCTCGTCGGCGTCGGCGCGAGCGAGCTGCCCGGCTTTCCCGTCGTCGACGTCGACAACCACCAGGGCGGCTACGACGCCACGCGGCACCTGCTCGAGCACGGTCACGACCGGATCGCGACGATCGTCGGGCCGCGCGAGTGGCCGTCCGCCGCTGCGCGACTCGAGGGTCACCGCCGCGCGCTGCGCGAGGCCGGCATCGCGGAGGACCCGGCGCTCGTCGAGTACGCACCCGACTGGGGCCTTGCGAGCGGTCAGGCGGCGGCAGCACGGCTGCTCGAGCGCAACGCGTCGTTCACCGCGCTCTTTGCACACAGCGACCTCATCGCGCTCGGCGCGATCCGTCAGCTGCGCGATGCTCGCCGGCGCGTGCCCGACGATGTCTCCGTCGTCGGCTACGACGACCTTCCGGTCGCCGACTTCGTCGAGCCGGCGCTGACGACCGTCCATCAGCCGATGCACGAGGTCGGCGCGCTCGCGGCATCGCTGCTGCTCGACCAGCTCACGGGCGTCGCGACGCTCGAGCCCGGAGCGCGACTGTTGCCGGCCGTGCTCGTCGCGCGGCACAGCGTCGCCGCTCCGCCGGGCCGGCGCGGCATCGCAGGCCTCATCGGCACCCGTTGACCGACGGCTCGGGGCCGCCGTCGCGCGGCCCCGAGCCATCGTGTCGCTTCCGCTACTGCGCTTCGTCCGCGCCGATGTCGAAGGTGCCGCCGAGCGGGATCGCGTTCCCGAAGAAGTCACGCGTTCCGACCGTGCAGCCGCTGAGACCGGTGCAGGCGTTCGTGCCGTGGTTGATCGCCGGCGACCCGGACTGGAGCGTCCACTGCGTCGTCGGCCTGCCGGTGGTGTCGTAGCCGAAGCCGTTCACCAGCGGGTTCTGGTTGTAGATGCCGTGCGCCTCCGGGTTCGGGTCCGTGAAGGTCCCGCCGGTGTAGTAGTAGAGGTTGTAGTCGCGCGTCCGGTGGTTCAACGTGCCGACGTCGCCGAGCACGTTGGGAATCGCGGACGTCACGAGGTTGTTCTTGAAGATGCCTCCGGACTCACTGTCACCGCCTTGCCCGCTGTTGCAGAAGTTGATGAGGCCGGCGGACTGCCCGGTGCTGTTGATGTAGAAGGTGTTGTTGTAGATCCACGTGTTGACGAGCTTTCCGCCACCCCACGTGCACACGTAGATCTCCGAGTCGCCCGGCATCGTCGTGATCGTGCCGTTCTTGTCATACGTGTGGACGGTGCCGTCACCGGCGCAGACGTTGTACCGGACGATGCTCGTCGTGGTCGCACCGCTGTAGCCGAACACGCTCGTGCAGTACGTGCTGTTCTCGTGGCCGTAGTTGTACTCCATGGTGCTGTTCGTCGATCCGTAGTCGATGTCGTAGCCGCCGCCGTCGACGCCCGGCGAGTGGTTGTCATACGACTCGTTGAGCTGGCCGAGCATGTTCTCCGAGCTCCACCACCACAGCCCGACCGGCGTGCCGATCGTCTCCGGCGAGGGCTGCATGCCCGACTGGTAGACGACGTCGTTCTGGAGCGTGCCGTTCTGCGAGCAGAACTGCGCGATCCCGTCGCCGTACGTGTTGTGCACCGTCGAGTTCTGGATCGTGATACCGCGGCTCTGGATGGCCTGGTTCACGCAGTCCTTCGCCCACTGGAAGTCCTGGTCGATCTGCACGCCCCACACGAAGATGCCCGCCCAGAGGGTCGTGTCGTAGGCCTGCACGTTGTCGACGAGGACGTTCGAGAAGTAGCTCTTGCGGTCGTAGGTACCCGAGCCCTTGGTCATGTCCGGCTCGACGATCATTCCGGGCGCGAACACGACGAGGCCGGTCCACTTGGCGCTCATCGCGGTGTAGTCGCCGCCCGTGACGTGATGGACGACGAGGTTCTCGAGCGTGATTCCTACCGCGGGGGCGTCATGGTCGGTCGTGACGAGAATCCCCCACACCTTGCTGTTCTTGACCTCCATGTTCTGCATCGTCACGTAGGAGGTGTCGAGCAGCTTCACGGCTCGGTTCTGACCGGTGCCGTCGATCGCGGGCAGCGCTCCGGTTCCGTAGGCATCGATCGTGATTCGGTTCGTGCTCGTACCGGACGAGGAGAACACGAACGAGCCCGTACAGGTGGTGCCGCGGTTGAACAGCAGGCTGTCGCCCGGGGCGAACGTTTGGCTGTTCACCGTCGTGAGGTTGTTCCACGGGCTCGCCGACGTGCCGTTGCCGTTGGTGGCGGCGGCGCAGTTGACGTAATACGACGTCCCGACGGCGAGCGCGGAGCCGACCGGCAACAGCAGGAGTAAGCCGGCCAGCACGGTGAGGGCGGCGAGCGCCCTCGGCTTGCGGAGGACCATTACGGCTCCTTACCTGGAGGGTCCTGGGCGGAATGTGACCGTTCACTATTACGGGCGGACAACCCGCCTGTCAAGCGTGACCGATCACAATTCTCAGGAGCCGGCGAGCCCCCGACCGACGAGCGGGCGGATGGCGAAATCGAGCTGGGCGGCGAGCGCGAACCCGTTCCACCGGTGCCGGACGACGCCCCGCCGGTCGAGCACGAGCGTCGTCGGGACCTTCGTGATGCCGTACGTCCGCTCGATCGCGCCGCCGGCGTCCCCGACGACGGCGATGGACGGGTCGAGGCCCCAGTCGAAGGCGAAGTTGATCAGGGCATCGTGGCTCGGCGCGGCCACTCCGGCCGCGGCGGGGGCATCGACGATGACTGTCCGCAGGCCGTGAGGATGATTCTGCGTGTTCATGCTCTTCAGGAAGACGATCTGGGAACGCGAGGGGTCGCCCGCCGCGCTCGCCTCGGCCTGTGTGTTCAGGAAGGAGAGGAGCACGGCGTGACCGCGCTCCGCGGCCAGCGAGAACGTGCCGCCCGCCTGCCTCGCGAGCGGGGCCGAGAAGTCGGGCGCCGCGCGGCCGACGACGGCGGTGCCGGCGCTGCCGCCCCGGTCCGACTGTCGCGCGCCGAAGGCGGCGGCAATTCCGACGAGGAGGGCGAGGGCGAGCCCGGCGATTGCCCAGCGCCGCGTGCGCATGGTCGCAGATGTTACTGGTCACTCAGGCCGGATGGAAACCGCAGCTCGGTCGTCGACTCGTAGCGCTCGCCGGGCCTGAGGACCGCCGACGGGAAGTGTGCGTGGTGCGGCGAGTCGGGGAACCGTTGCGGCTCGAGTGCGACACCGGCGAACCGCTCGTAGGCGCCGTCGAGCTTGCCGCCCGTGTAGAGCTGCAGCCCGGGCTCGGTGGTCCGGATCTCCAGGCTCCTTCCACTGCTGCGGTCGGTGAGCCGGGCCGCCACGCGCTCGTTCAGCACGAAGTTGTGGTCGTAGTCGCCGCCGAGGCGCGACCCGATCTCCGTGGGTCGGCGGAAGTCCATCGGCGTGCCGGCGACGGGCGCGAGCTCGCCGGTCGGGATGAGCTGCGCGTCGACCGGCGTGTACCGGTCGGCGGCGAGCGTGAGCTCGTGCGCGAAGATCGTGCCGCGGCCCTCGCCCGCGAGGTTGAAGAGCGAGTGGGTCGTCAGGTTGACGACGGTCGGCTTCGTCGTCACCGCGCGGAGCTCGATCCGTACGACGTCGTCGAGCGTGAGCGAGTAGACCGCCTCGACGTCGACGCGTCCCGGGTAGCCCTCGTCGTCATCCTCGCTCGTGTGGGCGAGGACGACCGCGATCTCGCGCTCGCCGATGCGCGGGCGCGCGCGCCACACCTTCTTGTCGAAGCCCGCGACGCCGCCGTGCAGATGGTGCTCGCCCTCGTTGCGGGAAAGCCCATACACGTTTCCGTCGAGCGGGAGCTCGCCGCGCGCGATCCGGTTGGCGCACCGCCCGACGATCGCCCCGAGGTAGGCGTCGCCGGCGGCGAGGTAGCCGTCGAGCTCCGGGAAGCCGAGGACGACGTTCGTTCCGTCGGGCAGCCGGATGGACTGGACGATGCCGCCGTAGGTGAGGATCGAGATCTCGAGACCGCCGGCGCGCGCGAGCGTGTAGCGGTCGACCGAAGCCCCCTGCATCGTCCCGAACGGGCGGCAGTCGAGGCGAAGCGGCGGATCAGCCATCCGACAGCCGCGGTGCGACCTCGGCGGCGAAGCGGCGCCCGGCCATCGCTAAGCAGCAACCGGCTCGGGCGCGCCACGCGCGGCGGTGCGCGTGCGCAGGAAGACGGCGCCGACGACGGCGGCCGCGATCGCGAACAGCGCGCCGACCGCGAAGGCGAGGTGGTAGCCCCCGGTCAGTGCGGCGAGATTGCCGTGACCGGTCGTGGCCAGGTGATGGGTGCGCGACGACGCGACGCTCGCGAGCACGGCGAGGCCGAGCGCGCCGCCCATCATGAACGCGGTGTTCGCGATGCCGGAGGCGAGGCCGGACTCCTGCGGCTCGACGTCGCTCATCGCGGCCATCAGCACCGGATTGAAGGCGAGCCCGCCGCCGATCCCGATCAGCACCATCGACGGAAGCACGTCGAGGAGGAACGACCCGTGCACCGGTGCGCGCGCGAACCAGACGAGTGCGAGCGCGGCGACGAACAACCCGAACGCGAGCGGCGCGCGGAAGCCGTAGCGCATGACGAGCTTCGCAGACAGGCCGAGCGAGAACGCCATCATGATGACGTTGCCCGGCAGGAAGGCGAGGCCGACCTGGAGCGGGCTGTAGTGCAGCACGAGCTGCAGGTAGAGCGCCGAGAGGAAGAACAGCGCGAACATCGACGCGGCCCAGAGGATGCCGACGACGTTGGCGACCGACAGGTTGCGATGGCGGAAGATCCCGAGCGGCATGAGCGGCGCCTTGACGCGTGACTCCCACGCGACGAAGCCTGCGGCGATCACGACGGCGAGCCCGAGCAGCCCGAGCGTCCTGCCGCCCGTCCAACCGTTGGTGTTGCCGTTGACGATGGCGTAGACGGCGCAGACGAGCGCGCTCGTGATCGCGATCGCGCCGGCGACGTCGAGCCGCGTCTTCTCGGCGCCGGTGCGCACGGCCGGCAGCAGCCTGAGCCCGGCGATCAGAACCGCGATCCCGATCGGCAGGTTGACGAGGAAGATCCAGTGCCACCCGACGAGGTCGGTGAGCACGCCGCCCGCGAGCACGCCGATGCTGCCGCCGCCCGACATGACGAAGCCGAAGACTCCCATGGCCTTCGTGCGCTCCGACGGCTCTGTGAAGAGCACGACGATGAGCGAGAAGGCGACGGCCGAGACGACTGCGCCGCCGAGCCCTTGCACGGCGCGTGCGGCGATCAGCATCCCCTTCGTCGTCGAGATGCCGCAGACGAGGCTCGCGGTTGTGAACGCGGCCGTGCCCATCAGGAACAGTCGCCGGTGCCCGAAAAGGTCACCGAGGCGGCCGGCGAGCAGCAGGAAGCCGCCGAAGGTCAGCATGTAGGCGTTGACCACCCACGCGAGCGACGTCTGCGAGAAGCCGAGGTCGTTGCGGATCGAAGGCAGCGCGACGTTCACGACGGTGGTGTCGACGACGATCATCAGGTCGCCCACGCAGAGAATCACGAGGGCGAGCCAGCGGGTGCGGGAGCTGAGATGTGCGTTCATGGCCGTAGAGACTGCGGCCGCAGTGATATCTCATCGGTCGGCGCTCTCGGTCGTTCTACGGCGTCTTCCCGAGGTTCTCCCCGCCGCAGCGACGGCGGCTGAGCGAGCGCAGGCCTACGTGCAGCCCGACACGCCGCTCCCTGTCTCGCCTTCCCGGCTTTGGGCTCGCGCGTCGTCTCGAAGCAGCTTCGGCACGACGAAGACGAGGGTCGCCAGCGCCATCAGGGCGACGACCCCGGCAAACGCCATCGTGATGAACACATCCGGATTCATTGCGCACTCACACCTCGAAGCTAGCCTCGCAACCGCTCGCCGTCGGTGGGGCACAGCCCCCATCTCGCGCTCCCGACCACCTGAGCGGGGCGAACTGCGACCGCCGCGAAATGGGGTCGCGACTCGATCGCGCTCGCTCCTCGCGCCGGCCACGCTTCCGAGGTCGTCGACCGAAAAGGAGAATCGACATGCAGGAGACCGTGATCACGCGCGAAGGGCTCGAGCGGCTGAGCGCGGAGCTCGAGCGGCTGAAGAGCGACGGGCGTCGCGAGATGGCCGAGCGGCTGAAGCACGCCGCCGCGCGCGACGCGAACCACGCAGAGAGCGCCGACTACCTGAGTGTCTGCGATGACCAGGCGCTGCTCGAACGGCGAATCGCGCTGCTCGAAGCGCGCTTGCTTTCGGCACAGGTCGTCGATCCCGTCCTCGGGAACGGGCGCGTGGACGTCGGCGAGCGAGTGCACGTGCACGCGCTCGACTCCGGGGAGCGGCTCGACCTCGAGCTCGTGGGCCCGCTCGAGTCCGACGCGGCCTCAGGTCGCATCTCCGTCGCCTCGCCGGTCGGACGGGCGATCCTCGGGCTTCGTCGCGGCCAGATCGCCGAAGTCGACGCGCCTCGCGGCAGGCTCCAGTTCGAGGTCCTCGCCGTCGAGGCGCCCCGGCCGGCGAACGCCGCCTGAGCCGGAGAGGCGGGTGGTCGGCGGCCGCGGCATC
>DASUIG010000006.1:0-44602 GCA_036273155.1 Gaiellaceae bacterium | reverse complement strand
ACTAACCAGGCTCGGTGATCTGCTCGAGCCGCTCGCCCGGCCTGACGCGCAGAACGCGCGCGAACGAGCTCGGCAGCCACCAGTTCCACGAGCCGAGCAGGCGCATGAGCGCGGGCACGAGCAGCGCCCGAATGATGGTCGCATCGAAGATGATTCCAGCGGCGAGCCCGATGCCGAACTGCTTGATGTCCGTGCCCGGGCTCATCGACAGGACGAAGAACGCGAACATGAGGATCGCGGCGGCGCTCGTGACGAGCTTGCCCGTGCGTGCGAGCCCGAGCGCGATCGCACTCGGCGTGTCGCCCGTCTCGTCGTACGCCTCGCGCATGCGCGTGAGCATGAAGACCTCGTAGTCCATCGAGAGGCCGAACAGGAACGCGAAGATCATCAGCGGGATCCAGGGGATGATCGACTGCGTGGCCGGGACGCCCCAGATCGCGTTCGAGCCGTGGCCCATCTGGAAGATGAAGACGATGATCCCGAACGCCGCCCCGAGCGATATCAGGTTGAGGAGCGCCGCCTTCAGCGGCAGCACGATCGAGCGGAACGCACGCATGAGGAGCAGCACGGTGAGCAGCACGACGAGCCCGAGCACGTAGGGGAAGTTGCCGTACACCGCGTGCACGAAGTCACGGTCGGCCGGAGCGATGCCGCCGAGCGTCGCGTCGGTCCCGTTCAGCGCCCTGTGCACGCGCGTGACGAGGCTCTGGATGTGCTTGCTCGACCCGTCGACGGCGGGGAACGCCTCGACGATCGAGTCGCCGCCCTTGCGCCAGCTCGAACCGGTCGGCGCGACCGCGCCGACGATGCCCGGCGTTGCGCGCAGCTTCGCCGCGATCGGCCCGGGAGCCGCGCCGTGCTCGACGAGCACGTCGAAGGGTTTGATCACACCGGGCGAGACGCCGGCGGCCGTAAGAGCATCGCGACCGACGATCGCGTCGCCGCTGCCCGGCATGTCCTTCGCCTGCGCCTCGCTCGGGTTGAGCTGCACGCCGAAGAAGACGAGCACTCCGACGATCGCGAGACCCGCAGCCGCGACCGCCCAGGGGCGACGCATGACGAGCCGCGCCCAGCGACCCCACGGCCCGTCCTCGGGATGCCCGCTGTCGACGAGCCGCTTCGGCAGCAGCCGCAGACTGTTGATGCGCTCGCCGAGCACCGCGAGCAGCGCGGGCAGGAGCGTGATCGCTGCCAGCACCGACACGAGCGGGATGAGCAGTCCGCCGAGGCCGATCGAACGGATGAACGGCAGCGGCAGGACGATCATCGACACGAGCCCGACGGCGACGGTCGAGCCGGACACGATCACCGAGCGGCCCGCGTGCGTCATCGTCTCGACGAGCGCCGTCTCGACGTCTTCGCCCTCGCGCAGCTCGTCGCGGAAGCGGAAGATCATCAGCAGCGCGTAGTCGATGGCGATACCGAGGCCGACGAGCGCGATGAGGAACTCGACGATGATGGACACGTTCGTGACGTAGGTCAGCGCCCACACGAGCGAGTACGTGTTGAGGATGGCGGCGATCGCGATCGCGATCGGCATCAGCACGGCGGGCAGCGTCCCGAAGACGAAGAAGAGAATGACGAGCGCGCCGGCGCCGCCGATGAGTCCTTCGGTGAGGACGCTCGGGCCCTTGCCGCCGCCGGAGGACGCCGCCTCGAGCGCGTCGCGTCCGGTGAGGTATGCAGTCACGCCGGCGGGTGTCGACTTCTCCAGCGCCGCACGCGTCTGCTTGATGTGCGTGTCCGAGCTGAAGTTCGGCGTGCCGGGCGGATAGATCTCGGCGAAGGCGGTGTGCCCGTCCTTCGAGATGTACGCGCGGCTACCGGTCGACCAGTACGAGGAGACGCGCGAGCCGGGGTTCACCGCCGCCGCGCGGCCGATCGCCTTCTGGATGCCGGTCGCCTTCGTCACGTCGCCCTTCGTCTGGAAGACGGCGACGAGCGGCGCCTGCTGCCCGGTGCCGAAGCGCTGGAGCGTGCGCTGATTGGCCTCGTAGGCGGAGTAGCGGGGGATGGAGAAGCTCTGGAACCAGCGCTTCGAGACCTGCGAGGCCGAGAACGCGCCGAAGAGCGAGAGGACGATCCACGCGCCGATCACGAGACGGCGGCGGCGGACGATCACGTGCGCGAGACGAGCCAGCACGATTTCGACCCTAGCGACGGCGATGGTAGGATGTCAAATCATTGCTGATCAAAGTAATTCGGGTGGCAAAGTGGAGCCTTTCGGCCGCGATCTCGTCTTCACGGCGAAGGCCATCCGCGAGGCGTTCGAGGACGTCATGGCCCGCTCCGGGGGCTCGCTCGGCATCTGGATCGTCCTGAACGCGATCAGCGACGAGGGCTTCGTCTCGCATCGCATCCTCGCGAGCCATGCGCACGTCGACGGCGCCACCATCACGTATCACGTCGACCGAGCCGAGAAGCTCGGGCTCGTGCAGCGCGAGGTCGATCCCGACGACCGCCGGGTCAAGCGGCTGCGGCTGACGCCCGAAGGCACGCGCACGTACAAGCGACTGTGGACCGTCGCACGCGAGTTCGAGGCACAGGTGCTGGCCGGGATCAGCGACGCGGAGCAGGCTCGGCTGCGGCGGACGCTGGCGAAGCTCCGCGCGAACCTCGCCGCTCCTTCCGACGAAGCACCAGCGCACCGAAGAGGAGCAGGAGGACCTCCACGAGCGTGATCGCCACGCGGTTGAGCAGCGTCGCCGAGAGCGCGGCCCCGGACGAGGTGATGGCGAGCATCAGGCCGTACATCGATCCCTCGCGCGCACCGAGCCCCGAGGGTGCGAAGAACGCGAGCACCGCGACGATCGCGCCGACCGCCGACACACCGCCGAGGAAGACGATGGTCGAGACCGCCGGGTGCGCGCCGACCGAGCGCAGCAGAAGCCACACGCCCGTGCCGCCGATCACCCAGGTTCCCGCGTAGAAGACGAGGAGGCCTGCGAGCGTCGACGCGCGCAGCGGCGGCAGCTCGCGATAGCCGAAGCGTCGCAGGAACCGCGTCGCGAGCGCGTGGAAGACGCGCGGATGCAGCAGGAGGGCGACGACCACCCCGAAGACGCCGATGGGGATGACCGGGCCGTTGACGCCGCGCACCCACACGAGCGAGATCGCGAACACGAGCACGCCTGCGACGGCTGAGAGCCCCGCTTCCACGAGCATCGCCGCAGTCACGAGCGCCGCGTCGTTGACGCCTGCGCGGCGCATCGCCACCACGCGCGCAGCCGGCGTCCACACGCCGCCCGGCACGTACTTCGCGAGCATCGAGACGATCTCCGAGTTGAGCGCGGTCGGATACGAGATCCGGACGCCCCAGTCGGCGAGGATCTTCATCCAGCCGAGGACGAACACGAGGTAGTACGCCGCCACCGCCGCGCACGCGAGCACCAGGAGCACCGGATCGGCGTTGCTCAGATCCTTCCCGGCAGCGTGGAAGGAGCCGCGGATCGCCCAGATCAGGAGCCCGAGGAAGATCGCGAGGAGCGCCAGCTCGACCGCGACGCGCAGCCGCGTGCGCTCTCTCAGGCGAGATGTGATTCGAGCCAGTCGCACGTGAGCCGGTACGCGTGCACGTCGTTCGAGTAGCGCGTGAAGCCGTGCCCTTCGTCCTCGAACACGAAGTACTCGACCTCCCGGCCGAGCTCGCGCAGCCGCTCGACCATCTGGTCGGACTCGGACTTGACGACGCGCGGGTCCTTCGCGCCCTGGATGACGAGCAGCGCCGCCTGCACCTGGTCGACGTACGTGATCGGGGAGCGCTCGCGCAGATAGTCCTCTTCCGTGTCGGGATCGCCGACCCACTGGGCCATGAACCTCCGCCATTGCGGAGGGACCGCGCGGACGAAGGTGAGGAGGTTCGACGGGCCGACGATGTCGACGGCCGCGCGCCAGTACCCGGGCAGGCGCGTCACGCACGTGAGCGTCGCGAAGCCGCCGTACGAGCCGCCGAAGACCGCGAGGCGGTCGCCGTCGACGAACGGCTGCGCCTTGAGCCACTCGGCCGCGTGCCTCCAGTCCTCGAGGTCGCCGCCGCCCCAGTCGTGGTGGATGAGCTTCTGGTACGTCTTGCCGTAGCCGGTGGAGCCGCGGATGTTCGTGGCGAGCACGCCGATCCCGCGCGAGAGCAGGTACTGGACGTACGGCCGATAGATGGGCCGCTCCTGCGCCTCCGGCCCGCCGTGGATCAACACGCCGAACGGGAACGGGCCGTCGCCGTCCGGCCGGTACAGCCAGGCGGGGATCTGCCTGCCGTCGAAGCTTTCGTAGCGGATGAGCTCCGGCTCGCGCAGCTCGAGCGAGGAGAGCCCGGCGGCGCGGCTCTCCGTCACCGGCAGCGCATCGCCCGTGGCCGTGTCGACGACGAAGACCTCGGCGGGGCGCAACGGCGTGTCCCAGACGACGGCGAGGCGCGAGCCGTCGCGCGACAGCGACAGCCCCGACCCGAGGATCGAGATCGCGCCGCGCGGCAGCTTCGGCGCCGGCAGGTCGACGCCGCGCTCGACGTCGCGGACGTGCACCGTCGCCCACCCGTCGTCGTTCTCGATCCACGCGAGGACGCGACCGTCGGCCGAGCCGGCGACGTCGTCGATCTCGCGTTCGGGCGTCTCGATCCATTCGCGCGCGCCTGTCTCGAGGGACTGGAGCGCGAGCCCGGTGAACTCGCGGCCCTCGTCGGTGACGACGTAGAACCCGGAGCCGTCGCCCTTCCACGGGCCGGGGAAGTACTTCGCGTCCTCTTCATGCGGCGTGGCCTCGACCGCGTCGCCCGATTCGACGTCGATCACCCAGAGCGAGGTGTCGCTGTTGGAGCGGAACTCGACCGCGAGGAGCTTCGTGCCGTCCGGCGAGAAGCTGACGGCGAACGCGTACTTGCCCTCGCCGAAGACGTAGCGCGGCTCGGCGTCGCCCTCGCTCCAGACGAAGACCTCGCCGTCGGTCGGCGTGCGCATGTTGGAGGAGAACGCGAAGCTCTTCCCGTCGGGCGCCCACGACCCGGGCGAGAGCTCGTGCTGCACCTGTTCGCGGTCGGTGAGCTGCTCCGGCCATCCACCTTCGGCCGGGATGCGGTAGAGCTGGTGGAACTCGTCGCCGTCGTGATCGGCGTGGAAGAGGATCGTCCCGTCCTCGCGGATCGCAACGCCGCGGACCGCGTTGTCGACGAAGGTCGTCAGCTGCTCGGGCCAGCCGCCGTCGAGCTCGACCGACCACAGGTTGAACTGGCCGGACAGGTTCGAGACGAAGAGGATTCGCTCGCCGTCCGGCGTGAGCTGCGCGACCGGAAAGAGTCGCCGAAACGCGAAAAACTGTTCGAAAGGCGGCCTGCCCACCGGGCTGAGCCTACAGACGGAGCACGGCTGCGCCGCGTACGTCGCCGTCGCGCATGCGGTCGAGCGCATCGTTCGCGTCCTCGAGCGCGAACACCTCGATCTCGGTGCGCACGGGCACCTTCGGCGCGAGCGCGAGGAACTCTTCGCCGTCGCGGCGCGTGAGGTTCGCGACCGAGCGCACCGCGCGCTCGTCCCACATGAGCTCGTACGGGAAGCTCGGGATGTCGCTCATGTGGATCCCCGCGCAGACGACGGTGCCGCCCTTGGCCAGCGCCCCGAGGGCAGCCGGGACGAGCGCGCCGACCGGCGCGAAGACGATGGCCGCGTCGAGCTCCTCGGGCGGTCGCTCGTCGGACCAGCCGGCCCATTCGCAGCCGAGCTCGAGAGCGAACGCGCGCGCGGCGTCGTCTCCGCGGCGAACGAGCCCGAACAGGCGACGGCCCTGGTGCCGCGCGACCTGCGCGACGATGTGTGCCGACGCGCCGAATCCGTACAGGCCGAGCCGCTCGGCGTCGCCGGCGAGGCGCAGCGAGCGGTAGCCGATGAGGCCCGCGCAGAGGAGCGGCGCGACCTCGAGGTCGTCGTAGCCGTCGGGCAGCGGAAGGCAGTAGCGCTCGTCGGCGACGGCGTACTCGGCGTAGCCGCCGTCGAGGTCGTAGCCGGTGAAGCGCGCGCCGTCGCAGAGGTTCTCGCGGCCGCTCGTGCAGTACCGGCACGTACCGTCCGTCCAGCCGAGCCACGGGACGCCGAGCCGGCGGCCGTCGTCGGTCTCGCCGACGATCTGATGGCCCGGGACGAGCGGCAGCTTCGGATGCGGGAGATCGCCGTCGACGACGTGCAGGTCGGTACGGCACACGCCGCATGCCTTGACGCGCAGGCGCACCTGCCCCGGTCCGGGCTCGGGAACCGGGAGCTCGCGCAGCTCGAGGAGCTCGCCCCGCGAGGAGAGGACCATCGCGCGCACGCGCACATCGTCACACGTTCGTAACGGGGCCAGACCCCTGCCTGTGCGCCTGAGCAGGGATTACGGCCGGAACGGCCACGGCCGGGGCCAGGCCCTGTTACGGAAGTGTTACGAAGGCGTCACGGTAGGTTCTCGGCGTGCAGAGCACGCTCCCGTACAGCTGGTACACCGATCCCGAGATCCTGCGCCGCGAGCAGGAGCTGATCTTCCGTCCGGCGTGGCAATACGTCGGGCACCTCGGCCGGGTGCCGGAGCCGGGCACGTACTTCGCCGGCCGCGCGGGCGCGACGCCCATAGTGGTTACGCGCGCGCGAGACGGCGAGCTGCGCGCGTTCGTGAACGTCTGCCGCCACCGGGGGACGACCGTCGCCGTAGGCCAGGGCAAGCGCGAGACGCTCCAGTGCCCGTACCACGCCTGGACGTACGGCCTCGACGGCGCGCTGCGCACGGCGCCCCGCTCGGACGAGGAGCCGGACTTCCCGCGCGCGGAGCTCGGCCTCGTGCCGGCCGCGGTCGGCGCCTGGGGCCCGTTCGTCTTCGTCAACGTCGGCCCCGACCCGGAACCGCTCGCAGACGCGCTCGGATCGATGCCGGCGCAGATCGCGGAGCTCGGGCTCGACGTCGACGACCTCGCCTTCCACTCGCGCTGGGAGGCCGAGCTGGACGCGAACTGGAAGGTCGTCTGCGAGAACTTTCTCGAGTGCTACCACTGCCAGGTCGCGCACCCGGCGTTCGCGGAGGTGATCGACGTCTCGACGGCCGCGTACGCGCTCTCCACCGACGGACGATTGTCGAGCCAGCGCGGGCCGGTGCGGGAGAACGTGCAGCTCGAGGGCGAGCTCCAGCGCTCGCAGTTCCACTTCCTCTGGCCGAACCTCGGCGTGAACATCTTCGCCGGCCACGCGAACATCTCCATCGGGCCGATGGTGCCGCTCACACCCGACCGCACCTACCGCTTCCTCGACTACTTCTTCGGCCGAGACGTCGATCCGGCGTGGATCGAGGATCTGATGGCCTTCGACACGCAGGTCGGGATCGAGGACCGCGCGCTCGTGGAGGGCGTGCATCGCGGCATCGCGAGCGGCGCCCTCGAGCACGGCGTGCTCATGGGCCAGAGCGAGCAGCTCATCGGCCACTTCCAGCAGTTGACCGCCGCCGCCCTGGAGACTCCGGCTCCACCGCGATAGATTCGGCCTTCCTGCAACTCACAGGGAGGGAAACCTTGAAGCGTCTTCTCTTGGCCGCCCTGCTCACGGCCCTCGTCGCCGTTCCGGCGGCGGCCGCAAAGCCGGCCTCACCGCCGACGCTGCACCCAGGCCAGCTCGTCGTCGGGCTCGATCCGCCCGCGGTCGGGTTCCAGGTCGGCACGCTGCGCGGCGACACCGTCATCAGCCCGACCGGGTACGAGATCGACCTCGCGAAGGACATCGCCGCGAAGCTCGGGATCCCGGCCTCCAAGATCACGTGGAAGGTGATCCCGTGGGAGACGTTGTTCCGCCCCGGCGCGAAGCCGTTCGACTTCGCGTTCGAGGAGGCGACGATCACCGTCGCACGGTCGCGGGTCGTCAATTTCTCCGCGCCGTACTTCAACGCCAACCAGGGCGTGCTCCTGAAGAAGGGCGGCACCGCGCCGCACAGCCTCGCCGACCTGAAGCAGATGAGCCTCTGCGCCCAGTCTGCGACGACCGGCCTCGACTATGCGCAGCACCAGCTGCATGCCGCGCACATCCAGATCTTCACGAAGACGTCGGCCGCATTCGCAGCGCTCCAGGTCGGCCGCTGTGACGCCTTCATCATGGACGTGCCGATCATCGCGTCGCAGAAGAAGACGAAGCCGTCTGCGTACGGCCCCGTTGCCGGCCAGATCGTGACGCACGAGCAGTACGGCGCCGTGATGGCGAAGGGGTCGAAGCTGACGCCGGACGTCTCGGCCGCGGTCCGCGCGCTCACGAAGAACGGAACGATCGCGAAGCTGCAGAAGAAGTGGTTCGCGATCGACGTGTCGAAGATCCCCGTCCTCAAGTAACAGGGGCGAGGCGTGCATCGAGTCCTCCACGCGTTCGCCGATCCGTTCGCGTTTCGGCAGGCGCTGCCCGACATCTGGTCGGGCTTCCTGATCAACGTCCACATGATGGTGATCGCGGAGGCGCTCGTGCTCGTGCTCGCATTGCTCATTGCCATCATCAGGGGGTTGCCGGGCCGCGGTGCGAAACCGTTCCGCGGCCTGGCGATCCTCTACACCGACTTCTTCCGCGGCACGCCGTTGACGATCGTCGCCTTCGCGTGCATCCTCGGACTGCCGGGCCTCGGTTACTCCGTCGTGAGGAACGCGTCGAGCGAGGCGCTCGGCGTCGTCGCGCTCACGATCGTCTACACGGCGTACGTGACCGAGGTGTACCGGGCCGGCATCGAGTCCGTGCACGGCAGCCAGCGGATGGCGGCGCGCTCGCTCGGTCTCTCGTACATGCAGGCGCTCCGGTACGTCGTGCTGCCGCAGGCGATCCGACGCGTGATCCCACCGTTGCTCAACGACTTCATCGGCCTGCAGAAAGACACGGCGATCATCGGTGCGATCGGCGTCACCGAGGCAGCGGCGCAGGGGACGAACTACGCGAACAGCTACTTCAACTTCACCGGCTACCTCGTCGGCGCCGTGTTCTTCGTCTATCTCACGATTCCGCTCGCCCGCTACACGGACCACATCATCCGCGAGCGGGAGCGACGCGAGCGCGCGGCGATGGTATGAGCGCGCAGCCGTTCGTCTCGCTCAAAGGCGTCACGAAGCGCTTCGGCGACCTCGAGGTCCTGCGCCGGGTGGACCTGGAAGTGAGCGAGCACAACGTCGTCTGTCTCATCGGCGCGTCCGGCTCGGGGAAGTCGACGCTGCTGCGCTGCATCAACCTGCTCGAGCGGGTCGAGGAGGGCGAGATCGTCGTCGACGGCCAGATGGTGACGAACGGCAAGGTCGACGTCAACGCGCTCCGCCGCAAGATCGGGATCGTCTTCCAGGCCTACAACCTCTTCCCGCACATGACCGTGCTGCAGAACGTGAGCCTCGGGCCGCGCAAGGTCCGCAGGCTCGACCGTCAGCAGGCGCATAGGGCGGCGATGGAGCTGCTCGTCCGCATCGGCCTCGAGGACAAGGCGGACGAGTATCCCGACCGCCTGTCGGGCGGCCAACAGCAGCGCGTCGCGATCGCGCGCGCGCTCGCGATGAACCCGAAGATCCTGCTGCTCGACGAGATCACGTCCGCGCTCGATCCGCAGCTCGTCTCCGAGGTCCTCAACCTCGTTCGCTCCCTGACCGAGGTCGGGATGACGATGATCATCGCGACGCACGAGATGAGCTTCGCGCGCGAAGTCTCCGACAAGGTCTGCTTCCTCGACGCGGGCGTGATCTGCGAGCAGGGCCCGCCCGACCAGATCTTCAGCAACCCGGCCGAGCCCCGGACGCGCGAGTTCCTGAAGCGGATCATCGAGGCCGGCCGCCTGTGAAGGTGCGCAACCTCTTCCAGTCGAAGGCCCCGCTCGCCGTCGCCGGCCTGATCGCCGTTCCGATCTACTTCGCTGCGCTCATGGCGTCGTCGCTTGCTCTCGACCGGCCGCACGTCGTCGGCACGCACGAGTCCCCCGGCACGGGCGGCACCGAGGCGAAGGTCTGGCTCGCTGCCTTGATCGCGCCGGCGATCGTCATGGCCGCCGGCGCCGTCGGGCTCGCGCTCAAGCGCCACGGGATCTACCTGGCCGCAGCTGCCGGCATCGTCGTCTGCGCCGTGCTGCCCGGCCTCTCGCACGGCTGGATCGGCCGGCACGAGCGCAGCTTTCCGCTCGGCGTCGACTTCATCCGGGACGGAAACCCGTCGAACCTCAGCAGCCGCGGCGAGTGGGAGCACGCCGCGCAGGACACGGTGACGAGCATCTCCCACTGGACGCTCGGCCTCGCGATCGGGGCGATCGTGATCGGCGCGCTCGCCGAGGTGCGCAGACGGCGCGGCCGCGACGCGATCGTCGTCGAGTCGCCGCCGAGCACTACCGGCGGCGCGCCTCAGGTGACGGGCTAGCGCCGGTCGAGCAACGCGCGCGCAGTGTCGTGCGCGGCCTCATCCCGTTCCGACCACAACCGTTCGGCGAGGAAGCCGAGCACGTCCTTGATCGAAACGATGCCGACGAGGTTGCCGCCCTCGACGACGGGCAGGTGACGCAGGTTCCGCTCGCCCATCAGCTGCGCGGCGGCGAGGATCCCGTCGTTGGCGGACACAGTGAGCGGGTTCGCTGTCATGACGTCGCGCAGCAGCGTCGTCCCGAACGCCGCGCCGCTCCCGGCGAGCCGCAGCACGTCCCGCTCGGTGAAGATCCCGACCGGCTCGGGCCCGTCGCACACGACGACGGAGCCGACGCCCGCGTCGAGCATCGTCCGGATCGCCTCCGCCGCGGTCTGCTCCGGCCTCGCGGTCACGAGCTGCGTTCGCATCACGCCGCCGATCTGCATCCTCGACCTCCACACGTCGGTTGGTGACAAACGGCACGATACTTCACCGGCCCGTCGGGATGCGTTTAGGATCGCGCCAGGGGGAGTCGACCAGGGAGGGTGGGTCCCAATGGCGGGAGTGACGTTCGATCAGGTCACGAAGACCTACGCCGACGGCACCACCGCCGTCCACGCCCTCGACTTGGAGATCCAGGACGGCGAGTTCATGGTCCTCGTCGGCCCCTCGGGCTGTGGGAAGACGACGGCTCTCCGGATGGTCGCCGGTCTCGAGGACATCACGCGCGGCGTCCTCAAGATCGGAGAGCGGATCGTCAACCACGTGCCGTCGCGCGACCGCGACATCGCGATGGTGTTCCAGAGCTACGCGCTCTACCCGCATCTCTCCGTCTACGACAACATCGCGTTCGGGCTGAAGATCAAGAAGCTTCCGAAGAACGAGATCGAGAAGCGGGTCGCGAACGCGGCACGCATCCTCGGCCTCGAGCCGTTCCTCAAGCGCAAGCCCCGCGCGCTCTCCGGCGGCCAGCGCCAGCGGGTCGCGATGGGGCGCGCGATCGTGCGCGAGCCGGCGGCCTTCCTCATGGACGAGCCGCTCTCGAACCTCGACGCGAAGCTGCGTGTCCAGATGCGGGCCGAGATCGCCGGCATCCAGCACGACCTCGGCGTGACGACGATCTACGTCACGCACGACCAGATCGAGGCCATGACGATGGGCGATCGCGTCGCCGTCATGCGCAAGGGCGAGCTGCAACAGGTCGCCGACCCGCAGACGCTCTACGACCGCCCGGTCAACCTCTTCGTCGGCGGCTTCATCGGCAGCCCGGCGATGAACATGATCGAGGCGACGCTCGAACGCCAGAACGGCGGCTTCTCGGCGAAAGTCGGGGAGCAGTCGATCACGATCGAGGCCGAGGAGGTCAAGGCCCGGCCGGGCCTCGCCGCGTACGCAGGGCGCGAGGTCGTGCTCGGAATCCGGCCCGAGGACCTCGAGGACGCCGCACTCGCTCCGAGCTCGCCGAACGAGCAGCGGCTGCGCGGCACCGCCTCGCTGACCGAGGCGCTCGGCTCGGAGATCATGGCCCACTTCACCATCAAGGCGAAGCACGCAACGACGGAGGACGTCCGCGAGCTCGCCCAGGACGTCGGTGACGAACGCGCGGTCGAGCAGGCCGCGGACAGCGACACCGCCACCCTCGTCGGCCGCTTCGGCGCGCGCTCGCGCGTCCGCCCCGGCGAGGCCATCGAAGTGGCGGTGGACACGCGGTCGCTGCACTTCTTCGACCCGCACACGGGTCTCGGAATCTACGACGGAAAAAGCAGCACGAAAGGAGACGCATGACCCGCACTCGCATCGTGGTCGTCGCCGGCATTGCCGTGGCGACCGCGTTGCTCGTCGCTGGGCTCGCAGGCGCCCGCACGAGCTCTACCGGGAGGGCGCACCAGAACCTCGCCGTCTCGGGCACGATCACCTTCGACGGGATCTGGACCGCTTCCTCGGGCCAGAAGCAGTTCGCCGACGTGATCGCCGCGTTCAACAAGACCTATCCGAACGTGCACGTCAAGTACAAGCCGGTCGGCGACAGCCTGCCGACGGTGCTCGCGACGGCCGTCGCCGGTGGCAAGCCGCCGGACATGGCTGACATCGCGCAGCCCGGCACGGTTGCGCAGTTCGCGAAGCAGGGCAAGCTCAAGCCGATCACGTACGCGAAGTCCGTCATCGGGAAGAACTTCGCGCCGGCGTGGCAGTCGCTGGGCACGTACAGCGGCAAGCTGTACGCGCTTGTCTTCAAGGCGGCCAACAAGTCGGTCGTCTGGTACAACGTCCCCGCCTTCAAGGCGGCCGGCGTGACACCGCCGAAGACGTTCTCGCAGCTCCTCAAGGACGCGAAGACGATCAAGGCAAGCGGTACGCCCGCGTACTCGATCGGGGGCGCCGACGGGTGGACCCTCACCGACATGTTCGAGAACATCTATCTGCGCACGTTCGGCGCGGCGAAGTACGACGCACTGAGCCAGCACAAGATCAAGTGGACCGATCCGTCGGTCGCGACGGCGCTCAAGACGATGGCGAAGATCGTCGGCGACACGTCGAACATCGCGGGCGGCACGAGCGGCGCCCTCCAGTACGGGTTCAACGACTCCGTCACGAACGCGTTCGGCTCGCCGGCGAAGGCGGCGATGGTGTTCGAGGCCGACTTCGTCGGCGGCGTGATCACGTCGTCCACGAAGGCGAAGCCGAAGACCGGCTTCAACACCTTCACCTGGCCGGCGATCACCCCCGGGCCCAATGCCAGCGGGGTCGAGATCGGCGGCGACCTGTTCGTCACCTTCCGCGACACCCCGGCGATCGAGGCGTTCGTGAAGTTCCTCGCGACCGCACCGGCCGCCGAGGCTTGGGCGAAGCAGGGCGGCTTCGGGACTGGCAACAAGAACGTCCCGGCGAGCGTCTATCCGGACCCGATCACGAAGGCCACCGAGGCTCCGATCGGCTCGGCCAAGTCCGTCGTGTTCGACATGTCGGACGAGCAGCCGCCGTCGTTCGGCGCCACCGCCGGCCAAGGCGAGTGGGGGCTGTTCCAGGACTTCCTCAAGAACCCCAAGAACGTCAGCGGCATCCAGAAGCAGCTCGAAAAGGCCGCCGCGTCGGCCTACAAGAAGGGCAAGTAGCGACGTGACCGCTGGGGGGATCACTGCGGAGCCGCCGGTCGCGGCGGCTCCGCCCCCCTCCTCCGAGCCGGGCCGGCTCGGCCGCGTTCTCGTGAGTGCGTTCTTCCTCGCGCCCGCGCTGTTCATGCTCGTCGTGTGGATGGTCTATCCGGCCGTCTACACGATCATCCGCAGCTTCTTCGGCCAGACCGGGTTCTTCGGTCACTGGGTCGGGATCGACAACTACAGGACGCTGTTCACGACGTCGACGCTGACGACGGCGATCAAGAACAACGCCATCTGGGTCGCGGTCGTGCCCGCGCTCGTGACCGCGATCGGCCTCGTCTTCGCGGTCCTCACCGAGCGCGTGCGCTGGGCGGTCGCCTTCAAGACCGTCGTCTTCCTGCCGATGGCGATCTCGGCGTTCGCGACCGGCGTGACGTGGCGGATCATGTATCAGCAGGATCCCGGTCTCGGCGCCGTCAACGCCCTCGGAAAGGTCGTCTCCGGGGTCTTCAGCCCCGCAGGCGTGCTCTCGTCTGCGCTTCCCTCCACACCCGCGCTCCAGTCCTCGGGCGGCGCTCTCGTCCTCAAGACGCCCACGCATCCGGGCGGCGTGGCGGTGCTCGGGCTGACCGGCATCGCTCCCGACCAGGTGCCGAAGAGCAGTGTCCAGGCGGTCACCCCGGCTCCCAAGGCCGGGGACGTCGTCGGGACGGTGTGGCGCGACTTCAAGCCAGGCGGGGGCAAGGTCGGCGTCGTCGAGAAGGGCGAGCTCGGCCTTCCCGGCGTGACCGTCCAGCTGCGCGACGCAGCCGGCAAGACCGTGCAATCGACGAAGACGGCCACCGACGGCGCGTTCGACTTCTCGAAGGTTCCAGCGGGGACGTACCACGCCGCGATCGGCGCGCAAACGTTCGCGAAGCCCTTCGGCGGCTATGGCTGGCTCGGCCCGAGCCTCATCGTCCCGTCGCTCCTGATCGCGTATATCTGGATCTGGGCAGGCTTCGCCATGGTCGTGATCGGAGCCGGCCTCGCCTCGATGCCGCGCGACGTGCTCGAGGCGGCGCGCACGGACGGCGCGACCGAGTGGCAGACCTTCCGGCGCGTGACCGTGCCGCTGCTCGCACCGGTGCTGAGCGTCGTCTTCGTCACGATGATCATCAACGTCCTCAAGGTGTTCGACATCGTCTACGCGCTCGCGCCGCAGTCGGAGTACGCGAAGGCGAACGTCATCGCGCTCGCCATGTACTTCGCCGCGTTCCAGGGCGGCGGAAACTTCGGCGTCGGCTCGGCGATCGCGGTCTTCCTCTTCCTGCTCGTCATTCCCGTTCTGGCGCTCAACATCCGACGCTTCAAAAGGGAGTCCTAGTGGCCGCTCCAGCAATAGTTAGTGCGTCCCTGGCGGCTGCAAAGCGGCGCGCTGCTGCGTCCTCGGTCGCGGCCGTAGCCACCGCTACGACCGCTCCCTGCGTCCTTGCATCGCTTGCTTTTCGCGCGCCAGAAACGCGAAACCATTACTGGAGCGGCCACTGATGGCCGCCGCCGCACCCGCGATCGAGATTCCCGCCCCGCGCGACTCGGTCGCGGCCAAGATCGTCCGCGCGGTCGCGCGCGGGCCGCTGCACCTCGTGCTCATTGCGCTCGGCGGTCTCTGGCTCGTCCCGACGATCGGGCTCTTCATCACCTCGATCCTCCCGGCGTCCGCGCTCGCTTCGAGCGGCTGGTGGCAGTTCTTCTCACATCCGAGCAGGGCCACCTGGGCGAACTACGACGCGCTGTTCCACAACTCCGGCCTCATCGATGCGTTGAAGACCACGGCGTACATCGCAGTCGGCAACACCGTCCTCGTCGTCATCCTCGGCGCGATGGCCGGCTACGCGTTCGCGTGGCTCGACTTCCCCGGCCGCGACTGGATCTTCGTCGGTGTGATCGGGCTCCTCGTCGTGCCGCTGCAGATGGCGCTGATCCCGATGTTCCGCCTCTACAACACGTTCGGCTTGTTCGACACCTGGTACGGAATCGCGCTCTTCCACGCCGCGTTCGGCCTGCCGTTCGCGGTCTTCCTCCTCCGCAACTTCTTCGTCGGATTACCGAAGGACATCCTCGAGTCGGCGCGCATCGACGGCGCCAACGAGATCGTCATCTTCGTGCGGCTCATCCTGCCGCTCGGCCTCCCGGCGATCGCGTCGCTCGCCATCTTCCAGTTCCTCTGGACGTGGAACGACCTTCTCGTCGCACTGACCTTCGGGCAGAACACGACGCCGATCACCGTGTGGATCGCGGGACAGCTGCGCGAGTTCGGGACGAGCATCGACATCATCGCGCCGGCGTCGTTCATCTCGCTCGTGGTGCCGCTCTGCGTGTTCTTCGCCTTCCAGCGCTACTTCGTCCAGGGACTGCTCGCCGGCTCGGTGAAGTAATGCAGGTTGCTGTCGTGGGATCCGGCCTCGCCGGATTCACGGCGTACCAGACGTTGCGCCGCGTGTTCCGCCCGGAGGAGATCGCGGTGTTCGGCACCGACGACGACCCGGCGGCGGCGTTCCGGGCGCGCGCAGCCGCGATTCGGCAGCGCGAGATGCGCTCGGAGAGCGACGGTCACTGCCTGCCGACCTCGTTCCCCGGCCTGTCGTTCCGCTCGGCGGTTCGCCGGCGCTCGCCGGCGCCGCTGATCGGCTCGCTCCTCGACCGATACCACCCGACGGTGGAGGAGTTCCTCGCGCACGTCGAGCGCCTGCGCGAGCGCTCGGGCTGGGACCGGAGCCTTCACCGCACGCGCGTCGAGCGCATCCGGGCGGTCGACGGCGGCTTCGAGCTCGACAACGCCGGGGTGTTCGCGCACGTCGTCGTCGCCACGGGCCACCCGGGCGTGAACATGCCTGACGAGCTGCGCGGCGATGCGCGCGCCATCCACGCGTACGAGCCGCACGACTACGCGTCGTCGGTGACCGTGGTCGGCGCCGGCCTCGCCGCCGCGACGGAATGGCTGAACGCGCTCGCCGCCGGGGCCGAGGTGATCTCCGTCCGCCGCCGCGAGCCGGTGCGCAGTCCGCTGAACGTGCCGCGCGAGCTCTTCTCGCGGCGGGGGCTCGCGTCGTTCCACCGTCTCTCCGCCCGAGAGCGTGCGGAAAGGCTGAGGACGCTCCTGGCGCCCAGCTACCCGCCCGGGAGACAGTGGGATGAGCCTCTGGCGCGCGCCACCATGGAGGGTCGCTTCCGGATCGAAGACGCCGTCAACGGCGCACGCCAGGTGATCTGCGCCACCGGCTTCCGCCAGGGGTTCCAACACGATCCGCTGCTCGCGCGACTCGTCGACGAGCACGGCCTCGACACGGTCGACGGCTGGATCGTGCTCGCTCCGGACGGGAGCATCCCCGCGCTCGCGGATGGAACGCGCACGCTCGCGCTGACCGGCGTCGCCGCGCAGTGGGCGTTTCCCGCCGCCGACACGCTCGCGGGAGCGAAGTACGTCGCGCACGGATTCCTCCGCAGGATCGAGTCGTGTCGTACACGCTGAGGGGCCGGCTGGAGTCGCGCCTCGCGGCGCTGCTGCCGGTCGTCGCGGCGGCGTGTGCGCTCGCGGCCGCCGAGCGCCGCTGGTGGCCGGTGCAGGCAGCCGGCCTCATGGTCGGCATCGGGCTCGCGCTCGACGTTCTCGCCTACGACCGGCTGTTCCGCTATCAGCCGGGGTGGGCGGCGGCGCCGCTCGGCCTGCTCGAGCTCGGGCTCGTGATCCTGCTCATGCGCGCGACCGGTGTCGTCGCGCCGCTGTGGCAGGCGGTCGCCCTGTTCGCGGGCGGATGGCTCGTCGCGCAGCTCCTCGGCCATGCGGCCTTCCCGCTCCTGCGCCTGGGCTACGGCGAGGACGGCGGCGAGCTCGGCCGCCTCGGCGCGGCGGCCGCCGTCTCGGTCGGCGTCGTCCTCGCCGGTGCAGGAGCGACCGCGTACGCGCTGCGCCCGCCCGTCGTCCATCTCTCCGCGGGCGTGCACCAGGGGCCGCTCGTGATCACGCGCCGCGAAGTGCTCATCGGCGACCCCGGCGCCGTCGTTCGCGGCGGCATCGTCATCCGTGCGAACGGCGTGACCGTGAAGAACATCGCCGTCGTCGGCGGCGAGAACGGGATCACCGTCGACCGGGTGCGCGGAACGGTGCTCGACGGCGTGTCCGTCTCGGGGCCGAAGCTGGACGGGATCCACGTGCGCCTCTCGGGCATCACGATCGAGAACTGCACGATCGACATGCTCGGCAACGAGCTCGGCCAGGGGATCGACATCTCCTACAACATGGACAAGGGGATGAGCATGGTCGAGGGCTGCACGATCGTCGGCGGCATGGAGGGGATCACGACCCACTCGTCGATGAGCGACATCGTCCACAACTCGGTCAGCCGGACGACCATGCGCGGCATCTCCGTGACGGAGATGTCGATGGGAATGGTGATGGACAACGAGGTCCGCGACGCGCTCGGGGTCGGAATCTGGTGCAACGACCGCTCGATGTGCATGATCGAGCGGAACACCGTCCTCGACACGCGGGTCGACCCGTCCGGCGATCCCTCGCGGCGGGGCATCGGCGTGCTCGCGAGCTTCCAGTCCGAAGCCAATCTGTGGGAGAACCAGCTGGGCGAGAACCCGGTGGCGTTCGACGCCGTCATCGGCTCGGAGGTCCTGCGGGACCGCAGCTTCAGCTATCGTTAACCAAGTTAACGATATGCCGACATCCAAGACGCTCGACCCGGTCGCGCTCGCCGACGCCCTCAGGCCCGCCCTCCTCCAGGTGGGACGTGAGCTGCGCCGCGAGGCCCGCGGTGTCGGCGTCTCGCCGGAGCAGGTCTCGCTCCTGGTCGCGATCAAGTACGCGCCCGGCATCGGTCTCCGCGAGCTCGCCACGCGCGAGCGGGTCTCGCCGCCGGCGATGACGAAGCACGTCGACCGGCTCGAGCGCGACGGGCTCGTCGCGCGCACGCCGAGCGCCGACGACCGGCGCCGGGTCGGGGTCTCGCTCACGGAGAAGGGCCAGCGGGTGCTCCGCCGCGTGCGTACGCGCCGGACAGCCTGGCTCGCACAGCGGTTGCGCGGACTGAGCCCCGATGAGCTGGCGGCGGTCGAGGCCGCGGTCGAGCCGCTCCGCCGGCTCCTCCCCGAGGAGGCGCGCCGGTGACCGCCGCCCTCGAACGCTTCAACAAGCGCACGTTCTCGAGCCTCCGCTACCGGAACTACCGGCTCTTCTTCTCCGGGCAGCTCGTCTCGCAGACCGGCTCGTGGATGCAGCGGATCGCGCTCGGCTGGTTCGTCCTCCAGCTCACCCACAACGACGCGTTCGCGGTCGGCGTGATGGCGTTCGCGCAGTTCCTGCCGTTCACGATCTTCGGGCTCTTCGCGGGCGTCTTCACCGACCGCCTCGATGCGCGGCGCCTCGTCATCGGGACGCAGGTGGCACAGACGGTGAGCGCCGCCGCGCTCACGTGGATCGCGTACGGCGGCTTCGCGCGGCCGTGGATGCTGTATGTGATCGCGTTCGTCAACGGCTGCGTGCTCGTGCTCGACGTCCCGTCGCGGCAACAGCTCACGTATCGCATGGTCGGCCGCGAATCGCTGCCGAACGCCATCGCGCTCAACTCGAGCCTCTTCAACGCCTCGCGCATCTTCGGGCCGTCGATGGCCGGCATCATCCTCGGCTTCGCCGGCGTCGGCGTGTGCTTCCTCGTCAACACGCTCAGCTTCCTCGCCGTGCTGCTCGGGCTCTTCGCCATGCGGACGAGGGACTTCTTCCCGCTGGAGCAGTTCGACCGGCCGCGGATACTCGCCGGGACGCGCGAAGGTCTCGCCTACGTCCGCCGGCAGCCGCGCATGCTCGCCGTCCTCGGGCTGACGGTCGTCCTCAGCACGTTCTGCTTCAACTTCAACGTGACGCTTCCGGTGCTCGCGAAGATCACGCTGCACGGGCACGGGACGGTGTACGGCTTCCTGTCCGCGGTGTTCGGGGCGGGCGCCCTCGTCGGCGCGCTCGTGGCCGCGTCGCGGGCGCGCGCGTCCACCCGCGTCATGGTGATCGGGGCGCTCGTGTTCACGGGCGCCGAGCTACTGCTCGCGCCGGCCGGGAACGAGTTCGTCGCAGGCTTGCTGCTCTTCCTCGTCGGGGCCGGCTTCACCGCCTGGTCGGCGAACTCGAACGCGTCGATGCAGCTGGCCGCCCCGGACGCGCTGCGCGGGCGCATCATCGGCATCTACTTCTACGCATTCAACGGCACCGGCCCGGCCGCCGGGCTCCTCGCCGGCTGGCTCTGCGCACGCGGCGGAACGGAGCTCGCGTTCGCGCTCGCCGGCATCGTCGGGATCCTCGGCACCGGCGCAGCCGCCGCGGCGTTGCGCCGCCGGCCTCCGATCCAGATTCCGCGGCCGGCCGAGCAAGCACAAGCGGCGTAAGCTTCGCCTCATGCGTGAGGAGCGCGTCGTCGACACGGGGCTCGAGTACGTTCCCGGAGACCGGGTTCGACTGCGGGTCGTGCACCGCGACCATCGCACGAGCATCAGCGACGAAGGCGCGGCGATCGAGCGTGCCGGACGGCCTCCCGGCTGGCGCGACGTGGCCAAGCGGATCGACGACGACCTGATCGTGAACGTTAGTCGGCAGGGCGCCGTGTGGCTGCCGGTCATGCCGTGCGGTCCCAGCGAGGAGGCGGTCGTGCGCCGGATCGGCGAGGCGTCGCTCGCGCTCTACCAGGATCTGCTCGACCTGGAGTAGCCTGCGCACGTGCTCGATGTCGACGGCTGGCGCATGCACGTCGTCGACGAAGGCGAAGGCCCTCCGATCCTGCTTCTGCACGGCGAGCCGACCTCGTCCTACCTCTGGCGGAACGTCATCCCTCCGCTCGTCGCGAACGGCTATCGCGCGGTCGCGCCGGATCTCATCGGGTTCGGGCGCTCCGACAAGCCCTCCGACGTCGGCTGGTACACGTACGACCGCCACGTCGACTCGATCGCCAGGCTCGTCGACGCGCTCGGTCTCAGCGGCATCACGCTCGTCGTGCACGACTGGGGCGGGCCGATCGGCCTGCGCTTCGCGGTCGAGCACGAGGACCTCGTCGACCGCCTCGTCATCCTCGACACCGGCATCGGCGGCGGCCGGCCGCCGAGCGACGCCTGGCTCAGGTTCCGCGACGCCGTGCGCCGGCTTGGCGGCGAGGTCGACCCTGCGCGGCTCGTCGAGTCCGGCACCGTAGGCGGGCTCACGGACGAGGCGCGCGCCGCATACGCGGAGCCGTTCCCGACCCCGGGCTCCAAGGCCGGCGTCCTCGCCTTCCCGGAGCTCGTGCCGGCCGAACCCGATCATCCCAACACCGCGCCCATGAACCGTGTGCGCGACGCGCTCGGTGCGTGGACGAAGCCGGCGCTCGTCGTGTGGGGCGCCGCCGACACGGCGCTGCCGCCCGCCCTCGCGTACGCGTTCGCAGAGCTGATTCCCGGCGCCGGCGAGCCGGTCGTGCTCGAGGGCGCGGGTCACTTCCTGCAGGAGGACCGGCCCGGCGAGGTGGCCGCCGCGATTCTCCGTTTTCTGGCCTGAGGTCTACAGTTGACTGGAGGCGATGCGCGTGAGGCGTGACTTCAGACTGTGCGCCGGCGTCCTGAGCGCCGAGCTCGTGCTGAGCGGGATCTACTTTCTCTTCCCCTCCGCCGGCATCGTCCAGTACACGCTCTACGAGGTCTTCGGCGGCGGCTGTGTCGTCGCGATCCTGTGGGCGATTCGACGCTACCGGCCGCAGCCGCGTCTGCCCTGGCTCGTGTTCGCCGCCGGCACCGCGCTCTTCGTCGCGGGCGACATCGTCTTCGACGTCTATCCGAACTGGTCGCAGCCCGGCCCCGCCGACTACCTCTACCTCATCGCATACCCATTGTGGGCCGCGACGGCGGTCATGCTCGTCATCTCGTCCGGCAGCCACCGCCGGCTCGGCGCACTCACCGACGCAGCGATCGTCACGCTCGCATTCGCCGTCTTCGAGTGGATCTTCGTCGCCCAGCCCACGATCGACATGTCCGGCCCGCTCGGCCAGCAGATCGTCGTCGGCGGGCTCTATCCGCTGATGGACATCGTCCTCCTCGGCGCGTTTGCGGGCTTCTTCGTCTCGCCTGCCTGGCGCACGCCGGCGTTCGGCTTCCTCGTGCTCGGGGCGGCGTCGCAGCTCATGGGCGACGTCGCCAACGGGATCAACGCCGGCGCGTATTCGGGGGGCAACTGGATCGACTGGCCGTGGATGGCGTCGTACATCTTCTGGACCGCCGCCGTCCTCCACCCGTCGATGCGCGAGCTGACCGAACCGGGCACCGTTCCCGAGACGCGGGTCGGGCGCTGGCGGCTCGCCGCCCTCGCAGGCGCGCTGCTGACCGTGCCGGTGGCGCGTCTCGTCGCCGATCTCGACGGCAAGCCGGTCGGCATCTGGGTGCTCGCGGGCCTCTCGGCCGCGATCGGGCTGCTCGTGGTCACGCGGATGTACGCAATCGTGCATTCCGTCGACCGGATCCGGAGACAGCTGGCCGAGCGGAACGTGGAGCTCGTCGAGGCCGACCGATTGAAGGACGAGTTCATCGCTCTCGTCTCGCACGACCTGCGGACGCCGCTGACGTCGATCATCGGCTACGTCGAGCTGGCCCTCGACGATGCGGGCGAAGCCCCGCTGGACGCGGAGCGGAGGCGGTACATCGAGGTGGTCGCGCGCAGCTCGGATCGGCTCCTGCGGCTCGTCGACGACCTGCTCCTCGCCGCGCGGCTGCAATCGGGCCGCTTCGTCCTCAATTTCGACGAGACGGATCTCGAGTCGGTCGCCGCCGAGGCGCTCGACGAGATGCACGCGCGTGCGGAGCGGAAGGGCGTGTCGGTCTTCCTCGCCTCCGACGGGCCGGTCCGCGTCGAGTGCGACCGCCGGCGCGTGCTCCAGCTGCTCGACAATCTCGTCTCGAACGCGGTGAAGTTCACGCCCGAAGGCGGGCGGGTCGAGGTGCGCGTCGAGCGCACGCTCGACGGGGCCGCAGTCGAGATCCTGGATACGGGCGTCGGCATCGGCACGGGCGAGGAGGAGCGCATCTTCGACCGGTTCTACCGCTCTCCGAGCGCCGTCAGCGACCAGGTGCCCGGCACGGGTCTCGGGCTGTTCATCGCCCGTGCGATCGCGGACCGCCACGGAGGCACCATTGCGGTACGACGCCGCGACGGCGGTGGAAGCATCTTCCGGCTCGAGCTGCCGGCGCACGCGACTTCACGGTCGACGGAGCCCGAGCTCGTCGCGTGACAGCCACCGTGCTCGTGGCCGAGGACGACGAGGACATCCTCCTCCTCGTCGCCACGCGGTTGAAGCGCGACGGCTTCGACGTCGTGACGGCGCGGACCGGCGCCGAGGCGCTCGAGCTCGTGCGCGAGCGGCGCCCGCAGGTCGCCGTACTCGACATCGGCATGCCGCCCCCCGACGGGCTGGAAGTCGTGCGCCGCATCCGCGCGGACGCGGCTCTCGTCGGGACGCGGCTGCTCCTCCTCACCGCGAAGGCGCAGGAGACGGACGTGCGCCGCGGTCTCGAGGCGGGCGCGGACGCGTACGTCAGCAAGCCGTTCTCGCCGGCAGAGCTCTCCGCCCGCGTACAGGCGCTGCTCAGTTAGCTGCGGGCGCGGAGTACCTGTAGCCGAAGCCGCGCACGGTCTCGATCGGCACCGCCTCGGGGGCGCCGGGATCGAGCTTGCGCCGCAGGTACCCGATGTAGAGCTTCACCTGGTCGCCGCCGACGCCGTACGCGTCGCCCCAGACGAGCTCGAGCAGCTGCTCGCGGCTGAGCACCTGCCGGGGGTTGCGCACGAACGTCGAGAGCAGCCGGAACTCGAGCGGCGTGAGCTGCACCTCACGGTCGCCGACTGTGACGCGGCGCTGGCCCCAGTCGATCGTGAGGTAGCCGTCGCCGTACGAGTCCGACTCCTGCGTGCGTCCGCCCCGCGACCGCCGGAGCAGCGCCTGCACGCGTGCGATCAGCTCCTGCTTTCCGAACGGCTTGACGACGTAGTCGTCGGCGCCGGCATGCAGCCCGCGCACGCGCTCGAGCTCGTCGGCGCGCGCGGTGAGCATGAGGACGGGCACGTCCGACATGTCGCGGATGCGGTCGAGCATCTGCCAGCCGTCGATCTCCGGCATGGAGACGTCGAGAATGACGAGATCGGGCCGTTGCGCATGGAACTCGCGCAGCCCGTCGCGGCCGTCAGCGGCCTCGAACACGACCGCGCCCGCCCGCTCGAGGAGGACGCGGACGAGAGACCTGATGTCTTCGTCGTCGTCGACGACGAGCACGCGGGCAGCGCTCATACCGCTTTCATACCACGCTCAAGCGGGTTCCCCCCGGGTCGGGCCGACTATTGACACGTGGCGACCATCCTGATCGTCGATCCTGATCCGGCCAACCGGTCGCTCCTCGAGCTCCTCGTCCTGCGGCTCGGTCATAAACCGATCGGCCAGCGAGAGCTGGCCGAGGGCGAGGAGCCCGATTTGATGCTGCTCGAGCCGGCTTCCGGGCCGGGTCTGCGGCTAGCTCACCGGCTACGGCAGCGGCTCCTGCGGCTGCCGATCCTCTGCGTCAGTATCGAACCGCCCAGCGAGGAGACGTCAAGCCTCGAGGCGGTCGACTACGTGATGAAGCCGTTCCGTCGATCGACCCTCGAGCATGCGCTCGAGCGGGCTTTGATCCAGGCGCGAACGGCCAACGAGGTTCGGCAACCGGCGTAGGCCGGGCGCGTTCCCCCGCGCGCCCGGCCTCTACGCCTGAAAGTGCTGCGCACTTTCAGGCGGATTAGGTTCCCGCTTCGCGGGAGCGCTCGCGGGCGAAGCCCGCGAGCTCTTGAAGGTGTAGGCGACGGTTTGGTTCTGCGCGCGCGGTGGCGGCTGTCGCCGTCCCCACGCGCTACTCCGGCCGGCTCGAACGCTGCGCGTTCGCTCCGGCTCTGGGTGATCGGGATCGGCGAAGCGCTTACAGCCGTAGACGTTCCAACCGAAGCCACGAAAGAAGCCTGCGGAACGAACGCTTCGCCAACACTCATAAGAGGACGGCGGCTTTGCCGCCGTCCGCTCCCGCGAAGCGGGAACCTCAACGCCTGAAAATGCGCAGCATTTTCAGGCGATATTCCAGGTCTCGCCGCTGTGCAACAGCGCCGAGAGGTCGCCCTCGCCGAGCTTCTCCGTCGCGGCCGCGAGCTGGCCGGCCATGAGGTCGTCGTAGACGGGACGCTCGACGTCGCGGAACACGCCGACCGGCGTGCCGCCGTGCGAGTCCTGGGTCACGCGCGACAACGCGAAGGCGAGAGCGGCGCCCTCGTGGTGCGCGTCGTGCACGAGCACGCCGTCCTCGCTCGCGGCGCAGATCTCGATCGAACCGTCCGAGCGTTGCCGCAGCGCTTTCTCGCCGCCCGCGCCCCACGTGATCGGCTCGCCGTTGCGCAGCGGGATGCGGTTCACACCCTCCTTGTCGTCGCGGACGAACGTGAACGCGTCGTCGTTGAAGATCGGGCAGTTCTGGAAGATCTCGACGAACGCGCTGCCGCGGTGCTCGGCCGCAGCGCGCAGCACGGCGGTCATCCCGGCCTTGTCGGTGTCGATCGCGCGCGCGACGAACGTCGCCTCCGCGCCGATGGCGAGCGACAGCGGATTGAAGGGCCAGTCGAGCGACCCCATGGGCGTCGACTTCGTCACCTTGCCGAGCTCGCTCGTCGGCGAGTACTGCCCCTTCGTCAGGCCGTAGATCCGGTTGTTGAAGAGCAGGATCTTCAAGTTCACGTTGCGGCGCAGCGCGTGAATCAGGTGGTTGCCGCCGATCGAGAGCGCGTCGCCGTCGCCGGTCGCGACCCAGACCGAGAGGTCCGGCCGGGTCACCGCCAACCCGGTCGCGATCGCCGGTGCGCGCCCGTGGATCGAGTGCATCCCGTACGTGTTCATGTAGTACGGGAAGCGCGCCGCGCACCCGATCCCGGAGATGAACACGGTGCGCTCGCGCTCGATGCCGAGCTCCGGCATGAACGACTGCATCGCCGCGAGGATGGCGTAGTCGCCGCAACCCGGGCACCAGCGCACCTCCTGGTCGGTGCGGTAGTCCTTCGCCGTCAGCGTGACCTTGTCTCCGTTGGTGCCGTTCTCGCTCATTGGTCCACCAATGCTTCGATCGCGTCCGCGACCTCAGCCGCGCGTAGCGGCAAGCCGCTGACCCTGTTGTAGCCGACCGCGTCGACGAGGAACTCGGCGCGCACGAGCTTCAGCAGCTGGCCGAGGTTCATCTCGGGCACGAGCACCTTGTCGTACCGCCGCAGCACCTCGCCGGTGTTGCGCGGGAACGGATTCAGATGACGCAGCTGCGCGTGCGCGACCTTGCGACCACCGTTCCGTACGCGCCGGCACGCGGCCGCGATCGGCCCGTACGTTCCGCCCCAGCCGAGCACGAGCACATGCGCGTCCCCGTCCGGATCGTCGACCTCGAGCTCCGGAATGTCGGTAGCGATCCCCGCCACTTTCTGCGCGCGCAGGCGCGTCATCAGGTCGTGGTTGTCGGGGTCGTAGGAGATGTTGCCCGTGCGGTCCGCCTTCTCGAGCCCGCCGATCCGGTGCTCGAGGCCCGGAGTCCCCGGCACGGCCCACGGCCGTGCGAGCGTCTTCTCATCGCGCAGGTAGGGGAGGAACTCGCCGTCGGCGTTGGGCTCGGTCGCGAACCTCGTCGAGATGTCCGGCAGCGCGTCCATCTCCGGCAGGAGCCACGGCTCCGACCCGTTCGCGAGATACGCGTCCGAGAGGAGATAGACGGGCGTGCGGTACTTGAGCGCGATGCGGCACGCCTCGATCGCGGCGTCGAAGCAATCGGACGGCGAGCGCGCCGCCACCACCGGCACCGGCGACTCCGAGTTGCGCCCGAACAACACCATGAGGAGATCGCCCTGCTCCGGCTTGGTCGGCATTCCGGTCGACGGGCCCGCGCGCTGGATGTCGCAGATGACGAGCGGGAGCTCGAGCATGATCGCGAGGCCGATCGTCTCCGCCTTCAGCACGATGCCCGGCCCGGCCGACGTGGTCACGCCGAGCGAGCCGCCGAAGGCCGCGCCGACGGCCGCGCCCGCGGCCGCGATCTCGTCCTCCGCCTGGAACGTGCGCACGCCGAAGTTCTTGTAGCCCGCGAGCTCCTCGAGGATCGCGCTCGCCGGCGTGATCGGGTACGCGCCGAGAAAGAGCGGCAGCTTGGAGAGCCGCGAAGCGGCGACGAGCCCGAGCGACAGCGCCTGGTTGCCGGTGATGTTCCGGTACAGGCCGGGCGCCATCTTCGCCGGCTTCACCTCGTAGGTGACCGCGAACGTCTCGGTCGTCTCGCCGAACGCGTTGCCCGCCTGCAGCGCCTTCACGTTCGCCTCGGCGATCTCCGGGCGCTTTGCGAACTTCGTCTGCAGGAACTCGATCGACGGCTCGATCGGGCGGCCGTACAGCCACGACATCAGCCCGAGCGCGAACATGTTCTTCGACCGCTCCGCCTCGCGCGGCGTCACACCCTCGATTCCCTTCAGCGCGCCGACCGTCAGCGACGTGAGCGGCACCGAATGAACCTGGAACTCGGCGAGCGAGTCGTCTTCGAGCGGATTCGCGGCGTATCCGGCCTTCTGCAGATTGCGCTCGTTGAACGCGTCGCTGTTGACGATCAGCGTCCCACCCTTCTGCAGGTCACGGATGTTCGTCTTCAGCGCAGCGGGATTCATCGCCACGAGCACGTTCGGCGCGTCGCCGGGCGTGAGGATGTCGAAGTCGGCGAAGTGGAGCTGGAAGCCCGAGACGCCCGGAAGCGAGCCGGCCGGCGCCCTGATCTCCGCGGGGAAGTCCGGCAGCGTCGAGATGTCGTTGCCGAGCAGGGCGGTCTCGGAGGTGAACTGCGAGCCGGTCAGCTGCATGCCGTCGCCCGAATCGCCCGCGAAGCGAACGATGACCTGCGACAGCTGCTCAACCGGCTTGGCCACCAGCCTCTACAGGGTATCGCCGGGCTCAGGCTTCGGCGAGCAGGGCGTCGAGGTCGACCGGCTTCGTGAACATCGTCGGCTTCCCCTCGGCGTCGCGGGGCCACTCGTCCTGCGGCCGGTCGTAGTAGAGCTCGACGCCGTTCTCGTCCGGATCGCGCAGATAGAGCGCGATCGAGACGCCGTGGTCGCTCGCCCCGTCCAGGCGGATGCCGGCAGCGAGGACGCGCCGCAGCGCGTCGGCCAGCGCCTTCCGGTCGGGATAGCGGATGGCGGTGTGGTAGAGACCCGTCGTGTTGCGCGGAGGCGGGCCGGCGCCGCGCGACTCCCACGTGTTCAGGCCGATGTGGTGGTGGTAGCCGCCGGCGGAGATGAACGCGGCCTCGTCACCGTGCCGGGCGAAGACGTCGAACCCCAGGACGCCGACGTAGAAGGCGAGCGCGCGGTCGAGGTCGGACACCTTCAGGTGCACGTGACCGATGTCCACGCGTGGGTCGATCGTCATCACCCCTGATTGTGCTTCAACTCCGACTCTTTCTGCTGCCCCTGCAGCAGCGTCAGCCTGCCGCTGCATACCTCGGCGTTGAGCTCGTTCTCGATCCGGTCGACGTCGGCCGCGCGCGGATACGGCTCCGGCCACAGGTTGCGCGGATCGGTCGGGTCGCCGCCGAGCTCGAGGCTGATGAGATGGTCCTCCTGGTAGGCGGACGGCGCGCCGGTCTCCCCGTACGCCCGCATCTGCCTGCGCTTCAGCTCGTTCGTGTAGTCCACCGGCGGCCGGACCGTCGCCGCCCAGCCGTGCGTGCAGATCGTCGAGCGGATCGTCGCCTGGGTGACGCCGGGGTTGAGCACGCCGGGCACGCGCGGCAGCACGGCGCCGGACGGCGCGACTCGGTGATGGACGCGCAGCGCGAGCGCGAGGACGAGCAGCACAGCCGCCGCGATCACGAGCGCATGTCGAACCGTCACGCGCTCGACGGTACGGCGCGTCCTTCCTTCGCCGCAAGACGCTCTTGCGGACGCGTCTTCACGAGCAACGCACCGGCGAACGCCCACGCGACGTAGGCCACCCACGGGTCGCCGATCACGTCCGTCTGGATCGCGAGCGCGAGCACGGCTGCGAACGCCGCCGTCATGCGGAAGGCGCGAGCTCGCCAGAGGCCGACGAGGATGGCGAGCCCCCATGCGATCCACAGGAGCGCGCCGAGGACCCCGAGCTCCGCGCCCATCTCCGTGTAGTTCGACTCGCCCGCCTTGATCGTCGTGCCCGTCCGCGACGCCGTCTGGCCGACGTTGCCGAGCCCGAAGCCCTGCGGATGGTGGACGACCGTCCGCGCGCCGTCCTTCAGCGCGAGCCAGTGCTCGCGCAGCGACGGCTCGCTCTCGGACAGGGCGTTGCCGCTCGCGGGACCGCTCGCCCTCGACTGCCTGCGCTGGACGACGAGGTCGTGCTTCGTCCAGTGCCCGGTCGGGCCGATGGACGGGAACAGGTGCGCCCAGCCGATCGCGATCCCGACGACGACGACGGCGAGCGCGGCCGGGCGCACGTCGCGCGCTGCGAGCGCCAGCACGACGAGCCCACCGGCGAGCGCGACGAGCGACGAGCGCGAGAAGGTGAACAGCAGGCCCGCGAACGCGAGCGCGGCGAGGGGCAGCGCGAGGCGACGGCGCGGGAGCAGCAGAAGCGCCACGACCATCAGATAGCCGGACGCGAGCGGGCTGAGGAACGTCGAGACGAGCCGCCGCAGGAAGTGCTGCTCCGAGCCGGTGTTGTAGATGAAGTTCTCCGGCAGGCCGCCGGTGCCGTTGTAGTGGTAGCCGAGCTGTTTGTGGAAGTAGTCGACGACGCCGTTCGTCCGCCACCAGCCGATCGGCACCGCGTAGGCGTCGACGATCCCGAGCGCGGCGACGAAGCCCGCCGTCCCGAGCAGCGTCCACGCGAGCCGGCGCAGCTCGTCGCGGCCGATCCGGAGGGAGCGGCCGAGGAAGAACGCCCCCACCGGGACGAGGTCGTGCTTGGCCGCGAGCGCGACCGTGTGCCGCGTCGCCCCGCCGCCGAGGGCCGACTGGGGGAGGACGGCGTAGACGACCACGAGCACCCCGTACGCGAGGGCGAGCCAGTCGGCGAGGCGAGGCCGGAACGGGAGGGCGCGATCTCGCAGCGCCTCCCGTGTGACGCGCGCGAGGGCGACGGCGAGCAGGATCTCCTTCCAGGCGGCGATCGCCGTGAGCGTCGAGCCGCGGACGCCGGCGGCGTAGAGCGCCGCCATGACGGCGTTGTGGAGCGCCAGGCCGACGACGAAGACGTAGAGCGCCGCGACCGGGCGCCGCCAGACGGCTGCCGCCGCAACGGCCAAGAGCAGCGCGTAGACCACGAGCTCGAGGGCCGTCACGGCGGCAACGGTACAACCGGTCGGGCTAGGCCGGGCCCCAGGGCGACTCGGCGACGAGCACCGCGAACACCGCGAGTGCCGCGAGCAGGAAGAAGAGCTTGACGCTCAACGCACTCCGCAGCATGGTTCCCTCCTCTCATCTGACAGGGGACAACTGGAACCATGATCCCCAGGCAAGACGGAGCGGCCCATTGACGACCAGGGCTTTGGGCGTAAGAATCGCTCTAGTGAAGCCCGAGACCCCTTCGGCCGCAGGCGAGACGATCGGGCAGCGCCTCAAGCGCCTGCGGTTGGAACGAGGGCTCTCCCAGCGCGAGCTTGCCGCGCCCGGCGTCTCGTACGCCTATATCTCCCGCATCGAGGCCGGCACCCGCCAGCCTTCGGTGAAGGCGCTCCGGAAGCTCGCTGCCAAGCTCGGCGTCTCCGCCGACTTCCTCGAGAGCGGTTCGGAGCTCGATCCCGAGAGCGCCCGCGAGCTGCGCCTGGCCGACCTCGAGCTGGCCGTCCGGCTCGGCGACGGGGACGGTGGCGAGGAGGCCCTCCGGCAGGTGCTCGAGCAGGCAGAAGCCGCTGCCGACGCGCACTGCGCGTTCCGGGCGCGCGTTGCGCTCGCAGCCGTGCTCGAAGACCGAAACGATCTCGCCGGGGCGATCGACCTCCTCGAGGGCGCCGTCGCGCAGGAGTTCGCGCAGCCGTCCGAGCACGTCGACGTCTACTCGCAGCTCGGACGCGCCTACGCCGGCGTCGGACGAACCGCCCAGGCGGTGGAGCTCTTCGAGCAGTGCCTCGAGCGCTGCGCGGACAGTCCGTCCGCCGAGGCGAGGTTCGCGCTCATGCTCAGCTACGCGCTCACCGATGCCGGTGAGATCGCACGGGCGGAGGACGTGGTGCGGAGCGCCCTCGCGCGCACGCGTGCCAGCGAGGACCCGTACATGCGCGTGCGCCTCTATTGGTCGATGGCACGGCTCGCGGAGGCCGAAGGTCGCGCGTCGATCGCCCTCGCGAACATCCGGAAGGCGATCGCGCTGCTGGAGACGACCGAGGACGGGCTCAACCTTGCGCGCGCACACACGCTCGCGTCCCGACTGCTCATCGAGCGGGAGAAGGCCGACGAGGCATCGGCGCACCTCGATCGGGCGGAGCGCCTCTTCGGCGTCAGCCCGGCGGTGTCGGATCTCGCGGAGGTCAGGATCCAGCGCTCTCGCATTGCCCGCATCCTCGGCGATGCCCCAGCCGCGATCGCGTTCGCCCGCGAGGCGTTGACGATCGAGTCGCAACCGGCCGACCGCGGTCATGCGCTCGCGGCGCTCGCGGACGGGCTCGCGCTCGAGGGCGAGTCGGACCCGGCGAACGAGGCCTATCGCGAAGCGGTCGACATCCTCGAGCGGGAAGGCCGCTGGAGGGCCGCCGCAAACACATGCCGCACCTGGGGAAGCATGCTTCGCACCCGGGGCATGGGGGCCGACGCGTTCGACGTACTCGATCGCGCCGCCGAGCTCGGAATGCGCGCCACGCCGCAGCACGCGCGCACCGAACGGTGAGCTTCGAGCTCGCGGTCACGCCCCGGGGCCCGTACTCGCTCGCGCTGTCGGCGCGGCTCGCGAGCGACGCGACCCGCACGTTCCGCGAGGGTTTGCTCACACAGGTGCTTGCCGTCGACGGCCGCGTCGAGACGGCCCGGGCGTGGCAGTCGCCCTCCGGCGACGTCACCATCCGCGCCGACTCGGCCGCTTCGGCCGAGCGGCTGCGCTGGCTCCTCGCCCTCGACGACGACCATTCCGGCTTTCTCGCCGCGGTGCGGAACGACCCATTGCTCGGGCGCGCGTCCCGCGAGCTCCGCGGCCTGCGTCCCGTCCGCGTTTCGACCGTCGCACAGGCGCTGCTGCGCGCCTTCTGCGGACAGCTGATCGAGGCGAAGCGCGCGCGCCGGCTGGAGCAGACGATCGTGCGCAGCCTCTGCGCCGAGGGCCCGGAGCGGTTGCACGTGGCGCCGACCGGACGCGACCTGGGCGCGCTCGCCCCGTCGCAGTTGCGCCGGCTCGGGCTGCACGCCCGCCGCGGCGCCGCGCTCGTTCGCCTCTGCCGTTCGCTCGACCTCGAGCGGCTCCACGACCAGCCGACGGAGGCGATCGTCCGGCGGCTCGCGCGCGAGCGCGGCCTCGGGCCCTGGTCGGTCGGCGTCGTCTGCCTCGAGGGGCTCGGCCGCTACGACCACGGGCTCGTCGGCGACCTCGGCCTCATCAAGCTGCTGCGCACGATGCGCGGGCGCGAGGTCGAGGGACATGAGACGGCGGAGCTGCTCGAGCCGTACGGCGAATGGGCCGGGATCGCGAGCGTGTACCTCCTCGCCGGCTACGGCCGCGGGCTGCTCTCGTTCGACGCCGCCGCGGCTGCATAGGCAGACTCAGCGCATGATCGCGATCCTCGGTTGCGGCCGCATCGGCGAAGCGCTGCTCGTCGGGCTGCTCGGCGCCGGCTGGAAGGACATCGTCGTCACGGGCCGCACCGACTCCCGCGCGGCGGAGCTGCGCGAGCGCCACGGCGTCGAGGCGACGACCGACAACGCCTCCGCGGTCGCGCAGGCCGAGCTCGTCGTCGTCGCGGTGAAGCCGCAGGACATCGACGCGCTGCTGGCCGAGGTCGGACCGCTCCTCACTCCCGAGCAGACGGTCTTGTCGATCGCGGCCGCGATCCCGACCGCGCAGGTGGAGGCGCGTGTCGCACCCGGCGTGCCCGTCGTGCGTGCGATGCCGAATGCACCGTCGATCGTGCACGAAGGAATGGCCGGCATCTGCGCCGGCGCTCACGCCGGCGAGGCGAATCTCGCGCTCGCCGAGGACGCGCTCGCGCATCTCGGCCGCGTCGTGCGCGTGCCGGAGTCGGCGATGGACGCCGTGACGGCGCTCTCCGGATCGGGGCCCGCCTACTTCGCGCTGCTCGCAGAGGCGATGATCGAAGCGGGAATCCTGCTCGGCGTGTCGCGTGAGATCTCCACGACGCTCGTCGTGCAGACGATGCTCGGCACCGCGAAGCAGCTGCGCGACCTCGGCATGCATCCCGTCGAGCTGCGCGAGTCGGTGACCTCCCCGGGAGGCACGACCATCGCCGCCATCCGCGAGCTCGAGCAGGCCGGCGTGCGCGCCGCTCTGCTCAACGCGGTGCAGGCGGCGATGACCCGCGCAGGCGAGCTGGCGAGCGCGCACGAATGAGCAGCCTCGTCGAGATCGTCGTCGCCGACGATCCGGCAGCGACCGTCGCGGACCTGCTCGCGGCGGCGGCGCGCGAGGGCGGGCACGTCGTCCTCACGGGCGGCTCGACGCCGGCCGACGCATACGAGCTCGCCGCCGAGCGGCAGCCGGACTGGAGCCGCACGGAGCTGTGGTGGGGCGACGAGCGCTGCGTGCCGCCGGACGACGAGCGCTCGAACTACGGAATGGCGAAGCGCACGCTGCTCGACGGCCTCGAGGTGCAGCCGGCGGCCGTGCACCGCATGCGCGGCGAGCTCGGCCGCGACGCCGGCGCCGAGGAGTACGACCGCGCGCTCGGGGAGCTCGCGCGCTTCGACTTCCTCCTGCTCGGGCTCGGGCCGGACGGGCACGTCGCGTCCCTCTATCGCGACCAGCCGACGCTCGACGAGAACGAGCGGCGCGTGCTCGGAGCGGAGGCGAAGCTCGAGCCGTACGTCGACCGCATCACGCTGACGCTGCCGATGCTGCGCGCCGCCCATGCGATCGTCTTCCTCGTCGCGGGCGAGGACAAGGCGGAGGCGGCCGCCCGCGCGTTCGCCGGCGAGCCGTCGCGGTCGACTCCGGGAAGCCTCGTGCGCGCGGTCAGCGGGACGACGACGGCGGTGCTGGATCCCGCCGCCGCGGCAAAGCTCTAGGGCAGGAGCTCGGAGGGCGGCAGGTCGACCGCCATCTCCCGCTCCGCGGCGAGGACCTGCAACACGAGGATGGTGTCGGCGACGCGCACGCCTCCGAGAAAGTCCGTGCGCGCCTCGAAGTCCTCGAGGATGTTCTCGAGCGCGATCGCGTATTCGGTGCGGTCGAAGCCCGCGATCATCCACAGCGCGTCGGCGACGTCGCGCGGGAAGTCGTCGCGCCCGACGAGCGTCTCGGCGAGCACGCGCGCCTCCGCATCGCGGTGGAGGACGATGAGCGCGAGCGTCGCCGCGTACCGGCCGATCGGAGACTCCGACTGCCCGGCACCCGCGTCCAATGCCCAGCGCGCCGCATCCGAGGCGTCGTCGCCGGCGAGGAGCAGCGCCTTCATCGTCGCGATCGGCCGCCCCCACGAGTCCGGCGGCGCGTCGTTCCAGCTCTCGCGGTAGCGGTCGGCGGCGCGCCGGAGCCATACGGCCGACTCGTCGCGGCGCCCGTCCATCAGCAGACAGAGGCCGGCCGCCCACGCGGCGTTTGCGAGCTGCGTCAGCTGCCGCTGGTCGAGATCGCGCGACTCGCCGCCCTCGTAGCGGGCGATCGCCGCCGCCGTCTGCTCGCTCCAGGTCACTCCGGGAGTCTACGAGCGTCTGATTGACTATTCAGTCATGCGGGAGCTGCGCGAGGTGTTCTTCGTCGACGGGGTCCGTACCGCGTTCGGCAAGGCCGGGCCGAAGGGCCAGTTCTGGCGCACGCGGGCCGACGACATGGCGGTGAAGGCGGTACGCGAGCTGCTGCGGCGGAACCCCGCCATCCCGCCGGAACGGATCGGCGACGTCGTCCTGGCCGCGACCGCGCAGGTCGGCGACCAGGGGCTCACCCTCGGCCGCGACGTCGCGCTCCTCGCGGGCATTCCCGAGACCGTGCCCGGCTTCGCGGTCGACCGGATGTGCGCAGGCGCGCTGACGGCGCTGACCGCGGCCGCCGGAGAGATCGCGGTCGGTGCCGCGGACATCGCGCTTGCGGGCGGCGTCGAGCACATGGGGCACCACCCGATGGGCGACGACGTCGACTTCAACCCGCGCTTCGTATCCGAGCGGTTGATCGACGAGTCGGCCGCAGTGATGGGGCGAACCGCGGAGAACCTCCACGACCGCTTTCCCGCCATCACGCGTGAGCGCGCGGACGAGTTCGCGCTCACCTCGCAGCACCGGGCCGCTGCCGCGTGGGAGAACGGCGTCATGCGCGAAACGGTCGTGCCGATGGCGGTCTTCAGCGACGACGGCTGGAAGGTCGCCGAGCGCGACGAGTTCCTGCGCGCCGACACGAGCCTTGACGGGCTCGCCGCGCTGAAGCCGGCCTTCCGCGCCGGCGGCCGCGTCACCGCGGGCAACTCCGCCGGACTGACGGACGGCGCGACGGCCGCGTTCCTCGCCGCCGAGCAGACCGTCGGCGAGCTCGGCCTGGAGCCGAAGCTGCGACTCGTCGCGTATTCGTACGCAGGCGTGGAGCCGCACCTGATGGGCATCGGGCCGGTGCCGGCGACGAAGCGCGTGCTCGAGCGGGCCGGCATCTCGCTCGACGACATCGACCTCTTCGAGCTGAACGAGCCCTTCGCGGTGCAGGTGCTGACGTGGTGCGACGAGCTCGGCATCGCCGCCGACGATCCGCGCCTCAATCCGTACGGCGGCGCCATCGCGTGCGGGCATCCGCTCGCGGCGACCGGCGTCCGTCTCGTCGCTCAGCTCGCGTACGGCCTGCGCGAGCGCGGCGGGCGCTACGGGCTGACTGCGCTGTGCATCGGAATGGGCATGGGCGCGGCCGTCCTGTGGGAGAACGTGCAGTAGATGGCGGACACGGTCTTCAAATTGAACCGGGCCGGTTCGGTCGCGCTCGTCACGATCGACAACGGCGAGGACTACCGCGTGCCGACGACGCTCGGCCGGTCCGCGTTCGCATCGGCCGTCGCCGTCCTCGACGAGCTCGAGCGCGGCGACTGGAGCGCGGCCGTGTTCACCGGGAAGCCCTTCGTCTTCTGCGTCGGCGCCGACATCGACGAGTTCGGCCGCATCGAGGATCCCCGCGAGGGCATTCGCGCAGGGCACGCACTGTTCGCGCGCATCCGCGCGCTGCCGTTCCCGACCGTCGCGGCGATCAACGGCGCTTGCCTCGGCGGCGGGCTCGAGCTCGCGCTGCACTGCGACGCGCGGACGATTGCGTCGAACGTCCGTCACGTCGGCTTTCCCGAGGTCGCGCTCTCGATCATCCCCGGCTGGGGCGGCACGCAGCTGCTGCCGCGCCTCGTCGGCCCGGAGGTTGCAGCGCGGGTGATCGTCCTCAACCCGCTGCGGCAGAACCGCCTCTTGAAGGCGCCGGAAGCGGTCGAGCTCGGAATCGCCGACCGGCTGCTCGAGCCGGTCGAGTTCGTGGACGAGTCGCTCGCGTTCGCGGAATCGCTCTCGGTCGACCGCGGGGAGCCGGACTGGTCGGAGCTGGAAAACGTCGTGCGCAAGACGCGCGCGCGCGTCGACGACGCGGTGCACGGCGCCACGCGCACGCCGTACGTCGCGCTCGACCTCATCGCGGGCGCGCGCGACTGGACGGTCGAAGACGGCTATGCCGCCGAGGAACAGGCGATGGCGGAGCTGCTCGTCAGCCCGCAGGCGCAGGCGTCCGCGTATGCGTTCACCGTCGTCGAGCGGCGTTCGAAGCGCCCGCCGAACCTGCCGGACGCGAAGCCCCGCTCGGTGCAGAAGGTCGGCATCGTCGGCGCCGGGCTGATGGCGACGCAGCTGGCGACGCTCTTCCTGCGCCGGCTCGAGGTCCCGGTCGTCTTGCGCGATCTCGAACAGTCCCGCGTCGACGACGCCCTCGCCTCGATTCGCGCGGACGTCAAGCCCTTCCTCGCCACGATCGTCGACGGCGGCACCGGCTGGGAGCAATTCGAAGGCTGCGACCTCGTCCTCGAAGCCGTGTTCGAGGAGCTGGAGGTGAAGCGGGAGGTGCTCGCCGAAGTGAAGAAGGTCGCGCCGGACGCGATTCTCGCGACGAACACGTCGTCACTGTCCGTCGAGGCGATGGGCGCGGACGTCGGCCTGCACTTCTTCAATCCGGTGGCGGTGATGCCGCTCGTCGAGATCGCCGGCACGAAACGCACCACGGACGAGCAGCTCGCCACCGCGTGGGACGTCGTCAAGAAGCTGAAGAAGCGCGGAGTCCTCGTCGGCGATGCGCCCGGCTTCGTCGTCAACCGGCTCCTCACGCGCATGACGACCGTGCTCATGGACGCGATCGAGAACGGCAATACCGTCGAGGAGGCGGACGAGGCCATCCTCTCCCTCGGCATGCCGATGGCGCCGTCGGTGCTGCGCGAGATGGTCGGCCCCGCGGTGGCGCAGCACGTGCTCGAGACGATGCACGGCGCCTGGCCGGATCGCTTCCCGCTGACGCCGACCGGCGGCGGCGCACCGCGAACGCTCGAGGAGATCCGTCAGCGCGCGTTGGATGCCGTCGCCGACGAGGTGCGGCATCTGCTGGCCGAGGGCGTGGTCGCTGACCCGGCGGACGTCGACGCGTGCCTGATCCTCGGTGCCGGCTGGCCGCTCTTCCTCGGCGGCGCAGTCACGCGCGCCCCGGCGACAGCCGCTCTATCGTAGGAGGCATGCGAATCCCGCCGCCGTGGCGCCGGCTCGTCGACTGGCTCGTGACGATCGGCCTGGCAATCGGCTTCGTCCTCGTGTTCGAAGCCGAGGTCGCCAAGCCGTATCGCATCCCGTCCTCCTCGATGGAGCCGACGTTGCACTGCGCCAAACCGGGCGACTGGTGCCTCGCCGGAACCAACGACCGCGTGCTCGTCAACCGGCTCGCGTACGACTTCGAGAGCCCGAAGCGCGGGCAGATCGTCGTCTTCACCGCGCCGCCGGCGACAGGGAGATGCGGCCCCGGCGACGGCGGCTCCACATTCGTCAAGCGGCTGATCGGCCTTCCCGGCGACACCGTCACCGAACGGAACGGGTTCATCTTCGTGAACGCGAAGCGGCTGTCCGAGCCGTACGTCGACCCCGCGTTCCGCGATCACGAGTCGGGGAGGTGGCACGTTCCCGCCGGCCACTACTTCTTCCTCGGCGACGACCGCGTCCACTCGTGCGACTCGCGCGTCTGGGGCTCGGTGCCGCGGCACAGCCTCATCGGCCCCGTTCTCCTGACGTACTGGCCTCCGGGCCGAGTCTCCCTGCACTAGATAAGCTCGCCGCCCGTGGCCGACGACTGGCGCATTCGCATCGAGGTCGAGGAGGCGCACGCCGGCGGCCTGCTCGACCGGCTCGCCGCGGACCTCGACGAGGAGGCGCGCGAGCTCGCCGGCGAGCTCAGGAAGAGCCGCCTGGCGGTGTCGCGCGACGGCGACGAGATCTTCGTGTACGCGTCGTCGCGCGCGGAGGCCGAGCGCGCGCACGCCGTGATCGAGGCTCAGCTGCGCAGCCTCGGCGGCGCGGCCCGAGCGACCCGCGTCGAGCACTGGCTCGAGGGCGAGGAACGCTGGGACGACGAGCCGGCGGGCGAGACGTGGGAAGAGGAGGAGCTCGACCGCGGCTACGCCCCGTGGGAGGTGCGCGTCCAATGCGTCTCGCGCGAGGAGGCGAAGTCGCTGGCCGAGACGCTCGGGGGCGAGGGGTACCACCCCGTGCGCCGGTTCCACTACCTCATCGTCGGCACGGCCTCGAAGGAGGACGCCGAGTCGCTCGCGGCACGCCTGCACGGGCAGGTCGAGCCGGGCGGCGAGCTCGTCTGGGAAACCGCTCCCCAGAACCCCTTCGCCGTCTTCGGAGGGCTCGGCTCCTAGTCGGAGGGCCCGGCGCCAGACCCTCCGAATGGGTTGACGCTCCGCCGGCGCGGGGTATGCTTTCGGGAGCGCGGCTCGCCCAGGGGACTCGTCGAGCGGCGCCACCTTTGGAAGGCCTGCAGCACCGCTGGTGCTGCGCATATGCAAGAAGCCATTCAGCAGACGACGACCTTTGCGGAGGCGAACGACCCACTCGCCGCCGCGGCATACCGCGCGGAGGCGTGGGCCGGTGAGCCGTTCCTCCGGGGCGGCGAAGATCCGGCGCAGGTCCTCGCGCCGGGCACCGCCCGACGGCGGGCGCTGGACGAGGCGATCGCCGAGATCGAGGACGGCAAACCCGCGCCGAGCACCCCGTGGAAGGTTCGCTTCGGCCTCATGCTCGGCCTGGAGCGGATCCTCGCCGAGCCCGAGCCGCGCACGAAGAGCGGCACGGCGCTCCGCCGCCACCAGGTGGACGCGCTCGCCGGGATGCTCACCGAGCTGATCGCCGCCGCGCAGCGCGAGGAGGGGAAGGAGAACGGCAACGGCCACGCGATCGCCGAGGTGGAAGAGGACGACGACGAGGAAGAGACGCTCGTCGAGGACGACGAGGAAGAGCCCGAGCAGCTGACACCCGAGCAGGACCCCGGCGCGATCCGCCGCTACCGCTTCCGTCACCCCACGGCGTCCGGCAAGACGATTGCCGCGGCAGGCTTCGTCGAGGCGGCGCGAACCCTCGGCGTCCTCATCCTCACGCACCGCCGGCTGCTCGTCTCCCAGTTCACGCGCGACCTGACCGACGAGGGCTACGGCGACCGCTTCACGGACGCGATCGAGAGCGGCAAGGAGCCGGCCCACACGAATCCGCTCACGATCCAGACGTACGCGTGGTTCGCACGGCATGTGGACTCGATCAGCCGCGACGCGTATCAGCTCGTCATCTGCGACGAGGCGCACACCGCGCTCGGCGAGAAGACCTCCGCCGCGATCCGCTCGTACCCGGAGCCCATCTACATCGGGATGACGGCCACCGAGCAGCTGATCGCGAAGCAGGTCTCCGACGTGTTTCCCGCGTCGGTCGACGACCTGCCGCTGCAGGACGCCGCACGCCGCGGCCTCATCGCGCCGCTCCGCTGCCTGCGCGTGCCGCCGGTGGCCGCGATCAACTCGGTGCCGATCGTCGGCGGGGACTTCGACCAGGAGATCCTCGCCAAGACGCTCGACCACCAGGCGCTGAACCAGGCCGCGGCGAGCTTGTACCGCGACCGCTTCGACAACACGCCGGGCATCGTCTACGCAGCCGGCGTCGACCACGCCTACAACCTGGCGCAGGAGTTTCGCGCCGCCGGGATCAAGGCGGAGGCCGTCTCGGGACGCACACCGCCCGTGCGACTGGCCGAAACGCTCGCCGCATACGAGCGCGGCGAGATCAACGTCTTGATCAACGCGCAGCTGCTCGCCGAAGGCTGGAACTCACCGCGCGCCACCGTGTGCATGCATCTCGCGCCGACGGCGTCGAAGCGCGTCTACCAGCAGCGCATCGGCCGGATCATGCGTATGCATCCGCGCAAGGAAGCGGGCATCGTCGTCGACTTCGTCCCGAAAGGTGCGACGCACAACGAGCGTGTCGTCTCGTTGCACTCGCTGCTCGACGCGGACTTCTATCGCGAAGGCGCACGCGTCACTCCGGCGCCGCGCCGCCGTGCGCAGCGGAGAGCGCGCCGCCGCCTGACGCCGGCGCCGTGGCTCGTGCCGGTGACACCCGATGTCCGGCGCCGCATCGCGGTCATCCTGCGGGAGTGGCAGCGCGTCGACCCGCGCTTCCTCGACGAGGACGAGCAGCGCTACTGGGCGACGATCGCCGGGCGGCAGATCCGCTTCGACGAGCGCTCGTCGTTCGTGCAGAAGCTGACCGAGGGCCGCGCGAGCAAGGGCGCGATGGAGCAGTTCCTGTCCACCGCCGCGGCGGAGAACCCGAACCGGCGGTTGCGCCTCATGGCGCTCCAGGACCGTGTGTCGATGCGCGTCGAGCGCGCCGACTTCGACGATCTCGTCACGCTCGTGACGCAGGCGCCGACGTGGGAGAAGGAGCGTCTCGCGGGAATCCGCGTGCTCCTGCGGGCGATCGCGGACGGCAAGCCGGACGCACCCGATCAGATCCTCGAGCGGTGGACATGGCGGCTCGCGCGCGCGACGCGCAAGGTGCAGGACCGGCGCGCGTCGACCGAGTACCCGGAGGCGAAGCGCCTCCTCGGCGCACTCGCGAACTCGCGCGGCCACCGCCACGAAGAGAACGCGGCGAGACTCGTCCAGACCGCGCTCGAGCAGCCGATCCAGGTCGGCTCGGCGCTCCTCGCCTCCGCGGAGGGCTACACGCCGCGCGCGACGAAGCTGCTCGACGAGGCGCGCGAGCAGCTCGGCGCGGTCGCCGAGGTCGCGCTGGCGCTGTCGGAGAACCTGCCCGCGCCAAAACAGCCGTCGAGCAACCGCCGCCGCAGGCGCCGCCGCAAGAAGAAGGTCGCGGGCGAAACGCCCGCGACTACTGCGCCTGCGGCGCAGGAAGCGCAAGAGACACAGCCGTCCGCCGCGCCGCCAAAGCGGCGGCGCCGCCGGCGCAAGCCATCAGCGGCTGCGGAAGCGGGCGGCGGCGAGCAGCCCGAATCCGGCAACGACGAGCAGGGCGCCGATGACCGCCCACTTCGTGCTGCCGCTCATGAAGGACCCGCCGAGCACGCCGATGCCTTGAAAGAAGAACACGGCTCCGGCAAGGACGAGTACGAGACCGGCGGCGCCCGCGAAACCGCGGAGGACCACTCCTAGACGGCAGGCCCCTCGGGCCCGCCGTCCTGCTCTTCGCGCTCGCGCAGGAAACGGGACAGCTCCGCGGCAAGCGACTCGCCCGACGGCAGGTCTCCCTCGGGCGCGAGCGCGTCGATGCGCTGCTCGAGCTCCTCGACATACGCCTGTGTCTCCGCGTCGGTCGAGACGGCCTCGCTCACCTGCTCGGCGTACTCCTCCGCCGCCTGCTCGAGCTCGCTCAGGTCGACGTCGATGTGCATCAGCTCCCCGAAACGCCGCACGAGAGAGAGCGCGGCGCGTGGGCTCGGCGCGAGCGACACGTAGTGCGGCACCGCGGCCCACAGGCTCACCGAGGGGATGCCCGCCTCGCGGCAGCCGTCGTGCACGATCCCGACGATCCCGGTCGGCCCCTCGTAGCGGGACGCCTCGAGGCCCAGCTCGGCGACGAGCTCGGAATCGGTCGCGGCGGCAGTCACCGGCGCCGGACGCGTGTGCGGCACGTCGGCGAGGAGCGACCCGAACGTGACCACCATCCCTACGCCGAGCTCGCGCGCCAGCTCGAGCACGAGGCCCGAGAACGTGCGCCAGCGAAGGTTCGGCTCGATGCCGAGCATGAGCACCGCGTCGCGGTCCGCTCCCGGAATGGACGCGTGGAAAAAGCCGTTGTCGGGCCAGTCGACCCGTCGCGTCTCGCCGTCGACGAGCGACACGTGCGGCCGAACGGCCTGGAAGTCGAAGAACGACTCCGGCTCGATCTCCGCGAAGCGCGCTGCGCCCCACTGCTTGGCGAGATACGCGGCGCCGAGCGACGCACCCTGCCCGCCGTCGTTCCACCCGCGGAACGCAGCGATCAGCACCGGGCGCTTCAGGCTCGGCGTGAACGAGACGTTCAGCTCGGACATTCCGAAAGTCTAGTGACGAATCGGTCGCCACAGGCGCGCGACCAGGCCCACCGTCCAGGCGAACAGCACGGCTGCGACGACCACGTGCAGGACGACGAGCCACCATGGAACCGTGCCGTAGTGCCGGTACTGCCACTCACCGATCGCCATCTGCACGAGCAGGATCGCGAGCAGTCCCGCGCAGCCGCGCAGGAGCCACCGCGACTGCCGGCGCTTCGTCCAGGCCCACGCAGCGAGGGTGACGAAGACGATCCCGAACGCGGCGACGGCTCGCACGTGGAGCCACACCGCCGAGTGGAACATCCAGATCCGCTCCACGACCTGCGTGCCGGAGCTGCCCGGGAATCGGCCGGAGGCGGTCGAAAGCGTCCCGGTGACGACGAGCACGGCGACCGCGACGAGCAGCACCGCTCCACCGGCGCGAGCGATCGCCGGGAGCGCGGAGTCGACGCCGCGCGCAAGCCGCGACGCTTCGAGCAGCGTCAGAACGCCGACCCCGAGCATGGTCAGCGACAGCAGCAGGTGCGTCAGCACGAGATACGGGTTGAGGTCGTAGTAGACGGTGATCGCGCCGAGCGGCGCCTGCGCGAGCGTGCCGGCGAAGACGAGCGTTGCGAGCCACTTTCCGCGCCGGCCGAGACCGCGCGTGCGCCACGCCGCGAGCGCGAGCGCGAGCGTCGAAAACACGGTGACGGCCGAGACGACGCGGTTCGAGAACTCGATGTCCGAGTGGTAGCCCTTCGGCAGCGCGTGCGTGCTGTTGCACGTCGGCCAGTGCGGGCAGCCGAGCCCCGACCCCGTCAGGCGCACGGTCGCCCCGGTCGCGACGATGACGACGAGACAGCCGACCGCCCACCAGGCCACCCGCCGGAAGCCGACCGGCCCGAGCTCCTGCCGGACCGCTAAACTGACGTTGACGTAAGAATGAAGTTTCTTCGCAGTCGCAGACATAGTCAGCACTTCAAATGGTGGGTGCTCTCCTGCACGAGCCTGGGGATGCTCCTCGCCACGGTCAACTCCGGCACCCTCATCATTGCGCTCCCGGACCTCGAGCGCAGCCTCCACACCACGCTGCTCCAGCTCGTCTGGGTCATCCTCGTCTACATGATCGTCTCCACCGTCCTCGTGCTGACGGCGGGACGGTTGTCCGACCTGTTCGGCCGCAAGCACGCGTACGTGCTCGGGTTCCTGGTCTTCTCCGCCGCATCGCTCGGAGCGGGCTTCGCAGGCAGCGGCACCGTGCTCATCCTGTGGCGCGTCTTACAGGGCGTCGGCGGCGCGTTCCTCTTCGCAAACGCGGCCGCGCTCGTCACCGACGCGTTCCCGAAGGAGGAGCTCGGGCTCGCGATGGGCACGAACACGATGGTGGCGGCGGTCGGCCTCGTCATCGGGCCGGTGCTCGGCGGCGCCCTCGTCGCGATCGCCTGGCCGTGGGTCTTCTGGTTCAACGTCCCGCTCGGCCTCATCGGCTCCGCGTGGGCGTATCTCGTGCTGAACGAGATCTCCGGCCGCGACAAGCAGCGCGGGCTCGACCTTGTCGGGACGACGACGTACGTCATCGGCTTGACCGGCCTCGTGCTCGCATTGTCGAAGGGCGGGCTGACAGGTTGGAACGATCGGCTCGTCATCGCCGGCTTCTCGGCCGCGATCGTGTTCCTCCCCATCTTCGTGCTCATCGAGCGGCACGGCCGCGCGCCGATGCTCGACCTTTCGCTCTTCCGCAACAAGCTCTTCGCGGCGGCATCGGGCGCGGCGTTCATCAACGGGCTCTCGCGCTTCGCGCTGATGTTCCTGTTCGTCTTCTACTTCCAGGGCGTGAAGGGCGACGACCCGATCAGGGCCGGGATCGAGCTCGCGCCGATGGCGATCGGCATGCTGATCGCCTCGCCGCTCGCGGGCATCTGGGCCGACCGGCGCGGGTCGCGCACGCTCGCGGCGCTGGGCATGGTCGTCGGCGCCGTCGCGCTCGCCGGCATGACGACGCTCGGCGTCCACACGCCGTACGTGTGGTCGGCCGTCTGGCTGTTCGTCGTCGGCGTCGGCTCGGGCATGTTCAACAGCCCGAACACGGCGGCGATGATGGGCACCGTGCCGACCTACCGGCGCGGGATCGCCGCCGGCGCGCGCACGATGCTCCAGAACACGGGCGCCGTCGTCTCGATCGCGTTCGTGCTCGCGGTCGTCACCTCGTCGGTGCCGAAGAGCACGCTGTTCGCGATCTTCTCCGGGGTCACGACCGGCCTCTCAAGCCAGGCGCTCGATCCGTTCGTGTCCAACATGCACACGGCGCTGTGGGTGCTGGCGGCCACCTCGGTCGTGGGCGCCGCGGTGTCGCTCCTGCGGCCGTCGCACCGCGAGCAGTCGAGCGTCGAGTCGCGCC
>DASUIG010000005.1:0-22219 GCA_036273155.1 Gaiellaceae bacterium | reverse complement strand
CGACCTCGTCGCCTCCATCCGCACCTGGATCACCAACTGGAACGACGACCCCAAACCATTCGTCTGGCACAAGACCGCCGATCAGATCCTCGACAGCATCGCCGCCTACTGCCAGCGGATTAACGACTCGGGACACTAGGCCGTCACGCTGTGGCCCTCCGGGTGGTGCTTCTTGCACACCGGGTGGCCATGAACCGGATGCGGATGCCACGCCAGCCGCGGGCACCGGTGCACGTGGCAGTTGTGCTTCCGCAGGAAGAGGTACATCCAGCCGAGGAACGCCGTCGCCAGCGTGATGTCCGCGAGCGGCCCGCTGACGAAGTTGTAGCCGCCCTGGGTCGGCCAGTGAACGACCGAGTGGAGGCTGGCGATCATCGCTGCAACGGTATAGGGTCGTCCGGTCAAATCGGGAACACGGAGGCAGGCATGAACGATGCGACTCCTCCGGTTGCGGCCCGGATCGATGCGGCTGAGCTCCAGACGGACGCGAACCTGCACGTGCAGGTCGGCGCGCCGGTGAAGAAGTTCCATCTGTGGGTGCAGGGGCCGGCGTGGCTGCTGTGCTTCACGATCGTCGCGCTCGGCTTCTACATGGTCGTCTCGGGCTACGACTCGGGCGGCGGCTGGTTCGCGGTCGCGATCGGGATCATCTTCGCGGTGATCGCATCGTTCCGCGCGCCGTTCACCTTCGGCGAGTCGGCTGTCTCGAGCACGCCGGGGACGAAGAAGAAAACGACTACGACGCCGCCGACGGGCGTCTGAGGCGCACCCACAACAGGTCAGCGTTCGCGAGGAGGAAGCCGAAGGAGAGGAAGGGCAGCGCCGGCAGGCCGCCGACGTCGACCGCGTTCGCGATCACGATCGTGATCCCGTACATGAACGTCGTCGCGATCCACGTCCACCAGACACGCAGTCCCCAGCGCACCGCAGCTGCGAGGAACAACGCGTAGAAGAGCACGTCGGGCGGGCCGAGGTACGCCGCTCGCCCGGCGGGCACGAGGAACGCGATCGCGACGTCGAGGTAGACGTGGAAGTGATGCGTCGTGATCGAGTGCGTCGGCCCGCGCCACACGGAGACCGAGTCGACGAACGGGATGACGACTGCGACGATCACGACCCATGACAGTCGTTCGAACAGCGTGAGGAACGCCCAGCCGGCGAACACCGCGGCGAAGAGCTTGGCGAAGTTCTCCGGCAATCCCCAGCCGGCCTCGGCGAAGCCGAATGCGGCGAGCGCGAGTGCAGCGGCCGCCGCGGGCAGCCAGCGGCGGTTCCACAACGGCAGCGCCAGCGGGACGAGCAGCAGCGTCGCGGGCATGACGACGAAGCTGACGAGGACGATGTCCCACCACAGTGACAGGCCCGCTAGGTGCGGCGCGGCCAGGAACCAGGCGAGGACGGCGGCCGCGAGGGCGCCGAATCTCAATACGGAGGGAGGGATTCCCACCACGCGCCGAGCGGCTTGAACGCGTTCCAGAAGCGCGTCTTCTGCGCCTGCTCGTCGAGCGACTCGTCGATGTCCGGCGTGTACAGCGCCTCGATCGTCGGCGTGAACGTCTGCCGCTCGCCCTCGGTCGCTTCGAGGGCGCGCGAGAGCGGGAAGCCGAGGCCGTTCAGGAACGCCAGCGCTTGCTCGCCCATGACGACGACGAACTTCGGCTGCACGATGTGCAGCTCGCGCAGCAGAAAGGGGCGGGACTCGTCCTCCGTCCCGTCGGCGAACTTGAGGCAGTTCGTCCCGTAGATCGCCATCGGGTCGACGTGCAGCCGCTGCAGCGACTTGAGGATCGCGTTGCCCGAGCGCCCGAAGAACGCGACGCCTTCCTGCAGCTCCGAGGCGCGCGGCGCGTACTTGAGGAGCATCACGTCCGCGAGCGGGTGACCCGAGCCGACGACGGGCACACGGGCGCCTCCGCCTGCCTGCGCGACTTCGTCACCGAGCGTGTTGATCTCGGTGATCGCCTTTTGCAGGTATTTCTCGTAGATCTCGTCGGTCGCCACGGTCACTGGTGCCCCCACGGATGATTCGGCCTCAGCGGACCCTCTCCTTGGCTTGGGCCACCCACTTGAGCCCCTGGAGGTACGCGAGCGACTTCGGCCGGCGCAAGATCTCCGCGCTTCGCAGCGAGACGAGGAAATCCTCCGGCCCGCTGAAGCGGCGCATGCGCACCGCCCCCGTCCCGATCCCGGGAAGCACGTGCGCGTCCGACCCGGCAGCCGCGGTGAGGTTGTACTTGCGCGCGAAGCGCAACGCCTCCTCGTTGTACGCCTCGAAGAGCAGGCGCGCGTTGTAGACCTCGAAGACGTCGATCTCCGCCAGGTGGCGGTGGAGCGTCGCGGCATCGGGGATGGCGTGCATCCGGTCGAACGGGTGCGGCACGTACACGAGGCCGCCCTGGGCGCGGATGGCCGCCACGGTCTCCGCGAACGACATCCCGCGTGGGATCTCCTCGCGCAGGAAGAGGCCGATCACCTCTCCCTGGCCCGCGGTCTTGACCTCCTCTCCGGGGATGACGACGATCCGGCGGCCGTGCGCGCGCTCGGCGGCCTCGAGTGCGCCGCCGAAGACGTTGTGGTCGGTGACCGCGATCGCGCCGAGCCCTTCCGCCTCGGCGTGGTCGAGCAGGTCGTCCACCTCGATCGAGCAGTCGTGCGACCAGCTCGTGTGCAGGTGGAGGTCGGCGACGATCCAGTCGGGGTCGGCCGGGGTTGCGGCCCGCGGCGCCTGCGCGCGGCGCCGGCCGGTGATGCTCCCGTACACCTTCTCGACACGATCGGCGAGCGCGCCGAAGCTCGAGTCCGCCGCCGATGCGATCGCCTCGTCGCTCCGCCGCGAGCGGAAGGCGTCGTCCTCGAGCAGGCGCGCCGTCTCGGCCGCCGCGAGCTCGGGCTGGAGCTCGCGCCCGGGCGGGTCCGCGATCGCGACGCCGGCCGCCTGCGCTTCGAGGACGGTGCGCGGCACGCCGTCGAGCGCAGGGACGAAGACCGACGCCGTGCGAAAGATCTCCGCCCTGCTCTCGCCGTCGAAGCCGGTGCGGACGCGCAACCGTCCGCGCAGCGCCCGCGGCAGCGGCGGCCGCCCGCTCAGCGGCCGCGTGCGCAGGATGACCACCTCCCACTGCGGCAGCGCTGCGAGCTCCCGCACGATCGCGCGCAGGAGCGGCCGCTCGGGCTGCCGCCACTCGACGACGACGGTCTTGCGCTTCCGGCCCGGCGCATGCCGCTCGAGGTCGACGCCGAGGGGCACGAGCTCGTACGTCCCCGGGAAGCGGAGCGCGGCCGCCTTCGCCGTCTCCTCGCTCGTCGCCAGCAGTGCGTCGAGCCGGCCGAGGAGCCGTGCACGCTGCGCTCGCCCGGGCGGATACGACAACCGCTCCGGGGAGAAGAACGTCGCCACCGTGAGCGCGTCCGCGTGCCGGAGCGCGAGGTACGAGAGGCTGGGGAGCCCGGGCTCGAAACCGTGCACGACGTCGAAGCGCCCGCCGGCGAGTGCGACCGCGAGGTTCGCGCGCACGCCGACGGGCACGCCCATGCGGCTGCGGCGCGAGATCGGCACCGCGGGGCCGAGCGCGACGAAGTCCGCGTCCAGCCCGGTCGCGAGCGCCCGCCGGCCGGCGGCGAGGTCGCGGGCGCGGTTCGACGGCCCGAGCACGGTCGCCCGGTGGCCGCGCGCGCGGAGCTCGGCAGCCAGCCCGGCGACGTGCTCGTTCACGTCGTGCGGCTGCGACCAGGAGAAGGGGGTGACGAGGGCGATCCGAAATGCCATCGTTCCCGGTCGAGTCTAGTGAGCGAGATCCGAAGAGGGATCGTCGCTGCGGCCAGGTGGGGGATCCGGAACGAGCCCCGGATCCACTACGGCGCCGTCCGGCCGATCCCGCTCGCGCGCGAGCTGCCCCTGACGACCGACTGCTCCGGCTTCGCCACGCTCTGCTACTTCCTCGCCGGGGCGCGCGATCCGAACGGCCGAGGCTACGACGGCTACGGCTGGACGGGAACGCTGCTGGAGGCGATGGAGAACGTCGACCGGCGCGCCGTGCTCGCCGGCGACCTCGTCGTCTGGGGCGAGTACCCGGGCCATCACTGCGCGGTCGTGCTCGAGCCGGGCGACGACCCGTTGCTCGCGTCGCACGGGCAGGAGCGCGGGCCGCTCGCGATCCGCTTCTCGGAGGAGTCGCGCTATCAGCGCGCCGAGGTGACCTGGCTGAGCTCGCTGCCGTAGGCGGGCATGTGGGCGTCCGGGATGGTGGCGCGCACCTCGGTTCCTGCGCCGCGTCCGCTCGTCACGCGCAGGGCTCCGCCGAGGCTCTGGGCGAGGTCGTGCATGCTCGTGAGCCCGAGGTATTCGTCCGGGCGCCGCGCGTACGAGGCGGCGTCGAAGCCGCGGCCGTCGTCCCGGATCGAGAGCACGACCTCCTCGTCGCGCTGCGTCAGCGTCATGTCCACGCGGCGCGCCTGCGCGTGCGCGTTCACGTTCAGGAGGGCCTCGCGCGCGATGCGGTACAGGACGGTCTCGAGCTCCGGCCTGAGCGACGACTCGAGCGAGCTCTCCAGATTGACGACGACGACGAGGTCGAGGATGTGCCGCCCGCACTCGCGCAACGCGTACGCGATCCCGCGCTCGTCGATCGCCGGCGGCCGCAGATTGGAGATCAACCTGCGCAGGGACTGCATCTCAGCGGCCAGCTCGTCGCGGATCCGGTGGACCGACGCGGAGGCCTCCTCGCCTTCGCCGCGCGTGATCTGCCCGGCCAGAAGCTCGAGCCGCAGAGCGAGCGCCGACAGCTTCTGGATCGGCCCGTCCTGGAGATCGGCCGCCACGCGGTTGCGCTCGTGCTCCGCCACCTCGACGACGCGGCCGAGCAGGCGCTCCTTCTCCGCCTGCTCCTTCCGCTGCGCGCTCGCGACGGCTGCAAGCCGGCTGACGACGAGGACGAACAGCACGATCGACGCGCATGCGCTCGCGAGCACGTGCACGGGCTTGTCCGCCGCTCGTTCGACGATCAGCACGACGGGCGCGGTCACGGAGGCGGCCATGAGCAGCGTGAGACGCGTCGCGCCGAGGCGGACTGCCGGCGCGGGGAGCGCGTCGGAGAGGCGCACCATCGACGGCGTCAGCGCGGCCGCGCCGAGCGCGAGGTAGTACGTCATCCACGTCCCGTCGAGGAAGTCGCCCGGCCCCGTGTAGCGGCCTTTCACCTGGAGCCAGCCGTAGACGAAGTCGGAGAAGAGCAGGAAGAGGAGCGCGGTGGCGAGGAAGCCCATGGCCGGGACGCGCAGGCGGACGCCGATGACCCGGAGCGCGGCGACGAGCACCATCAGGTCCATGACCGGGTACGCGAGCGAGGTGAGGCGCATGAGCAGGCTGCCCGCGTCGGAGTGCACGTACGGGTCCATCAGCAGGATCCACACGAGCAGTGCGAAGGCCGTTCCGATGATGAGCGTGTCGGTCAGCGGCTCGCGCCGGCGCGGATGCCGGCTGCTGAGGAGGAGCAGGCCGGCGACGAGGAACGGGTAGTGCGCGAGGTACAGCGCGTCGGCCGGCGCCGGATAGGCGTCGTTCTTGAGGATGTCGTGGTACGTGTAGAACGTGACGTCGGCGGCGAAGTAGACACACTGGCCGACGGCGAACAGGGCCCAGGGGAGCCAGCGCTCCGGCCGGTAGCGGCGGATGCCGACGACGATCGCCACCGCCGCGGAGAGGCTGACCGCGAGATAGAACGGGAGCCTCGTCTCCCAGCGCGCGAGGCCGAACGGCGCCGGCGCCACGTAGTACGCGAGCACGAACAGGTAGCCCACGCCGATATAGGCCACCGACGGCGGAAGAGAGGTGGATCGGCGCCCGAACGTGCCCTAAGCATGGCGCCGGGTGCCGACAGAGGCAACAGCGCAAACCACTTTCGGGTGCAGGCCGTATTGCTCTCAAACCACACGGATCACGAGAGGAGGGGGTCTGATGAGACCTCTACACGTGGTCGTGGTGGGGGCGCTCGGTCTCGCATTCGCGGCCGCCGGCTGCGGTGGCGCGATGCCGAGCTCGAACGGCGGGCCGGCGACGCTGAAGCTGTCCCAAACGCAGTTCGGCAGCTTTCTCGTCGACGGGCAGGGCCACACGCTCTACCTCTTCCAGAAGGACGAGAAGGGCGAGAGCTACTGCACCGGCGCCTGCGCCGCCGTCTGGCCGCCGCTCGAGACGAGCTCCAGACCAAACGGCACCGGCGGGATCGACACTGCCGCGCTCGGCACGATCAAGCGCGACGACGGAGAAACGCAGGTGACCTACCGCGGTCACCCGCTCTACTACTACGCCGCCGACGCGAGCAAGCCCGGCAAGACGAAGGGCGAGGAGCTCGAGCAGTTCGGCGCCGAGTGGTACGTCGTCGGCGCGAACGGCAAGCCGGTCGAGCGCGAGATGAAGTCCAAGACCGGATCGAGCCCCGGCTCGACCGGCGGAGGGGGTGGCTGGGGATGAGCACGATCCACGAGCCCGGGACGCGGACGTCCGCTCGGCCCGTCCCGGACGAGGTGATGCTCGCTGAGCCTCGCGCCGGCGACGGAGGCCGCGGCACGACGCTGCGGGTGCTCGGCGCACTTGCCGTGCTCGCAGTCGGTGCCGTGCACCTCGAGCAGTACTTCGCGGTGCACTTCTCCGTCGTGCCGGTGATCGGGCCGCTCTTCGCGCTGAACTTCGCGGGAGCTGCGGCCATCACGCTCGGCCTGCTGTTGCCGCCGCTCGCGCGGCTGCGGGTGCTGCTGGCGCTCGGCGGCATCGCGCTGGCGGTGACCTCGGCGGTGTTCTTCTTCATCGGCGAGCACCGGCCGCTGTTCGGCTTCGAGGACTACGGCTACCGGCCGGCGATCCTCGCCGCGCTCGCCGCGGAGGCTGCGGCCGTCGTCCTCCTCGGCAGCTACCTCGGCCTTCGTCGCGCCCGGTCGAGGTAGGCAAGACAGGGAGCCGGTCCCGCGTGGGACCGGCTCCCGCGTCTCGCTACGAGAGGTTCGCGGGCGCCTCGACGGGCGCGCTGCGGCGGTAGCGCTCGATGAACTCCTCCGTCTGCTCGCGTGCCTCGTCGTCGACGATCTGCACGGGCGGGGACTTCATCAGGTACGACGACGGCCCCACGAGCGAGCCGGCGACGCCGTTGTTCAGCGCGAGCTTCGCGAGGCGCACGGCGTCGATGACGATGCCGGCCGAGTTCGGCGAGTCCCATACCTCGAGCTTCAGCTCGACGTTGAGCGGCACGTCGCCGAACGACGAGCCCTCCATGCGGATGTAGGCCCACTTGCGGTCGGTCAGCCACGGCACGTAGTCGGACGGGCCGACGTGCACGTTGCCCGGGCCGAGGTCGTAGTCGAGCATCGACGTGACCGCGTTCGTCTTCGAGATCTTCTTCGACTCGAGGCGCTCGCGCTCGAGCATGTTGAGGAAGTCCGAGTTGCCGCCGACGTTCAGCTGCATCGTCTTGTCGAGGTGCACGCCGCGCTCGCGGAAGAGCGAGGTGAGCACGCGATGCGTGATCGTCGCGCCGACCTGCGACTTGATGTCGTCGCCGATGATCGGTACGCCGGCATCCTGGAAGCGCTTGTTCCAGTAGTCCTCGCGCGCGATGAACACCGGCATGCAGTTCACCATCGCGCAGCCGGCCGCGAGGATCTGCTCCGTGTACCACTTCGTCGCTTCCTCGGAGCCGACGGGGAGGTAGTTGACGACGACGTCGGTGTTCGTCGCCTTGAGGATCCCGACGATGTCGGCCGTCTCTCCCGGCGCCTTCTCGACGACCTGCGAGAGGTACTTGCCGATGCCGTCGTGCGTCATGCCGCGGGAGACGGTGATGCCGGTCTTCGGCACGTCGGCGAACTTGATCGTGTCGTTCGGGTGCGCCCACATCGCGTCGGCGAGGTCCTCGCCGACCTTGCCCTTGACGACGTCGAACGCGGCCGTGAACTCGATGTCGCGGATGTGGTACCCGCCGAGGTTCACGTGCATGAGGCCGGGGACGAACTGATCCTCGTCCGCGTCCTTGTAGTACTCGATTCCCTGGAGCAGGGAGTTGGCGCAGTTGCCGACGCCGATGAGGGCGACGCGCACCTTGCCGTTCGATTCAGACATCTTGTCCTCCGGAGTTCAGTTGCTTGCGGACGTGCAGGATGCGCTGCAGAACCGTGATCCACGCCGTGGCGGCGAGCACGACGATCGCCCACTGGAGCGCGCCCCAGGGAGCGAGCACGAGGCCCGCGGTGATGACGACCACGCGCTCCGCGCGGGAGCCGAGACCGACGTCGCCGCGCAGACCGAGCGCCTCCGCCTTGGCGCGTGCATACGGCACGAGGAAGGAGCCCGCCACCGCGGCGACCGTGACGACGACCGCCGTGTTGTTCCCCGAGCGCGCGAACACGAGCGCGATCGCGGCGAGCATGGCTCCCTCGCCGACGCGGTCGGTGGTCGAGTCGAGGAAGGCGCCGAAGGGCGTGGTCAGCCCGCCTGCGCGCGCGAGCGCGCCGTCGAGGATGTCGAGGATGGAGCCGACGACGAAGACGCCCGCGCCGAGCCAGTAGAAGAGGAGCTTGTCGCGATCCTCGAACGGGACGAGGACTGCGGCGGCGAGGCAGAGCGAGACGCCGGTGGCCGTGAGTGCGTTCGGGGTGACGCGAGTGCCCGCGAGCCGCCTGACTGCGCGGCTTGCGAGCGAGCGGGCACCGGTCGTGTAGCTCGACTTGACCCGGCCCGGAGCGGTTTCCAATCGCAATCCTGCTATGGGGTGACTATAGCAAGTTTGCGATGAGTGGTCGAACTCGCGGCGCCTGCCGGACGGCCAGGATCGCGAGGACCGCGACCCCGATCCCGGCCACCACGTCGAGCAGGAAGTGGTTGGCCGTGGCGAGGACGCAGAACCAGACCCAGGCGGGCCAGAGCGCCCAGAGGGCCTTCGTCCACCAGCGCCGGCAGATCGAGACGAGGAACACGCCGACGATGAGGGCGTCCGCCGCGTGGAGGCTCGGCATGGCCGCATACGGGTTGGCGAGGGCGGCGAGCGCGCCGTTCGAGTGGTTCACCCCGTCCTGGAAGAAGGTGGTGAACATCCACGGCGGCGCGGTTGGCCAGACGACGTAGCCGACGAGCCCGAGCACGTTCGCCAGCAGCACCGTGTTCCGGAAGCGGGCGAAGCGCTCGTGATGCCGGAGGTAGACGAAGAGCAGGGCCAGGCCGACGACGGTGAACTCGGAGTTCCAGTACGTCCACGCAGCCGCGGTCAGCAGCGCGTGCGACGAGTTCACCACCTGTTGCGTCGTCGTCTCGACGATGGCGTGCGTGGTCCGCTGCTCGAAGCTGAGGACGCGCCAGCCGTTCCAGAAGGCCTGAGCGGGGTTCCGGTCGGCAAAGCTGCGCGCGCCCAGGTAGGCGAAGTAGAAGCCGAACCAGATCGCGAGCTGACGCCCGAAATCGGTCCAGCCACGCGGCAAGACTCGCCGCCCGGCTGCGACGACTGCGGTCACAGGGAGAGTCTAGTCCGCCCGTGGCTTTCTAAGCCATGGGATTTCCAGAGCATTCACAGGATTTTGGACAGAAATTGCTTCGTTCTCTCATGCTCGGGCGCCTGGAAGAAGTGCTCGGGCGTGCCCTCCTCGATGATGACGCCCTCGTCCATCATCACCACCCGGTCCGCGGCCTCGCGGGCGAAGCCCATCTCGTGGGTGACGACGATCATCGTCATGCCCTCGTGGGCGAGCTCCTCCATGACCGAGAGCACCTCGCCGGTCACCTCCGGGTCGAGGGCGCTCGTGGGCTCGTCGAAGAGGATGAGCGCCGGCTTCATCGCGAGCGAGCGGGCGATCGCCACCCGCTGCTGCTGGCCGCCGGAGAGCTTGCCCGGATACGTGTCGGTCTTGTCCGCCAGGCCGACCCGCGTGAGGAGGCGGATGCCTTCCTCGGCCGCCTGCTCGCGGGACTGCCCCAGCACCTGGATGGGCGCCTCGATGACGTTCTCGAGCGCGGTCTTGTGCGGGAAGAGGTTGAAGCGCTGGAAGACCATCCCGATCTGCGTCCGCTGGCGGGCGATGCTCTTCTCCGAGTCCTCGACCAGGCGCTCGCCCTTCTGCCGGTAGCCGATCAGGTGCCCGTTGACGGTGATCCGGCCGCCGTCGACCTTCTCCAGGTGGTTGATGCAGCGGATGAACGTCGTCTTGCCGGAGCCGGAGGGGCCGATGATGCACACGGTCTCGCGCTGCTGGACGTCGAGCGAGACGCCCTTCAGCACCTCGAGCCGCCCGAAGCGCTTGTGCACGTCCTCCGCGCGCATGACGACGTCGCTCATCGCGCGCTCCGCCAAGCGGACACCGGATTCCAGACTGCCTGGACGCGTTCGAAGAACGACAGCTCCTCGCCGCGCTCGCTGGCCGCGAGCTTGCGCTCGATCGCGGCCTGGATGAACGTCCAGACGGTCGTGAGGACGAGGTACCAGAACGCGACTCCGAGGAAGTACTCGACGGGCTGGAACGAGTTCGAGTAGCCGATCTCCGCGTCCGCGAACATCTCGTACACGCCGATCGCGAAGAGCAGCGACGTGTTCTTCAGCATGTTGTTGAACTCGTTGCCGAGCGGCGGAATGATCACGCGCGCGGCCTGCGGCAGCACGATGCGCCGCATGGCGAGGCCGTAGCGCATGCCGAGCGACTTGGCCGCCTCCATCTGGCCCTTGTCGATCGAGTCGATGCCGGCGCGGACGATCTCGCGCATGTATGCGCCCTCGTTGATGCCGAGGGCGAGGATGCCGCCGACGATCGCGCCGTCGAGGCTGAACAGGCCGAGGTTGAGCGAGTTCGGTATGAGCGTGAACCCGAGGAGCTCGTTGGCGCCGTAGTAGACGAAGAAGATCTGCACGAGCAGCGGCGTCCCGCGGAAGATCCAGACGTAGACCCCGGAGATGAATCGCATCGGCGCCGCCTTCGACATCCGCATGAGGGCTGCGGCGACGCCCAGCAGCACGCCGATCACCTGCGCGATCACGGCCACGTAGACGGTGCGGGTCAGTGCGAGAAAGAAGACGTGGTCTGGGTGCGCGACGCGCACCCAGACCACGTGCCAGTCGACTGCTGCGAGCAACTACTTGAGCAGGGTCACTGCGTGGGACATCCCCCACTTGGCGACGATCTTCTTCATCTTGCCGCTCGCATACACCGCGTTGATCGCCTTCTGCGTGGCGGCCTTCAGCGGGTCGCCCTTGCGGATCGCGATTCCGATGGGAAGCGGCGCGATCGGCGAGCCGCCGATTGCGAACGCCTTGTCCTTCGAGACGTAGTACGCGGCGACGGGGGAGTCCCCGAAGTACGCGTCGGTGCGTCCGGCCTTCAGCGCCGAGGCCGCGTCCGTGTCCTTCGGGAACGTCTTGATGCTGATCGCCTTCTTGCCGGCCTTCACGAGCTTGGCCGACTGCGCCGCGAGGAAGTCGCGGTTCGTCGTCCCCGACTCGACGGAGACGGTCTTGCCGGAGAGGCTCGCGAGCGACCTGATGTGCTCGGGGTTGCCGGCCTTGACCATGATCGACTGCCCGACCTTGAGGTAGTCGACGAAGTCGACCTGCTTGCGCCGGTCGGAAGTGTCGTTCATGCCGCTGATGACGGCGTCGCACTTCTTCGCCTTCAGCGCGGCGATGATGGAGTCGAAGGTCGTGTTCTTGAAGCTGGCCTTGACGCCCATCTGCGCGGCGACGGCCGAGGCGATGTCGATGTCCGAGCCGACCGGCTTGGTCGAGCCCGTCGGGATCGACTCCTCGGGCGGGTACGTCGCGTCGGTGCAGAAGACGATCTGGCCGGCCGACTTGATCGCCGGCGGCGGCGTGACCGAGGCTGCTGCGACACCCGCGAGGGCGAGCGCGCCCAGGACGGCCGCGGCTGCGGCGATGGTGTTCTTCCCTCTCATGCCCTTCCTTTCGACTGTTTTCGGCCTGCTATGAGAGCAGAGCCTACGCCGCTTTACCCGCCGATGTAAGACATCTCGACCTTCGGCAGCGACGCCGTCTCGGCCGTGCGGAGCTCGGAATAACGGTCGGTGCGGCGCGTCCAGATGCCGCGCAGGGTCTCCGCCAGCTCCTCGCCGGTCGCGCCGGCGCGCAGCGGCCCGCGCAGATCGTGGCCGCGCAGCGCGAACAAGCAGGTGTAGAGGCTGCCCTCGGCCGACAGGCGCGCGCGGGAGCAGCCGCCGCAGAACGGCTGCGTCACCGAGGCGATGACGCCGATCTCGCCGGCGCCGTCCTTGTAGCGCCAGCGGCTCGAGGTCGAGTCCGGCCCCGCCGCGACCGGCTCGAGCGGCCACCTCGCGTCGATGTTGCGGACGATCTCCTCCGCGGGCACGACGTCGTCGAGCCGCCAGCCGTTCGAGTGGCCGACGTCCATGTACTCGATGTAGCGCAGCACGTGGCCCGTGCCGCGGAAGCGCTCGGCGAGCGCGACGACGCCGTTGTCGTTCACGCCGCGCTTGATCACGGCGTTGACCTTCACCGGCAGCCCGGCGGCGGCGGCGGCGTCGATGCCTTCGAGCACTCGGTCGACGGGGAAGTCGACGTCGTTGAGCGCGCGGAACTGCGCGTCGTCGACCGAGTCGAGGCTGACCGTCACGCGGCTGAGCCCGGCGTCGGCGAGGGCCTGCGCCTTCTGCGGCAGGAGCGCCCCGTTCGTCGTCAGCGCGAGCTCGAGACCGGGGATCGCGGCGAGCTGCTCGACGAGCTTCTCGACGTCGCGGCGGACGAGCGGCTCGCCGCCGGTGAGGCGTACGGTGCGGACGCCGAGCGAGGCGAAGACGCCGACGATGCGCACGATCTCCTCGAAGCTCAGGAGCTCGCGGCGGTCGAGGAACGCGTAGTCGCGGCCGAAGACCTCCTTCGGCATGCAGTAGACGCAGCGGAAGTTGCAGCGGTCGGTGATCGACACGCGCAACGTCTCGAGCGGCCGGCCGAGGGTGTCGTGCAGGGCCTGCACGAACCTAGCGTAGTCCCGGCGCGCGTCCTAGGCTTCGCGTGTGACCGTCTGCCCGAGCTGCGGCCAGGAGAACCCGAGTGGATTCCGGTTCTGCGGCGCGTGCGGGGCCGCCCTCGTGGCGCCCGTCGTCCGCGAGGAGCGCAAGGTGGTCACGGCCCTCTTCTGCGACCTCGTCGGCTTCACGAGCCGCGCGGAACGCCTCGACCCCGAGGACGTGCGCGCGCTCGTCGCGCCGTACTGGGAGCACGTCCGCTCCGAGCTCGAGCGCTACGGCGGCACGGTCGAGAAGTTCATCGGCGACGCGGTCATGGCGCTCTTCGGCGCGCCGATCGCGCACGAGGACGACCCCGAGCGCGCCGTGCGCGCCGCGCTCGCGATCCGCGATTGGGCGCGCGAGCAGGAGGACGTCCAGGTGCGGATCGGCGTCGCGACGGGCGAGGCGCTCGTGAGCGTCGGCGCCGACGCCGGCCGCGGCGAGGGGATGGCCTCCGGCGACGTCGTCAACACGGCCGCGCGCATCCAGGCGGCCGCTCCGGTGAACGGCGTCGTCGTCGGCGAGACGACGCGGCGGGCGACGGAGCGCGCGATCGAGTACGCGGAGCGCGAGCCGGTCGTCGCGAAGGGAAAGGCCGAGCCGGTGCGCGTGTGGGAGCCGCTGCAGGCGCGCTCGCGGCTCGGCGTCGACGTCGTGCAGCAGTCGCGAACGCCGCTCGTCGGCCGCCGCCGCGAGCTCACCGCGCTCCATGACGCGCTCGCTCGCGCGCACGAGGGGCGAACGGTGCAGCTCGTGACGCTCGTCGGCGTCCCCGGGATCGGGAAGTCGCGGCTCGTCTACGAGCTCGCGCTCGCGCAGCGGGAGCTCGTCACCTGGCGCCAGGGCCGCTCGCTGCCCTACGGCGAGGGCGTCGCCATGTGGGCGCTCGGCGAGATGGTGAAGGCCGAGGCGGGAGTCTTCGAGGGCGACGGCGGCGACGAGACGGACGCGAAGCTGCACGCCTCCGTCGGAGAGCTGCTCGCCGGCGAGGACGCGGCCTGGATCGAGCGGCATCTGCGCGCGCTCGTCGGCAGCGGCGGCGGCGCGGCGAGCGCATCGCGCGAGGAGGCGTTCAGCGCGTGGTGCGAGTACCTGCAGGCGCTCGCGGAGCGGCGCGCGACGGTGCTCGTCTTCGAGGACCTGCACTGGGCGGACGACAGCCTGCTCGACTTCGTCGACCACCTCGTCGACTTCGCGGGGGACGTGCCGCTGCTCGTCGTCGCGACGGCGCGCCCGGAGCTGCTCGACCGGCGCCCCGGCTGGGGCGGCGGCAAGCGGAATGCCGCGACGCTCTCGCTCGACCCGCTCGACGCCGACGAGACGACGGCGCTGGCGCGCGAGCTCGTGGACTGGTCGGCGCTGCCGCCGCCGACGCGGGCTGCCGTGCTCGAGCGGGCCGAGGGCAATCCGCTCTATGCGGAGCAGTTCCTGCGCGCGCTGCTCGAACGGCTCGACGCGGATGCGGCCGGGCTGCCGGAGACGGTGCAGGGGATCATCGCCGCCCGCCTCGACGGCCTCCCGGACGAGGAGAAGCAGCTCCTCCAGGACGCGGCGGTGCTCGGCAAGGTGTTCTGGGCCGGCGCCCTCGAGGCGGTCGGCGGCATCGCGCGCGCAGAGGCGGAGGCGCTGCTGCACTCGCTCGTGCGCAAGGAGTTCGTGCGCCGCGAGCGGCGGCCCTCCCTCGCCGGCGAGAGCGAATGGTCGTTCCGGCACGTGCTGACGCGCGATGTCGCCTACGGCCAGATCCCGCGCGGCGCGCGGGCGGAGAAGCATCGTGCGGCGGCGGAGTGGATCGCGGCGCTCGGCCGGCCGGACGACCACGCCGAGATGCTCGCGCACCACTACCGCGCGGCGCTCGAGTACGCGCGCGCCTCGGGCCGGGTGCTGCCGGAGATCGAGGATCCGGCGCGGCTCGCGCTCCGCGACGCGGGCGAGCGCGCCTATGCCCTCAACGCCTTCGCGCCCGCCGCGCGCTATCTCGAGGACGCGCTCGCGCTCTGGCCGGACGGCGACCCCGAGCGGCCGCGGCTGCTGCTCCGGCTCGCGCTCGCGCGCTACGCGGCCGGCGAGCCGGCGCCCGAGGATGCGCTGGAGCAGGCTCGAGGCGCGCTGCTCGCCGCCGGCGACGAGGAGGGCGCGGCGGAGGCCGAGGCGCGGCTGAGCGAGCTGTGGTGGCACCGCGGCCGGCGCGAGGTGGCGCACGCCCACCTCCAGCGGGCGCGTGAGCTCGTCGCCGGCGCGCCGGCGTCCGCGGCGAAGGCGCGCGTGCTGAGCGAGGTGGCGCGCTACCAGATGCTGGCGGGCGAGGGACGCGAAGCGCTCGAGGCCGGAGCCGAGGCGCTCGCGATCGCCGAGGAGCTCGGGCTCCAGGAGCTCCAGGCGCACGCGCTCGACAACATCGGCACGGCGAAGCTGAACCACGGCGACAAGAGCGGCGTCCAGGATCTCGAGCGGAGCATCGAGATCGCGCTCTCCGTGCGCTCGCCCGAGGCCGCCCGCGGCTACAACAACCTCGCCGCCTCGACCGACGACTTCGCCCGCGCGACGGAGCTGTTCCGCGAGGCGGTCCGGGTGGGCGAGCGCCTCGGCAACCCGAGAGTGGTCGACTACTCCCGCTTCCAGCTGATGCAGAACCTGTTCAGCGCGGGCGAGTGGGACGAGTACGTCCCGTTCGTCGAGGCCTACCTCGAACGCTGCGATGCGGGCGAGGCGCGCTACCAGGAGCCGTACGCGCGGACGACACGCGCGATGGTGCGTGCGGCATGCGGCGACGAGGCGGGTGCGCTCGCCGACGTGCGCAGGTCCGTCGAGCTGGGGCGCGCGGCCGCCGACCCACAGGTCTATCTGACCTCGCTCGCCGACGCGATCTACGTCCTCGTCGACCTGGGCGCTCTCGAGGAGGCGAGGGCGCTCGCGTCCGAGCTCGCCGGCGCCCTCGATTCCCAGCACGGCCGCCCCTGGATGGTCTACACGGCCGCGCTCGTCGCCGAGCGCGTCGCGCTGACCGAGCCGCTGCGCGTGCTCGCCCTCCAGGCGTCCGACGAGTCCGGCGAGAAGCTGCGCGGCCTGCTGGACGGGCGGCTTGCGGAGGTCGCGGCGCTCGAGGAGGCCGACGGGCGCCGTGTGCGCGCCGGCCGGATCCATCTCGCCGCCGCCGAGCGTCTGGTCGCCGAGGGCAGGCACACGGAGGCCGACGGGCACATCGAGGCCGCGCTCGCGTTCTACCGCTCGGTCGGAGCGACGCGCTACGTCGAACGGCTCGAGGCGTTGCTCGCGGCCACGGCGTAGTCGGCAGCGGCAAGCTCCCGCTCCGACGGCGCCGGGATTCCCGCCGCCCGGTATGCGTCGGACTGGTCGAGCGTCTCGTGCTCGAGCAGGGCATCGGCGAGCGCGTCGAGCTTGTCGCGGTTCTCGCGCAGGAGCGCGAGCACCTCCTGGCGTGCGCCGGCGACCAGCTTTCGTACCTCCTCGTCGATCATGCGCGCCGTCTCCTCCGAGATGCCGGCAGCACCGGGGAGGAGCGGCCCCTGACCGTCCTGCGGGATGACCGTGATCGTCCCGATCGTGTCGCTCATGCCCCAGCGGCCGATCATGTGCCGCGCGATCTGCGTCAGCTGCTGGAAGTCCGACTCTGCGCCGGTGGTGAGGTCGCCGAAGACGATCTCCTCGGCCGAGCGGCCGCCGAGCGCAACCTTGATCTTCGCGACCAGCTCCTCGCGCGAGTAGTTGAAGCGGTCGGAGTCGGGCGCGGAGAACGTGACGCCGAGCGCGAGCCCGCGCGGGATGATCGAGATCTTCCGCACCGGGTCGGCGCCGGGCGTGAGCATCCCGACGATCGCGTGGCCGCCCTCGTGGTACGCGGTACGCCGCTTGTCCTGCCTGCTCATCAACACCTTGCGCTCGGCGCCGAGCACGATCTTCTCGAGCGCGTCGGTGAAGTCCGCCTCCTGCACCTGGTCGTGGCCGCGCCGCGCGGCGAGGAGCGCGGCCTCGTTGACGAGGTTGGCGAGATCTGCGCCGACCATGCCCGGCGTCGTCGACGCGATGCCGCCGAGGTCGACGTCGGGCGCGAGCGGGACGCTGCGCGTGTGCACGCGCAGGATGGCCTCGCGGCCGTTGCGGTCCGGCGGCTGCACGGCGACACGGCGGTCGAACCGTCCCGGCCGCAGCAGTGCCTGGTCGAGCACGTCCGGACGGTTCGTCGCAGCGATGACGATGACGCCGGTGGACGAGTCGAAGCCGTCCATCTCCGTGAGGATCTGGTTGAGCGTCTGCTCGCGCTCGTCGTTTCCGCCGCTGAAGCCCGCGACGCCCGACGTGCGCGACCTGCCGATCGCGTCGAGCTCGTCGACGAAGATGATCGACGGCGCCGCCTCCTTCGCCTTCGAGAACAGGTCGCGGACGCGCGACGCCCCGATCCCGACGATCGCCTCGACGAACTCCGAGGCCGCCATGGAGAAGAACGGCACGTCCGCCTCGCCGGCGACGGCGCGCGCGAGCAGCGTCTTGCCGGTCCCGGGCGGCCCGCTCAGGAGGACGCCGTGCGGGATGCGCGCGCCGAGCTTGCCGTACTTCTGCGGGTCGCGGAGGAAGTCGACCACCTCCAGCAGCTCCTGCTTCGCCTCCTCGATGCCGGCCACGTCCGCGAACGTGACCTTGTCGCCGCCGGGCTGGTAGCGGCGGGCGCTCGAGCGGCCGAACGCGCCGAGCATGCTCTGCATGCTCCCCGCACGGCGCATGGCGAAGTAGATGAGCCCGATGAAGAGGAGCGTCGGCCCGAAGCCGACGAGCACGCTCTCCCACCAGGGCGCACCGGTGTCGAGCGGCTTCGCGTTGACGACGACCTGCTTCTTCTGCAGCAGCGACGAGAGCGCGTTCGTGTCGGCGAAAGCGGGGATCTCCGTCACGAAGAGCTTCGTCTTCTTCGACCCCGCGTAGCTCTCGGAGACGGTGAACGTCCCCTGCACCGCCGTCCCCTTCGACGTGATCGACGCGACGTGACCGGCGCGCACCTGCTGTACGAAGTACGGGCTGTACGGGACGCGCACGCGCGGCGGCCCCTTCGTCGCGCGCGACGCAGCCCAGAAGTTGATGACGAGGAGCACGACGACCCACCCGATCCACCAGCCGACGCGGATGCGCGGCCGTTGCGGCTTCGGGAGGCGCGGGCCACGCGCCGGATCCGTGCTCACGCCGTAATGATGCCTCTAGGAGGCCCAGACTTTCGCCAGCTCGACGATCGTCGCCGCGGCGATGCCCATGTCCTCGACGCAGATCCACTCCCGCTCGCTGTGCGCGTCCTGCCCGCCCGTGTAGATGTTCGGCGTCGGCAGGCCCATCTCGGTGAGAGCGGAGCCGTCGGTGCCGCCGCGGATGGAGGTGCGGCGGGGCTCGAGGCCGATGCGCCGTACGGCTTCCTCGAGGTTCTCGACGATCTCGGGCCGGCGTGCGAGCGTCGCGCGCATGTTGCGGTACTGGATGCGGGACTCGACCTCGATCGAAGCGCGCGGCTCCGTCGTCGCCACCTCCTCGGCGAGCTTGCGCAGGAGCTCGATGTGGCGGTCGAGCTCGCCGTCGTCGAAGTCGCGGACGATGATGCGCAGCTCCACCTCGCTCGCGTCGCCGTTGATGAGCACGGGGTGGACGTAGCCCTCGCGGTCGGAGGTCGTCTCGGGTGAGAGCCGGTCCTTCGGCAGCCGCTCGACGATCTCGGCCGCGAGCTTGATCGCGTTGACGAGCTCGCCCTTGGCGAGACCGGGATGGATCGACCGGCCGTGGATGCGCATGCGCACCTGGGCGCCGGAGAACGTCTCCTCCTGGATCTCGCCGACGGTGGAGCCGTCCATCGTGTACGCGGCGTGCGCGCCGAACGTCTCGACCGGGAAGTGGATGACGCCGCGTCCCACTTCCTCGTCGGGGTTGAACGCGACCTTGATCGTCCCGTGCGGCACCTCGGGGTGCGCGGCGAGGTAGGCGGCGGCGGCCATGATCTCCGCCACGCCCGCCTTGTCGTCGGCGCCGAGCAGCGTCGTCCCGTCGGTCGTGATCAGCTCGTGCCCGACGTGCGACGCGAGCTGCGGCGACTCCTCGGGCCGGATGACGTTGCCCGAGTCGCCCAGCGGGATCTCGCCGCCGTCGTAGCGCATGCGCTGCGGCCGCACGCTCGTCCCGGTCACCTCGCGTGCCGTGTCGACGTGCGCGAAGAACGCGATGGTGGGAACGTCGCCCGAAACCGTCGCAGGAATGGACGCGGTGACGTAGCCGTGCTCGTCGATCTGCGCGTCGGCGAGGCCGATCTGCTTCAGCTCGTCGAGCAGCAGGCGGAGCAGCTCGAGCTGCTTCTCGGTGCTCGGGTACGTCTCCGAGTCCTCGTCCGATTGCGTGTCGATCTGGACGTAGCGGAACAGCCGCTCGGCGGCGTCTTCTGCGAGCTGTGCGGCGAGCTCCGCCGAGTGGAGTCCGGCGGCCATCGCTCTGAGTCTACGGTTACGTCACATGCGCGGGCGGCTCGTTCAGCTCTACCTCGGGCTCGTCCTCTACGGGTTCAGCGCGTCCCTCTTGGTGCTCTCTCGGCTCGGGCTCGACCCGTGGGACGTTTTCCATCAGGGCCTCGCGCGCCATTCGAGCCTGGCCATAGGGACATGGAGCATCCTCGTCGGGCTCGTCGTCCTGCTCCTGTGGATCCCGCTGCGGCAGCTTCCCGGCATTGGCACGGTCAGCAACGTGATCGTCATCGGCGGGACGATGGACGTCGTGCTCGGCGCCGTCTCTCCGCCGCACTCGCTCACGCTGCGCATCGTGTGCCTCCTGCTCGGTGTCGGGCTGAACGGCGTCGCCACCGGTGCGTACATCGGCGCAGGGCTCGGGCCCGGGCCGCGCGACGGGCTCATGACCGGGCTCGCCGCGCGCGGACACTCCATCCGGGTCGTCCGAACGGCGATCGAGGTGACGGTGCTCGCGACGGGCTGGCTGCTAGGCGGCACGGTCGGCGTCGGGACCGTCCTGTACGCAGTGTCGATCGGTCCGCTCGCGCACGTGTTCGTGCCGTTCTTCTCGCGCGTCCGCGTGCCGGCGCCGGTGCTCGAAGGCAATTGATCGCCGTCGGTCTCGCACTGCTGTCCGCCGTGCTCTTCGGCGGGATGAGCGTCGCGCTCCGCTTCGCGCTCGACCGGGAGCGGGACGTCATGCTCGGCACGTTCGTCACGGTCTCGACCGCGCTCGTGGTCGCACTCGCATGGGCGGCGGCCGAGACGCCGTCGCGCGGCGTTCACATCGGCGCGGCCTGGCCGTTCGCGCTCGCCGGACTGTTGCAGCCCGGCGTGGGGCAGCTGTTCGCGACGCTCGCGATCCGCGAGACCGGCTCGTCGCGCGCGTCGATGGTGTTCGGGACGGCGCCGCTCGTCGCGGTCGCGATCGCGCTCGTCTTCCTCGGCGAGCCTGCGAGCGCGCCGCTGATCGTCGGCGCCGTGCTGATCGTCGGCGGCAGCGTCGAGCTCGCCCGCGAGCGCGGCCGGCCCGCGCACTTCCGCCGGATCGGGCTCACGTACGCGTTCGTCACGGTCGTCCTCTTCGCGTCGCGGGACAACGTCGTGCGCTGGCTCGCGAAGAGCACGAGCGCGCCGCCCGCCGTGAGCGCGAGCGCCGCGCTGCTCGGCGGCCTCGTGTTCATCACCGTCGTCGCGCGCCCGCGCCTCTCCCGGCGGGCGCTGCCGTTCGTCCCCGCGGGGATCTTCTTCGGGCTCTCGTACGTCGCGCTCTTCGAGGCGTTCTACCGGGGGCGCATCACGATCGTGTCGCCGCTCGTCGCGACGGAGTCGCTCGTCGCAGTGGGGCTCTCGGCGCTCCTCCTCCGGCACACGGAGCTCGTCGGCCGGCGGCTCGCGCTCGGCACCGTGCTGATCGTCGCCGGCGGCGTCCTCATCGGCGCATTCCGGTGACGCATCGGTAACGGGGCCTGGCCCCCGCCTGGTGGTGCTGAGCAGGCGCTTCGGCCACCGCGGCCACGTCCGGGGCCAGGCCCTGTTACGGAAGTGTCACGAAGGTGTCACCGGCGGCGGAACATCGCGCCCAGGTTCGCGGCGGCGATCGCGATCCAGGCCACGATGGCGACCGCGATCCCGCCTGCGCCCGGGGCGTCGCTGAGCGCGACGGCGGTGACCGGGATGCCGAGGCCGATCGAGCCGAGGATGAGCGGCGTGACGGCGCCTGGCGGCCGCGCCGGTGCAGGGAGCTGCCGTTGGCCGAGCCGCTCCTCCAGGCGCTTCTCGATCCGGTCGACGATCGAGTCCACGATCTGCGGCTCGTATTCCGGGCCGAGCTCGCGGCGCGCCTCCAGGGCGGCCTGCACGTCGGTGCGCTCCACCACGATCGCTCCGATTATCCCTCGCGGCCGCACGAGATATCTGCTATAACGAGGCTTAGATTTTCTCACAGGAGGCTAAAACCAGCATGGCGAAGACGATTGGCATCGACCTGGGCACGACCAACTCGTGCATGGCCGTCCTCGAGGGCGGCGAGCCCGCCGTCATCCCGAACGCCGAGGGCGGGCGCACCACGCCGTCCGTAGTCGCGTTCACGAAGGACGGGCAGCGGCTCGTCGGCGCCCCGGCGCGACGGCAGCAGGTCACGAACCCGACGAACACCATCTTCTCGATCAAGCGCTTCATGGGGCGCAAGTACGACGAGGTCTCCGAGGAGATGAAGATCGTCCCGTACGAGGTCGACAAGGGCCCGAACGGGGACGTGCGCGTCAAGGCTGAGAGCAAGGAGTACGCCCCGCCGGAGATCAGCGCGATGATCCTCCAGAAGCTGAAGGCCGATGCCGAGGCGTACCTCGGCGAGCCGGTGAACGACGCCGTCATCACCGTCCCGGCCTACTTCAACAACGCACAGCGCGAGGCGACGAAGGACGCCGGCAAGATCGCCGGCCTCAACGTGCTGCGCATCATCAACGAGCCGACCGCGGCAGCGCTCGCGTACGGACTCGACAAGGAAGGCTCCGACCAGACGATCCTCGTCTTCGACCTCGGCGGCGGCACGTTCGACGTGTCGGTGCTCGAGCTCGGCGAGGGCGTCTTCGAGGTCAAGTCGACCGCCGGCGACAACCATCTCGGCGGCGACAACTTCGACAAGGCGGTCGTCGACTGGATGGCCGCGGAGTTCAAGAAGGACCAGGGCATCGACCTCTCGCAGGACCGCATGGCGCTGCAGCGTCTG
>DASUIG010000004.1:0-29856 GCA_036273155.1 Gaiellaceae bacterium | reverse complement strand
GTTGACCACGATGCGGGGCACGGCCCACACTTCCATCTCCGCGGCGAGCACCGGAAACTCGGTCGCCTCGATCGCGGTCGCCCGGATGCGCGGCGATGCGAGCGCGGCCTTGTACGCCAGCAGCACGGCCGGCGGGCAGTGGGGTCAGGTGGGCGTGACGAAGACGTCGATCGCGAGGTCGCGGTCGAGGCGCGCGAGCGCCTCGAGCGACTCGGGCCGGAGCGACGACTCTGCGCGGCCTGCCTCGAGCACTGCGCCGACGAGCGATCCGAGCTCGTGACCCCACGGAAGCCCGTCGTACCGCACGCCCGCGTCCTCGCCCTCGGGGCGGATGAGCACGGCCGGGAAGCGCTCGAGCCCGGGGGGCTCGTGCTCGACCCGGCAGGTCACGCGGTCCGAGAGCGCGCAGAGCTCCTCCACGATGCGGACCGTCTCGGCGCCGAAGTCCACGTCCGTGTGGCCCGGCAGCGGCGTCTCCTCCGGGCCGAGCGCGACGACGAGCTCGACGGGACGGTCGAGCGCGGCAAAGCGCTCGCGGATCCTCTCCTCGTCCTCCGGGCGGAAGATGGGCACGTTGCGACTATACGAATCGCTGGCCCGAGTGGATCGGCGCCACCTCTCATGGTCGGCGTCGCCGGCGACGCCGTAGGATCGCAGCCATGACCGATGTCCTCATTCACGCAGACACCTCCCGCTCGCCCGCGATGCGGCACGAGGTGCCCCTCTCCATTCCCGATCCCTTCCTGTACGTCGAGCACGAAGGGCGCCGCTCGGTCGTGATCACCGCGTTCGAGCGCGAGCGCGTCGGAGCCGTCGCGCCCGATATCGACCTCCTGCCTCCCGAGCAGTTCGGGATCGACGAGCTGCTGCGCGGCGGCACGCCGCCCGTCGAAGCGATGCTCGAGGTGTACACGCGCGCGCTCCGTGAGCTCGGCGTGACGGACGCCGCCGTGCCGCCGCGGTTCCCGGTCGAGCTCGCCGACCATCTGCGCGCGAACGGGATCACGATCCGCGTCGAGCGGGAGATGTTCGAGGACCGAAGGCGTCGGAAGAACGCGACCGAGATCGCCGGTCTCCGGAGAGCACAGCGTGCGTGCGAAGCGGCGCTCGACGTCGCCCGCAAGATGCTGCGCGAGGCGGATCACGACGGCGGCGTCCTGCAGCTCGACGGCGAGCCGCTCACCTGCGAACGCGTGAAGGTCGAGATGCAGCGGGTCTTCGTCGCGCACGACGCGGTCGCGGAGGAGTTCATCGTCGCGCACGGCGCGCAGGGAGCGGTCGGCCACGACATGGGCTCGGGCCCGATCTCGGCCGGCGAGTCCGTCGTCTTCGACCTGTGGCCGCGCGACCGCGAGACCGCCTCGTACACCGACATGACGCGCACGTACGTCGTCGGCGACGTCCCCGACGAGATTCGCGAGTACCACTGCCTCTGCAAGGAGGCGCTCGACCGCACGACCGAGGCGGCCAAGCCGGGCGTGAACGGCCGCGACCTCATGCAGATCGCGTGCGACATCTTCGCCGAGCACGGCTACCCGACGCAGCTGACGAAGAAGCCGGGCGAGGTGCTCGACAGCGGGTTCTTCCACGGGCTCGGCCACGGCGTCGGCCTCGAGGTGCACGAGCGCCCGCGCCTGTCGGTCGTCGGCGACGATCTCGTCCCCGGTGACGTGATCACGCTCGAGCCCGGCCTGTACCGCGCCGGCTACGGCGGCGTCCGCCTCGAGGACATCGTCCTCGTCACCGACGTTGGGACGGAGGTCGTGACGCAGTACCCCTACGAGCTCGAGCCTTGACCCGCGCGGTTCATCGCGTTCCGCTTGACTAACGCCCAGCGGTTCAGGGAAAGTTCTCACCGAATCCATCGGCACCCGGCGGGCCGCCGCGGGCGGCAGGGCCGGCGCCGAGAAGGAGGGACGCATGGCTGTTCTTGCCCAGGATCGGCCGGTGACGCTCATCGAAGGCGTTCCCGCGGCAGATCCGGCACCGCTCGGGCTCGCCGGTTTCGCTCTGACGACGTTCCTGTTGAGCGGGCACAACGCCAGCTTCATACCGGATGCGGTGTGGATCGGTCCGGCGCTCTTCTACGGCGGAGTCGCGCAGTTGCTCGCAGGGATGTGGGAGTTCCGCAACCGGAACGTCTTCGGCGCGACGGCGTTCTCGACGTACGGCGGCTTCTGGCTCGGTCTGGGAAGCGTCGTCGTCCTCGCCGACGTCTCGAAGAACTTCGCGAGTGCGCTCGCCGGCAGCAACCTGACGAATGCGCTCGCGTGGTTCCTGCTCGCGTTCGCGATCTTCAACACGTACATGCTTCTTTGGAGCCTGCGCGTGAATGTCGCGGTGTTCTGGGTGTTCCTCACGCTGGAGGTCACGGAGATCCTGCTTGTAATCGGGTTCTTCAACCTGTCGCACGGCGGTAGCAGCTACATCCTCCACGTGGGCGGATGGGCCGGCGTCGTCACGGCGGCCGCCGCCTGGTACGCGTCCGCTGCGGGCGTGGTGAACGGCATGGCTCCGACTCCGGTGCTGCCTGTAGGCCCACCCCTCTGGGGTCACCTGCCGGTGCTCTCCAGGCTCGGTTCGCCGATGCCTCGCCGGGAGGTGGGGTAGCGAGTGGCGGCCGAGACCGGTCACGCAATCGACACGATGCTCCTCGAGGAGCGGCGGTACCCGCCGCCCGAGGACTTCGCCCGCCAGGCCAACGCGCAGGCGGACATCTACGACGAGAGCTTCGATGCGTTTTGGGAGCGCGAGGGCCGCGAACGGGTGTCGTGGTTCGAGCCTTTCACGGAGCTCTACGAGTGGGAGCCGCCGTACGCGAAGTTCTTCCTCGGCGGGAAGCTGAACGTGTGCTTCAACTGCGTCGACCGGCACGTCGAGTCCGGCCAGGGGTCCAAGGTCGCCTACTACTGGGAAGGCGAGCCCGAGAACGACCGGCGTGAGATCACGTACGCTGATCTCCAGCGCGACGTCGTTCGCTTTGCGAACGCGCTGAAGAAGATCGGCGTGCAGAAGGGCACGCCGGTCGCCATCTACATGGGCATGGTCCCCGAGCTGGCGGTCGCGATGCTCGCGTGCACCCGGATCGGGGCTCCGCATACGGTCGTCTTCGGCGGCTTCTCTGCGGACTCGCTCTCCGGTCGCATGAACGACATGAAGTGCGAGGTGCTGATCACGCAGGACGAGGCGTGGCGGCGCGGGACGACCGTGCCGTTGAAGAAGACGGCCGACGAGGCGATGGCGGCGGCGCCGGGGGTCAAGCACAGCGTCGTCCTTCGCCGCACGGGCGGGGACGTGGGGATGCAGGACGGACGGGATCACTACTTGCACGACCTCGAGGAGGGCGTGTCGGACGATCCGTCGTCGTGCCCGTGCGAGCCCATGGACAGCGAGGACCTGCTGTTCCTCATGTACACGAGCGGGACGACGGCGAAGCCGAAGGGGATCATCCACACGACCGCCGGCTACCTCGTCGGCACGGCGGCGACCCACCACTACATCTTCGACCTGAAGCGGGACGAGGACGTGTACTGGTGCGCCGCCGACATCGGGTGGATCACCGGGCACAGCTACATCGTGTACGGGCCGCTCTGCAACCAGACGACCTCGGTCATGTACGAGGGGACGCCGGACTTCCCCGACAAGGACAGGTGGTGGTCGATCGTCGAGCGGTACGGCGTGACGATCCTGTACACGGCGCCGACGGCGATCCGCTCGCACATGAAGTGGGGCCCGCAGTACGCCGAGCAGCACGACCTCTCGTCGCTGCGGCTGCTGGGATCGGTGGGGGAGCCGATCAACCCGGAGGCATGGATCTGGTACCGCGAGCACATCGGCGGCGATCGCACGCCGATCGTCGACACGTGGTGGCAGACCGAGACCGGGATGATCCTCATCACCCCGCTGCCCGGGGTGACGACGCTCAAGCCCGGGTCCGGGACGAAGCCGTTCCCCGGGGTGGACGCCGCGGTCTTCGACGAGCAGGGCAAGGAGGTCGGCCCGGGCGGCGGCGGCTACCTCGTCCTCAAGCGGCCGTGGCCGGCGATGCTGCGTGGCATCTTCGGCGACGACAAGCGGTACCGGGAGACGTACTGGTCGAAGTACGACAAGGTGTACTTCGCCGGCGACGGCGCCCGGATCGACGCAGACGGGGACTTCTGGCTCCTCGGGCGCGTCGACGACGTGATGAACGTGTCGGGGCATCGCATCTCGACGATCGAGGTGGAGTCGGCGCTCGTCGACCACCAGGACGTCGCCGAGGCCGCGGTGACGTCCCGCGCGGACTCCGTCACCGGAGAGGCGATCGTCGCCTACGTCACGCTCAAGTCGGGCATCGAGACGTCGGTCGAGAAGCTCGACGAGCTGCGCAACCACGTCGCGCAGAAGATCGGGCCGATCGCGAAGCCGGCGAACATCGTGTTCACGCCGGAGCTGCCGAAGACCCGCAGCGGCAAGATCATGCGCCGCTTGCTGCGGGACGTCGCGAACAAACGGCAGCTCGGTGACACGACGACGCTCGCCGACCCGGCGGTCGTCGACGAGATCAAGAACCGGGCAGAGGCTGAAGCCTCGCAGGAGGCGTAGGTCTGAGCGAACAGCTGGACGATGAAGGGCGGCGGCGACTCGCCGCCGCCCTTTTCAATCACGTATGGGCGCTACTGGAGAAGTCGGAGCGAGACGCGGACGAGCTCCTTCACTGCGCGCACGCGTCCGCGTATCACTGGATGCACGTCGGCACGATTGCGAACCGCGCCCGCAGCGAGTGGCAATGCTCGCGCGTCTACTCCGTGCTCGGCCGCGCCGAGCCGGCGCTCCACCATGCTCGGCGTTGCGTCGAGCTGTGCGAGTCGGCGCCGGACGAGATCGAGGAGTTCGACCTGCCGTTCGCGTTCGAGGCAATGGCGCGCGCGCATTGCGTCGCGGGTGACGCGGGCGACGCACAGGAATGGCTGGCACGCGCCCGCGCGGCCGGAGAGAAGATCGTGGACGAGGACGACCGCGTCCTGCTCGAGGCCGACCTCGCCACGATCGGCGGTAGGAGTCTTCCTTCCGTCCGAGAACGGTGATAGAAGAAACGCAGCTTCCGGCCGGGTTGAAAGCACTCTGACGGGCGGCTCCGGGCATAGGTGCTGACTGGACCGCCGACCAAGGCCGATTCTCCTAGGCGAGCGCCTCCGCGTCCTCGACGACGCGGATGCGGCGGATGGGAGAGAAGAGCACCGGCAGGAAGGCGAGAGCCTGCCCGACGGCGCCGACCCAGAGCGCGGTCCGCAGCCCGACCTGCGATCCGAGCGCTCCACCGATGAGCCCGCCGACCGGGATGACGCCCCACACGACGAAGCGGCGGGACGCGGTCATCCGGCCGAGCATCCGGTCGGGCGTGATCGCCTGCACAAGGCTGATGCCGTTGATATTGGCGCCGATCGCGCAATAGCCGAAAACGAACTGCGCCGCGACGATGAAAGGAATCGCATATCCGTCGCGGGCGAGCGGGATCAGGAGGGGCGCGGCGCCTCCGACGGTGGCGTAGCCGAGCATCGCCGGCCCGATCCCGAAGCGGCGCGACAGCCGCATTGCGGTGAGTGCGCCGAGCAGTGTGCCGACGTTGCCGAGCGAGAAGAGCAAGCCGATCGTCGCCGCATGCAGATGGAGATCGCGGACGGCGAACACGATGAAGATGGAGAAGAGGATGTTGCCGGCGAAGTTGCTCGCCGCGACCCAGAGCATCATCGGTCGCATGATCGGGTGGCGAACGAGATAGCGGAGGCCCTCGCCGATCTCCTCGCGCATCCGCCGCCGTGTGGCGGCAAGCGACTCCGGTAGCGCCTCGACGCTCCGGATCGTCCCAAGGAGCAACGCTGAGCCGACGAAGCTGGCCGCGTCGACCGCGATCGCGTACGGCGCCGTGATCGCACCAACGAGTGCCCCGGCAAGCCCGGGCCCGCCTAGCTGCGCGACCGAGCGGCTGACCTCGAGCTTCGAGTTCGCCTCGCCGAGCTCCGTCTTCTCCACGAGCGACGGGAGATACGACTGGTACGAGACGTCGAAGAAGACGGTCAGCGTTCCCGTGGCGAAGCCGACGAGGAAGAGCTGCGGGAGCGTCAATCCATGGAAGGCGTACGCGAGTGGGATCGAGGCGAGCGCGGCCGCTCGACCCCAATCGGCGGCGATCATGAGCGGACGCCGCCGAAGCCGGTCGACCCACACGCCTGCGGGCAGGCTGAAGAGCACGAACGGCAGGAGATCGACGACATTCAAGGCGGCGACCTCGAACGTGCTCGCCTTGAGGACGAAGATCGCTGCAAGCGGAAGCGCGAGCCCCGTGACCTGGCTCCCGACCTGGCTGACGCTTTGCGCCGACCATAGGAAGAGGAAGTCGCCGTTGTGCCAGAGCGGTCCCCGCGGGCGGCGCACCCGCGGAGCTTACGGTTCGCCGACGATCGCCGGCGACGGGCTCGACCGCGGACTAGAGCAACTTCTCGAACCGCTCGGCGTCGTCGAACGGGCCGATCACCGCGAGGCGCAACTTGTCGTCGGCCAGCAGGTCCTGCGCGACGCGCTGCACGTCTTCCGCGGTCACTGCGGAAATCCCGGCGAGCACCTCCTCCGGATCCGGCGCACGGCCTTCGAGCACCTCTTTGCGCAGGCCGAACATGATCAGGCCCTGCGGGTTCTCCAGCTGGAGGACGAAGCGGCCCTTCGAGAAGCTGCGCGCCTTCTCCAGCTCGACGGCGGGGACGCGGTCGGCGGCCATTCCCTTCAGCTCGGTCGAGATCGTCGTCAGCGCCTCGTCGATGCGGTTGATGTCGACACCCGCCTGTGAGTACAGCGAGCCTGCGTCCGTGTAGCTGTGGTTCACGCCGAACACGTAGTAGGCGAGCCCGCGGCGCTCGCGCACCTCGGTGAAGAGTCGCGACGACATGCCGCCGCCGAGCACGGTGGCGACCATCTGCAGCGCATACCGGTCGGGGTGCTCGAGCGGATAGCTCGGCACGCCGACGATGACGTGCGCCTGCTCGGAGGCCTTCGTGAAGACCTTCACGCGGCCGTTCATGTATCCCTGCACCGGCGTCGGCGCTCCCGTCTGCGCGGCGGGGACATCGCCGAGCAGCTCGCTGACGCGCTCGACCGCGTCGTCGCCGATGCGGCCGGCGATGCCGACCACCATGCGCTCCGGGTGGTACCAGCGCTCGAGGTACGAGATGAACGTGTCGCGGGTCGCCGCGCGCACCGTCTCCTTGCGGCCGATGATGTCCCAGCCGAGCGGCTGGTCGCCGTACAGCAGCTCGTCGTACACGCCGCCGATGTAGTCGCGCGGCGTGTCGAAGTACATGTTCATCTCCTCGAGGATGACGCCCTTCTCGCGCTCGAGCTCGCCGCCGTCGAAGCGCGAGTTGCGCAGCATGTCGACGAGGACGTCGAGCGCGACGTCGCGATGCTCGGCGGCGCACTTGACGTAGTAGGCGGTCGACTCCTTGCTCGTAAAGGCGTTGAACTCGCCGCCGATCGCGTCGATCTCGCCCGCGATCGTCCGCGCGTCCGGCCGGCGCTCCGTCCCCTTGAAGAACATGTGCTCGGAGAAGTGGGCGATGCCGTTCGTCTCCGCGGTCTCGTACCGGGAGCCGGCCGCGATCATCACCATGCACGTCACCGACTGCGCGTGCGGCAGGTTCGCGGTGAGGACCCGCAGGCCGTTGTCCAGGACGTGCCGCTCGAACGTGCTCATGCGCTCAGTCTCCTCTTCCAGCGGTCGGGGACGGGGATGCTCTCTCCCCGCGCGTAGTCGTAGCCGACGAGGACGCTCTTCGCTTCCGCGACGACGCGCCCGTCGGACTGCAATTCGTACTCCAGCTCGAAGCTCTTCGTCCCCACGCGGACCGGCCGCACGCCGATCTCGACCACCTCGCCGACGCCGACCTGGGCGCGGAAATCGATCTCGGTCCGGGCGAGGATGACGTCTCGCAGCGGCATCTCCTCGTCTGCGCCGAACCAGGCGAGCCGCGCCTGCTCCAGGTACGTCGAGAATACGGCGTTGTTCACGTGGCCCATGCCGTCCAGATCGCGGAAGCGCACCATCTCGCGGTGCACGAACGGAAACCCCTCCACCGGTTCGATGGTATAGACGCACTGTGGCCGGAGAGCTGACGAAGGCGGCGATGGCCGCGCAGCCGGAATGGCTCGCCCGGGTTCCCACCGACAAGCGGCTCCCCGACGGCGCCCGCGTGCTCTTCACGGGCTGCGGCACGTCGTTCCATGCGGCCATGACCGGCGGCGAAGCGGTGCAGGCGCTCGAGCTCGTGCTCGCGCCGGAGCGCGACGCCGACCTGCTCGTGCTCCTCTCGCACGAGGGGGCGACGGAGATGACGCTCGAGGCGGCGCGCGCCTGGCCCGGGCCGAAGTGGCTCGTGACCGGCAAGCCGGACGGCCCGATCGCCGAGCTGTGCGACGAGGTGATCGTCTGCACCCCGGCGATCGAGGAGAGCTGGTGCCACACCGCGAGCTACACGTGCGCAGTTGCGGCCGTCGCGGCGCTGCGCGGAGAGGACGTCTCGTGGCTGCCCGCCGCGGTCGAGGAGGCGCTCGCCTGCGAGCTTCCGGCGTTCGGCGAGCAGGAGCGGTTCCTCGTCGCCGGCGCGGGGCGCGATCTCGCGACCGCGCACGAGGCCGTGCTCAAGCTCCGCGAGGGCGCCTGGGTCGCCGCCGAGGCGTACGAGACGGAGCAGCTCATGCACGGCTACTTCGCCGCCATCGACGAGAGCGTCCGCGCGTTCGTGCTCGACGGTGCGCGCGCGCAGGACGCCTACGCCGGCTTACAGGCTCTCGGGTGTGACGTGACGCTCGTGCCGACGCGCCATCCCGTCGTGGACGTCGTCCTGTTCCAGCGCCTCGCCGTGACGATCGCCGACGCGCGCGGCCGCAATCCGGATCGCATCCGCCGCGACGACCCGCGCTGGGCGGACGCGGCTCAGCGGTCCCGCAGCCTGTAGACGAAGCGCAGGGCCTGCCAGCGCTCGTCGATCGCCGCGCTCTTGTTGTCGACGAGGCCGTTCTCGAGCCCGATGCGCTGGACGGCGTCGAAGTCGAGGTCGGTGTCGAGCTTTGCGGCCTTCTTCGGCCATGCGACCCAGAGAGCGTCTGCGGGCGCGAGCGTCTTCTTCAGCGTCGGGAACCGCCGCTCGAGCTCCGCGCGTCGGGTCGTGAAGAAGACGAGCACCTCGGAGCCCGGCTTCGCGCCGAGCTTCTGCGAGAGATCAGGCACCGGCGATGAGCTCGCGCTCCTTCTCGCGCGAGAGCGTCGGGCGCTTCTCGCCGGCCTCGCGGCTCCACGCGAGCGTGTCGTGCGCCGTCTCCTCCAGCGGCCGGAAGGTCAGGCCGGCGTCGAGGGCACGTGCGATGTCGGCCCGCAGGAGGCCGGCGTACTCCTCCCCCGGCAGCCAGAGCGGGAGCTCCATCCACGGGCCGACGCCGGCGTCGAGCAGCGTCTGGTCGTCCAGCCACACGAGCCGGTCGGCGCCGCCGATGCGCTCGAGCGTCTCGCCGAGCGTCAGCGGCTCCGCCGGCCCGGTCGCGTTGAAGACGCCGCCCGTCCGCTGCTCGGCGAGTCGCACGAGGAACGCGCCCAGATCGCGCGCGTCGATCAGCTGCACCGGTTGCTCCGGGTTGCCCGGCGCGAGCACGGTGCCGCCTTCCGCGAGGCGGCGCGGCCAGTACGTGAAGCGGTCGGTCGGGTCGTGCGGCCCCACGATCAGGCCTGCGCGGGCGAGCGCGGCGCGTTCTCCGAAGACTGCTTCCACGACGCGCTCGGAGCCGACCTTCAGCCCGCCGTACTGCTCCGGGTCGAACGTGTCCGGCTCAGGATCCGGCGGATCGAAGAGAGCCGAGCTCTCGTCGATCGGCTGCGACGTGTCGGAGTACACCGAGATGGTCGAGACGAAGACGTAGTGATCGACGTCCACCGCCTCGGTGCGGCGGCGCGTCTCGCGCGGGAGCTGCGTCGGGTCGAGATCGATGGCCGCGTCCCAGTGCCGGCCGCGTAGCGGCTCGAGGTCGCCGGTCAGGTCGAGCTCGATGCGCTCGATCTCGGGATACAGCTCGGGATTGGTGCGCCCGCGGTTGATGAGCGTGAGCTCGTGCCCGGTCGCCGCCTCGACGACGCCGCGGCCGAGGAACTTCGTCCCGCCGAAAACGAGGAGCTTCACGCGCGCCCCTCGCCGAGGAACGCGCGTTTCATGTTTCGTAGCGCTCGAGCACGCGGCCGACCGCCTGGGCGCCGAAGCGGATTGCGTCCGCAGGCACGCGCTCGTCGGCGGCGTGGATGAGCTTCGTGAACTCGAAGTCGTCCGGCAGTTTCAGCGGCAGGAAGCCGTAGGTCTGGATGCCGATGCCCGCGAAGAAGCGTCCGTCGGTGACGCCGACCTGCAGCATCGGCACGGGGACGGCATCGGGATCGAGCTCGCGCAGGACCGCCGACAGCGCGCCCATCTGCGACAGGTCGGAATGCGGCGGATACGGATCGTGGCGCACGACCTCCAGCTCGAGGTCGAGGCCGACGAGCCTCTGCACTTCCTGGATCAGCTCGCCCGGGCCGAATCCGGGCAGCGAGCGTCCGTCCAGCTCGAGCTCGATCTCGGACGGGACGACGTTGATCTTCGAGCCGCCGTGCACGATCGTGGCCGTGACCGTGTTGCGCAGTGCGCGGTCGAGGATCCGCAGCTGCGGGATGGGCGCGCGCAGCGTCAGCTCGGCGAGTCGCGGGTCGAGCAGCGACCGGAGCACGAGCGACTGCGGATTCGGCAGCGCCTCGGCCATGCCTTCGATCCAGGCGCGCGCGACGGGCGTGACGTGCACGGGCAGCCGCCCGGAGTCGAGCCGCGCGAGGATGCGCCCGGTCTTGCCCATCGCGCTGCCGCGGACGCCGAGCGCCGCGTGGCCGCCCGGCCCGCGCACGCGGCCGCGCAGCCAGCAGATCTGCTTCTCCGCCACCTGGATGGGATAGAAGCGCCGGCCGCCGATCGTCTGCGAGGCGCCGCCGAACTCGCCGAGCGCATGCTGCACGCCCTCGAACAGGTCGGCGTGCTCCTGCGCGAGGAAGCGCGCGCCGAAATCGCCGCCGTTCTCCTCGTCACTGAGGACGGCGAGGATGACGTCGCCGCGCGGCCTGATCTCGCCGCGCGCGGCGCGGAGGAAGGCGTCCACGATCATCGCGACGCCGCCCTTCATGTCGAGCGCGCCGCGGCCCCAGACCCAGCTGTCGACGAGCTCGCCGCCGAACGGCGGATGCGTCCATTCCTGCCCGGCCGTGGTGACGACGTCGACGTGGCCGTAGAGGAGCAGGGGCGGCGCCTCGCCGGCTCCGTGCACGCGCGCGATCAGGTTCGGGCGCGCGTCGTCCTTGGCGACGATGCGCGTCTCGACGCCGGCTTCCTCGAGCAATCGCTGCACGTGCGCGATGCACGCCGTTTCGTTTCCCGGCGGGTTCGTCGTGTCGAAGCGAAGGAGATCGCCGAGCAGGTCGACGACGTCCACTACATCTCCTCCAAGGCCCAGACGAGGCGGTCGACCTCGGCGATCGTGTTGTAGTGGACGAAGCCCGCGCGCACGGCGCCGTTCTCTCCGAGGCCGAGCCGGTCCATCACCTCGACCGCGTAGTAGTTCCCATCCCAGACGGCCATGTCGAGCCGGCCGAGCCGCTCGGCGACGACGCTCGGCGGGATGCCGTCGACGGTGAACGCGAACGTGGGGACGCGGCCGTCCATCGTGCGCAGCCCGTGGAGCGTGCAGCGCTCGGGCAGGCAGGCGAGGAAGCGCGTTCCGAGCGCCCGCTCGTGTGCGCGGATCGCATCCCAGCCGATCGAATCGACGTAGTCGACGGCGGCGACGAAGCCGGCGAGCAGCTCGTGCGCGAGCGTTCCCGTCTCGAAGCGGTGGTGCGCCGGCCGCACCTTGTACGTGCGCCACGACTCCGCGAGCTCGGCGCGCACGAAGGCGAGTCCCATGTGCGGGCCGAAGAACTTGTACGGCGAGCACAGGAGCACGTCGACGCCGAGCTCGGCGACGTCGATCGGCCCGTGCGGCGCGTAGTGCACGCCGTCGGCCCACGCGAGCGCGCCTGCCGCATGGGCGAGCTTGGCGACGCGGCGCGCGTCGACGACCGTTCCGACGGCGTTGGACGCGAGCGGGAACGCGACCACGCGTGTGCGGTCGCTGAGCTGGCGCTCGAGGTCGGCGAGGTCGAGCGTCGTGTCGTCGTGGATGTCCGCGAAGCGGACGGTGAGTTCGAGGTCGTGCGCGAGCTCCAGCCAGGGCGAGACGTTGCCGTCGTGGTCGAGGCGCGTGACGACGATCTCGTCCCCAGCCGTGAGCGTGCGGCCGACCGTGCGCGAGAGCGCGAAGTTGAGCGTCGTCATGTTCGCGCCGAAGATCGTCTCGTCGGGCTCGCACCAGAGAAACGACGCGGCGGCGAGCCGCGCCTGTGCGACGAGGGCGTCGCTCCGCCGGCTGTTGCCGAAGTGGCCGCCGAGGTTCGCGTTCGACTCGCGCAGGTACGCGGCGACCGCGTCGATGACGGAGTCCGGGCACTGCGTGCCGCCGGGGCCGTCGAGGAAGGCCGTGGGGCTGCTCAGCGCCGAAAAGCGGGCGCGAACAGCCTCGATATCGAGCTCGGTGACCGCCACGGCCGGACACTACCCTGTCGCCCGTGAGCACCCTCGCACCTCCGAAGGAGCGCCTCGACCGCGGCGGCCGGAGCGGCCTCGGCCGCGCCTGGCGCGTGATCGTGCTCAACGACGACCACAACACGTTCGACGGCGTTGCGTTCGCGCTCTCGTCCGTCCTTCCCGGCGTCGACTTCGAGGCGGGGATGCGCCTCGCGAACAGCATCCACCGGTCCGGGCAGGCGATCGTGTGGTCCGGGGAGCGCGAGCAGGCGGAGCTGTACTGGGAACAGCTCGCCGGCTACGGCCTCACGATGGCGCCGCTCGAGACTTAGGCGTCGCTTGCGATGCCGGCCAGAAGAGGCCGTGGCGGCTTTGCCGGCGCGGCCGCTCAGTGCCGTCCGCACCGGGTCCTAGGCTTGGTTCGTGCGACGCCTGCGGTCGCTGTCGGAGGACGAGTGCTATGCCCGCTGCTACCGGGGCTGGGAGCCGACCGTGACCCTCGTCAAGCTGGAGCCGCGCCGCCCGCGCTACCAGACGTCCGTCTCCGGAGAGACGCTGCGGCAGATCTTCGAGGACCGGATCGACGCGCGCGTGGTGGACGAAGAGCTCGACGCTGCTTAGGCGTCGCTTGCGATGCCGACCCACTCCTAGCGCTGTTCCGGACGTATTGGCGCCCGGGCTGCGGGTCGTCTTTTGCGGGATCAACCCCGGGCGGGTGTCGGCAGCCGCGCACGCGCACTTCGCCAACCCGCGCAACGACTTCTGGCGGCTCCTGCATGCGGCCGGCTTCACGTCGCGGCTGCTCGAGCCGGGCGAGCAGTTCGAGCTGCTGAAGGAGGGCGTCGGCGCGACGAACGCAGCCTTCCGGACGACGCCCGGCTCAGGCGACCTGCGCCGCGCCGACTTCGCCGGCTCCGCGGAGCGGCTGGAACGAATCGCGCACGAGCTCCGTCCCCGCTGGATCGCGTTCGTCGGCAAGGAGGCCTACCGTGGCGCGTTCGGCGAGCGGCCGGAGCTCGGCGTGCAGGTGCGGATGCTCGCGACGTCGAGCTTGTTCGTCCTTCCGTCCACGTCGCCGGCGAACGCGGCCGTGCCGTGGAGCGAGCGGCTCCGCTGGTTCCGCGAGCTTGCGCGGGTCAGCTCCGCCAGTGATTCGTGATCGGTGTGCGGCGGTCGCGCCCGAAGGCCTTCGGGCGTAGCCGTACGCCCGGCGGGGCCTGGCGGCGCTTGTACTCGGCGCGGTCGATCATCGCCACCGCGCGCTCGACGACGTCGGGGTCGAAGCCGTCCGCCGACAGCTCCTCGAGGGAGCGGTCCTGCTCGACGTACGCCTCGAGCACCTGGTCGAGCGCCGGGTAGGGCGGGAGCGAGTCCTCGTCCAGCTGGTCGTCGCGCAGCTCGGCGCTCGGCGCACGGTCGATGATCGACTGCGGGATCACCTGCAGCTGCTTCGCCAGCCGGAACACATCCGTCTTGTAGACGTCCTTCAGGAGCGCGAACCCGCCGGCCATGTCGCCGTACAGCGTCGCGTAGCCGACGGAGAGCTCCGACTTGTTGCCGGTGGCCACGAGCAGCCAGCCGAACTTGTTCGAGAGCGCCATCAGCAGCGTGCCGCGGATGCGCGCCTGCAGGTTCTCCTCCGTGAGGTCCGGATCGCGCCCGGCGAAGTGCGGCGCGAGCACTCCGAGGAACGCCTCGACCATCGGCTCGATGCCGATCTCCTGGAAGCCCGTGTCGAGTGCCTCGGCCAGCTTTCGCGCGTCTGCACGCGTCGCCTCCGACGAGTAGCGCGACGGCATCGAGACGCAGTGCACGGCGTCGGCCCCGAGCGCCTCGACCGCGATCGCCGCCGTGAGCGCGGAGTCGATGCCGCCGGAGACGCCGACGAGCACCTGTTCGAAGCCGTTCTTGCGCACGTAGTCCTGGAGGCCGAGCACGAGCGCCTGCCGCATCTGCTCGAGCTCCTCCGCGAACGGGACGATCGGCGGTACGAGCTCGTCCTTGTGCTCGTGCGGCGCGCCGACGTGGATGGTCGGGACCTCGCCGATGTCGCCGCGGTCCTTCGCGAGCGCCCGGCGGCGCGCGTCCGTCAGCCGGCGCGCGATCACCGAGGAGAGGTCGACGTCGACGACGAGCAGCGCCTCCTCGAAGCCGGGTGCGCGCGCGATCACGTCGCCTTCGTCGTCGATGACGACGGAGTGGCCGTCGAAGATGAGCTCGTCCTGTCCGCCGACCGTGTTGCAGAAGGCGACGTATGCATTGTTGTCGCGCGCGCGCGTGCGGAACATCTCTTCGCGCTCGCGGTCCTTGCCGACGTGGAAGGGCGAGGCGGAGACGTTCACGAGCAGCTGCGCGCCGGCGAGCGCGAGGTCGGTCGCGGGCGGGCCGGGCTGCCACATGTCCTCGCAGACGGTGACGCCCACGAGCGCCTCGCCGTGCTCGAACAGGTACAGCTCGTGGCCTGGCGCGAAGTAGCGGAACTCGTCGAAGACGCCGTAGTTGGGCAGGAAGCGTTTCTTCACGAGCGCCTTCAGCTCGCCGCCCGTGCAGACGGCGCATGCGTTGTAGAGGTCGCGGTCGAGGTGCGGCGTGCCGACGAGGAGCGTGACCCCGCGCGAGGCATGCGCGATCTGCTCGAGCGAGCGCTCGGCGGCGCGAATGAAGCCGGGCCGGAGGAGGAGATCCTCGGGCGGATAGCCGGTGACGGCCAGCTCGGGGAAGACGACGACGTCGGCGCCGGCGTCCTTCGCGGCCTCCAGCCGGTCGAGGATGAGCGCGCGATTCCCGTCGAGGTCGCCGACGGTGGGGTTGATCTGGGCGAGAGCGAGGCGCATTGGTTTTCGCCTCAGAGTCTAGAACATCGCGGCGACGCGGCGCGCGACCGCCTCGCCGACGATCGCGTGGCAAGCCGCGTCGAAGTGGAAGCCGTCCTCGGCCGTGCAGGAAACGAGCTCGTGCAGCTCGAGCAGCTCGACGCCGAGCTCGGTCGCGTATGCGCGGAGGTACGGGCGCATCCCCTCGGCCTTTGCCTCGCCGTCGCGGACTTCGTCGGTGTCGAACGGCCCGTGTCGGGGCAAGCCGAGGAGAAGCACCTTGGGCGCCGTCCCGCCGGGGCCGACGCCGCTCGCGAGCGCGACCTCCGCCAGCACGCCCACGCCGCGCGCGATGTCGGCGGCCGATGCGGAGAAGCGCGCTTTCAGATCGTTCGTTCCGAGGGAGATGACGACCAGGTCGACGGGAGCGTGCGAGAGCAGGCACGGAGTCAGGTACCGGCGTCCGTTCCGGTCGGGGAGGATCGGGTCGTCGAACACGGTCGTCCTTCCGCCGAGCCCCTCCTCGATCACATGCCAGCCCGCGCCGAGCTCGGTCGCGAGCACTCCGGGCCACCGCACGTTCCGCGGAAAGCGGCCGCCGACCGCCGGGATGGAGCCGTACGTGTTCGAGTCGCCGTAGCAAAGGACGACGCGCTCGCTCATCGCCGCAGGCGAATCGCGTTCAAGTCGCTCTCGAGGATCGCGTCGACGCGCTCGCGGAGCTTCTCGGGCGGGTCGTGCTCGGCGTGGAGATACCGGCCGGCGAGCGCGTCGAACTCGCCCGTCGCGAGTGCAGCCACGAGCCGCGGCGCGCACTCGGGCGGCGTCCATGGCGCGTCGTCGCCGACGTCGGCCGTCATCGCCGTGCGAACGAGGCCGGGGGCGACGACGAACACCGGTATTCGGTCGCGGAGCGCGTTCGCGAGCGTCTCGCCGTACCGGCATACGGCGGCCTTCGAGGCGGTGTACCCCGTCTCGGTCGCGCCGGGCAGGTATGCGGCGCCGCTGCCGACGATGACGATCCGGCCCGAGCCGCGCTCGAGCATGCCCGGAATGACGGCGCGACAGCAGAGGTGAACGCCGAGGACGTTCACCTCGAACACCCGCCACCAGTCGTCCGGGTCGATCTCCCAGGCGACGCCGCGGTTGCCCGTTCCGGCGTTCGCGACGAGCAGCTCGACCGGCCCTGCCTCGGCGAACGCTCGCTCGACGGATTCGCGGGAGGCAACGTCCATCTCGATCGCGCGGCCGCCGATCTCGTCTGCCACCGCGCCGATCTCGCCCCGCGTGCGCGCAGTGACGATCACGTCACTGCCGCTGCGTGCGAGCTCGCGCGCGATGTTCGCGCCGATGCCCCGCCCTCCGCCTGTCACGACCGCGCTACCGGACGGCATCGGCGATCTCCTCCAGCGACTCGGGGTTCTCGAGCGTCGACAGGTCGCCGGGATCCTCGCCGAGCGCGCGCGCGCGCACCGCGCGGCGGACGATCTTCGCCGAGCGCGTCTTCGGCAGCGCGCCGACCCACACGATCCGGTCCGGCTTGAACGCCTTGCCCAGCGCGTCCGTCACCGCGCCGGCGACGCGCGCGTCGTCCTCGTCCGCGCCGGCCACGGGCACGCAGAAGATCCAGGCCACCTCGCCCTTCACCTCGTGGGGGATGCCGACCGCGGCCGCCTCCGAGACGATGCCGCTCGCGATCGCGGCCGACTCGAGCTCGGCCGGGCCGATCCGCTTGCCTGCGATGTTCAGCGTGTCGTCGCTCCGCCCGTGCAGGAACCAGTAGCCGTCCGCGTCCACCGACGCCCAGTCGCCGTGCGTCCAGATGCCGGGGAAGCGGCGCCAGTACGTGTCGAGGTAGCGCTCGTCGTCGCCCCAGACCCCGCGGGTCATCCCCGGCCACGGGCGGCGGCAGACGAGCTCGCCCACCTCGCCGCGGATGGAGTTGCCCTCTGCGTCGACGACGTCCATGTCCTCGCCGAGCGCGGGGAAGCCGAGCGCGACCGGCTTGATCGGCTCGGTGATCACGGTCGTGAGGAAGCACGCCCCGACCTCGGTGCCGCCGGAGATGTTCACGATCGGCACGCGCGACCGGCCGACTTTCTCGAACAGCCACCGGTACGGGTCCGGGTTCCACGGCTCTCCGGTCGTGCAGATCGCACGCAGCGAGGAGACGTCCGCGGCCGGCTCCCCCTTCGGGATCAGCGCACGGACAAGGGTGGGCGAGCAGCCGAGCATCGTCACGCGCTCCGACTCGACGAGACGCCACAGCCGGTCGTCGGGCCAGTCGGGCGCGCCCTCCGCGAACACGATCGTCGCACCGACGGCGCCTCCGCCGACGACGGTCCACGGCCCCATGATCCAGCCCATGTCGGTGGCGAAGTGGATGCGCTCGCCCTCGTTCACGTCGGTCTGGTACGCGGTCTCCCGCGCGATGGAGACGAGGAAGCCGCCCTGCACGTGCAGCGCGCCCTTGGGCGTCCCGGTCGTGCCCGACGTGTAGGCGAGGAGGTACGGCGCCTCGCTGTCCACTTCGCGCGGGGGCATCGTCCCGGGCTGCCGCGTGACGAGCTCGGGCCACGCGCGCGACTCGCGGTTCCACTCGATCACGTGCTCGACCGCGAACCGCCCGGCGTCGTCGAGCGTCGCGCGCATGTCCATCCGCTTGCCGCGCCGCAGCGACCAGTCCGCGCAGATGACCACCTTTGCCTGCGAGTCCTCGAGCCGCGACGCGATCGCCGGCGCGGCGAAGCCGGAGAAGATCGGAACCTGCACGGCGCCGACGTGCGCGCACGCGTGCGACGCGACCGCGACCGCGGGCGCCATCGGCATGAAGATGGCGACCCGGTCGCCCTCCTCGACGCCGAGCTCGACGAGCGCCTCCGCCAGCTGCGTCACCTGGCGCGAGGCCTCCGCCCAGGTGAGCGACTCGCGGTCGCCGTCCTCGTACAGGCCGACGAGCGCCTCGGCGTCCGAGGACGCGCGGCCGTGCAGGCAGACGCGCGCGACGTTCAGCCGGCCGCCGACGAACCAGCGCGCCCATTCCGGGCCGCGCGACGTGTCGAGGACGGCGTCCCACGGCGCGGAGAACTCGATGCCGAGGTCATCGATCAGCGCCGGCCAGAAGCGGTCGGGCTCCTCGACCGAGATGCGGTGCAGCTCCGGGTAGCCGTCCGCGCCGAGACGGCGCGCGAGGCGCGTCAGATTGGCCCGCTCGACGAGCTCGGGTGTCGGCTCCCAGACGTAGTCGCTCATGCTAGTTTCTACTAACTTAGTGGACGCTAACAGGGGAAGGTGAAGGCTTGAAGGCTCGCATATTCGCGGAGGAGAACAAGAAGTGGTGGACGCTGGCCGCCGTCTCGTTCGGCCTCTTCATGATCATGCTCGACAACACGATCGTGAACGTCGCGCTGCCGACGCTCCAGAAGTCCCTGCATCTCAAGGTTTCCGAGCTCGAGTGGGTCGTCACGGGCTATGCGCTCACGTTCGGGGCGCTCATGCTCACGGGCGGCAAGCTCGCCGATCTCTTCGGCCGCCGGCTGATCTTCGTCGTCGGGCTCGCCATCTTCACGCTGTCGTCGCTCGGCTGCGGTCTCGCCGGTAGCGCGAGCGTGCTCATCGGCGCACGCGTCGTGCAGGGCGTCGGCGCAGCGCTCATGAACCCGTCGACGCTCTCGATCATCACGGTCACGTTCCCGCCGCGCCAGCGCGGGACGGCGATCGGGATCTGGGCCGGCGTTTCCGCGCTCGCGCTCGCGATCGGGCCGCTCGCCGGCGGGGTGATCACCGAGCACATCAACTGGAACTGGATCTTCTTCATCAACGTCCCGATCGGCGCGGTCGCGATCGTCGCCGCGTTCGCCTTCATCGAGGAGTCGCGCGACACGTCGCTCGTGCAGCGGCCGGACATTCCCGGCCTGTTCAGCTCGGCGCTCGGCCTGTTCGCGCTCAGCTACGCGCTGATCGAGGCGAACGCGTACGGCTGGACGTCGGGCCGCATCCTCGGCGCCTTCGGCGTCGCGGTCGTGTCGCTCGCCTCGTTCGTCCTGCTCGAGCGGCACCAGAGGCTGCCGATGCTCGACCTGAGCCTGTTCCGCAACCGGGGCTTCTCCGGCGCGAACGGCGTTATGCTGCTCGTCGGCCTGGCGATGTTCGGCGTGTTCTTCTACGTCTCGCTCTACCTCCAGCAGGTCCTGACCTACTCGCCGACCCAGGCCGGCGCGTCGTTCCTGCCGTGGACGCTTCTGATCATCCTGCTGGCACCGCAGGCCGGCCGGCTGTCCGACCGCTTCGGACCGCGGCCTTTCGTCTCCTCCGGGATGGCCATCGTCGCGGTCTCGCTCTTCCTGTTCTCGCGCATGGGTGCGCACACGACGTGGTGGGGCCTGCTCCCGGCGATGATCCTCGGCGGCATCGGCATGTCCGCCGCGATGGCGCCGACGACCGCGGCGGCAATGGCGTCCGTGCGGCCGGACAAGGCCGGCGTCGGCTCTGCGGTGCTGAACAGCATGCGGCAGGTCGGCGGCTCGCTCGGCATCGCCATCATGGGGGCGATCGTCGCTTCCGGGATCTCGAGCTCGCTCGCGGCCGGGCATCCGAGGTCGGCCGCCTTCGTCCACGGCTTCCGGAACGCGACCTCCATCGCCGCCCTCATCGCCGTCGCCGGCGCGATCGTCGCTGCGACGACCTTGCAGCATGCGCGGCACCGCGAGCCGGCCCGCGACGCATTCCCCGAGGCCGCATGACCGTTGCACCCGTCCGCATGGCGGCGGCGGACCGCCGCCGCCATCTCGTCGAGACCGCGATCCGCGTCTTCACGGACGGGAGCTACCGCGGGACGACGACGGCGGAGATCGCGCGGGCCGCCGGCATCTCGGAGCCGATCCTGTACCGGCACTTCGCGTCGAAGCGCGAGCTGTACCTCGCGGCCCTCGACCACGTGTGGTCGAAGGCGTGCGCGCGATGGACGGAAGTGCTCGCGAACGCGGACACGGTTGCCGAGGGCTTCGCGGAGATGGGCCGCGGCCACTTCTCCGTGAAGGACTGCAAGTTCCAGCTCGCCGAGCTCTGGGTGCAGGCGCTCGGGGAGGCGGCCGAGGATCCCGAGCTCCGGAAGCATCTGCGCAAGCACATGCGCGAGGTGCACGACTTCATCGCCGGCGCGATCCGGCGCGGCCAGGAGGAAGGCTCGCTGAACGCCGACCGGGACGCCGAAGCCGAAGCGTGGGTGTTCCTGGCCGGCGGCGTCTTCGGAATGGTCGGCCGGCGGGTCGGTCTCCTCGGCGACGACGAGGTGAACCGGATCCGGGCTGCGCGCCTCGCCTGGATGCGGGCGTAGGCCGCCGCTCTCCGGGCAAAAGAAAGGCCCCGGCTGCGGCTCCGGGGCCTTTTCTGGTTTAGAGGCGCGTACTCCCTGCGTATCGGAGCCCCGGCTGCTGCGGCTCAGTCGGGATTTCCGGTGTCGCTGGGCTGCGGCGACGCGCCCCCTGCAAACCCGCCTAGCGTCCGGCTCGGTTGCAAGGTGACCGCACTATACGTCCGGTCCCGGGGCGAGTCAAGTACCCCGGTCAAGTGATTTTGAAAAACCGCTGGTTCACCGCCTATACGGCTTGCTTATGCCCTTTTAGGGGGATGGCCCAGATGGACAACTTGCGTTTTTGTGAAGCGTAGGGTTCACTTCCCCCTAGACCGCATGGCCCGAGAGACCGCACTCCGCAGCCAGGCCACGACGTCCGCCCTCCGTCTCGGAGAGCGGCTTCGTCAGCTTCGCGTTGCCTCCGGGCTCACGCAGAGCGAGCTTGCGGGCGAGCGCTTCTCGAAGGAATACGTCTCTCAGATCGAGCGCGGCAAGACGCGCCCGACGACGGAGACGATCGAATGGCTCGCCGTCCGCCTCGGCTGCGACGCGGGCTTCCTCGCGAACGGTGTCGCGACCGACGAGCGCGGCCGGCTCGAGGCGGCTCTCGCACGCGCCGAGACGATGATCGAGGCGCACCGCAACGAGGACGCCGCTTCCGAGTACGAGACGCTCGTGCCGGCAGCGCGCGCAACGGGCATTCCCGAGCTCGAGGTTCGGGCGCTCGTCGGGGCGGGCCGCACGCAGATGCGCATCGGCGCGCTGCGCAAGGCGCTCGACCTGCTGAACGACGCCCGGGGGATCGTCGAGTCCGGCAACTTCTCCGACCTCGAGCGCGCGGAGGTCTTCTACGCGATCGGCGTCTGCCGCTACCAGCTCAACAGCATCCAGACGTCGCTCGGGCTGCTGAACGAGGCGCTGGGCCTCGCCGAGCGGTCGGGCATGCCGTCCGACTCGCTGCGCTCGAACATCCTCTCCTGGCGCTCGCGCGGCTGGCGCCGGATGCGCGATTACGAAGCCGCGCGCGAGGACATCGAGCGCGCGCTCCAGCTCGCGGAGGACGCCGACGACCCGCGCACGATCGGCGACGCGTTCTTCCAGGCTTCCCTCGTCGCCGATCGCGAGGGCCACTGGATCCTCGCCCGCACGTACGCGGAGCGGGCACGCGGGGCGTACGAGGCGCTTGCCGACAAGGTGCACGTCGGCCAGCTGACGAACAACCTCGGCGGCCTCAACTTCCTCCTCGGCAAGACCGACGAAGCGGTCTCCCTGCTCAAGGAGGCGTTCGGCATCGCGCTCGACACCGGCCGCGAGGCCGACGCCGCGCAGGCCGTGTCCTCGCTCGCGCAGATCCACCTGCGCACCGGCGACATGGTGCAGGCCGAGGAGCAGGCGCGGCATGCGCTGCAGCTGCTCGACGGCCGCGAGGACTACCTCGACGAGATCGGCAGTGCGCAGCTCGTGCTCGGGCGTGCGCTGCTGTCGCAGGACCGCCTCGACGAGGCGGAGGCTGCGTTCAGCTCCGCCGAGGCCAGCTTTGGCCAGCTCGGTTCGGCCAGCCATCGTGCCGCCGCCTGGGTCGCTCGTGGCGACCTCGCGGCGCGGCGTGGCGACGACAGGCTCGCAGCCCACCTCTACCGCACCGCGGCTGAGGCGCTGCAGGACGTCCGGTTCTAACGGAGGGAGGTGAACACGGTGACCAAAGCACGGCTCTTCACGCTTCTCATCGCGGCTGTGATGCTGGCGGCACTCCTCGCTGGGGTGAAGCACGGCACGGGCATGAACGACGGGGGTTACTGGTAGCGCGCAGAATCGGGACCGTGCCGATCGGTGGGCCGGTCCCGGGAGCTCTGCGGCTTCTCAGCTCACTCTCTCGTTCGGCTTGACGGCGGCCGAATCCACGTTTCCTCACCCGCCAACACGGTGAAGACCGATGCGTGGGCGCACGCTTCGAGCGGACTCGTCGCGCGCTCCACGTCATGCGCGTTGCAAGGCGGAGCGGAGGCAGGCGCGTGCTTGCGGAGCTCGGCGTCCTCGGGCGCCGGGAGGCGACCCGCGACGGCGCGCGCCGCTTCCGCACCGCGCTCGAGGATCTGGGGACGACGTACATCAAGCTCGGGCAGCTGCTCTCCTCGCGGCCGGACCTGCTCCCGGATGTCTACATCGAGGAGCTGGGACGGCTCGTGGACGAGGTCCCGCCCGAGCCGTTCGCAGCGATCCGGCGTGTGATCGAAGAGGACCTCGGCGCCCCCGCCTTCGTCCGCATCGATCCCGAGCCCATCGCGACCGCGTCGATCGCGCAGACGCACCGCGCGCTCCTCGCGAGCGGGCGTGACGTCGTCGTCAAGGTGCGCCGCCCCGGCATCGAGGAGCAGATCTCCCTCGACCTCGCACTCCTGCGCTCGAGCGCGCGCATGGCCGCGAAACGCTCGGAGACGGCGGAGCTGCTGCAGCTCGAAGCGCTCGCGGACGAGCTCGAGGTCCATCTCCGTGCCGAGCTGGACTTCGTCGAGGAGGCGCACAACACCGAGCTGATCGCGTCCATCGTCGAGCGCTTCCCCTCGCTCGTGGTGCCGGCCGTCATCCGGCCGCTCGTCAGCGAGCGCGTGCTCGTGCTCGAGCACATCGACGGCCAGAAGGTGGCGGCGCCGCACGGGCTCACCCCGGAACAGGCGGCAGATCTCGCGCGCGAGCTCTTTCGCGCCTACGTCTTCCAGATCGTCGTCGACGGCGTCTACCACGCCGACCCGCACGCCGGCAACGTCCTGCTGACACCGGACGGGCGCCTGGCGCTGCTCGACTTCGGCCTGCTCGGACGGGTCGACGACGACACCCGCCGGGGGCTCGCGCTGCTCCTGCTCGCGGTCGCCCAGAACCGGGCGGACGACGTCGCCGACCTGGTCATCGGCCTCTCCCTGACGAAGGTGGACTCGGACGAGGCCGGGTTCGTCCACGACGTCCGTCGCGTGCTGCCGCGCTACCACTGGCGGCCGCTCTCGGGAATCCGCGCCGGCGAGGCGCTCGCGGGTCTCCAGCGGCTCGCGCTCGACCACGGCATCCGGCTGCCGACGAGCTTCGCCCTCGTCGGCAAGACGCTCGCGCAGGCGGACTCGATCGCGCGGGCGCTCGACCCGGAGCTCGACCCGGTCGCGCTGATCGAGCAGGAGACCGTGGACGTGATGATCCTCGAGACCTCGCGCCGGCTGGAGCCGAACAGACTCTTGGCGCAGCTCTACACCCAGCTCGACCCGCTGACGCGCATGCCCAGGCGCATCGGCCACCTCGTCGGGGAGCTCGAGCGCGGCACGCTCCGGATCGGCGTCGTCCCCACCGGTCTCGGCGAGCTCGAGCACAACCTGCGTTCGATCGCCAACCGGGTCGGCTCGGCGATCATCATCTCCGCGCTCCTGATCGGCTCGGCGCTCATCTTCATGTCCCACCGGGCCGAGTGGCTCGCGATCGCCGGCTTCTCCCTCGCCGCCCTCCTCGGCGCCTACATGGTCTGGCGCATCGCTCGGACCCCCGGCGAGCTGTAAGCTACGACCGTCATTACTTCAAAAGAGATAGTGAAGGAAGGAGCTGCACATGGGACTGCAGATCGGTGACATTGCGCCGGACTTCGAGGCCGACACCACCGAAGGGCGCATCAGCTTCCACGACTGGATCGGCGACTCGTGGGCCGTGCTCTTCTCGCACCCGAAGGACTTCACGCCGGTGTGCACGACCGAGCTCGGCTACATGGCGAAGATCAAGCCGGAGTTCGACCGCCGCGGCGTGAAGGTGATCGGCCTCTCGGTCGACCCGGTCGACCGCCACGGCGACTGGGCGCGCGACATCGAGGAGACGCAGGGGTACGCCCCCAACTACCCGATCATCAGCGACGCCGACTTCAACGTCTCCAAGGCGTACGGGATGCTGCCGGCGAGCACGTCGGGCGATCCGCTTCAGCGCACGCCCGCCGACAACCAGACGGTGCGCAACGTCTTCGTCGTCGGCCCGGACAAGAAGGTGAAGCTCATCCTCGTCTACCCGATGTCGACCGGGCGCAACTTCGACGAGGTGTTGCGTGTGGTCGACTCGCTTCAGCTGACGGCGAGCCACAAGGTGTCGACGCCGGCGCAGTGGCAGCAGGGCGACGACGTAATCATCTCCGGCTCGGTCTCGAACGAGGACGCGAAGGAGATCTTCGGCGAGTGGGAAGAGCCGAAGCCCTACATCCGCATTGTGCCTCAGCCTGGGGTGAAGACCCCCGCCTGAGGCGTCGCTTGCGAATGCAACACCGGGCTCGGACGTCCGAACCTAGAAGACCCCGCCGTAGGCGTTCAGCGCAGGCTGACCGCCGAGGTGGGCGTAGAGCACCCGCGAGCCCGGCTCGATGCGGCCGTCGGTGACGAGGTCGATGAGAGCTGCCATCGACTTCCCCTCGTAGACCGGATCGGTCAGGACGCCCTCGAGCCGGGCGCACAACCGGATCGCCTCGATCGTCTTCGCGTCCGGGATGCCGTACGTGCCGGCGTGCCACTCGTCGAGCAGGACGACGTCGAGCTCGCGCGCGGCGCCGATCGCGTCGGCCGTGTTTTGCGCGATGCGCGCGATCTGGTCGCGCGTCTGCTCGACCGTCGCTGAGCCGTCGATGCCGAGGATGCTGCGCTCCGCATCCTGGAGCGCGAAGCCGGCGACCATCCCCGCCTGCGTCGACCCGGTCACCGAGCAGACGACGATCGTGTCGAAGAAGACGCCGAGCTCGGCCTCCTGCGCGGCGACCTCCTCGGCCCAGCGCGCGAACCCGAGCCCGCCGAGCGGATGGTCGGATGCGCCGGCCGGGATCGGGTAGGGCTTCCCTCCCGCCGCCTCGACCGAGTCGAGCGCGTCCTGCCAGCTGGGACGGAACGCGATGTCGAAGCCGGCGTCGACGAGCCGCACGTCGGCGCCCATGATCCGCGAGAGGAGGATGTTGCCGACCTTGTCGTAGACGACGTCCGGCCACTCGACCCAGTGCTCCTGCACGAGCACGCACTTCAGCCCGAGTCGCGCGGCCACGGCTGCAACCTGGCGCGTGTGGTTCGACTGCACGCCGCCGATCGACACGAGCGTGTCGCAGCCCTGCGCGAGCGCGTCTGCCGCCAGGTACTCGAGCTTCCGCACCTTGTTGCCGCCGTACGCGAGCCCGGAGTTGCAGTCCTCGCGCTTCGCCCAGATCTCCACGCGCCCGCCGAGATGATCGGAGAGCCGCCGGAGCGGATGCACCGGGGACGGGCCGAACAGGAGGTCGACGCGCGGGAAGTCGTCGAGCACTACGGGACGTCGCCGTTGCTCGAGCCGACGCGCTCGATCACGACTTGCGGAACGCGAGCGTGGGGACTGAGCCGCAAGCACATCCTGACGATCTCGGCGCAGTCTTCGGGACGGATCATCTCGTCCGGCTCGATGCCGGACCACTGCGCCATCGGCGTGTCGACGAATCCGGGGCAGATGGCGATCGCGCGCACGCCGTCGGCGTCGAGCTCGCCGTTGAGCGAGCGCGTCAGCGAGATGACCGCCGCCTTCGTCGCGCCGTAGGTGGCGAGGCCCGGTGTCGGGAGCGTCCCGGCGATGGACGCGAGGTTGACGATCCAGCCGCGCGACTCGCGCAGCAGCGGGATCGCGGCCTGCGTGACGAGGAAGAGCCCGCGCAGGTTGACGCCGAGCTGGAGGTCGAGATGCCTGGCGGGAAGGTCCTCGACGCGCCCGCCGATGCCGATGCCGGCCGAGTTGACGAGCACGTCGAGGCGGCCGAAGCGCTCGCGATGCTCCGCGACGAGCCGCGCACAGTCGTTCTCGTCGGCGACGTCGGCGGCGACGGCGGTCGCGCCGAGCTCCGCGGCGGCTGCTTCCACCTTCTCGGGCCGACGCGAGGCGAGCGTCAGGCCGAAGCCCTCATCGCGCAGCATGCGTGCGATCGCGAGGCCGATTCCCGACGAGCCGCCGGTGACGAGCGCTGCCCTCTCCACCGTGCGTACAGTAGACCGCGTGGAAGCTCCCGCGCTCACCGGCCTCACGGTGGGCGGCGGCTGCGCCGCGAAGTATTCGGCGGCCCGGCTCGAGGAGCTCCTGCGCGGCTTCGTGCCCGCCGAGGCCGAGAACCTTCTCGTCGGCCTCGACCCTGCCGACGACGCCGCCGTGTACAGGCTGGACGACGAGCGCGCGCTCGTCTTCACCGTCGACTTCTTCCCGCCGCTCGTCGACGACCCGGCCACGTTCGGCCGCATCGCCGCGACGAACGCGCTCAACGACGTCTTCGCCATGGGCGGGACGCCGCTGCTCGCGCTCTCCATCGCCGCATTTCCGGAGGAGCTGCCGAACGACGTCCCCGCGCGCGTCTTCGCGGCCGCTGCCGAGACCGTGCGTGCCGCGGGTGCAGTTCTCGCGGGCGGCCACACGATCCGCGACGCCGAGCCGAAGTACGGGCTCGCGGTCGTCGGCACGGTTCACCCGGACGGAATCTGGCCGAAGGCGGGCGCTCGTCCCGGGGACGCGCTCTTCCTGACGAAGCCGCTCGGTACCGGTCTCGTGCTCGCCGCGAAGGGCGACATCGCGGAGGCCGTGCGCTGGATGACGACGCTCAACGCCGACGCGGCCGACGCGCTGCGGCCGCTCGAGCCGAACGCGGTCACCGACGTCACCGGCTTCGGACTATTCGGTCACGCGCACGAGATGGCGACGCGGAGCGGCGTCCATATTCGGCTCGACGCAGCCGCCATCCCGGCACTCGAGGGCGCGCTCGAAGCCGCGCGCGCCGGTGTGCGCACCGGCGGCGATCCGCGCAACCGCGAGTATGCGCCCGTCGACGCGGACGGGGTCGACGCCGAGCTGCTCGCGCTCGGCTACGACGCGCAGACCGCGGGCGGCCTGCTCATCTCGCTTCCGGCGGACAAGGCGCTCTCGCTCGAGAGCGCGTTCCGCGCGCGGAAGCTCTTCCTCTGTCGCGTCGGCGCGGTCGAAGAAGGAACCGGCGTCTCGGTCAGGTAGCGAGCTCGCGCTTGCGCGCGAGGATCGACTTCCGCTTCTCGACCAGCTCCGCTTCGAGCCGGCGCAGCTCCTCCATGCGATGGCGGACGAGACCGAGCTGCGTCTCGACGTGCGGGAGCGCCGCGTCGAGCAGCTCGAGCCGTTCGGAATCGGAGTCGCTCGCGCGGAACTGCTTGCGGATCGCGGCGCGGGCCTCCTCCGCCTCGACGAGCTGTTTCAGCTCGTCGAGCGACAGGTTGAGCAGGTCGCGCAGGCGTGTCAGCTCGCTCAGCCGCTCGACGTCGTTGTCGTCGTAGGCCCGGTGCTCGCCCTTGCGGCGCGCCCCCGGACCGGGGAGCAGCCCGATCTCCTCGTAGTAGCGGATCGTGCGCGGCGTCAGGCCCGTGCGCTCCGCGACTTCGCCGATGCGGATCATGCTGCTTCCGCCTCGAGGATCTCGTCGAGCGTGACGTCGCCCGTCACGTGCGCGGGGCGCATGAGCGAGACCGCGGCGCCGAGTAGCGAGACGCCGGTGAGCACCCACAGCGCCATGTGCATGTTCGCGATGAAGGGATCCAGCTGCCTTGCGGAGAGCCCTGACGCGATGCCGGAGAAGATCTTGAACAGCACGGTCGTCGGTACAGCGGACGTGACGATCGCCATGACGAATGCGATCGAGATGACGGCGCCCGTGTTCTGCAGCATCACGCGCGCGCCCGCAGCGATGCCGCGCCGGTGCACGGGGACGACGCCCATCATTGCCGCCGTATTCGGGCTGTTGAACATGCCCGAGCCGACGCCGACGAGCAGCAGCCAGAGCGCACTCCAGACGTACGCGGTGTGCGCCTGCAACGTCGTCATGCCGGCGAGGCCGGCGGCGGAGACGAGCATCCCGAGCGCGGCGAGACCGCGGGATCCGTGCCGGTCGGCGGCGATGCCCGCGAGCGGCGAGGAGATGAGCATGCCGATCGCCATCGGCGCGAGCTCGAGGCCTGCGACGATCGGCGACTTGCCCTGCGGCCCCTGGAAGTAGAAGACGAACAGGAACATCAGCGCGAAGCGCGAGAGCCCGTTGATGAACGCGGCGCCGGACGCCGCGCTGAAGAGCCGGTCCGAGAAGAGCGCGAGGTCGAGCATCGGCGCGCGCCCATGCCGCTCGATCAGGACGAAGAGCGGCAGCAGCACGACCGCCGCGACGAAGCCGCCGATCACGAGCGGGCCGTTCCAGCCTGAGAGGCCGCCCTTCGAGAGCGCGAGGACGAGGCCGGTCAGCCCGACGACGAACGAGGACGTCCCGAGCAGATCGAGCCCACGTTCGTCCGCCCGCCCGGACAGCTCGTGCAAGACGAGCCAGCCCCACGCCGCACCGAGCAGGCCGAGCGGCACGTTGAACCAGAACACCCAGGGCCAGGCTATCGCGACGAGCGCGCCGCCGAGCACCGGCCCGATCACGAGCCCGACCGCGGCGACCATCGTGTTCGTCCCCATCGCGAGCCCGAGCTCCTTCTTCGGGAAGGCGTCGGTGACGAGTGCGGCTGCATTCGCGAACAGGAGCGCGCCGCCGATGCCCTGCAGCACGCGCCAGAGGATCAGCTGGGTGCCGCTGCCGGAGAAGCCGGCGCCGAGGGAGGCGAGCGAGAAGATGACGAAACCGAGCACGTAGGCGTTCTTGCGCCCGAACAGATCGCTGAGCCGGCCCGCGGTGAGCACGAGTACGGTGGAAACGATCATGTAGACGAGGATCACCCAGACGAGCTCCAGCAGCGTCGTGTGCAGGCTGCGCTCGAGATCGGGGAGGGCGATGATCAGCGTGCCGGAATTGACCGTGGCGAGCAGCATGCCGAGGCTGGTGCAGGAGAGCACCCACCACTTGAATTGATCGCTATGTCGGCGGCTACGGAGAAAACTCATTCTTACGTCAACGTAAGATTATCAGAAAGGGCCTTCCGCCGTCTGGCCTGGTGGACGGTCGGCTGGCTGATCCTGATCATCGCCACGGGCGCGACGGTGCGGCTGACGGGCTCCGGGCTCGGCTGCCACCACTGGC
>DASUIG010000003.1:0-18753 GCA_036273155.1 Gaiellaceae bacterium | reverse complement strand
GCTCGCGTTCCTGTGCGCGTCGGCCGCGTCGGCGGCGCTGCCGATCGCTCCGGCGGGTGCGGCCACGCAGGCAGGCGCCGGCTCGGCGATCCTCATCGCGAGCGGCGTGCACGCTGGTGACGCGATCGCGTTCTCGGTCGCGGCTCAGGTGCTCGTCGTCGGCACCGGCGCGATCGTGATGCTCCTCCTCGCCGGCTGGCACCTGGCCACGCGCACGCGCAACCCGTCACATTCACGTTTGGGTACTAAGTACCGGCCGTCGGTGTTCGGCCTGCTACCTCAAGGGCCGGTACTTAGTACCGACACGTAAGACGCACGGTTTTTAGGCCGCCGCTGCTGGCGCGCTGACGACGAAGTCCTGGTCGCGCACGAGCGCGAACGCGAGCACCGCCCCCGCCAGGGCGACGAACGTGCCTACGAGCAGGATGTTGTTCAGCCCGTGCACGAACTCCGCGCGCGTGCCGCCGAAGTGGTACGCGGACTGGAAGATCGCGCCGAGCCCGGCGATGCCGGTCGCGATCCCGACCTGGCGGAAGGTGTTGTTCGCGCCCGCCGCCATCCCGGCGCGCTGCGGCGGGACGACGCTCACCGCCGTGGTCGCGAGCGGTGGGTTGACCATGCCGATGCCGATACCGCCGATGAGGAAGCCGGCGAGCAGCGTCGTCCAGCCCGACGACACCTTCACGCCGTACATGAGGTAGAGCGCGAGCGCGACGAGCAACATCCCCGTCCCGAGCAGCACGCGGATCGGGATCCTTCCCGCCAGCCGCCCGGACAGCGGCGCGGCGAAGAACGAGATCAACGACAGCGGGAGGAAGCGCAGGCCGGCTTGCAGCGGCGAGTACCCGAGGATGTTCTGCAGGTACAGCGTCAGGTACAGGAATTGCGCGAACATCGCGGACGAGATCGTGAACGCGACGATCTGCGCGCCCGCGAACGCCGGCACGCGGAAGAGACGGACGTCGAACATCGGCCGCTCCTGCCGCAGCTCGACGAGGCCGAAGACGAGCAGCGCGACACCGGCTCCGACGAGCAGCCCGACGACGCGCCCGCTCGACCAGCCCCAGTCGTTCCCGCGCAGCAGCCCGAGGACGAACGCGAAGAGCGCCGCCGACAGGATGACCTGCCCGGGGATGTCCAGCCCGCCGTGCTCCTCGTCGCGCGACTCGTGCAGCACCCGCGTCCCGAACACGAGACACGCCGCGCCGATCGGCAGGTTGACGAAGAAGATCCACCGCCAGCCGGCCCATTCGGTCAGCGCGCCCCCGACGAGCGGCCCGATCGCCACCGCCGCGCCGATGGTCGCGCCCCAGATCCCGAAGGCCGTCCCGCGCTCCCGTCCGTGGAATTCCTGGGTCAAAAGGGCCAGCGAGACCGCGAACATGATGGCGCCGCCGATACCCTGCGCGCCCCGTGCCAGGTTCAGGAACAGAGGGCTCGTCGCCGCTCCGCAGGCCGCGGAGGCGGCCGTGAACAGCACGATCCCGACGAGGAACACCCGCTTGCGCCCGAGCAGGTCGCCGAGCGACCCAGCGTTGAGGACGATGCTCGCCAGCATGAGCGAGTACGCGTCCACGACCCACTGGAGGTCGGTGAAGGAGCTGTGCAGGTCCCGCTGGATCTTCGGGAGCGCCACGTTGACGACCGTGATGTCCAGCAGCAGCATGAAGATGCCGACGCAGACGATGATCAGTGTCCGCCACTTCCTGTCCATGCCTGCGACCGTAACGGAGCAGGACTCGGCTATGCCGGATGGAATGGTGAGCGACTATGGCGCTTGCGCGTTTGCTTCCGCGCCCCCAGGGCCGGGGGCGGGCAGATCGGGGACCGACCGTGGCTAGGGTCATCGCGTTCGCGAACCAGAAGGGCGGCGTCGCCAAGACGACGACGACGCTGAACCTCGGCGTCGCGCTGATGGAGAAGGGCAAGCGCGTGCTCGCGGTCGACCTCGACCCGCAGGGCAACCTGACCATGTCGCAGGGCTGGAACCCGGACGAGATCGAGCGCTCGCTCTTCGACGTGCTCGTGCACAAGCTTCCGATCACGGAGATCGTCCGCCAGGGCGAGATCGACGTCGCCGTCTCCTCCATCGACCTCGCGGGCGCCGAGCTCGCGCTCTCGTCGATGATCGGCCGCGAGCGCGCGCTCGACAAGGCGCTGCTGCCCGTGCGCGAGGAGTACGACTACATCCTCATCGACACGCCGCCGTCGCTCGGCCTGCTGACGATCAACGCGCTCGTCGCCTCGGACGGCGTGATCGTCCCCGTGCAGTGCGAGTACCTCTCGCTGCGCGGCCTCGTCCAGCTCGAGAACACGCTGACGATGATCCGGGAGAACCTGAACCCGAAGGTCGCGATCCAGGGGATCCTCCCGACGATGTACGACAAGCGGCTCCTGCACTCGAAGGAGGCGGTCGAGATCCTGCGCGAGAACTTCGGGGACCTCGTGTTGAACACGAAGATCCGCAAGACTGTGCGGTATGCGGAGGCGCCCGTGAAGGGACAGTCGGTGTTGAAGTACGACCCGAGCGGAGAGGCTGCGAGCATGTACCGCGACCTCGCCAAGGAGGTGCTCGATGGCGCGTCGGCGCGCCAGCATGCGTGAGGGCCCGCTCGCGGAGCTCTTCCGCGCGACGGAGGCTGCGCAGCGCCAGGCCGAGGGCCAGCCGCCGCCTGCAGAGCCCGAGGCGCGCAGCGCAGAGAAGGAGCCCGAGGAGCGCACGGTCGAGCACGTCCCGAGCTGGGAGGAGGCGCGCGCGGAGACGCCGGCGCCGCCCGCCCCGACTCCGACGCCGCCCCCGACTCCGCCGCCGCCGATCCCGGAGCCGACGCCGCCCGCGCCGCGTCCGGTGCCGCCGCCGCAGCCGCCGCAGCCTCCGGAACCGGCGCCGCCCCAGATCCGCCACGAGCCGCCGGTCACCCGGTACGTCGAGCCGATGCCGGAGGCTCCGCCGCGCCTGTACCGCGCGCCGTCCGCCGACACGGGCGCATACCTCGCCGTCATCAAGGTCGTCGGCGTCGGCGGTGCGGGCCTGAACGCGGTCAACCGGATGATCGACGCCGGCATCAGCGAGGTCGACTTCGTCGCAGTCAACACCGACATCCAGGCGCTGCACATGAGCGACGCGCCGCAGAAGATCCACATCGGCCGCGAGCTCACCGGCGGCCTCGGCTCCGGCGCCGACCCCGACGTCGGCCGCCGTTCCGCCGAGGAGGGCTACGACCAGATCAAGAACGCGCTGCGCGGGTCGGACATGGTGTTCGTCGCCGCGGGCGAGGGCGGCGGCACCGGCTCCGGCGCCGCACCGGTCGTCGCGCGGATCGCGCGCGACCTCGGCGCGCTCACGGTCGGGATCGTGACCATGCCGTTCAAGTTCGAAGGGACGAAGCGGCGCACGCAGGCCGACCAGGGCGTGCAGGCGCTGCGCGCGGCGTGCGACACGACCATCGTCATCCCGAACGACCGCCTGCTCGAGGTGCTCGACCGCTCGACCTCGATGCTCGACGCCTTCAAGGTCGCGGACGACGTCCTGCGCCAGGGCGTGCAGGGCATCACCGACCTGATCACGCTCCCGGGTCTGATCAATCTCGACTTCGCCGACGTGCGCACGATCATGAGCAACTCGGGGACGGCGCTCATGGGCATCGGGTTCGCCTCCTCGGGCGAGAGCCGCGCCAAGGACGCGGCCGAGCGCGCGCTGCGCTCGCCGCTCATCGACGAGGAGATCACCGGCGCGACCGGCATCCTGCTCTCCGTCGCCGGCGGCGACGACATGACGCTCATCGAGGTGAACGAGGCGGCGGAAGTGATTCGCGCCGCCGCCACCGAGGAGACGAACATCATCTTCGGCGCCACCGTCGACGACCGGCTCACCGGCCAGGTGTGGGTGACCGTCGTCGCGACGGGCATCGGCCGCGGCCGCCGGGCGCACCGCCCGACGTTCGCGCAGCCGTCGCTCGTCGACAACGGCGACATCGACGTGCCATCGTTCCTCAAGCAGTAGTGGACACGTTCCTCGCGATCGCGAGCAAGCGCGACGAGCGCCGCTACGCCGATCGCCCGGTCGCGGAAGATCACGTTCTGCGGATCCTCGACGCCGGCCGGCTCTCCGGCAGCTCGCGCAACACGCAGAACTGGCACTTCGTCGTCGTGTCAGACACCGTCGCGCTGGCGGAGGCGGTGTACGCGCCCGAGAACGTGCAGACCGCAGGCCTCGTCGTCGCCATCATGGGGGAGGCGTTCCCCTTCGACGTCGGCCGCTGCGCGCAGAACATGATGCTCTCCGCCTGGGACGTGGGCGTCGTCTCGTGCCCGAACGGGATCCGCGACGCCGAGCGCGCAGCGGAGCTCGTCGGCGGCGAGGTGAAGATGATCCTCTCGTTCGGCTATCCGGTGCGCGAGCTGGACGTCGAGGCGCGCAGCGCGGAGGAGTGGTCCGCCGCGGCGAAGAGGAAGCCGCTCGACGACCTCGTCATTCGGTAGCGTTCGGCCGTGCCCTCGCGCCGGAACCGTCCGAAGCCGATCGTCGCCGTGGGCGAGGTGGTCATGTGGCTGCTGTTCGCGCTGCTGCTCGCACCGGCCGGCGCAGTCGGCTGGGCGATCGGCCACTACACCGGGCACCACGGCGGGACGGTCACGGTGACGGTCAGCGCGTCGAGCGCGCCCGCGACCACCACGGCCGCGGCGCCGACGACGACCTCGCCGCCGAAGACGACGACCGCCGCGGCGACGAGCGCAGCGGGGAAGGCGGTCTTCGTCTCCGCCGGCTGCGGTGCGTGCCACACGTTCAAGGCGGCCGGCACGAGCGCGACGATCGGCCCCGACCTCGACACCGCCCCCGAGGCGGACGCGAAGAAGACGAACACGGCGCTCGCCGCGTTCGTGCGCGAGTCGATCGTCAGTCCGGAGGCGTACATCGCGCCCGGCTTCCCGAAGAACGTCATGCCGAAGACGTTCGGCGCCTCGCTGAGCAAGGCGCAGCTCGACTCGCTCGTCTCCTTCGTGGCGGGCGGCAAGTGATCGAGGCCATCCACATCGGGCCCGAGGAGAGCGGACCGTTGCAGCCGGTCGACTCCGTGCGCGCGTTCGCGGGCAAGGGGCTCGAGGGCGACCGCAATTTCCGGGAGAAGGGCGCGAAGCCCGGCCAGGCGCTGACGCTCGTCGAGGCCGAGAACGTCGAGGACGTCGGCCTGGGCGTGGGCGAGACGCGCCGGCAGATCACCGTGCGCGGCGTGCCGCTGAACGACCTCGTCGGCAAGACGTTCCGCGTCGGCGACGTGGATTGCTACGGCGTCGAGCTGTGCGAGCCGTGCGAGCACCTGCAGTCGATGACGCGGCCGGGGATCATCAAGGATCTCCTCCATCGCGCCGGCATCAACGCCGACATCCTCACCGACGGCGTGATTCGCGTCGGCGACTCGATCTCCATCTAGTCGAGCAGCACGGCGTTCGGTGTCGCGGCCGCAAGCGTGCGGTCGGCGGTGACGAGCGTCGCGCCGCGGAGCTCCGCGAGCACCACGTAGCACGCGTCGTAGGTCGTCAGCCCGCGGTCGAGCGCGACGTCGAGTGCGCTTGGGGCGAGCTCGAGAAGCGACACCGCAGCGATCGGCCAGCGGAGAGCTCGTTCCATTGCGTCCGTCGCGAGCGCTCGCGTGGTCTTCCTTGCGCGTACGCCGGTTCGAAACGCATTGGCGATCTCGACGAAGACGAGCTGTGGCCACGATGCACGGGCGGCGCGACCGTCGATCTTCTCGAACCATCCAATCGCGGCTGGATCACGGTCGAGGAGCACGCGGAGAGCCGCACTCGCGTCGGGAACGATCTCAGCGATCGCGGCCGTCACGGTGGTCGCGAATCGCCTGAATCATCATGTCCACGTCCTCGCGGGGGATCGTGTGCTGCTTGCGGAACTCGAGCAGCTCTTGGAACCAGTTGGAGCTGTTCTTGCGTCGCTCCGCTTCCTGTTCGAGCAGCGCGACCACCTCGGCGTTGACCGAACGCTTGGACTGCTTCGCCCAGCGCTTGAGCTGGTTGTAGAGCCCCGGCGGTATGTCTCGGACGTACAGCGTCGGCACGTCAGTCATGCTAGCACCATGCAAGCACAGGCCACGAGGCCGCGCAATTGTCTCTTTCGACCGCATTTCGTGACGCTTCGCGTGCTGTCCTGTCGGCGTGAACCCCGCGGACCTCGACCTCGACGTCGACCACCTCGGCATCTGCCAGGCCTGCCTCAGCTTCGTCTCCTGCTCCCTCGCGAATCCGAAGGAAGCGCGGCACTGGACGTACGAGATGACGCCCAACCTGTGGGAGGAGGGCCTGCGCGAGCCCGCGCTCGAGGCGGTGCGGAAGCTCGGCGACGCCGAGGCGCTGGCCGACCTCGAGGCCAGGGGCGGGCGGAGCAAGACGGCGCGCGCGATCGTCATGCACCTCGCGCGGCAGCAGGAGGAGCGGGCCCGGCGGCAGTGGGAGGCGATGATGAACTAGGGCAGCGTGCAGGTCGGCCGCTGGCCGGCGAGCGTGTCGAGCGCACTGTCCGCGCTGACCGTGAACCCGATGCGCGCGACACGCGCGTGCGCTGTCGTCAGACGCAGCATTCCGTCCTTGCCCTTGCTCAGGCAGCCGTCCGACGCACGCCAATATGGCGAATAGCGAACGGCGATGCGGTACTCGCCGCCGCGCGGGACGCTGACGACGATGCGCTCCTGCGTCAGCGCGACGACCCGCGCCTGGCCGGGGCCGGTCACGATCGGCCGGAAGTCGGGGACGCGGTAGATCGCGATCGTGCCGTCGTCGAACACCGGCGCAAGCCCGGCGCGCCCGCTCTGCACGAGCGCCGCCTCCGCGCGCGAGCTGTAGTCGAGCGGCGCGCGTGCGAGCACGACGTAGCCGACGCCGAGCCCGTGCAACCAGCTCAGGTACGCGCGCGGGCCGAGCTTGCCGTACAGCACCTCGTTCTGCGGGAAGTCGTCCTGCCGGAACCAGCCGCGCGCGAGCGGGATGTTCGCGTCCGCCAGGTAGACGGACCCCCAGTGGCCGGTCGTGTCGACGGTCTCGACGCGCGTGTTCGGGCCGGCGTGCGCTTTGAGAAACCCGATCGCGCCCGTCCAGGTGGACGCGCTCGCGGTCGCGTCGTTCGTCCCGTTGACGAAACCGTATGCGAGCGGCGTGAGGTTCCACGACACGGCGAGCGCGAGCACGACGATTCCGGGCACGAGCGGTCGCCACCGCCGGAGCGAGAGGATGAGGAGCGCGAGCGGGATGGCGGCGTAACGCATGCGCGCGACGTTCTCGCCCACCGCCGAGGGGACGAGGTACGAGACGATGAGCGCGGCGAGGTAGACGGCGAAGACGAAGCGCAGCACGCGTGCGCTCTCGACGCGCCACGTGAACGCGATCCCGAGCAGGCAGAACGAGATCCCCGCGGCGAGCTCGACGAACGAGTACGGATAGTTGCCGCCGCCGGGGAAGAGGCGCCACAGGATCAATTCGATTCCGCCCGCCACTGCGATGGCAAGGACGGGCAGCCAGTTGCGCGGCACCTCGCGTCGCCGCGCGAGCGCGACCCCGGCGAGCACGATGACGAGGAGCAGGAACGCGACCGGGCTCGCCGCCAGCGTCAGCGCGGCGAGGGCCGCGAAGCGCCAGCGCGCCTGCGCCTGCAGCGCCCACAGCGCGAGCAGCGCGAGCGCGATTCCGAGCGCGAACGGGAACGCGGCCGAGAGCACGATCCCCGCCCACACGACCGCGAAGGAGCGGCTCGACCAGCGCGTCGTCGGTCCCCACTCGCGCCAGAGGACGACCGCGAACGCGAGCGAGGCGAGCGCGACGGTGGCAACCGCGAGAAGCTTGATCCCGAGCGCGGCGGCGAGCGGGTAGTAGATGAGGCTGTACGTGACGAAGCTGTACCGGCCCGCGTACCAGAAGTTGTTCCAGAGCGTGAAGCCGTGCTCGAGGAAGAGCGTGCGCTGGTAGGCGTGTGCGGCGAGGTCGCTGCCGGGCGGGCCGAGCCAGGCGAGGATCGCGGCGATCGACGCGGCCGCGGCTGCGGAGAGCAACGCTTCGCCGGCGAGTGGATGCCGCCGGTACATGCGAGTGAGCCTACCCCTAGGTCAGAGATACAAGCGCCATCGCCCCCGCCGCGGCGGCGGCGCCGGCGGAGAGGAGCGCGGCCCGGCGGAGGCCGGGCGAGCGGTACGGCGCGAGCCAGAGGACGCTCGCGATCCCGATGCTCAGGCCGACGGCGGTCTCGAGCGCCTGGAAGGTGATCCCGGCCGCCAGCCCGTGGTTGAAGGAGACGCCGTGCGCGCGGAAGGCGATCGCGATCGCCGCGCTGGCGATGCCGACGTTCCCGGGGGTGAGCGGAATGAGCCCGGAGACGTCGAGGGCGGGGAGGATGAGCAGGGCGGCGACGAGCGGGCGGTGGATCCCGATCGCGGCGCTGACCGCGGTCGCGCCGGCGAAGCGGCCGAGGACGGAGAGTGCGATCCAGCCGGCGAGGCGAAGGCTCAGCGCCGGGTGCTCGGCCAGCGTCCGGAAGGCGTCGAGGAGGTGGGCGTGGCTCTTGCGGGCCCGCATTGCCAGGGCGATGCCGGCGGCGACGAGCGCAGCCGCGATGAGGAGCGGCCAGAGCGGCACGACGCCGGTGATCGCGCCGGCGACGACGATGCCGCCGAGCACGGCCGCGCGTGCCGCGGCGATGGCGACGAATGCGCCGCCGGTGGTGGAGAGCTTGTGCTGGCCGGGGACGAGCCGCGAGAAGAGCGCGAGCCGGACGGCGTCGCCGGCGCGGGCCGGGACGAAGGTGTTGACGAGCGAGCCGGCGCCGTAGCGGGCGGTGGCGTCGGCGAGCGATGTCCTCCCGCCGCAGAGCCCGATGGCCGAGCGCCAGCAGCCCGCCGAGCCGACGAGGGAGACGGTGAAGGCGATGGCGGCGAGCCAGAGGAAGCGCGGGTCGGCGCGCCCGAGCGTTCCGAGCGCGCTCCCTACCCGCGAGCCGAGGAGCTGGGGCGTCGCCACCGCAGCAGCGAGCGCGCACAGCAGGAGCGCCCCTGCGGCGAGGCTGCTCCTGCTGACCCTCCGTCTTTGCGCGACCAACGACCCCAACTGTCCTCGACTCTTATAGACGGGAAACCTGAAGATTGGTTTGTTATCGGCATGAAAGGCGCAATTGCCGCAGGCCATCCCCTGACCGCAGCGGCCGGGGCGGCCGTCCTGGAGGCGGGCGGGAACGCAGTCGACGCCTGTGTGGCGGCCGCGTTCACCTCCTGGGTGGCCGAAAGCATGCTCACCGGGCCGGGCGGGGGCGGGTTCATGCTCGTCCACGCCGGGACGGAGACCGTGGTTTTCGACGCATTCGTGGCGGTGCCGCGCGCAGAGGCGCCGGAGACGGAGCTGCTGGCGATCGCGGTCGACTTCGACGGGGATACGCAGCAGGTGTTCCACACGGGCCCGGGCGCGGTGGGCGTGCCGGGGACGGCCTTGGGACTGGAGGCGGCACACCGGCGGTTCGGCTCGCTGCCCTGGGCAGAGCTCGCGGCGCCGGCGGCCGCGCTGGCGCGCGACGGTGTCGAGCTGACCCCCGCGCAGGGCTACCTTCACCGGATTCTCGACGGGCTGCTGCGGCACTCGCCCGAGGGGGACGCGATGTACGGCGGACGCGTCCTCCAGGCGGGCGAGCTCTTCCGGCTCCCCGATCTCGCCGACACCATCGACCGCATCGCAGTCGATGGTGCGCGCGTCCTGTACGAGGGCGAGCTGCTGCCGTTCTCGCGCGAGGACCTCGAGTCGTACGCCGCGATCGAACGCGAGCCGGTGTCGGCCGCGTTCCGCGGGAGCGAGTTCCGCTCCAACCCGCCGCCCTCGAGCGGAGGGAGGCTGATCGCGCTCGGCCTCGAGTCGCTCGGCGACGATCTCGACGTCGTGCACGCAATGGAGGTGATGGAGGCGGCCCGTGTCCCTGCCGCCGGCGGGACGACGCATATATCGGTCGTCGACGCGCGCGGCGACGCGGCGTCGCTGTCCTGCTCGCTCGGGTCGGGGAGCGGCGTCGTCGTCCCCGGGACCGGCATTCACCTGAACAACATGCTCGGAGAAGCGGACCTGAAAGGGAGCGCGCGCCCGGGCGAGCGACTGACGTCGATGATGGCGCCGTCGGTCGTGCTCGGGGACGGGCGCCCGCGGCTCGTGATCGGCTCCGCCGGCTCGGAGCGGCTGCGCGGCGCGATCCTGCAGGTCGTTGCGAACGTAGTAGGTCGTGGCATGGGAGTCGAAGAAGCAGTCGAGGCGCCGCGCCTCCATCTGGACAACGGAGTCGTCCAGATGGAGCCCGGCATCGAGCTCGAGCGAGAGAACGTCGTCCGCTTCGGCCGGAGAAATCTGTACTTCGGCGGAGTCAGCGCAGTCGAGGTGCGCGCCGACGGCGAGCTTGCCGCCGCCGGCGATCCGCGCCGCGGCGGCGCGGGCATGGTGGTCGGGTGAGCAACTTCGTCGTCCGCCGTGCGGAACCGTCAGACGCAGAAGCGCTGACGCGCCTAGCGGAGGAAGTAAGCGGCGAGCCGGAAGCGTGGCTCATCTCCGCCGACGGCGAGTGGCGCTCGGTCGGCGACGAGCGGAGGTACCTGAAAGCGGTGCGCCGCTATGCGCACGCGGCTGTGTTCGTTGCAGAAAGAGAGGACGGTGCCATCGTCGGCCGCCTGTCGGTCGCGCGAGACGCGCATCCGGCAAGCGCCCACGTCGCCGACATCGGCCTGATGGTCGCGCAAGACGCGCGCCGGCAGGGCGTGGGGCGGGCGCTGCTGGAAGCCGCGGTCGGCTGGGCGCGAGCGTCAGGCGTGAGCAAGCTGGAGCTGCACGTCTTCCCGTGGAACGAGCCCGCGATCAAGCTGTACGAGAAGTTCGGCTTCGAGCGCGAGGGCTACCGCAAGGGGCATTACCAGCGGGCCGGCGAGATGGTGGACGCGATTTTGATGGCATACCGCATCGCTTAGCCCACGCCGCGTCGTGCTAGTCGCGCCAAGCCCTTTTTGAAGTGATCGTGCTGCTGTTTGAGCGGCTAGGCACCCGCGACCTCGAAGCGCTTGAATCGTTCGGCTAGGCGCGCTTTGTCGGGCCTCCATGAGCGGCGAGACGGGACGATGAGCGCCTGTCCGTGGAAGCCCTTGAGCAGTTCCAGCATCGGGCCGTCTTCGTCTTCACGCAGTCGACGCGCGACGTGCACCTGATATTCGGGCGAGACGCCCACAAGGTCTTGATCGAAGGCCCGGTGGTGGATCGAGCAAAGACTCATTCCGTTCGCAACAACAGGCTCGCCTTTCTGCTCGAGATCGCCGACGATGTGGGCGGCATCCAATAGTCGTGTCTCTTTGAGCCTGCAGATTGCGCAGAGACTCGAGTAGGCGACAAGGACGTGCCCGCGGAACCGAGCCTGATGCAGTCGCACGCGCGCCTCACGGACGGCGTACCTCCGCTCGAGTGCATCCTCCACCAAGACGGGCTCCGGCTCGTCCAACGGCCCGACCATCCGACCTGGCGTTACGAGCACGCGCCGAGCGAGCGGATCGTCCTCAACGACGTATACGGGATACAGGGGTCGATACCAGCCCGCGCGTGTCGCGACGAAGTAAACGAGAGGCGCTTGCGACGCAAATGCGGCTCTGAGCGCACGATTGTCGGGTTGATCCGGCGAGCCTGCGCGATACGCATAGAAGAATCCTTGAGCTAGCTCCTCGTCGTCGTACGGCGACTTAGCCGACGTGTTGATTGACAGGGCTGCTGGTCCGTGCTGCGCAGCTGCTCGGAAGATCCCCTTCTGCGGAGAGAGAAATGGAACGCGGCGGCCAGCAAACGGGAAGCCTCTATCGAGTCCGCCCTTGTAAGGCACGTCCTCGCCGAACTGCGCGCAGAGGACGTCGAGCGAAGCGAAGCACGCGCTTCGGAGGTGTTCGTCCGCCACTGGACGATCCTACGACGGCGGCTGGGCCTTCAGGAAGGGTTTCAACCCGCGCGACGCTGTGATCGCGCCTGGTGTTTCGGGCAATACACGAAGCCGCCATAACGCGCGAGCTGGGTCAGACACCACTTGCTGACGCCCGGCGAAACCGAGGCCCCGCATTCCGCGCAAACGCTCGTGTCGGTGGTCGGCTCGTCGCCGTCGGTGTAGTTCGCGAGCGTCCGCCTATCCCACACCTCGATGCGGTGGAACCTCGCGCACTCCGTCGCATGCCTGTTCAAGTAGCTGTTCGTGACGAGGATGGCCTCCTCGCATCCGTAACGCGCCTTTCCGTCGACGAGTTGGCGTACGGCGCTGAGGTTGATCGGCGTCGACCATCGTTTGACCTGCACCGCTACACGCTTTCCATCGCGTACGGCGACGATGTCAGCGCCCTTGTCGAAGGCCGGTATCCGCTCGACGTTTTCGAATCCGAGCAGCTCGAGGAGGTCGCCGACCTCGGCCTGGAACTCGCGGCCGTCCATTCGGTCGATTCGCTCGAAGCGGGGATCCGGCGCGAGCATTGGGCTGACTTTCGGCAGCGGATGTCCCGGGCTTGAGCCCTGATTCGGGCCGAGTTGACCAACACTTCACGGTTGCGACGGGCGCCACTGACCTGAGACCGACCCTCCCGGCGGGCCCGAAAGGCCCCGTCGGGACCGACTTGTAGAGTGGTCGAGCCGTGCCCGAGACCGCTCCTTTCGTCCACCTCCACGTCCACTCGGAGTACTCGATCCTCGACGGCGCGTGCCGCATTCCGGCGCTCGCAGCCCGCGCTGCGGAGCTGCAGATGCCCGCCGTGGCCCTCACCGATCACGGCTCCCTCGCCGGCACGATCGACCTCGTCAAGGCCGCGCAGAAGGAAGGGATCAAGCCCGTCATCGGCTGCGAGGTCTACGTCGCCGACGACCGCCGCGCGCAGGCCAAGGGCTACGCGCACCTGACGCTCCTCGCCGAGACGACCGCGGGCTACCAGAACCTCGTCAAGCTCTCCTCGCTCGGCTACCTCGAGGGCTACTACTACAAGCCGCGCGTCGATTGGGAGCTGCTCGAGCGCCACGCCGACGGGCTGATCGCCCTCTCCGGCTGCCTCTCCGGCCGCGTCTGCAAGGCCCTCGAAGAGAACCGCCCCGCCGACGCGGAAAAAGAGCTCGACCGCCTGGTTCAGGTTTTCGGCGAGGGCGACGTCTACGTCGAGCTCCAGAACGCGCACCTCGACGTGCAGCAGCGCATCCTCCCCGAGCTCGCCGCGCTCGCCGCCAAGCGCAAGCTGCCGACGGTCGCGACCGGCGACGTCCACTACCTCCGCCACGAGGACGCGCGCGCGCACGAGGCGCTCCTCTGCATCCAGTCCGGCGACTCGCTCAAGAACCCGAACCACTGGCGCTTCGACACCGACCACTTCTACTTCAAGTCGCCGGAGGAGATGGCGCTCGACTTTCCCGGCCACGAGGACGCGATGCGGCGCACGCTCGAAGTGGCCGAGCGCTGCAACGTCGAGATCGAGCTCGGCCGCATCCTCCTGCCGAAGTTCCCGACGCCCGACGACCGCGACGCGTTCGACTACCTCGTCGAGCTGTGCGAGAAGGGCCTCGCGCGCCGCTACGACAAGGTCGACTCCGACCTGCGCGAACGGCTCCAGTTCGAGCTGAAGACGATCCGCGAGATGGGCTTCGCGGACTACTTCCTCATCGTCTCCGACTTCATCCGCTTCGCGAAGCGCAACGGCGTCTCGGTCGGCCCGGGCCGCGGCTCCGCCGCCGGCTCGCTCGTCGCGTACTGCCTCGAGATCACCGACCTCGACCCGATCCGCTACGACCTCCTCTTCGAGCGCTTCCTCAACCCGGGGCGCAAGGAGCTGCCGGACATCGACATCGACTTCGCCGTCGAGGGCCGCGAGCGCGTCATCAACTACGTGCGCGAGAAGTACGGCTCGGACCGCGTCGCGCAGATCATCACCTTCGGGACGATGGCCGCACGCGCAGCCGTGCGCGACGCCGGCCGCGTGCTCGAGGTGCCGTACGGCGCCGTGGACAAGATCGCGAAGCTCATCCCCGAAGGACCGGGGCAGACGCTCGAGGACTGCCTCAAGCCCGGTCAGGAGCTGCGCCAGTCGTACGACTCCGACGCGCAGACGAAGGAGATCGTCGACCTCGCGCGACCGCTCGAAGGCCTCACCCGGCAGGACTCGATCCACGCTGCCGGCGTCGTCATCGGCGCCGAGCCGCTCATCGACATCGTCCCGCTCCAGCAGAAGGGTGCCGACCAGGAGATCGTCACCCAGTTCTCGATGAACACCGTCGCCGCGCTCGGACTGCTCAAGGTCGACTTCCTCGGCCTGCGCAACCTCGACGTCATCGACAAGGCGGTCGAGCTCGTCGGCGGCGGCCTCAAGATCGAGGACATCCCGCTCGACGACAAGAAGGTCTACTCGATGCTCGCGCGCGGCGAGACCGCCGGCGTCTTCCAGTTCGAGGGCTCCGGGATGCGCGAGGCGATGCGGTCGGTGAAGCCGACGGTGTTCGACGACCTCATCGCGATCGGCGCGCTCTACCGGCCGGGCCCGATGGCGTACATCCCCGTGTACGCGCGCCGCAAGAACGGGCTGGAGCAGGTCAACTACATCGACGAGCGGCTGAAGGAGATCACGAGCTCCACGTACGGCATCTGCCTGACCGGGGACACGCTCGTCTTCGACGCCGCATCGGGGAGACGCGTGCGCATCGACCAGCTCGAGCAGTTCGATGACGTGCTCGTCCAGGGCGTCGACGAAGACATGGGGCAGGCGCACTCGCGAATCACCCGGTGGATGGACAACGGCATTCGGCCGGTCTTTGAGCTGCGCCTTCGCAACGGAACGCGGATCAAGGCGACGGGCAACCACGAGTTCCTCACCGAAGACGGGTGGAAGCGACTCGATGAGCTTGGCGCCGGCGACTACGTCGCCACGCCGCAGAAGCTCTCCACGGTGCGCGAGGGCCGCGCCCTCGGTCGAGAGGAGCGGGCTCGAGTGCGCGTTCTCGCGTATCTGCTCGGTGACGGCTCATTTGCGCAGGCCCAACCGACGTTCTTCTCATCAGATTCGACTCTGCTGGCAAGCTTCGAGCGCTCCTGCCTCGACGGATTCGAGGGCATCGCCTTCTCGCGTTATGTCAAGGAGCGCGGTGTGCGGCAGGTCTGCGTCGTCAAGGACAGAAGCCTCGAAGCGGCGTACCACGCGCCTTCCTCCATGGACGCCTGGCTGCGCACGCAAGGGCTGCGGGTGAATTCTCGGAGAGGGCTTCGGAGCCACGAGAAGTTCGTTCCCGAATGGATCTTCGACCTCAACGAGGAAGAGATCGCCGGATTCTTGGCCGCGCTCTGGGACTGCGACGGTCACGTCGGCAAACGGAGCGTTTTCCTCAAGACCATCTCTCGGCGCCTGGCTGTCGACGTCCAAGCGCTCCTCCTTCGCCTCGGAATCCGCGCGAGCGTCTACGAGTCTGACTACGTTGCCAAGGCGGGTCCGCGGACTGCATACCAGGTCACGCCGCGCGGCACGAGGCGCTTCTCGACCTTGATCCAGCCGCACATGGTCACCGCCAAGCGTTCGGTCGAGACGAGGGCTCTCGACACGAGCATCACGGTCGACCGCGCACGGTATGTCAGGGAGCTGGAGGCGGTGAAGCCGCGGCGCTCGACCGTGCTTGCGGCCGTGCGCAAGCAGCACACGTCATCGCTGGCGCAGAAGCGGCGTCGGATCGAATGGCACGCCGTCGCGCAGGTGGTCGACGCGTTCGATCTTCAGGAGACGACGAACTCCAGCCATGTCGCCTGGCAGGAGATCGTTTCGATCGAGCCCGCCGGCGAAGAGCGGGTCTACGACGTCGAGGTCGAGGGCATCCACAACTTCGTCGCCAACAACGTGATCGTCCACAACTGCATATTTCAAGAGCAATATATGGAGATCGCAAAGAAGGTCGCCGGCTTCTCCCCCGCGGAAGCCGACGACCTTCGCAAGGCGATCGGCAAGAAGATCCACTCGCTGATGGCCTCGTTGAAGGAGAAATTCCTCCAGGGCTGCGCGTCAAACGGGGTCGCCACGTCGGTCGCCTCCCAGCTCTGGGCGGACATGGAGCAGGCCCAGGACTACTCCTTCAACAAGTCGCACGCCGCCTGCTACGCGCTCATCTCGTACCGCACCGCCTGGCTGCGCGCGAACCACCCGCGCGAGTACATGGCCGCGCTCATCTCCTCCGTCATGAACACGAAGGATCGCGTGCCCTTCTACGTCAACGCGTGCGACGAGCTCGACATCGAAGTGCTTCCGCCGGACGTGAACACGTCGCAGGTCGACTTCGCCGTCGTCAAGGGCAAGATCCGCTTCGGGCTCAACGCGGTGAAGAACGTGGGGGAGAACGCGTGCCGCGCGATCGTTACCGCGCGCGCCGAGGGCGGGCCGTTCACGAACATCTGGGACTTCACCGACCGCGTCGACCCGCAGCTCGTGAACAAGCGCGCGCTCGAGTCGCTCATCAAGGCGGGCGCGCTACCGGGCTCGCGCAAGGCGATGCTCGAGGTGCTCGAGCAGGCACTCGGCTCCGGCACCGCCGCCCACGACGCGCGCCGCTTCGGGCAGGGATCGATCTTCGACCTCGGCGACGAGCCGCAGCAGGTGCAGTACCCGGTGCTCTCGGCGGAGGAGTTCGACAAGGCCGACCTTCTGCACATGGAGAAGGAGAGCCTCGGCCTGTACGTCTCCGAGCATCCGCTCGCGGCCGTCCGCGACCAGCTCAAGCGCAAGACCGACTGCCCCATCATCGAGCTCGAGCGCAGGCGCGACGGCGAGGTCGTCCTCGTCGGCGGGCTCGTCTCCTCGCTCAAGCAGCTGACGACGAAGAAGGGCGAGCCGATGGTGTTCGCCACCGTCGAGGATCTCACCGGCTCGGTCGAGGTGGTCGCGTTCAACTCCACGTATGCGCAGGCGCGCGACGCGCTCGTGCAGGACGCCATCCTCATCGTCAAGGGCCGCGTCGACCACAAGCAGATGGGGGAGACGAAGCTCGTCGCGCTCGAGATCACCGCCTTCGAGGCGACGCCGGAGCGGAAAGAGGTGCGCCTGAAGGTGGACGCGCGCGTCGCCGCGGCCGGCATCGTGCGCGAGCTCGCCGCCGTCGTGAAGGACTTCCCCGGCGAGGCGCCCGTCTATCTCGACCTGCAGACCTCGAACGGCCCGAAGGTGATGGAGCTCGGTCCCGGGTACCGCGTGAAGCCGGTGCCGGACTTCTTCGCCGAGGTGAAGGCCTTGCTCGGCGAAGCCGCCGTTCTGTAGTGCTCGCCGCACCTCCGCCTGCGCCGCCGCCGATCGTCGTCGTCGACCCCGCCGGCGACAGCGGCACCGCTCCCGACATCTCGAAGGTGCGAGTGACGACGGGCGCGAAGGGGCGGATCGCGTTCGTCGTCGTCTTCGCGACGAAGTACGGCAGCGACTCGAGCCTGTACGTCTACATCGGCTCGGAGTACCGGCTCGGCCCGGGCGGCCTCGAGGTGTGGGATCCGCCCGCGAACGACTTCGAGCCGCTCGGCTCCGAATCGGGGACGTTCGCCGTCGCGCCCGGCGGCAGGGCGCTCGCGGCCTCCGTGGACGCGTCCGAGCTCGGCAACCCGAAGACGTTCCGCTTCACCGTGCAGAGCATCGACGGCGACGGGGGCACCGGCCACGTCGACGTGACGGCGGCCGCCACCTGGCGCCGCGCGGAGCGGTAGCCTCTGGTCAACAGCGGGGGGTTCCAATGCAAAGGCTCATCGTTCTCGCGGTCGCGCTCGCTGCCGCGTGCTTCGTCGTATCGACAGCCGGAGCGATCACGGCTCCGCCGACGACGTACAGCGATCCCGGCGGCGACGCCGGGACGGCGCCGGACATCACCGGCGTCTCCGCGACGAACGACGACCACGGCCTGTACACGGTCGCGGTCACCTTCGCGACGCCGTACGCCGCCACTGCGTCGCTCGTCATCTTCCTCGACACAGATCAGAACAGCGACACCGGCAACAAGTTCGGAGCCGATTACCTCTTCGCCGACGACCACGGCTCGCACAGCTTCGACCTCTACTCGTGGAGCAACGCGAACTGGAACGAAGCTCCGCACACGACCGCGGACGTCGTCATCGCGCCCGACAACATGTCGGCGACGTTCACGGTGAACAAGTCGGAGCTCGGCAACGTGACGGCGTTCGACTTCTTCGCCCTCAGCCTCGACGGCGACGGCTCCGCCGGCCACTTCGACGACGCGCCTTCCGGCAGCGGCTGGTTCACGTACGACTACCAGACCGTCTTCACGCTCTCCGCCGGCTCCGCCCACGACGGCGCCGCGAAGGCCGGCGGCACGTGGACGGTCTCGATGCGCGCCGTGCGCTCGGACACCAATGCCACCGTCGGCTCCGAGGCGGCGATCGCCTGCAAGGCGGCCGCAGGCTCGAAGAAGCTCGCCGTCGTGAGCCACGCATTCGTGTCCGCCGGGGGTGGCGGAGGCTCCACGGCGGTGTGCACGTTCCGGGTGCCGAAGGCGGACAAGCACAAGAAGCTGCGCGCGACGGTGACCGTCTCGGAGGGCGGCGAGGCCGCGACGAAGTCGTTCGCTGCGACCGCTAGTGTCCTGAATCGGTAGTTGGCAGGGTCCCGTTGGTCGGCCGCGAAGTCGTCTGGGTCATCGACGACGATTGGGGGCGGTTATGGGGGCTCTTGCTGAGGTCGTGCTCACTGTTGAGGAGCGCGAGGTGTTGGAGCG
>DASUIG010000002.1:0-267853 GCA_036273155.1 Gaiellaceae bacterium | reverse complement strand
GATCGCCTGAAGGCGGAGGGCAAGGTGCCGCTGCTGGAGCTCGAGACCGAAGGCGCGCTGCGGGTCAAGGGTGAGGTGCCCGGCGCAGTGACGATCTTCATCTCGGCCCGCGTCGACGAGCTCGAGCGACGGCTGAGGGAGCGCGCGACGGAGAGCACCGGCGAGATCGGCGAGCGGATCGCCCTCGCCCGGCACCAGCTCGAGCAGGCCGACGAGTTCGATCACGTGGTCGAAAACGACGAGCTCGGCCGGGCCGTCGAGGAGCTCACGGAGCTGGTCCGCGGCCTACTGGACGGTGTCGGTACCATGGCGCGGCCATGATCCATCCTCGCGTCGACGACCTGCTGCAGAACGTGGACTCCCGCTACGCCCTCGTGATCGTGGCGGCGAAGCGCGCGCGGCAGATCAACAACTACCACCACCAGCTCGGCGAAGGCACCTTCGACGACAATCCGCCGCCGCTCGTGGAGTCACGGTCGAAGAACTACCTGACCATGGCGATGGAGGAGATCTCAGAAGGTCTCCTCTCGTACGACTACCCCAAGTAGCTCCGCAGCTGAGGTAGCGCTCGGCGTTGCGGGCATCCCGCTCGCTCGTGCGGCCTCCTCGTAAGCCTGCGGCGTACGCTCCGCCGTTTGGCGTCTACATTGGCGGCATGGCCGAGTCCACTCTCACCGTCGTCGGCAACGAGATGGAGGCTGACGCACTTTGCGGGCTCCTCCGCGCGAACGGCATCGATTGCTTCCACCGTCCGACGGACGCTGCGGCGGGTGGCGCGTACGGAGGCCCCTCGATGTCGGGGCCGACCGAGGTCGTCGTGAATGAGGACGATCTCGCCGCGCGGCAGCTTCTGCCTCGGGCGTAGGCATCATTTCCGCGTGGCACGCATTCTCCTCGGCGTCAGCGGCGGCATCGCGGCCTACAAGGCCTGTGAGGTCTGCCGCCTCCTTGTGAAGGGCGGGCACGAGGTCGTGCCGCTCGTGACTCCGGGCGCGGAGCGCTTCGTCACCGCCGAGACGTTCCGCGCGCTCGCGCGCCGGCCCGCAGGCGACGACGTCTACCTCCATCTGACGCGCGCGGATTTGCTCGTCGTCGCGCCGTGCACCGCCAACACGCTCGCCAAGCTCGCGCACGGGTTGGCGGACAACGTCCTCGCCGAGGCGGCGCTCGCGCACCGCGGGCCCGTCCTCGTTGCGCCCGCGATGAACCCGCGCATGTGGTCGCACTCCGCGACGCGCGCGAATGCGGAGGCGCTGCGCGCCCGCGGGGTCGTCCTCGTCGGGCCCGACGAGGGTGAGACGGCAGAGGGGGAGCTCGGAGTGGGGCGGATGGTCGAGCCGGAGGAGATCGTCCGCGCGGCTGAGGAGTTGCTCGCCGGCAAGAGCAAGCTGAAGGGCAAGCGTGTGCTCGTTTCCGCGGGAGGGACGCGTGAGCCGATCGACACGGTGCGCTTCGTCGGCAACCGTTCGTCGGGACGCATGGGCGTCGCGCTCGCGGCGGAAGCGCGGCGTCGAGGCGCGCGCGTGACGTTGCTCGGCGCCAACCTCGCGGTTCCGGCGCCGCCCGGCGTCGAGCTCGTCGAGACGCCGACCGCAGCCGACCTGGAACGAGAGGCGCTCGCACGCGGAGGCGAAGCCGACGTCGTCGTCATGGCCGCGGCGGTGGCCGATTACCGCCCGGCGCTCGCGCTCGCCGGCAAGCGGCCCAAGGACCGCGCCGCGTGGACGGTCGAGCTCGAGCCCACCACGGACGTGCTGGCCACCCTCGGCGCATCGAAGCGCGGCGGCCAGCTGCTCGTCGGCTTCGCCGCCGACGAAGGCGAGCGCGGCCTCGAGCGCGCTCGCGAGAAGCTCGACCGCAAGAACGCCGACCTCTTCGTCTACAACGACGTCGCCCGCACGGACATCGGGTTCGACTCCGCCGAGAACGCGGTGACGCTCATCGCGCCCGACGGCGAGCGCGCAGTTCCGAAGGCGCCGAAGGACGAGATCGCTGCGTCGATCCTCGACGCGATCGAAACGCTCCTCGGGTAACCATGCACGCGGTCGTGATGGCGGCCGGCGAGGGGACCCGGCTGCGCCCGCTCACCGAGCGCTGGCCGAAGCCCGTCCTGCCGATCGACGGACGGCCGGTGATCGCCACCCTGCTGCGGGAGCTCGCCGCCGCGGGCTGTACGCCCGTCGGCGTAGTGACGGGCCACCTGGCGGAGCAGGTCGAGGAGATCGTCGGCGACGGCAGCGCATTCGGCCTCGACGTCCGCACCGTGCGGCAGCCGTGCGTCCTCGGCTCCGGCGACGCCGTGCGGCGGGCGCTCGCGGCGGGAATCGAGCTCCCGTGCCTCGTCATGGCCGCGGACACGGTGTTCACACCCGGTGACGTGAAGGCGTTCGCGGACGCGTTCGCCGGCTCCGGCGCCGCCGGGGCGATGAGCGGCCGGCGCGACCCGCCCGCGGAGTTCCCGCACCGGTCTGCGCTGAAGATCGCCGACGGCCTCGTCGTGAAGCCGATCGACGACGACCCCGCCAACCCGCTCGGCAGTGCGCCCTTGTGGGCGCTCGGCCCCGAGCTCCGCCCGTTCCTCGACGCGCTCACCGGCCCGCCCTTCGAGCTCGGCGTCGCGTTCGAGCGCGCGATCGCGGACGGGCTGCCGATCGCAGGGTTCGAGATCGGCAAAACGCGGGATTTGACGTATCCGATTGACTTGGTGAAGGAGAATTTTCCGTACCTGGAGTCATGAGCGAATCGACGTACAGCCTCTTCCAGAAGGGCAAGGCGCATCTGAAGCGCGGCATGCCGGCCCAGGCGACCGTGGCACTCGAGAAGGCGAAGAAGCGCGAGCCGGACAAGGCTTCGATCCGCGAGGCGCTCGGCATCGCCTACTTCCGCATCCGGCGCTGGGACGCAGCGGAGGCGGAGTTCCGCACGCTGCTCGAGCTGTCGCCGGTGAACGACTACGCCCATTACGCGCTCGGCCGCTGCCTCGAGAAGCAGGGGCGGATGCACGAGGCGAACGGGCACTTCAAGCTCGCGAGCTCGCTGAAGCCCGACTCGGAGCAGTACCGCGCGCGGATCAAGGAGCTGGAGTGAGGGACCAAGAACTGAGATGAGAAGGCTTTAGGCGCGGTAGCAACACCGCCACTGAAGGCCGGAGCGAACGCGAAGCGTTCGCGGAGGCCGCACCAGCGCGTGGGGACGGCGAAGCCGCCACCGCGCGCGCAGAACCGAACCGTCGCCAAGACCCTCAAGCGAAGCGGGAACCTCAAAAGGCGAAAGTGCGCAGCACTTTCGCCTTAGGAAAGGCGGTCGCCGGTGACGCGGCGGACCTCGTCCAGCGAGGAGTCGCCGGTCAGCGCAAGGCGCAGCCCGTCCTGGCGCAGCGTCGTCATTCCGGCCGCAACGGCCTCGGCGAAGATCTCGTCGGTCGAGCCGGTCTCGATCAGCCGGCGCATGCGCCCGTTCACGGGCATGACCTCGTACAGCGCGACGCGGCCGGCGAAGCCCGTCCCGCCACACTGGACGCAGCCGACCGGGCGGTGAAGCACGGTCTCCCGCTCCGTGTCGGCGATCCCGAGCTCCGCGAGCTCGGCCTCGCTCGCGTGGTACGGCTCCCGGCACTGGTCGCACAGGCGGCGCGCGAGCCGCTGCGCGACGATGCAGTTGATCGACGTCGCGAGCAGGCTCGGCTCGGCGCCCATGTCCGCGAGCCGCGCGATGGACGAGGCTGCGTTGTGGGTGTGCAGGGTGGTCAGGACGAGGTGGCCCGTCATCGCAGCCTGGATGGCGATCCGCGCAGTCTCCTCGTCGCGGATCTCGCCGACGAGCAGCACGTCCGGGTCGGAGCGGAGGATGGTGCGCAGCCCGCGCGCGAACGTCAGCCCGGACTTCAGGTTCACCTCGATCTGGTTGACGCCCGGCATCCGGTACTCGACCGGATCCTCGATCGTCATCAGGACGCGCTCGTTCTCGTTCAGGATCTCCATCGCCGCGTAGAGGGTCGTCGTCTTCCCCGACCCGGTCGGCCCGACGGCGAGGACGGCTCCATACGGCTGGCTGATAGCGCGCGCGAAGCGCTCCGCGGCGTCTGCGCTCATGCCCAGCTCGTCGAGCCCGAGCCGGCTGCCCGGCCGGTTGAGGATCCGGAGCACGATCTGTTCGCCGTGCGTCGTCGGGAGCACCGCGACGCGGATGTCCATCGGGTGGCCGCCGTAGCGGATGGACATGCGGCCGTCCTGCGGGGCGCGTTTCTCGGCGATGTCGAGCTCCGCCATCACCTTGAGGCGGCTCGTCATCGAGGGCTGCAGCGCCTTCGAGACCGTCGTGAACTGGCGCATGACGCCGTCGATGCGGGCGCGGACGACCATGTGCCCGGCCTCCGGCTCGAAGTGGAGGTCCGACGCGCCTTCGGCGATCGCGCGCGAGATGAGCGAGTTGACGTTGTTCACCGCCGGCGCGCTCGCGGCGATGCTGCGCACGTCGTCGAGGTCGGCTGCGCCTCCGCCTTCGGCCGGGACGGAGTCGTGGTAGATGCGGTCGATGGCCGAAAGGACGTCCGGCGCCGCCGAGACGCAGATGCGGACGTTCGTGCCGAGCGTGAGTCGCAGCTCGTCGGAGGCCAGGACGTTCGTCGGGTCCGCGACCGTGACGAGGACCAGGTCCTCGCGCAGGAACCGAATCGCGAGCGCCTCGTACCGGCGCGCGTACTTCTCCGGCAACAGGCCGGACGCGCCCGGGTCGATCTGCGTGGCGGCGAGGTCGAGGTATTCGAGGCCGTGCTGCTCGGCAAGGAGGCGTGCAACCGTGCCGGCGGGGACCCAGCCGCGCGCGACGACGATCTCGCCGACGCGCCGTCCGGTGACGTCCTTCTCGGCGAGGGCTGCCTCCAGCTGCTCCGTGGTCAGGACCGCGTCGCGCAGGAGCAGCGAGCCCAGGGGCACGCGCCAGGTTCCCTCCGCCGCAAGCCGCAGGGGCAACGGGGTGGGGAGGTCCGCGGGGCTCTCCACGATCCCTCTATCGGATTAAGGTGCACGCGCCATGAGGGCCGTCTGCCAGCGGGTCAGCCGGGCACGGGTGCGGGTCGCGGGCGAGAGCGTGGCCGAGATCGGGCCCGGCCTGTGCGTCCTCCTCGGGGTGGCCCGGGGCGACGGGAGCGACGAAGCGGCCCGCCTGGCGGGCAAAGTGGCTCGGCTCCGCGTCTTCCCGGACGAGGAGGGGCGCTTCGACCGTAGCGTCGTCGACGTCGACGGGGCCGCGCTGGTCGTCTCCCAGTTCACGCTCCTGGCCGACACGGCGAAGGGCAACAGGCCGAGCTTCACCGCCGCCGCGCCGCCCGGGGAGGCGGAACCGGTCTACGAGCGCTTCTGCGAGGAGCTCGAGGCGCTCGGCCTCCCGGTCGGGCGGGGCGTCTTCGGCGCGAAGTTGGAGCTCGAGCTCGTGAACGACGGGCCCGTGACGATCGTCCTCGAGTGAGGATCCTCGTCACCGGCGGCGCCGGCTACCTCGGCTCGGAGGTCTGCCGGCAGGCGGTCGAGGCCGGCCAGGACGTCGTCGCCACCGAGCTGCACACGCGGGCGACGTCCGGGCGCGGACTCCGCCTCGACGTGCGTGAGGAGCTCGACTTCCGCGAGCTCGAGCCCGACGTCGTCGTGCACACCGCCTACGTCATGAGCGACGTGGAGACGATCGTCCGCGGGACGCGCAACGTGGCGGCCGCCGCCGAGCGCGCCGGGGCGCGCCTCGTGCACATCTCCACCGACCTCGTCTTCGACGGCGACGAAGGCGCGCCGTACCGGGAGGAGGACGAGCCGCGACCCGTCTCGGAGTACGGCCGGGCGAAGCTCGCGGCCGAGGGCCTCGCCGGCCATGACGCGCTGATCGTGCGCACGTCGCTCCTCTATGGGAAGCCCGGCCCGCAGGAAGCCCTCGCCGCCCGGGGCGACGTCGTCTTCCACGAGGACGAGATTCGCTGCCCGACCCATGTCTCCGATCTCGCCGCCGCGCTCCTCGAGCTGGCGGCCCTCGACGAGGTCGGCGTCCTGCACGTCGCCGCCCCCGACGCCGTGTCCCGGCTGGAGCTTGCGCGGCTTCTCGGAGCACGAGATCCGCAGGGCGCGCCGGCCCCGCCGGGGCGGGCTCGCAACGTCGCGCTCGACTCCTCCCGCGCCGCTTCGCTCCTGGCGACGCGGCTGCGCGGGATCCGCGAAATCAAGCGCTGATTGCTACACTTCCGACACCATTTTCACCGGTTCGGCGAAATGGGCCTGCGGGCCCATTTTTTGTGACAGGAGCAGATTTGGCGGACGTGAGACAGAAGGAACGGGAGCTGCAGCACGAGATCGGCGAGCGCGTCGAGGGAAGCCTCGACGGCGTCGAGGTGCTCGCGGTCGAGCTGCAGAGCCCGGACCGTTTCACCGTCTACGTCGACCATCCCGAGGGCGTCGACCACGCGCTGTGTGCGCGCGTCACCGATCTGCTGCGCGACTACCTGCGCACGTACGCGATCGACGTCTCCTCGCCGGGGATCGAGCGTCCGCTGCGCAAGCCGGAGCACTTCGTCGGCGCCATGGGCCGGCGCGTGAAGCTCCGCACGCGGGAGCGCAAGGTCCGCGGCGAGATCGTGTTCGCAGACCAGAGCCGCGTGAAAGTCGACGAGACCGAGATTCCGTACGACGAGATCGTGCGGGCGAACCTGATCGACGGAGAGGGTGTGACATGAGCCAGGAGATCATCGAGGCCGTTCGCGAGATCGAGCGTGACAAGGGCATTGAGGAGGGTGCGCTCGTGTCCGCGCTCGAAGACGCGTTGCTCGCGGCGTACAAGAAGACGCCGGGTGCGTCCCGGCATGCGACCGTCGAGATGGACACCGAAGGCGACTTCCGCGTGTTCTCGATCGAGCTCCCGGGCGACATCGAGACGCGCCTGCTCGAAGAGGCTCGCGAGCGCAAGCTCGAGGAGCTCGAGCGGCTCGAGGAGGAGACCGGCGAGCGCCAGCACACCCTCATCACCGACGACGACCTCGACATCGACTGGTCCGACATCCCGGAGAACCAGGTCAAGCGCGAGGACGTGACGCCGGAAGGCTTCGGCCGCATCGCCGCGCAGACCGCGAAGCAGGTCATCCTCCAGCGCATCCGCGAGGAGGAGCGGCGGATGATGTACGACGAGTACATCGACCGCGTCAGCGAGGTCGTCACCGGCATCGTGCAGCAGGCGGGCGACCGCAACAACGTCCTCGTCGACCTGGGCAAGGTCGAGGCGCTGCTGCCCCGCTCGGAGCAGGTCGACGGCGAGCGCTACGAGCAGGGCTCGCGCATCAAGGCCGTCATCACCGAGGTCCGGTCCGGGACGAAGGGGCCACAGGTCATCCTGTCGCGCCGCGACCCGGAGCTGATCAAGACGCTGTTCGAGCTCGAGGTCCCGGAGATCGCCGACGGCCTCGTCGAGATCCGCGGCGTCGCCCGCGAGCCGGGCTACCGCTCGAAGATCGCGGTCGAGTCGCACACGCAGGGCGTCGACCCCGTCGGCGCGTGCGTCGGGCCGCGAGGATCGCGCGTGCGCATGGTGGTCTCCGAGCTGCGCGGCGAGAAGATCGACATCATCCCGTGGAACCCGGAGCCCGCCCGCTTCGTCGCGAAGGCTCTGTCGCCCGCGCGCGTCCGCGAGGTCTACCTCGACGACGACGCGAAGGAAGCGACCGTTGTCGTGCCCGACGACCAGCTCGCGCTCGCGATCGGCAAGGAGGGCATGAACGCTCGCCTCGCCGCGCGCCTGACGGGCTGGAAGATCGACATCCAGAGCGACAGCGAGTTCGCACAGGCCGAGGCCGACGTCGCGTTCGGCGGCGGCGGCGACGAGCAGGATCTCTCCGGCCGCTGCGGGGCCATCCTCGCGAACGGCAAGCGGTGCCCGAACGCGGCGCTGCCGGGGTCGCGGTGGTGCGGCGTCCCCGCGCACCAGGCGCTCGCGCTCCAGGACGTGCCGGACGACGAGGAGCCGGTCGTGGCCGAGGAGGAGCCGTGGCTCGAGATCGCCTCCGACCTGCAGCCTTCGGAGTCCGAGAGCGTCGGTCCGTCGCTCGGCGCCGAGCCCGAGGAAGAGGGCGAATCGCCGGAGCCGGAGGTCGCGCCGCCCGACGAGATCCCGGCGGGAATCCCGGTCGAGACGGAAGGGTCGGAAGAGGAATAGTGGTTGTCCCGGTCAGGCGGTGCGCCGGCTGCGGCCGGCGCTCACCGCAGGGTGAGCTGATCCGCTTCGTCGCCGTGGACGGGGAGCTCGTCCGCGGCCCCAGGGCCGCACCGGGTCGCGGCGCGTACACCTGCCGGCGCCTCTCGTGCTTCGAGCGGGCGACCGCCCAGCGGGGGTTCGCCCGCACGCTGCAGACGCCCGTCCGGGTCGATCCCGCGCTCGCCCGCATCTACACTGAGGAGTCGCATGCCTAACGGAGGCAACAGACCAAACCGCCCGCTCCGCCCTCGCGGCGGCGGCGGAGCCGCGGGCCGTCGCCGGCGCGTCGTCATCGACAACCAGGCCGCCCGTCCGCGCCAGGACGGTCGGCAGGCACGCGGCCGCAACGACGGTCCGCCGCGCGAGCCGCGCACGACCGCTCCCGTCCAGCCCACGGGGCCGGTCACCGTCGAGTCCGGCGTCACCGTCCGCGACTTCTCGCAGGCGCTCGGCGTCCCGATGCCGGAGCTGATCAAGATTCTCATGGCCCTCGGCCAGATGCGCACGGCGACGCAGTCGCTCACCGACGAAGAGGTGGAGCTGATCGGCGCCGAGCTGAAGCGCGAGGTGCACATCAAGCACGCGTCCGACGAGGAGGACGAGGAGCCGGAGGCGTTCGACGACCCGGAGGAGGCGCTCGTCACCCGTCCGCCGGTCGTGACCATCATGGGCCACGTCGACCACGGCAAGACGACGCTGCTCGACGCGATCCGCAACGCGAAGGTCGTCGCGACCGAGGCGGGCGGCATCACGCAGCACATCGGCGCCTACCAGGTCAACGTCGACGGGCGGAAGGTGACGTTCCTCGACACGCCGGGCCACGAGGCGTTCACCGCCATGCGCGCCCGCGGCGCGAAGGTGACGGACATCGCCGTCCTCGTCGTCGCCGCAGACGACGGCGTCATGCCGCAGACGAAGGAGTCGATCGCGCACGCGCGCGCCGCCGACGTGCCGATCGTCGTCGCGATCAACAAGATCGACCTGCCCGACGCGAACCTCGACCGCGTCAAGGCCGAGCTCGCCCAGGAGGGGCTGCAGCCGGAGGACTGGGGCGGGACGACGCAGTTCGCAGAGGTGTCGGCGAAGACGCAGGTCGGCCTCGACGGGCTGCTCGAGAAGATCCTGCTCGTCGCAGACCTCGAGCTCGACCCGAAGGCGAACCCGAACACGGACGCCTCCGGCCCGATCATCGAGTCGCGCCTCGACGTCGGCCGGGGCCCGGTGGCGACGATGCTCATCCACCGCGGGACGCTGCAGGTCGGCGACGCGATCGTCGCCGGCGACGCGCACGGCCGCGTGAAGGCGCTCTTCAACTACAAGGGTGAGAAGATCCAGAAGGCGCTTCCCGGCGAGCCGGTGGAGATCCTCGGCTTCGACAAGCCGCCGCCCGCCGGCGAGCTCGGCCGCGTGGTGGAGAACGACAGGCTTGCGCGCGAGCTGGCGACGCGCCGCTCCGAGCGGCTCCGCCGCGAGCAGATGGCGACGCAGCGCCCGTCCGGCGCCTCGCTCGAGAACCTGTTCGAGCAGATGCAGGCAGGCGAGGTCTCGGACCTCAACCTCGTCGTGAAGGGCGACGTGGTCGGCTCGGTCGAGGCCGTCGTCTCGGAGCTGTCGAAGTTCGAGCATTCCGAGGTGCGCCTGAACGTCATCCACCAGGGCGTCGGCGCGATCACCCAGAACGACATCATGCTCGCGTCGGCATCCGATGCGCTCATCGTCGGCTTCAACGTCCGCCCGAACGCGGAGGCGCGTGAGCTCGCGTCCCGCGAGGGCGTCGAGATCCGCGTCTACAACGTCATCTACCAGCTCACCGACGACATCGAGCGGGCGCTCGTCGGCAAGCTGGCCGCGGTCAAGACCGAAGAGACGATCGGCGAAGCCGAGGTGCGCGCGCTGTTCAAGGTCTCGCGCCTGGGCACGATCGCCGGCTGCATGGTCACGCACGGCGTCGTGCGGAGAAACGCGGACGTCCGCGTCATCCGCGACGGCACGGTCATCTACACGACGACCATCTCGGCGCTGAAGCGGTTCAAGGACGACGCGCGCGAAGTCGCGGAAGGCTTCGAGTGCGGCATCCTGCTCGACGGCTTCAACGACGTGAAGGAAGGCGACGTGCTCGAGGTCTTCGAGACGCGCGAAGTCGAGCGGACGTCGCTCGACGAATCTCCTTCCGCCGCAGCGTCCTAGCAGAAGCGGACGCGCCGAGTGAATCGGCGCGTCCTCTCATGGCCGGCGTCGCAAGCGACGCCTTGGCGACGGCTTCAACGACGTGAAGGAAGGCGACGTGCTCGAGGTCTTCGAGACGCGCGAAGTCGAGCGGACGTCGCTCGACGAATCTCATCCGCCGCAGCGTCCTAGACCGACGTCAGCAGCTCCACGATCTCGTCGTAGCCGTTCGCGCGGGCGACGTCGAGCGGCGTCCCGCCGCCAGCCTCGGTGATCGAGGGATCGGCTCCGTGCTCGAGCAGCACGCGGGCCACGTCGACCGCGCCGCTGAAGGCGGCCGTGCCGAGCGGCGTGACCCGGGCGAACGACGCTCGTGCGAGCACGTTCGGGTCGGCGCCTTCGTCGAGCAGAGCCCGCGCCGCGGCGGCGTTGTGCACGAAAGCGGCGAGATGGAGCGGCGTGAAGCCGTCCGGGCTCCAGGCGTCCGGCGCGGGCAGGCCGCTGACGCCGCCGGCGACGAGGCGGTCCCATGGGTCGCTCGTCGGCGCTGCGACCAAGAGCGCCTCGAAGACGGGGCCGCGACCGCGGTACGCAGCGTGCACGAGGGGGGAGAGCCCCTGGTCGTCCCGCTCGTGGAGCGCGCCGGGCACTTCGCTGACGAGCGCGCGAACGCCGTCCGCGTCGTCTTGGTCGATGAGCTCGAAGATGGACATGCTCGAAATCATTAGTTAGCCTAACTACCTATGTCAAGCCGCAGAGACGCTGCGGATCGCATGCATTCCGCGGCGATCCACCTGCTCCGCCGGGTCAACCGCGTGGACGAGGAGGCGATGGGGATATCCGCCGCGCGCACGTCCGCGCTCTCGGTGCTCGTCTTCGGAGGCCCGCGAACCCTCGGTGAGCTGGCAACGGCGGAGCGGGTGACCGCGCCGACGATGAGCAAGCTCGTGGCCGGCATGGAGCGCGACGGGTTGGTGCGGCGCGAGGCGCACGCCACCGACGGACGCGCCATTCGGCTGCTGGCGACCGTGAAGGGGAAGCGCATCCTCGAACGCGGCCGGAGCCGCCGTCTCGACGTGCTCGAATCGCTCCTGGCGGACGCCAGCGCCGGCGAGGTGCGTGCGGTGCGCGAGGCGGCCGAGGTGATCGACAGACTTGTGTCCTGATGGCCAGCGGCTTCGTCGGCATCCTCACGTGTGAGCTGCAGTTCCCCGGATCGCACTCCCTGAAGGAGAAGCGACACCACCTTCGGTCGGCGAAGGCCCAGCTCCAGCGCCGCGTGGGCGCGTCGGTCGCCGAGGTCGACCACCACGATGTCTGGCAGCGCGCGCGGATCACCGTCGCATGCACCGCGCGCGAGCACCACGAAGCCCAGCGGCTGCTGGACGAGGCGGAGCGGTGGCTGCGCGGCCAGGAGTGGGAGGTCGCGCTCGCCGAACGGTTCATCGTCGATCCCGACGAGTGACAGCGACGCCCGTCCCGCTCCGGCACCGGCCCGGCGGCGATCGGCGCGATCGTCGGGGTGGCAGTCTCGCTCGGGCGGGCGCTGCCCGAGGAGTGCTAATTCGGCGTCCCCGCCGCAGCCGTCGTTGCTCTCTTCCTGCTCCGCCGGAGCATCGTGGCCACATTGCTCCTGGCCGGGGCGGCGGGCATCATCGCCGCACTCGCGGGCGCGCCCTTGCGACACTAGGGGCCATGACCGACCGGATGCGGAGGGTGAACGAGTCGGTGCGCCAGGTGCTGGCGGAGGCGATGCTCGAGCTGAAGGATCCGCGCATCGGCCTCGTCACCGTCACCGGGGTGGACACGACGCAGGACCTTCGGCAGGCGACCGTGTACGTGAGCGTCCTCGGATCGGCGCGCAAGCGGAAGGCGTCGCTCCAGGGGCTGGCCGCCGCCCACGGGCTGCTGCAGGGGAGGCTGGCGCGCGAGCTGAGAATGAAACGGACCCCGCAGCTGACGTTCGAGTACGATCCGTCGGTCGAGCGCGGCGTGCGCATGACCCACCTCATCGATGAGCTCGCCCCAGACGACGAGTGACCTGCTGGCCGTGGTCGACGCGCTTCGCGCGAACGACCGCTTCGTCGTCGTCAGCCACGAGAACCCGGACGGCGACTCGCTCGGCTCGCTGCTCGCGACGACGCTCGCACTCCGCCAGCTCGGCAAGGACGCGATCATGTACCTCAGCGGCGACTCGCCCATCCCGCGCGAGTACGCCTTCATGCCCCTCGACGACGTCACCCGCGAGGTGCCGGCCGACATCGCGGAGCGGGTGCTCGTCGCCGTCGACTGCGCGAAGGCCGACCGCATCGGCCCGGACCCCACGCCGCTCATGGCCGCGAAGCTCAAGCTCGACATCGACCATCACCACGACAACTCTCGATTCGGCGACGTGAACTTGATCGCCGCCGAGGCGTCGTCGACGGGCGAGGTCATGCGCGACGTCTTCCGCGAGCTCGGCGTCGAGATCACCTCCGACATCGCCGAGCCGCTGTACATCGCACTCGTCACCGACACCGGCCGCTTCCAGTACACGAACACGACGCCCAAGGCGCTGCGTCTCGCGGCGGAGCTCGTCGAGGCCGGCGCCGACGTGCACGCGGTCTTCCAGCAGGTCTACGAGTCGGTCGAGTTCGCGAAGCTGAAGCTGCTCGCGCGGGCGCTCGACCGCGCGCAGGTGCTCGAGGGCGGCCGCATCGTCGTCTCCGTGCTCCTGCGCACCGACTTCTCCGACGTCGGCGCGGTCGAGGCGTACTCGGAGGGGATCATCGACTACCTGCGCGCCGTCGAGGGATCCGAGCTCGCAGTGCTGATCCGCGAACCGCCGCGCGAAGACGGGCCGACGCGACGCGTATCGCTGCGGTCGAGCGTCGACGAGCTCGACGTGTCGGCGATCGCGCGGCGCTTCGGCGGCGGCGGCCATCGCCAGGCCGCGGGCTTCTCGAGCGATCTGCCGATCGAGGAGATCACCGCGATCGTCCGCGACGGGTTCGTGGAGCAACGTGCCCGCGCGAGCGCTTGAGCCGGCAGGCGTCGCGCTCGTCGACAAGCCCGCCGGCCCGTCGTCGTTCGCGATCGTCGCGCAGATCCGGCGTGTCACCGGCGCGCGCACGGGACACGCCGGCACGCTCGACCCGTTCGCGACCGGGCTGCTCCTCCTCCTCTCCGGACGCGCGACGAAGCTCGCGCCTCGTCTCGTCGGCCTCGACAAGCGCTATTTGACGACGATCGACCTGACGGCGACGACGACGACCGGCGACCCGGAAGGGGAGGTGGTCGAGCGGCACGAACCGCCGGCGGCGCTCGAGCTCGAGCGCCTGCGCGGCGAGATCGAGCTGCCGGTGCCGGCCGCGTCGGCTGTGAAGATCGGCGGCGAACGTGCGTACAAGCTGCACAGGCGCGGAGTGGAAGTCGAGATGCCGTTGCGGCGTTCGATCGTGCATGCGCTCGACCTCGTCGACCGGGACGCAACGACCGTGACCTTGGATCTCCGCGTGAGCAGTGGCACCTACGTCCGCGCGATCGCACAGGCGCTCGGCGGCCATTGCCGCACGCTGCGGCGGACCGAGGTCGGCCCCTTCTCCGTCGAGGACGCAGTCCTGCCGGAGGCGTTCGACCCCGGGCGGCTGCTCGGCGAGGCTGAGGTGCTCGCCGCGCTGTGAACGTCGCGCATCGCCCAGAGGAGCTCGGGCCGGCGCGCCGCGCAGTCGCGATCGGGACGTTCGACGGCGTCCACCGCGGGCACGCGCGCGTCCTCGAGGCGGCGACGGCGTCCGGCCTCCGGCCCGCCGTGGTCACGTTCGACCCGCATCCGCGCTCGCTCTTCGGCGAGCCGGTCGAGCTCCTGACGACGCTCGAGCGCAGGCTCGAGCTGCTCGCCGACCGAGGCATCGAGGACGCGCTCGTGTGCCGGTTCGACCCGGTCCTCGCCGAGCTCGCGGCGGAGGAGTTCGCCGAGTCGATGCTCCGCGCGATCGGCGCCGAGGTCGTCGCAGCGGGCGACGGCTTCCGCTTCGGGCGCGGGCGCTCGGGCGACCTCGCGCTTCTGGAGCGGCTCGGATTCGACGTCCGCCGCGTCCCGCTCGTCGACAACGTCTCGTCCAGCCAGATCCGCCGGTTGCTGGCTGCGGGCGAGGTGGCGCAGGCGGCACAGCTGCTCGGACGGCCTGCCGAGGTGGAGGGAACCGTCGTGCACGGGGAGCATCGCGGCGCCGGGCTCGGCTTCCCGACCGCGAACCTCGACGTCGCACCCGGCCTGCTCGTGCCCGCGCTCGGCATCTACGCCGGCTCCGCTCTCGGGCAGCGGGCCGCGGTGTCGATCGGGACGAATCCGCACTACGGCGGCACCGAGCGGCGCGTCGAGGCCCATCTCCTCGACCACGAGGCCGACCTGTACGGGAGCCGGCTCGTGGTCGAGCTGTGGGAGCGTTTGCGCGACGAGGCGGCCTTCGCCTCGGAGGCGGAGCTCGTGGAGCAGATCGCGGCCGACGTCCGCCGCACGCGCGAGGCTCGACGCCCAGCGTGAGTTTTTCCGTCCGGCGGCATCTTCGTGGGTATGGAAGCCGCTATGAACCCCACGTCCAACCGGCTGGCCTTGCTCGCCAGCGTGCGCTGCCTCGAGTGCGGCGGCGTCTACGCGAAGCCCACCGTCGGCGGGACGAACGAGATGAACCCGGGCTGCCCCGCCTGCGGGTACGTCGGATGGATCCCGGTCAGGATCGGTCTCGAGCCGAAAGCGCGACGCCGCTCCTCCGTGGGTCGGCCGCCGCGCTTTGCCGCCCGATTCCGCTGACGCCGCCGAAATAGTGGTGCAGTGCCGGCCAGCGCCGGACGGGCCGGCCCGAGGCTTCGAGCTGCGCGATCGCGTCCTCGTCCACGCCGGGCTCGACGTTGACGACGCCGGCGGCGGAGTGAGCCCGCGGACGGTCGACCGCCTCCTGCGGCGACAGGCCCTCGTCGAGGATCCCCGCCACCACGCCGACGAGCGCCGTGCGCAGCCGGGTCCCGCCGGCCGCGCCGATCGCGAGCACGGGGCCGTCGCCGTCGAGCGCGATGCTCGGCGCCATCATGCTCTGCATGCGGAGGCCGGGCTCCATCGGCCCATGCAGGAGGTCGACCTCGCCGAGCATGCTGTTCAGGTGCAGGTCGAGGCCCGGCAGCCAGTCGCCGGATCCGAGGCCGAGGCTCGTGGTCAGCACGCATGCGTTCCCGTCCCGGTCGACGGCGACGAGGTTCGTCGTGTGCGTCTCCGGCCCCGGTCCCTCGTCCAGCGCGTCGAGCAGCGCGAGGACCCGGTCGGCGGGGCGGAGATCGCGCAGTCGCGGCAGGCGCTCGAACGTCGCCGGCACACCGGACAAGCCTGCGCGCGTGAGGAAGCGGAAGCCGAGCCACGCCGCCTCGGCGGGCTCGGTCCACCGCGGCTCGTACGCCTGGAGGTCAGCCTCCGTCAGAAGGCCGCCGCGCTCGTCCGAGAGCGCGAGGAGCGAACGTCCGATGGTGCCGATGTATGCGCCGGCCGCGCCCTCGGCGGCGAGCGACTCCAGCGCCGCGACGAGCCCGGGCTGCTCCAGCCGGTCGCCCGCACGGAGAAGGCGGCCGCCGGGCGCGTACATGCGCGCGCCCTCGCGCATCGTCATCACCGGCGCGAGCATCTCCAGGCACGCGGCATGCGCCGGCGGCATCTCGACGCCGGCGCGGGCGAGGCGGAGCGCCGGCTCGACGAGCCGCGGCCACGGCAGGCGGCCGTGCCGCTCCCAGAGCGCGCCGAGCCCCGCCGCGACGCCCGGGACGGCGCAGCTGGCCGGCCCGACGGCGTAGTGGACGAGCTCCTCGCCGAAGGGCACGTCGAGCTCGACGAGCTCGCCACCCGATCCGGAGGGCACGGCGCAGAAGCAGTCGAGGTTGCTCGCCCGGTCCGACGCAGCGTCCCAATAGACCGCATGCCCGCCGCCGAGGAGCCCCGTCATGACCGTCTCGGCCACGCACGAGGCGAGCGCGGCGGCGACGGCGGCGTCGGCGGCCGAGCCTCCGCCCACGAGGATCTCGACGCCCGCCGCGGCGGTGGCAGGGTGGCCGGCGGCCACTGCCGGAGTCAGCGCGAAGGCAGGAACCATGCGGGATTGCTACCCTAGCGAGCGACCCAGCCTCGGCCGCAGCGCGTGTCTTCCTTCGCGCGGTGAGCGGAGGCTCGGGAGACGACTACCAGGGAGGCTCATGGCCCTCACCAAGGAAGCAAAGCTGGAGATCATCAAGAAGCACGGCCGCGGCGAGGCCGACACCGGCTCGCCGCAGGTGCAGATCGCGATGCTCACGCAGCGCATCAACGAGCTGACCGAGCATCTGCGCACGCACAAGCACGACCATTACTCCCGCCGCGGGCTGCTGAAGCTCGTCGGCCGGCGCCGCCGCTTCCTGACCTATCTCCAGAAGCACGACCTCGAGGGCTATCGCGCCCTGATCAAGGAGCTCGGCCTACGTAGATAGGCCGGGGCCAAACAGGGGAGTGGAAGTTGAGCGAGCTCCGGCGCACGGGGCTGTCTCAACTCCCACTCTCCGCCCGAAGCAGAGTGGAGGAAAATCGATGAGCATCACGACCGAGCAACGGGCTCGCGTCTCCGTGCAGGTGGGTGAGCAGGAGATCACGTTCGAGACCGGCAAGCTCGCGAAGCAGGCGGACGGGGCCGTCGTCGTTCGCTCCGGCGAGACGATGGTTCTCGCGACCGCCCAGGGCCGGATGGAGCAGCGCGAAGGCGCGGACTTCTTCCCGCTCACCGTGGACGTCGAAGAGCGCATGTACGCCGCCGGCAAGATCCCGGGCGGCTTCTTCAAGCGCGAGGGACGTCCGACGGAGCGCGCGATCCTGACCGCGCGCATGATCGACCGGCCGATCCGGCCGCTGTGGCCGAAGGGCTTCCGCAACGAGGTGCAGGTCATCTGCACCGTCCTGTCCGCCGACCTCGTGACGGCGCACGACATCCTGTGCATCAACGGCGCCTCCGCGGCGCTGATGATCTCGCCGCTGCCGTTCCTCGGCCCGGTGGGCGCGGTCCGCATCGGCCTCATCGACGGGCGGCTCGTCGTCAACCCGACGCTGCGCGCGATGGAGGACGACGCGAGCCTCGACCTCATCGTCGTCGGCACGAAGGAAGGCCTGACCATGGTCGAGGCGGGCGGCGAGGAGATCCCCGAGGACACGATCCTCGAGGCGCTCGAGATCGCCCACCGCGAGATCGTGAAGCTGTGCGAGGCGCAGGAGGACCTGCGCCGGCAGGCCGGCAAGGCGAAGTGGCTCGACCTCGAGCTCGTCGCCGAGACCGAGCGCGACCACGGCCACACGGTCTGGGAGCGCATCCAGCAAGTCGGCCTGAAGGATGCGAGCAGCATCGTCGAGGAGCTCGCAGCCGAGCTTGCGCCGGCGCTTTCGATGGACTCGACCGACGAGGACATCACGCGCCAGGTGCAGGTGCGGGCAGCACTCCAGGCGCTGCTCGAGAAGCAGCGCACGACCGCGGTCGAGGGCCCGCTGCGCGAGCAGTTCGGCGACGACCTGCGGGCGTTGACCGACGCCGAGCAGGACTCGAAGCAGCTGAAGTCCGCGAAGCGGCAGCTGCTCTTCGAGCGCATCGGCGAGGAGCTTCGCCTTCCGTTCCCCGCCGGGCCGGTCACGGCCGACGGCGAGGAGCCGGCGAAGGACTCGGTCACGCGCTCGTACATCAAGAAGGCGGGCGACTCGATCTACAAGGACCTCGTCCGGAAGAAGATCGCCGTGGACAAGCGGCGGCCCGACGGGCGCGGCACCGAAGAGATCCGGCCGATCGAGGTCGAGGTCGGCGTCAACCCGCGCTCGCACGGCTCCGGCCTGTTCCAGCGCGGCCAGACGCAGATCCTCTCGTCGCTCACGCTCGGCACCGCGAAGGAGGGCCAGCGCATCGACGACCTCTCGCTCGAGGCCGAGCGCCGGTACATGCACCACTACAACTTCCCGCCCTACTCGGTCGGGGAGACGGGCTTCATGCGCGGCCCGAAGCGGCGTGACATCGGCCACGGCGCGCTCGCCCAGCGGGCGCTCGAGGCGGTCATCCCGAGTGCGGACGAGTTCCCGTACACGATCCGCATCGTCTCCGAGACGCTCGAGTCGAACGGCTCGTCGTCGATGGGCTCGGTGTGCGGCTCGACGCTGTCGCTCATGGACGCCGGCGTGCCGATCAAGGCGCCGGTCAGCGGCATCGCGATGGGCCTCGTCAAGGAGGGCGACGACTACGTCATCCTCACCGACATCCAGGGCGCGGAGGACCACCTGGGCGACATGGACTTCAAGGTCGCCGGCTCGCGGGACGGCATCACCGCGCTCCAGATGGACATCAAGATCACCGGCGTCACGCAGCAGATCATGCGGGACGCGCTCGAGCAGGCGAAGCGGGCGCGAGAGTTCATCCTCGACAAGATGCTCGAGGTCATTCCCGAGTCGCGTGCCGAGCTCTCCGAGAACGCACCGCGGATCACGTCGATCAAGATCGACCAGGAGAAGATCGGCATGGTCATCGGCAAGGGTGGCGAGACGATCCGCGGCCTCGAGTCCGACTACGAGGTGCAGATCGACATCGAGGAGGACGGCACGATCCTCATCTACGCCACGGAGGGCACGAAGGCCGACGCGGCGATCTCTGCGATCCAGGCGCTGACGAAGGAGCCGGAGGTGGGGGACACCTACACCGGCAAGGTCGTGAAGACGACGCAGTTCGGCGCGTTCGTGGAGCTGAAGAAGGGGACCGACGGTCTCCTGCACGTCTCGAACGTCGGCCCCGGTCGCGTGGGCCACATCGAGGACGTCATGGCGCGCGGCGACGTCGTCGACGTCGTCGTCCAGGAGGTGGACAAGGCGCGCGGCCGGATCGGGCTGAAGCTCATCGCGAAGCACGAGGACGGTCGCCTCGTCCAGCCGGAGGAGCTGATCGAGCGGGCGAAGGACGCACCGCCGAGGCCTCCGGAGGAGGAGCGCCCGCGGCGCGACGACCGTCGCGGCGGCGGCGGCCGCGGCCGGCGTTAGGTAAAACCGCATGAGAGGGCGGCCTTCGGGCCGCCCTCTCACTCTTTGGGGGTAACCCAAAGCAGCCGTTCGTGCCGATGACCTGGGTGAGGAGTCGCTCGCTCTGTGGCCCAGCCGAACCTTTTACCCGTCTCTCCGCTCCGCGGCCTGCTCGAGGTCACGCGGCTCGTCCGCACGGCCGGCGACGTGCCCGAGCTGCTGTGGGCGATAGCGCGCGTCATCGCCGAGTCGCTCGGCTACGGCACGGTCGCGGTCAACCTGTACCGGCCTGAATGGGACGACTTCCAGACGGCCGCCGTGCACGGCGGCGAGGAGGCGAAGAAGACCCTCGTCGGCCACGTGCGCCGGATCGAGGAGTGGGAGCCGCTGCTCGCAGAGCGCTTCCACCGGCGGGGCGCATACGTCGTTCCCGCGGGCGAGTTCGACTGGGGCACGCTCAGCGACGACTTCTATCTCCCGGACGAAGCGGCCGGCGTCGGCGAGAACGCTTGGCATCCGCTGGACGCGCTCTTCGCTCCCATGCGACACCACGACGGCCATCTCCTCGGGATCCTGTCCGTGGACGAGCCCGTGAACCGGCTGCGCCCCACCGATGAGGACCTCGACGTCCTCGTCGCGCTTGCAGACCACGCCGCGATGGCGCTGCAGTCGGCGCAGGAGGCCGCGGACGCTGCGCGACACCGGCTTGCGCTGGAGCAGCTGCTGCGCGTGTCGACCGGTCTCACCGCGCATCCGAGCGCGGACGCGATCATGCAGCGTGTGTGTGTCGGCGTCCGCGACGCGCTCGGCTTTCAGAACGTCCTGGTGCTGCTGACGGATCCTGAGACGAGCCGCGTGAGCGCGGGTGCGGCTGTCGGCTGGAACAGAGAGACCGTCGTCACGGCCCCGGTTTATCTGCCCGACCTCTTGCCGCTCTTCGAGGCGGCGTTCGAGGTCGAAGGCTGTTTTCTCGTCCCGAATGAAGAGGCTGAGCGCCTCGTCTCGCGGGAGAAGATGACGTACGCGTCGAAGTTGAACGGCCGCGGTCCGCACGCGTGGAACCGACACTGGCTGCTCGTGCCCCTGCGCGACGCCGACGACGCGATCATCGGGATCCTCTCCGCCGACGAGCCGGTCGACCGGCTGCTGCCGTCGAGCGAGAAGCTGCAGGCGCTCCGCATCTTCGCCAACCAGGCGGCTGCGGCAATCGTCTCGGCCGAGCGCGTGCGCGAGCTGAGCTTCCTCGCGGACCACGATCCATTGACGCGGCTGCTGAACCGGCGCGCCTTCGTCGAGCGTCTCGAGGCCGAGGTCGCGCGCTCGTCGCGCTATGACCGCAAGTTCGGGCTCGTCGTGTGCGACCTCGACAGCTTCAAGAGCGTGAACGACCGGCGTGGGCACGCCGGCGGCGACGAGGTGCTGCAGATGTTCGCGCGGACGATCGAGAAGGCGCTGCGCAAGGGCGACAACGCATTCCGCATCGGCGGCGACGAGTTCGCGCTCCTGCTCGCCGAGGCGACCGATGACGACGCGCGCGAGGTGATCGGCCGCATCCGCGACCAGCTGGACGACCTGCGAGCGAGCTTCGGCGTCGCCTCGTGCCCCGACGACGCGGACAACGCCCAGGCGCTCTTCCGGCTCGCCGACGAAGCGCTGTACCAGGCCAAGCGCTCGGGCTCCGGCCTCCAGTTCGTCGCCTAGTACTACTAGAGCGGTCGCATACCATCGGGGCGTGCAGAAGTACGTCCTGTCCGAGCTCGATTCGGGCGAGCGCGTCATCTCGGAGCGTGTGCCGAGCGTGCGCTCGGTCGCGATCGGGTTCTGGATCGGCGCCGGCTCGCGCGACGAGCGCGACGACCGTGCGGGGGTGTCGCACTTCATCGAGCACCTGCTGTTCAAGGGCTCGCGCTCCTACGACGCGCAGCAGATCGCGGAGACGTTCGACGCCATGGGCGCGGAGCTGAACGCGGCGACGTCGCGCGAGCACACAGTTGTGTACGCGCGCGTGCCCGACCGCCACACGGACGAGGCGCTGGAGGTGATGACCGACATGGTCTTCGCCCCGGCGTTCGCCGACCTCGACCAGGAACGCGAGGTCGTGCTCGAAGAGATCGCGATGTACGAGGACACGCCGCAGGAGCTCGTGCACGACCTCTTCTCCGAGGCGGTGTTCGGCGGTCACGCCCTCGGCCGGCCCGTGATCGGCACCGCCGACGTGATCTCGTCCGTCACGCGCCGCTCGGTCGCCGCGTACCACCGGTCGATGTACACGGGCGGAAACATCGTCGTCGCGGCCGCCGGGAACATCGCGCACGACCGCTTCGTCTCGCTGCTCGAGCGCTTCGAGCGGAAGAGCGCCGCCGCGGCCCGCTCGACGCCGCGGGTGCGCTGCCCGCTCACGCAGGCGCCGCCGCCGGGCCTGCGCTTCCAGCGCAAGGACACGGAGCAGTACCACCTCTGCCTCGGCGCGCCCGGCATCTCCCGCTCCGACCGCCGCCGCTTCGCGGCGTCGCTGCTCGACTCGATCCTCGGCGGCTCGGCGTCGTCGCGCCTCTTCCAGGAGATCCGCGAGAAGCGCGGCATGGCGTACTCGGTGTACACGTTCGCATCGCAGTACACCGACACGGGCCTGATCGGGATCTACGTCGGCACGCGCGAGGAGAACCTCGCCACGTGCGTCGAGATCTGCGCGGAGCAGATCGCCGAGATCGCCGCCGGCACGTTCCGCAAGGGCGAGCTCGAGCGCGCGAAGGAGAGCATCAAGGGCCGCATCTCGCTTTCGATGGAGTCGACGTCGAACCGGATGAGCCGCCTCGGCAAGTCGCTCATCACCGACACCGAGCTCCTGAGTTTCGACCGGATCATCGCCGAGGTGGACGCGGTCGAGCCCGACGCGGTCGCCGAGCTGGCGGGCGTCCTGCTCGCCTCCGACCGGCTCTCCGCAGCCTGCGTCGGCCCGAACGAGGACCGGTTCCGCGCCGCGATCGGCAACGGCGTCGTTCGGATGGCGGCGTGAAGCTCGCGCTCTTCGGCGCCGACGGCAAGGTCGGCAGCGCGCTCAAGCCCGTGCTGGAGCGCGCCGGGCACGCGGTGAAAGGCATCGAGATCGGCGACGAGCCGGACGTCCGCGGCCTCGACGCGTGCGTCGACTTCACGACGCCGGACGCCGCGCCGGCGAACGCGCGCGCCGCGCTCGAGCAGGGCGTCTCGTGCGTCGTCGGCACGACCGGCTGGGATCCGCAGCCGCTGCACGAGCTCGCCGCCGCGAGCGGTCTACGGCTCTTCGTCGCGCCGAACTTCTCCATCGGGGCCGTGCTGATGATGCGCTTCGCGCGCGAGGCGGCAGCGTTCTTCCCGCGCGCGGAGGTCATCGAGCTGCACAACGAGGCGAAGAAGGACGCACCGTCGGGCACGGCGCGGGCGACCGCGGAGCTCATCGGCGGCGACACGGTCATCCACTCCGTGCGCCTGCCCGGCCTGGTCGCGCACCAGGAAGTGATCTTCGGCAGCGAGGGCCAGCTGCTGACGATCCGCCACGACACCACCGCGCGCGAGTCGTTCGCCGAGGGCGTCCTCCTTGCGCTCGAGAAGCTGGACACGCTGCCGCCGGGCCTCACCGTCGGCCTAGACGCGCTCCTGTAGGCCATAGTTCACCGGATGCCGGGCCAGGCCGCGGAGCTCGTCTTCGACGAGGCGACCAAGCAATACTCGGGCACCGACGGCGCGGCGGTCGACCGGCTCTCGCTCGCTGTTCCTGCCGGCGAGATCTGCGTGCTCGTCGGCCCGTCGGGCGGCGGGAAGACGACGGCGCTCCGACTCGTCAACCGGTTGATCGAGCTGACGAGCGGCGACATCCGCATCGACGGCAAGAGCATCCGCGAGCAGAACCTCGTGCAGCTGCGCCGCGGAATCGGCTACGTCATCCAGCAGGTCGGCCTCTTCCCGCACATGACGATCGAGGCGAACATCGGCACCGTCCCGCGGTTGTACGGCCGCCCGCGTTCGTGGATCCACACGCGCTCGCAGGAGCTGCTCGACCTCGTCGGCCTCGATCAGTCCTACGGGAAGCGCTATCCGGCGCAGCTCTCCGGCGGCGAGCGCCAGCGCGTCGGCCTCGCGCGCGCGCTCGCAGGCGACCCGCCGCTCATGCTCATGGACGAGCCGTTCGGCGCGATCGATCCGATCGTGCGCGCGCGGCTGCAGGACGAGTTCCTGCGCCTGCAGCAGGAGGTGCGGAAGACGGTCGTCTTCGTCACGCACGACATCGACGAGGCGATCAGGGTCGGAGATCGCATTGCGATCCTCCGGCGCGGAGGCCAACTGGCGCAGTACGACACGCCGAAGGCGATCCTCGAGCAGCCCGCCGACGACTTCGTGGCCGAGTTCGTGGGCGCCGACCGCTCGCTGAAGGCGCTCGCGCTCCGCACGCTCGCCGAGCTCGAGCTCGGCGGGCCGGCAGACGGCCCGCGCCTTCCGCGCACGGCGACGCTGCGCGAAGCGCTCGCGCTCCTCGTCGAGAAGCGCGCCCACACGCTCGCGGTCACCGACGAGTCGGGCACCGTCGTGGGCTCCGTGACGAGAGAAGCGTTGCTGTCGTGATCGTCGCGAGCGGCCCCGTCATCCCGAACTTCGGACAGGGCAGCTCGTGCGAGGTGAACAATGGCTGGTTCTGCACCGAGTGGGTGCGCGCGCATTGGAGCGACACGCTCCAGCCGGCGCTCATCCAGCACATCGAGCTCTCCGCGATCGCGATCGGCCTCGGCTTCGCGATCGCGTTCGCCCTCGCGCTGGCCGGCTTCCGCTTCCGCGTGCTCGATCCGCCGATCGGAACCGTCTCCGACTTCCTGTACACGATCCCGAGCCTCGCCCTCTTCCAGCTGCTGGTGCCGATCACCGGGATCAGCGTCACGACCGTCGAGATCGCGCTCGTCTCGTACACGCTGCTCATCCTCTATCGCAACATGATCGAGGGCCTGCGCGGCGTCCCCGCCGAGATCGTCGACGTCGCGCGCGGCTCCGGCTTCACGCGCATGCAGACGTTCATTCGCGTCGAGCTGCCGCTCGCACTGCCGGCGATCCTCGCCGGCCTCCGCATCGCAACGGTGTCGACCATCTCGATCGCGACCGTGGCGTCGTTCGTCATCGCCAAGGGGCTCGGCAGCCCGATCTTCGTCGCGCTCGAGCAGGACGTCTTCAAGACCGAGATCTTCACCGCGGGCGGAATGGTGGTCGTGCTCGCACTCGTCGCCGACGGGCTGCTCGTACTCCTGCAGCGCGCATTGACTCCGTGGGCGAGGCTGGCGAGGTCGGCATGAGGACGTTCGTGCACGCATTCCGGTTCATGGGGGAGAACCCGCATCTCCTACTCGAGAAGACCGGCCAGCATCTCGAGCTCTCCGGCGCGGCGCTCGGCATCGCGCTGCTCGTCGCTCTGCCGCTCGGGCTGTGGCTCGGACATCTGCACCGCGGGCTCTTCGTCGCCGCCAGCGTCTCGAACGTCGGCCGAGCGCTTCCGAGCCTCGTCCTCATCGCGTTCGGGCTGACGCTCTTCGGGATCGGCTTCTGGAACAACACCGCAGCGCTCGTCGTCCTTGCGATCCCGCCGATCCTGACCAACGCCTTCTTCGCCATCGACGCCTGCGATCGCGACGTGGTCGACGCGGCGCGCGGGATGGGGATGACGGAGCTCGACGTGCTCACGCGGATCGAGCTCCCGCTCGGCCTGCCGCTGGTGCTCGCCGGCATCCGCATCTCGGCGATCTTCGTCATCGCAACCGCGACCATCGCCTCCATCGCCGGCGGCGGCGGGCTCGGCGACATCATCGTGAACCAGCCGACGTACGGCCTCGCAGGCGTCGTCGCCGCCTCGCTCTGGGTCTCGGGGCTCGCGTTCCTCGCCGCCTTAATTCTTTCGGTCGTCCGCAGAGCCGCCTCGCCTAGACCTGTCCCGGTTCCATAGGCTCCACGGGGTATCTATCCCCGTTACGGGAGGAACCATGATCAGGAAGCACACGCGGCGTGCCGCGAAAGCGGCCTTCGCGATCTCGTTGGGTGTCGCGATCGTCTTGGGTGGGACGGCGGCAGTCGCCTCCGCGACTCCGCAGGCCAAGCCCACGATCGTCGTCGGCAACAAGAACTTCACCGAGGAGTACATCCTCGGCCAGCTCTACGGACAGGCGCTCAAGGCGAAGGGCTACCCGGTCAAGTTCGCCGGCAGCCTCGGCAGCTCCGAGCTCGCCGACACGGCCATCAAGACCGGCAAGATCAACCTCCTGCCGGAGTACACGGGCGTGATCGTGCTCGACATCGCGAAGCAGAAGTCTCCCAAGACCGCGTCGGCGACGTTCGCGGCCGCGAAGAAGTTCGAGGAGACGCGCGGGCTGACGCTCCTGAACGCGACGCCGTTCTACGACACCGACTCGTTCGGGATGCTGTCGGCGACCGCGCACAAGCTCGGCGTCAAGACGATCGGTGACATGAAGAAGGTGAAGTCCTTCACCTTCGCGGGCTATCCCGAGTGCGACAAGCGGATCACGTGCCTCCTCGGGCTGAAGCAGATCTACGGGCTCAAGCAGGCGAAGTTCGTGCAACTGGCGAGCATCAGCGTGTACACGCTGCTCGACCAAGGCAAGATCACCGCGGGCGACGTCTTCTCGACCGACCCGCAGCTCCAGGAGAGCAAGTACACAGTGCTCACCGACACGAAGCACATCTTCGGCTTCCAGAACGTCGCGCCGATCATCTCCAAGAAGGTGCTCGCTGCGGGCGGGATGGATCTCGAGCACGCGATCAACGCGGTGTCCGCGAAGCTCACGCTTCCCGCGATGCGCGCGATGAACAAGGCGGTCGCGATCGACAAGAAGACGCCGGCGGCAGTCGCCAAGGCGTTCCTCAAGGCGAACGGCCTTGCGTGACTAAATGAACGTCGTCGTTCTCGGCGGGGGGTCGACCGGCGAGCATTTCGTCGGGGCCCTCCGCCGGCTCGACGCCGACATCGAGCTGACGCTCGTGGAGAGCCGGCTCGTCGGCGGCGAGTGCTCGTACTTCGCGTGCATGCCGACGAAGACGATGCTGCGCGCGGCAGAGATCTCCTCGTCGCTCGACCGCGCGCCGGGGTTCGAGCCGCAGCGCCCGGAAGCGGACGGCGTCTGGTCGTGGCGCGACTGGGTGACGAGCGACTGGGACGACACCGGCCAGCTCGAGTGGCTGGAAGGACAGCGGTGCGCGTTCGTGCGCGGGTACGGCCGCGTCGTGCGGCCCGGGCTGATCGAGGTCGAGGACGGCCCGGAGATCGAATACGACCGGCTCGTGATCGCGACCGGCTCGGCGCCGGCCATCCCGCCCCTCGACGGGCTCGACAGCGTCGACTACTGGACGAACGAGGACGCGACGCGCGCACACGAGGTGCCGAAGAGCCTCGCGGTGCTGGGCGGCGGGCCGGTCGGTGCGGAGCTCGCGCAGTTCTTCGCGCGCATGGGCGCGCGGGTGACGGTGATCGAGCACGGGCCAGGGCTGCTCGGCCGCGTGCACGAGGAGGCGGGCGCGCTCGTCGCCGACGTATTCCGGTCGGAGGGGATCGACGTCCGTACCGACGTCGGCGTCGAGCGCGTCGAGCCGGGGATCAGGCTGACGCTGTCGGACGGTTCCACGGTGGACGCCGAGAAGCTTCTCGTCGCGATCGGGCGGCGGCCGCACGTCCAGGGGCTCGGTCTCGAGGTGCTCGGCGTCTCGGTCGGGCCACGCGGCATCGAGGTGGACGAGCGGCTGCGCGCCGCCGACGGCGTGTGGGCGCTCGGCGACGTCACGGGCATCGCACCCTTCACGCACGTCGGCAAGTACCAGGCCCGGGTGGCCGCCGCCGACATGGTCGGACGGCCGGCGAAGGCGGACTACCGCGCCATCCCGGCGGGGATCTTCACCGACCCCGAGGTCGGGACCGTCGGGCGTACCGACGGCGACGGCCTCGTCTCCGCACGCTGGGAGCTGACGGCGACCCCACGGCTTGCGACCTACGAGCGGCCGAAGCGGGACGGCTTCGTGCGCGTCTTCGCCGACCCGGCCGAGCGCATCCTCGTGGGCGCCGTGGCGGTCGGCCCACAGGCGACGGAATGGCTCGGCCAGCTCACGCTCGCCGTCCGGGCGGCGACGCCGGTCGACGTCCTCGTGGACACCATCCAGCCGTATCCGAGCTTCTCGGAAGCAATCTTCTTCGTCCTCCGCGAGCTTGCGGACATGCTCACGTAAAATGAATCCCGTGCTCGGAGAAGTCCTGACCGCGATCGTCACCCCGTTCCACCAGGACGGGTCGGTCGACGTCGACAGCTTTCGCCGGCTCGCCGTCCACCTCGTGGACAACGGCTCCGACGGCCTCGTCGTCGCGGGCACGACGGGGGAGGCTCCGACGCTCACCGACGAGGAGAAGCTCGAGCTCTTCGCCGCCGCCGTGGACGCTGTCGGCGGCCGCGCGACGGTGGTCGCGAACACCGGCACGTACGACACCGCGCACTCGGTCCACCTGACCGGCGAAGCGCACGATCTCGGCGTCGACGGCATCCTCGCCGTCGCGCCGTACTACAACAAGCCGCCGCAGCGCGCGATCGTCCGCCACTTCCAGGAGATCGCCGCCGTCACCGACAAGCCGGTGGTCGCGTACAACATCCCGAGCCGCGTGGTCGTGAACATCGAGCCGGAGACCATCACCGAGCTCGCAGAGATCGAGAACGTCACCGCGGTCAAGCAGGCGCACGACGATCTCGGCGAGGCGCGGCACATCGTCGACGCCGGGCTCACGCTGTACGCGGGCGACGACAACCTCGTCTATCCCTTCCTCGAGCTCGGGGGCGAGGGCGGCATCTGCGTGCACACGCACGTCTGGGGGCCGCAGACGAAGGAGATGGTCCGTCGGTACAAGAGCGGCGACACCGCGGGCGCGAAAGCATTGAACGGCGAGATGGCGCCCGCCTTCGATCTGCTGAAGATCCAGACGAACCCCATTCCGATCAAGGCCGCCGTCAATCTCCTCGGGCACGAGGTCGGCGGCTATCGCCTGCCGATGGTCGAGCCCACCGACCAGGAGCTCGCGCAAGTGCGCGCCTGCCTCGAGCGGGCCGGCGTGCTCCAGCCGGTCCGGGCCTAGCTTGGGTATTTGCCGGATCATTCCCCTCGGCGGCCTCGGCGAGGTGGGGAAGAACATGACCGTCTACGAGGCCGAGGGCTCGATCGTCATCGTCGACGCCGGTCTCGCCTTCCCGCGCGACGAGCATCTCGGCGTCGACCTCGTCCTTCCGGATTTCTCCTACCTCGTCGAGCGCGCGGAGATGATCCGCGGCGTCGTGCTCACGCACGGCCACGAGGACCACGTCGGCTCGCTGCCGTATCTCATGCGCGAGGTGCGCATTCCGGTCGTCGTCGCCACACGGCTCACGCTCGGCCTGATCAAGTCGAAGCTGGACGAGCATGGGCTCGCGCGCGAGGCGGAGCTGCGCGAGGTCGCGCCCGGCGACCAGCCGTTCGATCTCGGCCCGTTCCGGATCGAATTCGTGCGTGTGGCGCACTCGATCCCCGATGCCGCGGCGGTCGTGCTCGAGACGCCCGGCGGCCGCGTCGTGCACACGGGCGACTACAAGCTCGACCACACGCCCGTCGACGGTCAGCGCACCGACGTCGGCAAGCTCGCCGAGATCGGCAACCGCGGCGTCGACCTGCTCCTCGGCGACTCGACGAACGCCGAGCGGGCCGGGGTCACGCAGTCCGAGCGCGTCGTCGGCGAGGCCTTCCGCCAGATCTTCCCGACGCGGACCGGCCGGATACTCGTCTCCTCCTTCGCCTCCAACGTCCACCGCATGCAGCAGGCGGCCGACGTCGGCATCGAGTGCGGCCGCAAGGTCGCGTTCGTCGGCCGCTCGATGCGAAAGAACGCGAACATCGCGCGCAACCTCGGGTACATGAACGTTCCCGACGACGCGATCCTCCGCCCGCACGAGCTCGCCGAGCTGCCGCCGGGCGAACAGCTCATCCTCTGCACGGGCAGCCAGGGCGAGCCGATGTCGGCGATGACGCGCATCGCGTACAACGACCATCCGGCCGTCAGGGTCGAGGCGGGCGACACGGTGATCATCTCGGCGAAGCCGATCCCGGGAAACGAGCTGCGCGTCCACGACGCCATCAACCGCCTCGCTCGCTCGGGTGCCGAGGTGCTGCACGAGGACAACGCGCCCGTGCACGTCTCGGGCCACGCGCGTGCGGAGGAGCTGCGGACGATGATCGGCCTGCTGCGGCCGCGCGCCGTGATGCCCGTCCACGGCGAGTTCCGGATGCTCGCCGCCCACGCGCAGCTCGCCCGGGAGGGCGGCGTTCCCGACGACTGCATCGTCATGGCCGAGAACGGCACCGTCGTCGAGCTCGCGGACGGGAAGGCGCGCATCGTCGATCGCGTCCCCGCCGGCATGACGTTCGTCGACGGCCTCGGCGTCGGCGACGTTCACGACGTCGCGCTGCGCGACCGGCGCAGGCTCGCCGAGGACGGCGTCGTCATCATCGTCGCCACTCTCGCGGCCTCGAACGGCACCGGCGCGCTGACGGCGCCGCCCGAGCTGATCGTCCGCGGCTTCGGCGAGGGTGCGGAGCCGCTGCTGGACGAGCTGCGCAGCGAGGCCGCCCGCGTCCTCGAGGGACTCCTCCGCGACGACGTCACCGAGATCAAGCTCCTGCAGGAGCATCTCCACGACGCGCTCGGCGGGATCGTGTACGACCGCACGCGCCGGCGCCCGATGATCCTCCCCGTCCTGGTGGAAGTCTGATGGTCCATCGCCTCCGCTACGTGCCCACGTGGGCGGACGTGCTGGAGGAGTGTGCGACCGAGCAGGCGACGGCGCTGCGGCTCGTCGCACAGCTAGGCGCGTCCGAGGCGGCTGCGCTTGCGTTCTGCCGGCTGCTCGAGCAGTGGGCGCGCGGCGAGCCGAAGCCCGCGACGCCCGGCGGACGGCAGGCGGCGCTCCGCACCGCGGCCGACCGCGTCGAGACCGCGCTCTCGGGCCTGGAGGATCCGCTCGACCGTTACCTGCTCGAGCTCGAGACGGACGCGATGGAAGGGCGGTCGTGGTACGGCGGGCCGGGCGCGGCGGAGCTGCTCGACTGGGAGCCGATCCTCGACCGGGCCGGCGTGCGCGTCCCGGCGGAGCGGGTGGCGCAGGCGTACCTCGAGCTCGCCGTCCTCGTGCGCGCGCTCGAGGGCCTCACGGACGCGGCACGCATGGAGCTCGTGCCCGACCGGTCGATCTTGTGGGCGGGCCTCTTCGACCTGCGCGAGAACCTGCTCGGCGGCGCGCTCGACGACCTGCGCGTCCTGACCGTCGCCTAGGCTCCGCGGCTGAATGCGGTGTCGGCGGTCCTCTCACCTCGCCTGTAGCCAGGAGCCGTAGGCTTGTCGGTAGTTCGCCTGACCGTTGTCGGGTCGATCAACGTCGACCTCGTCGCCCGCGCGGAGCGGCTGCCGCGCGCGGGCGAGACCGTCACCGGCGCGACCTTCAGCCGCATTCCGGGCGGCAAGGGCGCGAACCAGGCTGTCGCCGCTGCGCGCCTCGGCGCCCAGGTCGAGCTGATCGCGTGTGTCGGGGACGACGAGCTCGCGCCCCTTGCGCTCGCCGAGCTCGAGCGCGCCGGGGTCAAGCTCGACCGGCTGAAGCGCGTGGAGGGCCCGACGGGTGTGGCGCTCATCACCGTCGACGCCGCCGGCGAGAACGAGATCGTCGTCGCGCCCGGAGCGAACCTCGAGCTGAAGCCGGACGACCTCGACATCGAGGAGACGGACGCGGTTCTCTGCCAGCTCGAGATCCCGCTCGAGACGGTCGAGCGCGCATCCGAGCTCGCTCCCGACCGCTTCTTCCTCAACGCGGCGCCCGCCCGGGGGCCGTTCCCGGCGGCGGACGTCACCATCGTCAACCGCTTCGAGGAAGAGGCGCTGCCGCAGCGAGACGGCGTGGTCGTCGTGACGCTCGGCTCCGAGGGCGCGGTCATGTTCGAGGACGGGGTGGAGGTCGTGCGCGTCGCCGCCCCGCGCATCGAGGCCGTCGACGGGACCGGCGCCGGCGATGCGTTCACCGCCTGCTTCGTCGTCTCGACGCTCGAGGGCCGGTCGTCCGAGGAGGCACTTCGGCGCGCGTGCGCGGCCGGCGCGTTCGCCGCGTCGCGCTTCGGGGCGCAGACGTCGCTCCCGACGGCCGACGAGGTGGACGCGCTCCTTTGAGCATCCCGATCGTCATCGACTGCGATCCGGGGCACGACGACGCAATCGCGATCCTGCTCGCGCTCGCCTCCCCGGAAGTGGAGCTGCGGGGCGTCGTCACCGTCGCCGGCAACCAGACCGTGGACAAGACGACGCGCAACGCGCTGAAGGTGCTCGAGCTCGCGGGCCGCGCGGACATCCCAGTGGTACGCGGCGCGGACGCGCCGCTGCGGCGGCCGCTGCGCACTGCGGCGCACGTGCACGGCGAGAGCGGCCTGGACGGGCCGGACCTGCCGGAGCCGTCCGCGGCGCCCTCGGGCGACGATCCGGCCGGCTGGCTGGAGCCCGGTGTCGTGCTCGTCGCGACCGGTCCGCTGACGAACGTCGCCCGCCTGCTCGAGCGCGGCGTGCGCATCGAGCGCATCGTGTGGATGGGAGGCGCGATCGGGGAGGGCAACATCACGCCGGCGGCGGAGTTCAACGCGTTCGTCGACCCGGAGGCGGCCGCGGCGGTGTTCGGGAGCGGGATCGAGCTGACGATGGTCGGCCTCGACGTCACGCACCAGGCGTTGTTCACGCGCGCGCACGCGGATCGCCTGCGCGACACGGGCCGCGCCGGGCGCGTCGTGGCCGAGCTGTCCGACTTCTTCCAGCGCTTCCACGAGGAGCGCTACGGCTTCGACGGCTCGCCCATCCACGACGCGATGGCCGTCGCGCACGTCGTCGACCCCTCCCTGCTCGAGACGGTGCACTGCAACGTCGAGATCGAGACGTCTTCGCGCTTCTGCGACGGTAGGACGGTGGTCGACCGCTGGCTCGTCACGAGCGGGCGGCGGAACGCTCACGTCGGCGTGGACGTGGACGCGGGCCGGTTCCTCGACCTGCTCATCGACAGGATCGCGACGCTCCCGTGATCGTCTTCGCCGCCATCGCGCCGCACGGCGACCTCGACCTCGCGCCGGACCTGCGAGCCGCGATGGAGGAGCTCGGGCGCCGGCTCGACGCGGCCGCGCCCGACACCGCGATCGTCGTGACGCCGCACAACGTCCACGTCGAAGGTCATTTCGCCGTCGTCGTGGCCGGCAAGGTGGGGGAGTGGGAGACGGACCGCGAGCTGGCGCACGCGGTCCTCGAAGCCGACCTCCCGATCCTCGGCGTGTCGTTCGGCGGGAACGATCCTGCGACGGCAGAGCACCCGCTCGACTGGGGCACCGAGGTGCCGCTCTCGTGCCTGCGGGCGAAGCGCGTCGTCGTCGTCGTGCCGGCGCGTGACCTGCCGCTCGAAGCGCATATCCGCCTCGGCGAAGCGATCGCGAACCTGCCCGGCCGCCACGCCCTCATCGCCTCCGCCGACCACGGCCATGCGCACGACGCCGAAGGCCCGTACGGCTTCGATCCGGCCGCCGCGGTCTACGACGAACGGCTGCTCGAGATCCTCGGGTCCGGCAAGCTCGACTTCCGGCCGCTGGCCGAGCACGTCGAAGCGGGCAAGGCGGACTCGCTCTGGCAGCTGCTCGTGCTCCAGGGCGCGATGGGAGAGGATGCGCGCGCGACGCTTCTCGCGTATGCGGCGCCGACGTACTACGGCATGGCGGTCGCGGAGGTATCGGCCTAGCGAGGGCGAAGAACCCGGGCATGGCGCCTGCCAAGCGCACCCGACGGCGCACGCCCGCGAAGAGGAAGCGGTCGCTTCCGCACGTGCCGCGGGGGTTCGTCAAGCGTTACCCGGAGCTCTGGGGGCTGGGCCTCGTCGCGTTCGGCGCCTTCCTCGGAAGCGTGCGCTACGCCGGCTGGAACGGGGGGTGGGTCGGCCGCGCGCTCGTGAACGGCTTCGAGGCGCTCGTGGGCGGCGCCTCGTGGGTGTTGCCCGTCCTCCTCGTCGCGCTCGGCTGCCTCATGGTCGCCCGCAGCGCGCTCGTGGACGTGCGTCCCTTCCGCGCCGGCCTCGTCGTGCTCGCCTTCGGCCTCATGATCGCCCTCGGACGCGACCAGGGCGGCTACCTCGGCCAGGTGCTCGGCGGCGCCGTGGGCGTGGCGATCGGCGTCACCGGATCCACCATCCTCGGCGCGTTGCTCCTGCTCGTCGGCGCGCTGCTCCTCTCCGGAGCGTCGCTGGGCGCCATCCTCCGCCGCTCCCATCATCAGATGCGCCAGGCGGCGACCCGCGCGCGGCGCCCGCGGCCGGCGGTTGCGGCGGTGCCTGCAACAGCGCCCAAGCCGAAGAAGACGCAGCCGGTCGTCGACGCGGAGGAGGCCTACCCCGACGTCGTCACGGAGGCGGCGGCGCCGTCGCCGCTCATGAGCTTCGAGCCGGAGCCGCTCGTCGTGCACCAGGAGCAGCTCTTCGAGGACGTCACCACCGAGCATGCCGAGTACAAGCTGCCGGACCGCAACGTCCTCCGTCGCAGCCCGGAGAAGGAGGGGGCGACCGAGGAGAGCTCGGCCCGCGTCGCCGACCTCCTCGTCACGACGCTCGCCCACTTCGGCGTCGACGCGACCGTCATCGGCCAGATCTCCGGGCCGCGGGTGACGCGCTTCGAGCTCCAGCTCGCGCCCGGGACGAAGGTGTCGAAGGTCGCCGGTCTGAAGGACGACCTGTCGTACGCGCTCGCGACGACGGAGATTCGCATCCTCGCGCCCATTCCCGGCAAGCAGGCGGTGGGCGTCGAGCTGCCGAACCTCTCACCCAACCTCGTCACGCTCGGCGACATCTTCGGGGACATGCCGGCGACGGCGAGCCCGTTGTCGGTGTGGCTCGGCAAGGACATCTCCGGCACCGCGGTGTGGACCGACCTCGCACGCATGCCGCACCTGCTCATCGCCGGCACGACCGGCTCCGGCAAGTCCGGCTGCATCAACGCACTGCTGACGTCGATCCTCCTGCGCTCGACGCCGGACGAGGTGCGGATGATCCTCATCGACCCGAAGCGGATCGAGCTCAACCACTACGAGTCCGTTCCGCATCTGCTGACGCCGGTGGTCTCCAGCCCGAAGGAGGCGGCCGCCGTCCTCGCCAACTGCCTCGCGGAGATGGAGCGCCGCTACGAGCGGCTCTCGTCCGTACGCGCGCGCAACCTGAACGAGGCGAACCGCGCGTTCCGCCAGCGCGGGGAGCCGACGCTGCCGTACCTGCTCGTGGTCATCGACGAGCTCGCGGACATGATGATGGTCGCTCCGCAGGCGGTCGAGGACGCGGTCATCCGCCTGGCGCAGAAGTCGCGCGCCGTCGGCATCCATCTCGTGCTCGCGACGCAGCGCCCCTCGGTGGACGTCATCACCGGAATGATCAAGGCGAACGTGCCGTCGCGGATCGCGTTCGCCGTCTCGTCGCAGACCGACTCGCGCGTGATCCTGGACACGAACGGCGCCGAGGCGCTGCTCGGCCAGGGCGACATGCTCTTCAAGCCGCTCGGCACCTCACGGCTGCAGCGCGTCCAGGGCGCGTACGTCTCCGAGGAGGAGATTGCGCTCGTCGTCGAGCAGACGCGGCAGCGCGAGCAGGAGCTGGACGAGGGCTACCTCGAACTTCCGGAGGTCTTCGCCGACCCGGAGGACGACGGCGCGCACGGCGAGTTCGACCCCGACGACGACCCGCTTCTCGACCGCGCAATCGAGATCGTCATCCAGACGCAGACCGCCTCCGTCTCGCTCCTCCAGCGCCGCTTGCGCGTCGGCTACACGCGCGCCGGCCGCCTCGTGGACATGCTCGAGCGCCGCGGGATCATCAGCGGCTACGAGGGCTCGAAGCCGCGCCGCGTCCTCGTGGACGAGAACGCGCTCACGCAGCGCTAGCGACCGCTCGCCGCAGCATCCTCGGTAGCGCGGCTCGGTAGTGCTCACGCGCGGTCTCGTCGAGGTGGTCCCAGAGGCGCAGGAATCCGAACACGTATGCGAACGACCCCACGCGGAGCGCGAGCTCGAGCGTCTCGTCGAGGCCGGGTCCCCAGGGCTCGAGGTACGCCCTGCGGAGGCGGGCGGGCCATTCGTCGCCACCGCGCGCGAGCGAGAAGAACGGATGCGCCATGCTCGCGTCTCCCCAGTCGAGGATGAGCATCCGTTCGTCCTTCGCGTAGACGTTGCCGATGTGGAGGTCGTCGTGCTGGACCGTCTCGGGGACGGCCGGGCCTTCGAGCTCGCGACAGAGCTCCGCGAACACCCGGGCGAAGCGACGCAGTACCTCGCACTCCTCGGGCTCCAGCGGCAGCTCCCGGCGGAGCATGTCCTCGTAGAGCGCGGGCAGCCGCTCCAGCCGGCGGTCGGTGACGCCGCCGTCGAGGTGCGCGCCGACGTGTTCCACTTCTCCGCGCTGGAGCTCGGCGTACAGCGGCAGGGCTGCAGCCCATGCATCGGGCGCGTTCCCGTACGCGCCCACCGGCGTCCCTCCGTCTGCCAGGAGCAGCCATGCGCGCTCCTCGTCGTGGGCGATCACATCGACGATGCGGTCGGGCCAGCGGCCGTGGAGCGCGGCCGTCAGCCGCGGCTCGAACGCCTGGACGGGCGCGCAGACCTTGAACCACGCGGCGTCGTCGTCCGCGAGGGGCACCTTCCACACGCGGGACCACGGCTTGTCGTGGGCGAGCTCGATCGGCCCGGCCGGGGTCACGCGCGCCTCCACCCACCGCAGCGCCTCCTCCTGCATCGCACCCCTTCCGGTGGCTCGTAAAGCGGGCTAGGATCGCCGGGAACTCGCTTTTTAACGGACTAGGAGGGCAAGTGAAGGTTTCCCGCTGGATTGCGCTGGCAGGCGTGGCCGTGTTGGTCGCGTCGATTGCGGCGAGCGCGGCGCTCGGAGGCGGCAAGTCGCCGGCCGCGAAGAAGGCCTCGTTCACTGCGGCACTGGTGAGCGACATCGGTCGGTTCACGGACAAGGGCTTCAACCAGAACCAGCTGAAGGGCTTGAACGACGCGAAGGCGAAGCTCGGTGTCAGCACCCTCGCGCTGCAGTCGAACGCGACGAGCGATTACGCGCCGAACTTCAACACCGCCGTCCGCAAGGGCGCGAAGCTCGTCATCGCGGCAGGGTTCCTGCTCGCGAACACGGAGGCGACGTACGCGAAGAAGTTCCCGAACGTCGACTTCGCGATCACCGACTACACGGTGCACACGGCGCCGTTCTCGAACAAGAAGGGCACGCCGCTCTACAAGAACGTCGAAGGCCTGACCTACATGGCCAACGAGTCGGGCTGCCTCGTCGGCGTGCTCGCCGCCAAGATGGCGAAGAAGATGGGCGGCAACACCATCGGCGCGGTCGGCGGCATCAAGATCCCGCCGGTCGACATCTGGATCGCCGGGTACAGGTACTGCGCGAAGAAGGTCGTTCCGGGGACGCACGTCATCGTCCAGTACTCGAACGACTTCGTCGCGACGGACAAGTGCCAGACGGTCGCACAGAACGAGATCTCCCAGGGCGCGAAGGTGCTCTTCCAGGTCGCCGGCGGCTGCGGTCTCGGCACCCTGAAGGCCGCTGACGACGCGAAGATCTGGGGCATCGGCGTCGACGTCGACCAGTACAAGGACGCGAAGCGCGTGCTCACGAGCGGCGTGAAGCGGGTCGACACCGGCGTGTACGACGCCATCCAGCAGGCCTCGGCCGGCCAGTTCAAGGGCGGCTCGGACCTCGTCTTCGACCTGAAGAACCACGGCATGGGCGTCGGCAGGATCTCGCCGGTCGTTCCCGCCTCGTGGATCAAGCTCATGAACCAGTACCGCGCGAGGATCATCGCGGGCACGCTGAAGGTGCCGACCGGCCTGTAGACGGTCGCAGATCGTTTCGCCGAAAGGGCGGGCCTCGTGCCCGCCCTTTCTGTTTCCGGCCGCGTTAGGATCGCCCGGTAGTGGCCGACGAGCTCGTCCTCGAGATGCGGGGAATCCGCAAGGAGTTCCCCGGCATCGTCGCCAACGACGACGTCAGCCTCGACATCCGCCGCGGCGAGGTGCACGCGTTGCTCGGCGAGAACGGCGCCGGGAAGTCGACGCTCATGAACATCCTGTACGGGCTGTACAAGCCGGACGGCGGCGCCATCCTCATGCACGGGAAGCCGGTGACCTTCGGCTCTGCGCGCGACGCGATCCAGGCCGGGATCGGGATGGTGCACCAGCACTTCATGCTCATCCCGGTCATGACGGTGGCGGAGAACATCGTCCTCGGCGTCGAGCCGCGGAACGGGGTCCTTCTCGACGAGCACGGTGCGGAGCGGCGGGTGCGCGAGCTGTCGGAGCAGTTCAACCTCGCGGTGAACCCGAGCTCGCTCGTGAGCGACATCACCGTCGGCCAGGAGCAGCGCGTCGAGATCCTGAAAGCGCTGTACCGCGGCGCCGACGTCCTCATTCTCGACGAGCCCACGGCCGTCCTCACCCCGCAGGAGGCGCAGGAGCTGTTCGGGATCATCCGCAGCCTCCAGGCGGACGGGAAGTCGATCATCTTCATCAGCCACAAGCTGAACGAGGTGCTGGACATCGCCGACCGCATCACGGTGCTCCGCCGCGGCAAGGCGATCGAGACGGTGCCGCGCGAGGGCGCGACCGAGGCGTCGCTCGCGCGCGCGATGGTCGGCCGCGAGGTGCTGCTGCGCGTCGAGAGAGCGCCGGCGCAGCCCGGCGACGTCCTGCTCTCGGTGGAAGACCTCCAGGTCGTCGACGATCGCGGCATCCCCAAGGTGCGCGGCGTCTCGTTCGACGTGCGCGCCGGCGAGATCGTCGGCATCGCAGGCGTCGACGGCAACGGCCAGACGGAGCTGATCGAGGCGATCACGGGGCTGCGGAAGGTCGGCTCCGGGGCGATCCGCGTCGCCGGCCGCGAGATGCACGACGCGAGCGCGCGCGAGATGCTCGACATCGGCGTCGGGCACATCCCCGAGGACCGCCAGCGGCGCGGGCTCGTGCTCGAGTTCACGATCGCGGAGAACATCGCCCTGCACGACTACGCAAAGCCGCCGGACGCGAAGTGGGGATGGCTGTTCCCGGTGAGGATGATCCAGCACGCCGCGACGCTGATACGCGAGTTCGACGTCCGCGGCGGCGGGCCGCTGACGCGGGCCGGCGGGCTCTCCGGCGGGAACCAGCAGAAGGTCGTCGTCGCGCGGGAGATCGCGCGCGACCCGAAGGTCCTCATCGCGGCTCAGCCCACGCGTGGCCTCGACGTCGGCGCGATCGAGTACCTGCACCGCCGGATCGTGGCCGAGCGCGACGAAGGTCGCGCCATCCTCCTCGTCTCGCTCGAGCTGGAGGAGATCTTCTCGCTCTCCGATCGCATCCTCGTCGTCTACGAGGGCGAGATCGTCGGCGACCACACGGGCGAGGTGTCCGAGGAGCAGATCGGCCTCGAGATGCTCGGCGGCGCGGAACGGACGGCGGCGTGAGCGAGATCGATCCGCACGGGTCGGCGCCGCAGACGCCGGAAGAGGCCGCGTCCTCGGGAACGCTCGTCGCCAGCATCGCCCTGAAGCAGCGCGCCGGCGGCATCGTCGTCCCGGTCCTGACGGCGGTGATCGCGTTCCTCGTAGGCGGCTTCGTCGTGCTCGCGACCGGCCACAACCCGCTGCTCGCGTACCGCGACATCTTCAACGGGGCCGGGCTGAACTGGATCTTCCACCCGACCACCGACGTCGCAAACACGTCGGCGTACAACCTCACGCAGACACTGCTGCAGACGACGACGCTCATCCTCACGGGCCTCGCGGTCGCGTTCGCGTTTCGCTGCGGCATGTTCAACATCGGCGGACAGGGCCAGTACTTCGTCGGCCTCTACGTCGCCAACTGGCTCGGCTACGACTTCCAGGGGATGGCGGCGCTGCCGCACATCCTCATCGCCGTCGGCGGGGCGACGCTGGCCGGCGCGCTGTGGGCCGGCATCGCCGGGTTCCTGAAGGCGACCGTCGGAGCGCACGAGGTGATCTCGACGATCATGCTCAACTGGATCGCCATCTGGATGGGGGAGTGGCTGTTCGGCGACGGCGGCCCGCTGCAGAACGCGGCCAACAAGACCGTTCCGATCTCGAACGACGTCGCGACGAGCGCGCAGCTGCCGGTGTTCTGGGGCGAGCAGGAGCTGCAGGGCCTGCACGTCGGCTTCTTCGTCGCACTCGCGGCGCTCGTCGTCTTCTGGGTCCTGCTCAACCGGACGACGCTCGGCTACGAGGTGCGCGCCGTCGGGTTCAACCCCACAGCGGCGGCGTACGGCGGCATCAACGTGAAGAAGAACCTCGTCCGCGCGATGGCGATCTCGGGCGGGTTCGCCGGCCTCGCCGGCGCGCTCGACATGACCGGCTACCTGTACCACTTCGGCGTCTCCGACATCCCCGTCAACTCGGTCGGGTTCCTCGGCATCGCTGTCGCCCTGCTCGGCCGCAACACCGCGGTCGGCACGGGCCTCGGCGCCCTGCTCTTCGGCGCGCTGCTCTTCGGCACGACGCACGGGCTGTCCTCGAACGTCATCCAGCCCGAGCTCGCCGGCAACCTCACGTACATGATCCAGGGGCTGATCGTGCTCTTCGTCGGAGCCGACGTCCTCATCCTGTACGTCTGGAACACGCGCAAGAAGCTGCGGCCGCGCGCGGCGAAGGCGGCGGCGTGAACACCTGGGCGCAACGGCTGGACAATCCGCTCAGCGCGCGTCTCCGCGATCCTGCGACCTCCGGCTACGCCGGCCTCGTGCTCGGGATCTTCGCCGCGTTCCTCGCCATCCCGCCGATCGAGGCGCGGACGTACACCTGGCCGATCGTCGTCGGCGTCGTCGCCGTCGTGCTCGGCATCTGGACGGTCACGCGCGGCCGGCAACGCCTGGGTTACGGCGCGATCGCCGCCGGGCTGATCGGCATCGGCCTCGGCATGCTGGCGACGCGCTCCGGGACGGGGAACCTCCACGCCGTCTTCAACGCTGCGCTCATCGCGCAGACGTTCGCCTTCTCGACGCCGCTCGTGTTCGGCGCGATCGCGGGCATGTTCTCCGAGCGCAGCGGCGTGGTGAACATCGGGCTCGAGGGGATGATGCTGATGGGCGCCTTCTGGGGCGTCTACGGCGCGGACAAGGGCGGTACGTGGGTCGTCGGCCTCATCGTCGGCATGCTCTCGGGCGGCGTGCTCGCGCTCATCTACGCGTTCTTCGCCATCCATCTGCGCGCCGACCAGATCGTCGGCGGGGTGGCGGTGAACTTCCTCGCGCTCGGCATCACCGGGTACTTCTTCTTCCAGATCTACCACGGCAACTATGTGCCGCAGGGCGTGTCGAACATCCCGAATGTGCACCTGCCCGGGATCGCAAGCCTGGGCTTCCTCGGCCCGGCGATCGGCAATCTCAACCTGATGATCTGGGTGAGCTTCGCCGTCGTGATCCTGTCGTACGTTGTCGTCTTCAAGACGCCGATCGGCCTGCGCATCCGCGCGTGCGGCGAGCATCCGCGCGCTGCGGATACGGTCGGCATCAACGTTTATCTCGTCCGCTACGGCTGCGTCGTCCTATCCGGGTTGCTTGCGGCCGCCGGCGGGGTCTATCTGTCGGACGGATTCGGCGGCGGCACGTTCACCGAGAACATGACCGAGGGCCGCGGGTTCATCGCGCTCGCGGCGATGATCTTCGGCAACTGGCGGCCGTTCGGCGCCTTCGGAGCCGCGGTGCTCTTCGGCTTCTCCAGCGCGGTTGCGCTTCGACTGCAGGTGTACTCCGCCTCCGCGTCTACCCTGTTCAACGTGCTTCCCTACGTCCTGACGCTGATCGCCGTGGCAGGCGTGATCGGCCGTACCGTTCCGCCCGCAGCCGATGGCAAGCCGTACCGCAAGCAGTAGCCGCCCCAATCACCGCGCCTCGCTCGCGCTGATCGCGGCGCTGTGCGGCGTCCTCGTCGTGCCGGCCGCGGTGGCGGCGTCGCGGCAGACGGGGAAGATCCATCTCCTCGACGCCGTGTGGGCGATCCCGATCGGGATGGCGCTGAGCCTGGCGGCGCTCCTGCTCGCCCGTGGCGCCCGCGGCCAGATCTGGCGCACCCTCGAGCGGGCCGGTGGAACCGGACGCCTGCGCGCGACGCGCTGGCTCGCGATCGCCGGGATCTGCGTCGCCCTCTCGTCCTCGATCGCCGTCGGGTTCTACGAGCTCCTCGTGCGCCTCGAGCACTAGCGGGCGCCGATCGCCACCATGCGCTCGATCGCGAGCCGCGCGCGGTCGGCGATCTCGGGCTCGACCGTGATCACGTGCTGCATGTCGCGCAACGAGTCGCGCACCTTGTCCAGCGTCGTCACCTTCATGAAGCGGCACACGGCGTCCTCGCGCACGGGCTCGAACGTCTTGCCGGGCGCCTCCTTCGCGAGGCGATGGAGGATGCCCGTCTCCGTGGCGACGAGGAACCGCTGCTTCGGCGAGCGCCGCGCGTAGTCGACCATCTTCTCCGTCGAGAGGATCTGCGTCCGTTCGCTCCCGAACGCCATCGCCTGGCTCGCGCATCCGCACTCGGGATGCACGAGGAGCTCGGCGTCCGGCGCCTCGCGCTCCCAGCGTTCGATGTCCGCGGGCCGGATGCCGGCGTGCACGTGGCACTCGCCCAACCAGATGGTCAGCTTCCGTCCCGTGACGCGCTCGAGCCAGAGCCCGAGGTACATGTCCGGCAAGAACAGGATCTCCTGGTCCTCGGGGATCGCCTCGATCACCTGCTGCGCGTTGCCGGACGTGCAGCAGTAGTCGCTCTCCGCCTTCACGTCCGCGGTCGTGTTCACGTACGACACGACGACGGCGCCGGGATGCTTCGCCTTCCACTCGCGCAGCTCGTCGCCCGTGATCGACGCGGCGAGCGAGCAGCCGGCGCCGAGATCGGGGAGCAGCACCGTCTTCTCCGGGCTGAGGATCGCCGCGGTCTCCGCCATGAAGTGGACGCCGCAGAACACGATCACCTCGGCTTCGGTGTCCGCGGCCAGGCGCGAGAGCCCGAGCGAGTCGCCGACGTAGTCGGCCACGTCCTGCACCTCGGGGCGCTGGTAGTTGTGGGCGATGATCACGGCGCCGCGCTCCTGCGCGAGCGCGCGGATCTCGTCGTGCAGCGTGCCGATCTCGAGCGCGGTCAATCGAGGACCTCCAGTGAGACGTGGAACGAGCGCGCGCCGTGCGTGAGCGCGCCCACGGAGATGAAGTCGACGCCCGTCTCCGCGTAGCTGCGGACCGTGGCGAGCGACATGCCGCCCGAAGCTTCCAGCTGGGCGCGGCCGGCGGCGAGCGTCACCGCCTGCCCAACCTGCTCGGGGCTCATGTTGTCGAGGAGGATGCGCCCGACGCCGGCGTCGATCGCCTCCTGCACCTGCCCGAGCGTCTCCGCCTCGACTTCGACGTCGCCGCTGCCGTTCAGCGCGGCGACGGCGGCGGGGATCCCGCCGGCGATGCGGAGATGGTTCTCCTTGACGAGGATCGCGTCGTACAGGCCGGCGCGGTGGTTCGCGCCGCCGCCGCAGCGCACTGCGTACTTCTCCAGCGCGCGCAGTCCGGGCGTCGTCTTGCGCGTGTCGAGGATCGTCGCCCGTGTTCCTTCGGCGAGCTCGGCATACCGCCGCGTCAGGGACGCGATGCCGCAGAGGCGGCCGACGAGGTTGAGCGCGACGCGCTCGCCGGTGAGGACGGCGCGCGCCGGTCCCTCGATCTCGGCGACGACGGCCGACGGGTCGGTGACCGATGCGCCCTCGTCGATCAGCGCCTCGATCTGGACCGACGGATCGAGCGCGCGGAAGACCGCGGCCGCGATCGGGACGCCGCACACGACGCCGGGCTCCTCCAGGAGGAGCTGGGCCCGGCAGCGCGCGCCGGCGGGCACGAGCGCCTCGCTCGTGCGGTCGCCGTCGCCGACGTCCTCGGCCAGCGCCGTCGCGACGACGCGCTCGATGTCGGCCTGGGTCAGCTCCATCGCTCGAGCTCCGGCTCCGTGCCGGGTCGGATGACGAGATGGCCGGCGAGCGCGGCGTCCTCGGCGGGGTAGTCCTCACGGAAGTGCACCCCGCGGCTCTCGGTGCGCGCGAGCGCGCTGCGGGCGATGAGGCGCACGAGCTCCGACGGAGTCTCGAGCAGCCGCTCGAGACCTGCGGCGCTCCGGATCAGCCCTGCGTCGCGCCAGAGCGCCGCGCCCGCGTCGCGGGCCGGTGTCAGACGCCGGACATCGGCGTCCGGCACCAGAGGCGGCCCTTCGAGCGCAGCCAGCGCCGCGCGGCGGCCGAAGACGAGGCATTCGAGCAGCGAGTTGGACGCGAGCCGGTTGGCGCCGTGGACGCCGGTGCACGCACACTCACCGGCCGCGTACAGGCCCGGCACGGTCGTGCGCCCGTGAAGGTCGGTGACGATGCCCCCGATCGCGTAGTGCGCGGCGGGGGAGACGGGGATCGGCTCGCCGGCGGGGTCGTAGCCCGCGCGCTCGAGCGTCGCCATCAGGCTCGGGTACCGGTCGCGCTCGATGCCGCGCAGATCGAGGGACGCGCCGTCACGCGCCGCGATCGCACGGGCGACGACGTCCCGCGGTGCGAGCTCGTCGGTGAAGCGCTCGCCGTCCTCGTCCAGGAGGGTGGCGCCGGCGCCGCGCAGAGCCTCGGAGAGCAGGAAGCCGTCGGCGAGGAGCGCGGTGGGATGGAACTGGACGAGCTCGAGATCGGCGAGCGCGGCGCCTGCCCGGTGCGCGAGCAGTAGTCCCTCGCCGACTGCGCCGCGCGGGTTCGTCGTCCGCCCCCACAACGCGGCGTATCCGCCGGCGGCGAGGACGACCGCACGTCCGGGGAGAGAGGAGACGGCGTCGACGCGCTCGCCCTCGGCGATCGCGATCCGGGGATGCTCCCGGACGCGCGCCGCCAGCACCTCGGCGATGCGCCGGCCGGTCTCGGCGCCGCCGGCGTGCACGACCCGGCTGCGCGAGTGGCCGCCCTCGCGGGCGAGGCCGTCGTCGAACTCCACGCCGAGGTCCACGAGCTCCGCGATCCGGTCGGGGGCCTCGCGGGTGAGGAGCTCGACGGCGCTCTCCCGGCAGAGCCCGCGCCCCGCCGCGAGCGTGTCGGCCGCATGCAGCGAGGGGTCGTCGTCCGGGCCGACTGCGGCCGCGACGCCGCCCTGCGCGGCCCAGCTGTTGGAGGAGTCGACGGCGCCCTTCGCGAGGACGACGACGGACGCTCCGGCATCGGCGGCGGTCAGCGCAGCGGTGAGGCCCGCGACCCCCGCGCCCACGATTGCGACGTCGTAGTGCAGTTTCTTCCTCAAAGGCGATAACCTATGGGCGAGTGTACACGGTTCCCGACTCCCGAGCGAAAACAGCCGCTCACGCGGTTCTCGCGGCCGTCCTGCAGGTACGGGAGTGCCGCCTGCAGGCGCTGCTGTGGCAGCGCGCCCGCGATCCGTACGCCGGAATGTGGGCGCTTCCCGGCGGCGTCCTCGAGGCGGACGAGACCCTGGAGGAGTCGATGCGCCGGCACCTGGCCGCCAAGGTGGACGTCCGCGAGGTGTCCCATCTCGAGCAGCTGGAGACCCGGAGCGATCCCGGCCGGAACCCGGCGCACCGCGAGCTCGCGACCGCGTTCCTCGGGCTCGTCCCGAGCGACGCCGACCCGGAGCTGCCGCCCGACACGCGCTGGCATCCCCTGGACGAGCTGCCGCGGCTCGCGTACGACCACGAGCCGATCCTGCTGGCCGCCCGCGAGCGCCTGCGCGGCAAGCTCTCGTATACGAACCTCGGGTTCGCGCTCGCGCCGCCCGCGTTCACGATGGCGGAGCTGCGCGACCTGTACACGGCCGCGCTCGGCCATTCCGTCTCGGCGACGAACCTCCAGCGCGTGCTGCTGCGCCGCCGGCTGCTCGAGGACACGGGCGAGCAGCGGCACTACGGGCGGGGCGGCGGGCGGCCGGCCGCGCTCTACCGCTTCGGCTCGACGACGCTCGAGATCACCGACCAGTTCGCCGTCCTGCGTCCGCCTACAATGAGCAAGTAGGTGTTCGAGCTCGGCAACAGCCTCCGCGAGGCCCGCGTCCGTCAGGGCCTCGACTTTCCGCAGGCCGAGCTGGCGACGAAGATTCGCGCCAAGTACCTGCGCGCGCTCGAGGAGGAGCAGTTCGACGTCCTCCCGGCCGAGACGTACGTCAAGGGCTTCCTGCACGCGTACGCCGACTTCCTCGGGCTCGACGGCCAGCTGTACGTGGACGAGTACGAGTCGCGCTTCGCCGTCGACGGGTTCGTCGACGCTCCTGCCTACCGTCCTTCGCAGCGCGAGCTGAGCTTCGAGCGCCGTGCGGTGGTGCTCGCGCTCGTCGGCATGACGGCGCTCGCGGCGCTCGTCATCGTCGCGTGGAAGTTCGGCGGTGTCTCACCGTCGACGCCGAACGTCATCCCGAGCTCACAGACGGCGCCGAAGGGCCTCGTGTTCTCCGGCGCGGGCACGTACATCGAAGTGCGGCATGGATCGGCGTCCGGCAAGGTGCAGTACGAAGGGACGCTCCAGGCCGGCGACCTCAATGCGCTGGCCGGCCAGCGCTTCTGGATCCGCATCCTCCACCCGAAGCATCTGCGGCTGACGCTGAACGGCAAGGTGGTCTCGCTTCCGGCGCGCCCGTCCCTGAAGGTGATCGTCACTCCGTCGCGCACCGCTCTCGCCGGCGCGTGACCGCCCGTCCGCGGGCGATCGTCGTCGTCACCGGCAGTGAGCTCGTGCGCGGGGAGCGCACCGACCGCAACGGCCCGTTCCTCGCCGCCGAGGCGCTGCGCCTCGGCCTCGAGCCGGCACGGATCGTCATCGTCGGCGACGCGCCCGACGAGCTCGAGGCGGCGCTGCGCGACGGCGTGACCGCCGACGCGTGCCTCGTCTCCGGCGGCCTCGGGCCGACGCATGACGACCGCACGGTCGAGATGGTCGCGCGCGCTCTCGGACGCGGCCTGCACGTCGACGCGGAGCTCGAGCGGCAGATCGACGCCGTCTCCCGGGCGGCGGCCGAGCGTCTGAAGCGCCCGTACGCCGATTTCCAGGCCGGCGTCACGAAGCAGGCGACGATCCCCGACGGGGCCGTCTCGCTCGGGCTCGCCGGCACCGCGCCGGGCCTGCTCGCCGACCACGACGGCGGCCGCGTCGTCGTCGTGCTGCCGGGCCCGCCCTCGGAGCTCCAGCGCCTGTGGCCGAACGCGCTCGAGACGGACGCGTTTCGCGCGCTGCTCGCGCGCACGCAGCCGCCCGGCCGGCGTGTCCTCCGCTTCTTCGGCGTCAGCGAGTCCGCCGTCGCGCGCGCGCTCGCGGAAGCGGGCGGCGACGGCGACGGGGTGGAGGCGACCATCTGCGCGCGCGACTTCGAGATTCACGTCGACCTCGTCGTCGAGCCCGGGGCGGAAGCGCGCGCCGACGCGCTCGAGGCGGCCCTGTTGCCGCCGATCGAGCGGTGGCTGTACGCGCGCGACGAGCGCACGATCGAGGACCACGTCCTTTCGCTCTGCCGAGCGCAAGGGCTGACGCTGGCGACCGCCGAGTCGGAGACAGGCGGGCTCGTGGCGCAGCGCCTTACGTCGATACCCGGGGCGAGCGACGTCTTCGTCGGCAGCGTCGTCGCGTATGCGAACGAGGTGAAGCAGGCGCAGCTCGGCGTGTCGCCGGACCTGCTGGCTGCACACGGAGCGGTGTCGCCGGAGGTGGCGGAGGCGATGGCCCGGGGAGCGCAGGAGCGGCTGGGCGCGGACGTGGCCGTGGCGGTCACCGGCGTCGCCGGCCCGGGAGGAGGCACGGTGGAGAAGCCCGTCGGCCTCGTGTACCTGCACGTGGAAGGGCCGGACGGCGGCCTCGCCCGCGAGTTCAGCTTCCCCGGCGACCGCGCGTCCATCCGCGCGCGGAGCGCGGTCGGGGCCCTCCACCTCGTCCGGCGGCTCCTGACGCGGAGTCGCGACGAAGCCGTATGACCTCGTCGCCTACGGTGGGCGGCAGTGAACGCATCCGGCTCTTTCTGGGGCTCCGCCTGCCGGGCTCCGCGCTCGACGTCGTCGAGGCGTGGCAGCACGCTCACCTCCAGCGCATGCGCATCGTCCCGCGCGGGCACCTCCATCTCACCTTGGCATTTCTCGGGCACCGGCCCGCCGGCGAGCTCCCGGGCATCCTCGAGGCGCTGCGCGAGGCCGCGGGCGGCGTGCGCGGCGAGATCCGGCTCACGCCCGTGCGATACCGCGAGACGCGCAGCGTCGCCATGCTCGTCTGCGACGACGAGGGCGGCCGCGGGGGCGCGTTCGCGGCCGATCTCCAGGAGCGGCTGGAGCGGCTCGGGGTCTACCGGCGGGAGGCGCGGCCGTGGCTGCCGCACCTCACCGTGGGGCGATTTCGCGAGCGCGCAGGACTCCGGCCGGAGCTGGGGAACATGGGAACATATGTTCTCATTCCGTCCGACGCCTCTGCTTATCTGTCCCGGCTACGTCCGAGCGGGGCGGAGTACGAGGTTCTCGAATCGGTTGCGCTAGGAGCGTAAGTGTGAATTCGAACGTTGGAGTCCGGCAGAGCAGATGCACGCGCGGGGGACCCGCGCGCGCTGAATGCCGGCATCGCAAGCGACGCCTTGGAGGCTGATGAAGGTGGACAGGAACGAAGCACTCGACGTTGCGCTCGGCCAGATCGAGCGGCAGTTCGGCAAGGGATCGGTCATGAAGATGAACGACCGCGCAGCCGTCTCGGTCGGGGCGGTCTCCACCGGCTCGCTCGGCCTCGACCTCGCGCTCGGGATCGGCGGCCTGCCGCGCGGCCGCATCGTCGAGATCTTCGGACCGGAGTCGTCGGGCAAGACGACGCTCGTCTACCACGTCATCGCCGAGGCGCAGCGCCGCGGCGGCATCTGCGCCTTCATCGACGCCGAGCATGCGATGGACCCGGCGTACGCGAAGCGGATCGGCGTGAACATCGACGACCTCCTCGTCTCCCAGCCCGACACGGGCGAGCAGGCGCTCGAGATCACGGAGCTGCTCATCCGCTCCGGCGCGCTCGACGTGGTCGCGATCGACTCGGTCGCCGCGCTCACGCCGAAGGCGGAGATCGAGGGCGAGATGGGCGACTCGCACGTCGGTCTGCAGGCGCGGCTCATGAGCCAGGCGCTGCGCAAGCTCGCCGGCACGCTCAACCGCACCGACACGATCTGCCTGTTCACGAACCAGCTGCGCGAGAAGATCGGCGTCATGTTCGGCAACCCGGAGACGACGCCGGGCGGTCGCGCCCTGAAGTTCTACGCATCGGTCCGTCTCGACATCCGCCGCATCGAGACGCTGAAGGAGGGCGTCGAGGCGTACGGCAACCGCGTGCGCGTGAAGGTGGTCAAGAACAAGGTCGCGCCGCCGTTCAAGCAGTCCGAGTTCGACATCATCTACGGCACCGGCATCCCGTGGGAGGGCACCGTCCTCGACACGGGCATCGAGCGGAAGGTCGTGACGAAGTCGGGCTCGTACTTCAGCTTCGGCGACGAGCGGCTCGGCCAGGGCCGGCAGAACGCGAGCGCGTTCCTGCGCGAGCATCCCGACGTGACGCAGCAGATCCTGCAGCGGATCCAGATCGACCTGGGACCGGAGCAGGTCGTGTCCGCGCGGCTCCTTCCGGTGCTGGAAGAGCCGTCGACGAATGGGAAGAAGCCGCCGAAGGCGCAAGCCGAGCCCGTGGTCGAGACAGAGGAAGCGACCGAGCCCGTCTCGGCGTAAGTGGCCACTGTTACGGCGCTGCGCGAGCGTCCACGCGGCCGCGTGGACGTCGAGCTCGACGGGGCTCCGTGGCGGACGCTGCCCGCCGACGCGGTCGTGCGCAGCGGACTGCTCGTCGGATGTGCGCTCGACCGGCCGGCGGCGCGCACGCTCGCCCGCGAGCTGCGGCTGTCGAGCGCCCTCTTCCGGGCGACGCGCACGCTCGAGCATCGCGACCGCTCGCAAGCGGCTGTGCGGCGGCGGCTCGCGGCCGCCGGCGTGCCCGGGCAGGCCGCGGAGGACGCAATCGGCGCGCTGGAGCGGAGCGGGATCCTCGACGACGCGCGCGCGGCAGCTGCGCGGGCGCAGGGGCTCGCCGGCCGGGGCTACGGAGACGCGGCCGTGCGGTTCACCCTCGAGGAGGAGGGATTCGGCGGGGAGCCGCTGGAGGCGGCCCTCGCCGGCCTGGCGCCGGAGGCCGAACGGGCCCGAGCGCTCCTGGCGGCGGGCCGCTCGGCGCGCTGGCTCGCGGCCCGCGGTTTCGAAGTTGCGTCGGACACGTGATCGGCGCTACGATCGTTCAACGTTCCATCTGACGTTTTTCCTGCATACGGGCTTTTTCCGAAACGCATCCCACGCTGTGAGAATCGACTTCACAACCGACTCGAATCACCGGAGGCTGCTGCAGCGGTAGGGCGGCGATCGGTGGAGCGCGCATGACCGTGCGCGTTGACAGCTGAGCGACTTCGGGAGATCCCGCCTGCCGGCGACGGTGGATGGCGCGAACAACCCATCTCCATCTGAGCGAGGAGCCGCCCGTGCTGATCGCGATCGGAGTCGCCGCCGGAGTCGTCGGAGGAGCGATCCTCGCGCTGCTCGCGGTGCAGGTGTTCGGCGCGACGGGTGTGGGGAAGGCGCGCCGCGCGGGGCGCCAGCTGCTGGAGGACGCCGAGCGCGAGTCTGAGGCGGTCCGTCGCGAGGCGCAGATCGAGGCACGCGAGCAGGCGGTCAAGCTGCGCGCGGAGATCGACGCAGAGCTCGCAGATCGCCGCCAGGCGGTCGTGAAGATCGAGGAGCGCGTCCTCGCGAAGGAGGAAGACGTCGAGCGCAAGCTCCTCGAGGTCTCTCGCCGCGATCAAGGCATCTCCGACCGGGAGACGCATCTGCGCGCGCTCCAGGACGAGCTGAAGGAGGTGAAGCGCGCGCAGCAGGCTGCGCTCGAGCGCATCTCCGGCATGACGCAGCAAGAGGCGAAGGCGCAGCTGCTGCAGCGTGGGGAAGAGCTCGCGCGCCACGATCTCGCGCGACGCGTGCGCATGATGGAGGAGGAGGCGCGCGCGGAATCGAAGCGTCGTGCGCGCAACCTCGTCGCCGACGCGCTGCAGCGCGTCGCGGCGAGTCACGCCGCGGAGACGACGGTCACCGTCGTCGAGCTCCCCTCGGACGACATGAAGGGCCGCATCATCGGCCGCGAGGGGCGGAACATCCGCGCCCTCGAGCACCTCACGGGCGTCGACTTCATCATCGACGACACGCCGCACGCGGTCGTGCTCTCGTCGTTCGACGGGCTGCGCCGCGAGATCGCGCGCCTGACACTGACGAAGCTCGTCGAGGACGGCCGCATACACCCGGCGCGCATCGAGGAGACCTACTACCAGTCGAAGGCGGAGCTCGAGGAGATCGTCCGGCAGGCCGGCGAGCAGGCGGTGTTCGAGGCCAACTGCGGGCCGTTCCACGAAGAGCTGCAGAAGATCCTCGGGCGGCTGCGCTTCCGCACGAGCTACGGGCAGAACGTCCTCAAGCACACGCTCGAGGTCGTGCATCTGACGGGCATCATGGCGACGGAGCTCGGTGCGAGCGTCCGCACCGCGAAGCGCGCGGCGATGCTGCACGACATCGGCAAGGCGATGACCCACGAGATGGAGGGCTCGCACGCGCTCATCTCGGCCCAGCTCGCGCGGCGCTACGGCGAGCAGCAGGGCGTCGTCCACGCGATCGAGGCCCACCATTACGAGATTCAGCCGCAGACGGTCGAGGCGGTGCTCGTGATCGCGGCCGATGCGATCTCGGCGTCCCGCCCCGGCGCGCGGGGCGAGAGCCTGGAGCACTACATCAAGCGGCTCGAGTCGCTCGAAGAGCTCGCGGCGGCGAAGCCGGGCGTGGAGAAGGTGTACGCGCTTCAGGCGGGCCGCGAGATCCGCGTCATCGTCTCGCCCGGGGACGTCAGCGACGAGGAGGCGGCGCTCTTGTCGCACGAGATCGCGCGCGAGATCGAGGACCAGCTCGAGTATCCGGGGCAGGTGAAGGTGACCGTCATCCGCGAGAGCCGTGCGATCGACGTCGCCCGGAACCACGGCGGTGCGAACGGCGGGGTGGACGACGAATCAGGGTTGCCGCAGGAAGCCGTGCAGTCGGATGTCGCGGGATGAGCTTCCGACGAGGATGCGGTACAGCCCCGGGGTCACGCGCCACTTCGCGGCGGCGGAGTCCCAGTAGGCGAACGCGCGCTGCGTGAGCGTCATGGTCACGAGCGCGCTCCTGTGCGGGCGGAGGAACACCCGCTGATATCCCTGGAGCTGCTTCGGCGGCTCCCCGGCGGCAAAGGGATCGTCGACGTACAGCTGCGGGACCTCCGTGCCGGGGCGACTACCGACGTTCCGGACGGTGAACGTCACCGTGACGCGCGCCCGCGATCGGCGCACGTGCAGGTGCTCGTAGGCGAACCGCGTGTACGAGAGGCCGTAGCCGAACGGAAAGAGCGGAGCGACCTTGTTCTTGTCGTACCAGCGGTAGCCGACCTCGAGGCCCTCGCTGAAGGCGGCATCCTGGCCCTCGCCGCTGCCGGGCCACTGGCCCGGCGTCGACGCCGGGACGGAGGTGTCGCTGGCCGGGAACGTCTGCGGCAGGCGGCCGCTCGGGTCGACATCGCCGAAGAGGACCGCGGCGACGGCGTCGCCGTCACGCTGCCCCGGGTACCACGCCTCGACGACCCCGGCGACCTGGTCGAGCCACGGCATGAGCACCGGCCCGCCGGTGTCGAGAACGACGATCGTCCGCGGGTTCGCCTGCGCGACTTGCTCGATGAGCTGGTCCTGGTCGAACGGCAGCGCGAGGGTGGTCCGGTCGCGCCCCTCTTGCTCCTGGTCGTAGGCGAAGACGACCGCGACGGTCGCCTTGGCCGCGACTGCCGCCGCCGCGACCGGATTGCTCCCGTCGGATGACACCACGGTCTCCCCGGCCTTCGCCGCCCGCGCCGTGAGCGCCTGGAGCGGGGTGACCGGGGCTGTGGGGGTGACGAACGCGCTGCCGCGGCCGCCGATGTACGGCGTAATGTCCCCGAATCCCGCGGGCGCGCCGATGACGGCAATGCTCGCGCCGGCGCCGAGGTGAAGCGGGAGCGTGCCCGGCGTGTTCTTCAGCAGGACGGTGCCTTCCTCCGCGAGCTCGAGTGCGATGCGCCGGTCGGCGAGCGACGAGACGTTGGCGAAGACGGCGCTGTCACGCGCAGGGGGCGGGTGGTCGAAGAGGCCGAGCCGGAACATCGTGGTGAGGATCGGGCGGGCCATGCCGTCGATCGTCTGGGTCGAGACGTCACCGGCTGCCACGGCGTCCTTGAGCGCGGGGCCGTAGAACAGCCCGCCCGGCATCTCGAGATCGAGGCCGGCGGTCGCGGACTCGACGGTCGACCAGGTCGCTCCCCAGTCCGACATGACGAGGCCGCGGAAGTGGAACTGCTGCCGCAGCGCGGTGTCGAGCAGCGGCTGGTTCTGGCATGAGAACACCGCGTTGACGAGGCCGTACGCGCACATCACGGCGCCGACGTGTGCCTGTTCTACGGCTGTCGCAAACGGCGGCAGGTAGATCTCGTGCAGCGTCCGGTCGTCGACGTTCGACGAGACGTAGTACCGGTTCGTCTCCTGGCTGTTCACCGCGAAATGCTTGACCGTCGCAATGACGGGGTTCTGCTGGATGCCCTCGATCACGGCCGCCCCCGTCTGGCCGCTGAGGAACGGGTCCTCGCCGAACGCTTCGAAGTTGCGGCCGTTCTCGGGGACGCGAGCGATGTTGACGTCGGGGGCGAGGACGACGTTGATCCCCTTCTGCCACGCCTCGAGTCCGAGCGCCTGGCCGAACGACCGCTGGAGCTGTGGATCCCAGGTTGCCGCCTGCGCGATCGGGGCCGGGAACGCCGTCGTGCCGACCTGGGTGTCGCCGACTCCCGCCGGGCCGTCGTTGAGCGTCAACGCGGGCAGGCACAGCTTGGGATTGCCCGGGACGTAGCCGACGTAGATCGGCCCGTCGGTGACCCCGAGCGCCTTGGCCGGGTCGACGCCCGCCAGCAGAGCGAGCTTCTCGTCGAGGCTCATCGCCGCGAGCAACTTCGCTGCACGCACGGCCGGCAGCATCGTCGTGTTCATCCACGGGCAGCGTGTCGCCGCCTGCGCAGGTGCAGAGACGGAGAGGAGGATGGCCGCGATCGCGGCCAGGCAGAAGACGGCCGCAGGGGCCCCCCGTGCAGTCGCCCTGGGCATCGCCAGAACGCTAGCCCGGATCCGTCACGAATCTGTTAGCTACCGCGCGAGGCGGAACGCCCGCCGCTCCCCGAGGGAGAGGGCGCGCAGCGCGGCGCCCCGTGCCCGGCGGCGATCGCCGAGCACGCGCGAGGTCTGGGCGATCATGAGGTGGAAGTTCCGTCGCGCGAGGCGCGCATCGGGAATGTCGTTTCGCACGTCGAGCATCGCCAGGTGCTTCTCTGCGGTCTGAATCTGCCCCGCGCCGAGCTCGTCGGCTCCAGTCTTCTCGTCGTGCGCGCGGTACTGCGCGAGCGGCGGCCCGTCGAGGAACAGCACCTCGAAGTCGAGCACGAGCCGGAGGTAGAAGTCGTAGTCCTCGATCCCCAGCTCGCAGTCGTAGGGGCCGACGACGTCGAAGACGGTCCGCGGGACGAGGATCGTCGAGCTGAGGCAGCGGCAGTCGAACGCGTAGGACGCGTAGCTCGCCCGCGGGCGGTGTGCGGCGCCGAAGAGCTCGCGGGCTGCAGACGTCCGGTCCGGCAGAAGCCGGCCGTCGGCGTCCACGACGTCGACGTGCCCGTGCACCATGCCCACGTGGGGGTGCAGCTCGAGGGCCGCCAGCTGGCGCTCGAGCCGATCCGGATACCAGCGGTCGTCGGAGTCGCAGAACGCGATCAGCTCCCCGCGCGCAAGCTCGACGGCGGTGTTCCGCGCAGCCGCCTTCCCGCGTCTCTCCTGCCGGACGTACCGGATCCGGTCGAGGTAGGGGGCGACGACGTCGGCGGTCTCGTCCGTCGATCCGTCGTCGACGACGATCAGCTCGAGGTCGGGGGCGGTCTGCCCGAGCACGCTCGTGATCGCGTCCGCGAGATAGCGCGCACGGTTGTGCGTGATGATGGCGGCGCTGACGCGGGGCATCCCGCTTTGACGGGTACCCCCGGCTTCGAACCTCTAACGCAAGGTTTGGGTAAAGCGGCTCAGCCAGGCGCTAGCCGGCGGCTTCGGCCTTGCGCAGCCCCCGTACGGCCCACCAGGAGAAGAGCGCCGCGAGCCCGGCGGCGGCGCCGTAGGCCGCCGCGACCTGCGTGGGAGAGCCGGCGACGAAGCTGCGGCCCGCCTCGAGCACGCGCGTGACCGGATTGACGAGCGCGACGGCGTGGATCCAGCCGGTGAGGAGGTCGAGCGGCACGTACACCGGCGCGAAGAAGAGGAGAAGGAAGACGGGCATCTGCATGATCGGCCCCGCCTGCATCGTCCGCAGCCGCATCGCGACGCCGCACGCCCAGAGGATCCCTGCCGTGTTCATGATCGCGGCGAGCACGTACAGCGCCGGCAGGTCGATGCCGTTCCCGCCCACCTTCATCCCGACTGCGAACGCGACCCCGGTGAGGAACGCAGCGGTCACGAGCCAGCGGCAGAGCGCAGCCAGCGCGTAGCCGACGACGATGCCCGTGCGGTGCGGGGCGGCGAGCAGCAGGCGTCGCGCGAAGCCGGTTTCGAAGTCGCGGGCGATCCCGAAACCGGTGAAGACGCCGCCCAACGCGGCGGACTGGAGGAGGACGAAGACGAACTGGAAGGCGGTGTAGCCGCCGGCGTAGTGGAAGCCGCGCACGTCGCGAATGCGCGACAGTCCACCGACGAAGGCGGTGAAGAAGAACAACGGAAACGCGAGCTGCGGGACGAAGAGCGAAGGGTTGGTGAAGACGTTGTGCAGTGTGCGCCAGGCGACTCCCTGCGCGACCGAGAGGTTGCGCCTCATCGCGCGAGCCTCCGCGGGAGCGTGTACGCCGCGAGCGAGAGCCCGGCGAACGCGACGATGGTGACGATGCCGAAGCCGAGTCCGAGCGCCTCTCCGTTCCAGCCGGTGATGATGAGGCTGCGCACGCACTCGAGGAGGTACGAGACCGGGTTGGCGGTCGCCGCGTCGCGGAACCAGGCCGTCGCGATGAGATTGCGCGGGATGTTCATCGAGGAGATGAACAGGAAGACGAAGAAGACCGGGAAGAGACCCTGCACCGCTTCGGACGATCCGGTGCGAAGCGCGGCCCACGCGCCGATGCTCCCGAAGGCGAGCGCGATCATCGCGGCGAAGACGAGCAGCACCGCGACGCCGCCGACTCCCGCAGCGGGCCGTACGCCCACGGCGAGCCCGACGAGGAGGTAGAAGCACGCCTGGATCACGCCGAGAGCGACGACGCCGCCGAGCTGGCCCGCGAGGAGTGCCGCCCCGCGCAGCGGCGTGAGCGACAGCCGGCTGAGGAAGCCCGTCTCGACGTCGCGCGCGAGATCGGTTCCCGCATTCATCGTCGCGAAGAGCGCGCCCTGGATGAAGGGCACGGCGAGCGCGAACGCAACGAACGACTTCGTCGGGAATCCCGGGAGGTGCGTCTCCGCTCGCAGCCCGCCGGAGTTGACGGCGAGCAGGAGCATGGGGAAGAGGAGGGGGAAGATGACTGCCGCCGGCTGCCGCGCCGTGTGCGCGACCGAGCGCCGCGCGAGCAGCAGGACCTGGTCGGCCGTCGTCCTCATTCCGGTTCGGACGCGTCGCCGCCGTGGCCTTCGAGCGAGCGGCCCGTCTTCGCGAGGAAGACGTCGTCGAGGCTCGGCTGATGCAGCTCGAGATTGGCGACGCTCAGTCCCTGCGCGTCGAGCGCGCGCACGACGTCGGCCAGGCCGGGCTCGCCTGCATCGAGGCGGACGGCGATGCCACGGGACGAGGGAACGAGCGTGCCGAAGCGCTCGAGGACGTCGCTCAGGGCGGCACGGCCGTCGAGCCCGGACGGCGTCGCCTCGACGGTCGGGCGGCCGATCTCCGCCTTGAGCTCCTTCGGTGTCCCTTCGGCGACGATGCGTCCGTGGTCGATGATCCCGACCCGGTCGGCGAGGACGTCGGCCTCCTCGAGGTACTGCGTCGTCAGGAAGACGGTGACGCCGTCCTCGCGCGCAAGCCTGCCGACCTCGCCCCAGAGCGCCGTGCGGCTCTGGACGTCGAGGCCCGTCGTCGGCTCGTCGAGGAAGAGGATCCGCGGCCCGTGGACGAGCGCCATCGCGAGGTCGAGCCGGCGCTTCATGCCGCCCGAGTAGCCGCGCACCTTCCGGTCGGCGGCCTCGCTCGAACCTCTCGAGGAGCTCGTCCGCGCGCGCGGCACGCACGTTGCGCGGGAGCGCATGGAGCGCCGCCTGCAGGCGCAGGTGCTCGCGCCCCGTCAGCAGGCCGTCGAGCGCGGCCTCCTGTAGCGCGGCGCCGATGCGGGATCGCACCTGCGGCCCCTCGCGGACGACGTCGTATCCGCCGACTCGCGCGACGCCTGCCGTCGGCGGCAGAAGCGTGGTCAGCATGAGCACCGTCGTCGACTTGCCTGCGCCGTTCGGCCCGAGGAAGCCGTAGATCTCGCCGGCCTCGACGTGCAGGTCGATCCCGTCGACCGCGCGCGGCCCCTTCTTGAACTCGCGGACGAGCTTTTCCGCCTCGATCGTGTTCGGGTGCGCCACGGCGGGCAGCCTAGCCAGTGCGAACGTATGCAAGACACCCGAGCACGGCTCCGGACGCGCCGGCACCGACGGCCACCACGGCGGCGACGCGCATCGCCGTTCCGGGCAACGCCGAGAGCACGAGCGCGTGGAAGAACATCTCGCCCTTGCTCAGTGCGACGGCGAGCCCGAGGAGGCTCAGCCACAGCGCGGCGGCGAGGCGGAGGCTCGACGCGCCCCACCGCAGGACGCCGACCCCGGCCGCCGCGAAGAAGAGCTCGTCGACTCCCGCGATCCACGTCCCGGGATTGGCGTAGGCGCTGACGGCGAACCCGGCGGCGACGACCATTGCAGCAGCGGACGAGATCAGCCCGAGCGTCATCGGGCGGCCCAGGACGGCCGCGGCCGCGACGATCGCCGCGAGGGCGACGAACCATGGCCATGACGCCGGCTTCGGCAACCTCGTCGTTTCGCCGGCGATCGTTTCGCGGCGTCCGTCAACGGTGATCGGCACACGCCAGTGGAGGCGGCTCGTGCGCACGTCGTGCCACACGACGGAGCGGTGATGCGAGCGCAGCACCCAGCCGCCGACGGGTGTTCCGCGCTGGAGCAAGCCGGTCGCGGCCGCGGTCGGCGAGGCCGTGTTGACGGCAACGCCGCCGTCGCTCACACGGATGAACGGCTCGCCGAGATAGCCGTACACGACGACGCCGTGGCCTTGCTCGACGCTGAGGTGCAGCGCTCGGTCGCTGAGGTACACGCCGGCCGTGAGCGGCCCTGCCGGGCGGTGCGTCACGCGCGGGTGGTAATCCACCGCGACTGTTCCGCTGCGAAGATGCGCGGCGGCCGTCGATGGCAGCGCGAGGGCGACCGCCGCGGCGGTGGCGATGCAGGACTTGCTACCCACGGCTGCGGCGGGCGAGCAGGATCGCCCCGACGGTGACGGCGACGAAGGCGAGCACGCGGACGGCACCGAGCGCGCCCGTCGGCACCGGTTCTCCGAGCACGACCGTTCCGGCGGCGATGGGCAACGCGTTCGTCAGCAGCGTCGCGAGACCGGCAACCGTGAGCGCGCCTCCGTGCCGGTAGCCGAACTGGAGGAGCGCGGTCCCGAGCGCGTACCCGGCCACGACCGTGAGCCCGAACGCGGCGCGGCTGCCACCCTGCGTCGCAACCTTCACCGAGATGTCGCCGACGGAGAAGAACAGCCCTCCGGCGATGCCCTCCGACACCGCGACCGCATCGAGCCTTCGCCCGACGGCGACGACGACGACCGCGGCAGCCGACGTGCCGGCGAGCCAGAGCTCGATCTCGGGCGACGAGCCGCCGGCGCCCTCGCCGCTGCCTCCCGCGAGCGACACCGCGAGCGCGATCAATCCGACGATGGAGACGAGCACGCCCACGACCTCGTGGCGTGGCAGCGCCCTGCCGCCCATGCGCGCGGAGACGAACGCGAGAATGCCGATCCCGCCCGCCGCGAGGCTCTGCACGAGCGTGAGTGGGGCGAGCGCGAGGGCGACGACGTAGAGGCCGAACCCGGTGCTCTCGAGCGCGAAACCGCGCAGCCAGTCCCGGCTCGTGAACAGGATCTGCACCGCTCGCACCGGCCTGCGTAGCGAGAAGCCGGGCAACGCAGCGACCGCATCGTGCTCGCGGAGGTAGGCGAGGTTCGTCAGCGTGGTGGACGCGAGCGCCAGTGCGATGGCGACGGCGGTTTGGGCGCCCATGGCCCGGCTACCCTACGCGGGTGCGCCGGTACCACGTGACCACCTTCGGCTGCCAGATGAACGCTCACGACTCCGAGCGCATCAAGGGCATGCTCGAGGAGCTCGGCCTCGGTGAGGCAGTGGCGCCGGAGGACGCCGACGTCGTCGTCATCAACACGTGCACGATCCGCGAGAAGCCGGACACGAAGCTCGCCGCGTATCTCGGCGACGCCGGCGCGCGGAAGCGCGACCATCCGGGCACGGTGATCGCCGTCGGCGGCTGCTATGCCGAGGCGCAGCGCGAGCGAATCTTCTCGCTCTACCCGCAGGTCGACGTCGCGTTCGGGCCGGGAACGATCGCGCATCTCGGCGAGTGGCTCGGCGCGGGCGGCCTCGGGGTCGCGCGCGGGGCGTGGGGGACCGGCGACGAGCGTGCGTTCGCCGCCACGCTGCCGATGCACCGCGAGCGCACGTTCCAGGCGTGGGTTCAGATCTCGATGGGCTGCAACTCGGTCTGCTCGTACTGCATCGTCCCCGCCGTCCGCGGCCGCGAGGTGTCGAGGCGGCCGGGCGAGGTCCTCGCCGAGATCGAATCCCTCGCACGGGAGGGCGTGCGCGAGGTGACGCTGCTCGGACAGAACGTGAACTCGTACGGGCGGGACCTCGGAACCGACTTCGCGCAGCTCCTGCGCGCGGTCGACGCCGTCGACGGAATCGACCGCGTCCGCTTCACGAGCCCGCATCCGAAGGACTTCCGGCGGCCGGTGATCGAGGCGATGGCCGAATGCGCCGCGGTGTGCGAGTACGCGCATCTTCCGCTCCAGTCCGGGTCGACGCGCGTGCTGAAGGCGATGCGCCGGACGTACTCGCGCGAGCGCTATCTCCGTCTCGTCGACGAGATGCGAGCAGCCATTCCCGATCTTGCGCTGTCGACCGACCTCATCGTCGGCTTCCCCGGCGAGACGGAGGAAGATTTTCGCGACACGTTGACCGCGGTGGAGGAGGTCGGATTCGACAGCGCGTTCACCTTCGTCTACTCGCCGCGCGCCGGCACCGAGGCGGCGGCGAGGACGGACCAAGTTCCCGATGACGTGAAGCGCGACCGCATCGAGCGGCTCGTGGACGTCGTGCAGCGCGTCGCCGCGGAGCGCAATGCGGCGCGCGTCGGCAATGTCGAAGAGGTCCTCGTCGAAGGGCCGAGCCGGACCGACGCGAGCTTCCTGCGCGGACGCACGCGTCGCAACATCGCGGTGAACTTCACCGGCGACGCCCAGCCCGGCGATCTCGTGGACGTGCGGATCGAGCGCGCGACGTCGCAGACGCTCGCCGGCGCGCAGTGCTCCGCGGTCCCGGCTTAGAGGTCCGCGGCGCGGAGGCTGCGCATCCCGACCACTGCGGGAACGACGGGCAGCCAGAAGTTGAAGATGCGGTACGTGAAGACCGCAAGGACGGCGGCCGCGAGGGGTACGCCGGTCCAGGAGAGCGCGAACGGCAGCAGGGCTTCCACCGCGCCCGCTCCCCCGAGCGGCAGCGTGCGCCGCGTGAGTGCATAGCCGGTCGCGTAGCCGACGAGCAGCAGCTCGACGTTCGGCGCCCCGTGCGCGAATGCGTGCAGGCAGGCCCAGAGGCAGACGATCTCGCCGAACCAGTACACGGCGGCGCCGGCCGGTCCCGCGACGTGCCGGCGGGCGAACAGGCAGCGAAGCACGTGGATCGACTCGAGCGCCTGCGCCAGCCCGTCGCTCCAGTAGCCCCTGTTGCGGAAACGCGCGCGATGACCGACCGCCCACAGCGCGGCGGCGAAGCCGAGCGGGACGGTGATCGCCCACGGCAGCGTCAGCCCCATCGTCGGCGTGTGTGCGCCGCTCGCCAGCAGCTGGATCGAGGCGATGCACGCAGCCGGGGCGAGCAGCGCGTACTCGAGCGCGCCGAGACCGAGCACGCGCACGCGCGCCTCGCGATCCGAGATTCCGGTTTGCTTGAACGCATGCAGGTCGAGCGCGAACCCGCCCTGGGTCACGAACGGGCCGAATCCGGCGGCGACCGCCGCGGCGGCGCGACCGTGGCCCATCTTCTGGCCCTCGTCGACGCGCGAGACCTCCCGATAGCCGAGCATGTAGCCGAGATAGGCGACGGTCTCCGCGCCGAACGCGACGAGGAACCAGATCGGCTGGACGTGTTGCATGCGATCCCAGACCGCGTCGAAGCCGGCCACCTCGCTCAGCGCGAACAGGGTGGCCAGCGCGAGGAGCGATGCGGCCACGAGGAACACGGACGACTCCACCCTCGTCCGGTGCAGATGACTCTTCGGTTCGATGTTCAGGTAACGCAGGGGAGAATCCTCCGGTGACGGTTATCGGCATCTTCGGGCCGACCGCGAGCGGCAAATCGAGGGTTGCCGCGGAGGTGGCCGGACGGATTCCGGCCGAGCCCGTCTCCGCCGATGCGCTCCAGGTCTACCGGGGGCTGCCGATCCTCACGAACCAGCCTACCGAGCCGACCCGGATGGTGGGGATCTGGCCCCTGGAGCGCGAGGCCTCGGTCGGCGAGTACGCGCCGCTGGCTCATGCAGCGGTGGACGAGATCCTGGCCTCCGGCCGAACGCCGATCGTCGTCGGCGGGACGGGGCTCTATCTCCGCGCCGCGCTCGCGGAGCTCGCGCTGCCGCCCGCGCCGGCGCCCGGCGCACGGGAACGGTGGGAACGCTTCTACGACGAGCAGGGCCCGGCGGCCGCACACGCGCGGCTCGAGGAGCGCGACCCGGCGGCGGCCGCAGCGGTACACCCGAACGACCGGCGGCGCGTCGTCCGGGCGCTCGAGCTGGCCGAAGCAGGAGCGTCGCTCGCACCCGGAGAAGACCGGCTGTGGGCGGGCGAGACGCGGCACCCGACGCTGGTCGTCGGGCTCGACGTCCCCAAGGACGTCCTCGAGCAACGGATCGAGGAGCGCACGCGCGCGATGTTCGACGCGGGCGTGCAGGAGGAGGTGAATCGTGCGCTCGCCGGCACGGTCTCCGTCACGGCCCGGCAGGCGCTCGGCCTCGAGGAAGTGGCGACGCTGGCGCGCGACGAGGCGATCGCGGCGCTCATTGTGAGAACGCGCCGGTACGCGGCGTACCAGCGCAAGTGGATGCGGCGTATCCCGGGCATCGCTATCGTCGGCGCGGATCGCCCGCCGGGCGAGATCGCCGATGACATCGTCGCGCTGGCACGCACACGGGAACGCGTACCTCGTAGTTGAGGACGAGCCGTATGCGATCGAGGACGGACTCGACGGCGCTCTCGAAGTCCTCTCGATCGACGGTGACGACATCACCATTGCGATCGTGAATCCGGATGGATCTCACGCGGAGATGTCCGGCAATGGAACGCGCATCGCCGGCGCATGGCTCATGGAGCGGACCGGGCACGACGTCGCCCGCGTCCGCGTCGGCCCGCGCGTCGTCGAGGTGCGGCGAGTAGGCGACGGGGCATACGAGTCGGAGATGGGCGTGGTGGAGGTGTACGAGCGCGAGCGCATCGCGGGCTTCGACGTGACCGCCGTCTCCGTCGGCAACCCGCACGCGGTCGTCGTCGGCGACCCGGACGACATCGAGCTCATCGGGCCGCTGCTCGAAACGCACCCGCGTTTCCCGAACAGGACGAACGTGCAGGTCGCGCGCATCGACGCTCCCGGCGAGGTGACCGCGCGCGTGTGGGAGCGCGGCGCGGGGGAGACGAGCGCCTCCGGCTCGAGCGCGGTCGCGGTCGCGGCGGCGACCCACGGCGAGGGCGACGTGGTCGTGCACTTCCCGGGCGGCGACCTGCGCGTGCGCCTCGAGGGCGGTCGCGCCACGCTCACCGGACCTGCCGAGCGGGTCTAGGCGCCGATCTCGTACTCGCGCAGGACGTCGTTCAGCGACGTCTTGAGGTCTGTCTGCTCGCTGCGGCGGCCGATGATGAGCGCGCACCCGAGCTGGTACGTCCCGGCGGGAAACTCCTTCGGCCGCGTGCCGGGGACGACGACCGAGTACGGCGGCACGTAGCCGCGATGCTCGACCGGCTCGGGGCCGGTGACGTCGATGACCGGGACGGAGCCGGTGAGCGAGACGTTGGGCGCGAGCACGGCGCGCTCGCCGATGAGCACGCCCTCGGTGAGGATGCAGCGCGAGCCGATGAACGCGCCGTCCTCGACGATCACCGGCCGTGCCTGGACCGGCTCGAGCACCCCGCCGACGCCGACACCGCCGGCGAGATGCACGTCGGCTCCGATCTGCGCGCACGAACCGACCGTCGCCCACGTGTCGATCATCGTGTTCGGCCCGACCCACGCGCCGATGTTCACGTAGCTCGGCATCATCACGACGCCGCGCGAGAGGAACGAGCCGAAGCGCGCGGTCGCAGGCGGCACGACGCGCACGCCGAGCTCGACGTAGTTGCGCTTGAGCGGGATCTTGTCGACGTACTCGTACGGGCCGACCTCGATCGGCTCGAGCTTGCGGATGCGGAAGTAGTCGAGGATGGCGGCCTTCGCCTCCTCGTTCACGCGCCAGTCGCCGTCCACCTTCTCCGCGACGCGCAGCTCGCCCCGGTCGAGGGCCCCGATGGTCTCTTCCGTCGTCACAGCGCTGCGAGTATCGCCGCTGCGCGCTCGCACTCGTCGAGAGTCGGCACGAGCGCGAAGCGGACGTAGCCGGCGCCGCTGGGGCCGAAGAACTCGCCCGGAGCGACGAGGATCCCGTGTTCGACGAGCTCGTCGGCGTCCGGGCCGGCGACCCAGAGGTACATCGTCGCCTGGCTCGCGACGATCTTCCAACCCTTCGACTCGATGGCGGGGATCATCACGTCCCGCTTCGCGCGGTAGCGGGCCCGCGTCTCGTCGACGTGGCGCTCGTCGTTCCAGGCGACGACGGACGCGCGCTGTACGAACTCCTGCGGCGCGGTGCCGACGGTGGGGCGGTAGGCCCTGAGCGCAGCGATCACCGCGGCCGGGGCGGCGACGAAGCCGGAGCGGTACCCGGTCATCGACGACCGTTTGCTCAACGTGTGGAAGACGATCGTGCGCGAGCGGTCTTCGACCTGGAGCGCCGACGCCGGGGACTGGTCGAACCAGAGCTCGCTGTACGCCTCGTCGGACGCGATGACGAAGTCGCGCTCCGCGGCGGCTTCCGCGAGGCGCTCGTAGAACTCGAGCGGCGCCACCGCGCCGGTCGGGTTGTGCGGGTAGTTGACCCAGACGATGGCGGTGTCGTCGGGGATCGCGTCGATGTCGGGGAGAAAGTCGTTCTCGCGCAGGAGAGGAAGCGTGTGCACCTTTGCGCCGGCGAAGAGCGCCCCACGCTCGTACACCGGGTAGGCGGGCTCGCCGAAGACGACGGTGCGGCCGGCAGTGTCGAGCACCTGCGCGAGGGAGAAGATCGCCTCCTTCGATCCGTACGTGGGGACGATCTCCGTGTCCGGGTCGAGCGCCGCGCCGAAGCGGCGCCTGCACCAGTCGGCGGCCGCCTGTCGCAGCTCGGGCAGCCCTTGCGCGAGCGGATAGGGCGCGCGCTCGGGGAGCGCGTCGACGAGCGCCTGCCGGATCATCGGGTCGGTCGGCTCGTTCGGGTCGCCTTTCCCGAAGTCGATGACGTCGACGCCCGCAGAAACAAGCCTGCGCCGCGCCTCCTCGAGACGAACGAACGGGTACGTCGCCATCTCCGCGAGCGTCGGATTGATCACGAGAGGAAGTCTCGCAACGTCGCGTAACAGTGTTCGAGGTTCACGATCGGGATCTGTTCGTCGCGCCGGTGAGCGTACGCGGTCGCGCCTGGGCCGAAGTTGATCGCGTCGATGCCCTGCTCGGCGAACTGGGCCACCGGCGTCCACGCCTGCTTCGGCTTCACGATCGGGATGAGCTCGCGGAGCCGCGCGATGCGCGGATTGTCGAGCGCGGGTGGGGCGGAGGGAGAGTCGCTGAGAATCTCGAGCTCGCCCGTCGGGAGCAGCGCGTCGAGTCGTCCCGCGGCGCCGGCGCGCACGTAGCGCACGTTGAGCTCGACCGACGCCGAGGCGGGAATGACGTTGGCCGCGATCCCGCCCTCGACTCGCACCGCGCTGACGACCTCGCGATAGACGAGGCCGTCGAGCTCGACGTCGTGCGGGGCGAGCGCGACGAGCGGCTCGAGCCCGCGCACGAGCTCGTGGATCGCATTCACGCCCGCCCACGGCCGCGCCGAGTGCGCGCTCTCGCCGTGGAAGGTGACGCGCACTTGCAGGTTCCCGAGGCAGCCCGCGTGCAGCTCGTTGTCGGTCGGCTCGAGCACGACCGCGAGCTCGACGTCGGAGAGCAGTCCCGTGCCGAACAGCGCCGGCAGCGGGCTCTCGGCGACCGGCACTTCTTCGCGCGTGAAGAAGAGGTAGCGCGCGGCGACACCGGCGCGCGCGAGCTCGAGCATGACGGCGATTCCGCCCTTCATGTCGCTCGCGCCCAGGCCGTGGACGGCCCCGTCCTCGATCCGGCCGGGGATGTTCCCCTGCGCAGGAACGGTGTCGAGATGCCCGGCGAGCACGACCGGTCCGGCGCCGTACAGCAGCGCTTCGCCGTCGTCGTAGGCGGGTGCGCCCGGCATGAGCTCGCGCACGAGGTCGATGGCGGCCGCTTCCGAGCGGCTCTCGGAGGGAACATCGACGAGCTGCAGCGTGCGGGCGGCGAGATCGGAGGTCGGCACGGCAGAGGTCATAATGACGTTCGGTGGCAGTCAAGCAGCCCGATCCCACGCCGGGCCTCGAGCCCGAGCGCGGGCTCGTCCTCGCCGTGCTCGGACAAGGTGTCGACGCCGACGACGAGATCGGGGAGTTCGAGGAGCTCGCGCGCACGGCGGGCGTGAGGCCGGTGGCCCGCGTCCTCCAGCATCGTCCGCAGCCCGATCCGCGCAGCTACGTCGGCAAGGGCAAGCTCGACGAGCTGAAGAGCGAGTACGGCGGCGTCAAGGCGGAGGTGTTGCTCGTCGACGACGAGCTCTCGCCGTCGCAGCAGCGGCTGCTGGAGAACACGCTCGAGGCTCGCGTGGTCGACCGCACGCAGCTGATCCTCGACATCTTCGCGCAGCACGCGATCACTGCCGAGGGAAAGCTCCAGGTCGAGCTTGCGCAGCTCGAGTACAACCTCCCGCGCATGCGCGGCATGTGGAAGCACCTCGAGCGCCTCGGCGGCGGGGTCGGCACCAGGGGCCCCGGCGAGTCGCAGCTCGAGTCCGACCGCCGGATGGCGCGCCGGCGGGTGTCGCTGCTCAAGGAACGGCTCGAGGAGCTTTCGAAGCAGCGTGACGTGCGCCGCAAGGAGCGGCGGCGGACGCAGACGCCGACCGTCGCGCTCGCCGGCTACACGAACGTCGGCAAGTCGACGCTCCTGAATGCACTCACCGATGCCGACGTCTCCGTCCGCAACCGCCTCTTCGAGACGCTCGACCCGACGACGCGCGGCTTCGAGCACGAGGGACGCAAGTACCTCGTCACCGATACGGTCGGCTTCGTCCGCCGGCTTCCGCATCAGCTCGTCGAGGGCTTCGCGGCCACGCTGGAGGAGACGCTCGTCGCGGATCTCGTACTGCACGTGGTCGACGCGTCGGCCCCGGAGGAACGCCTCGTCGAGACGATCGACGCCGTCAACGGCGTGCTGCACGACATCGGCGCGGACGAGCTGCCGATCGAGCTCGTGCTCAACAAGGTCGACGCGGCCGACGAGACGCGCCGCCGCACGCTCTCGAACCGCTACCCCGACGCGCTGCAGGTCTCGGCGCTCACGGGGGAGGGCCTCGACGAGCTCCGCGCCCGCATCGCGGAACGCTTCGCGGATCTCTTCGAGCCGGTGCGGCTCCTGCTGCCGTATCAGGACGGCGGGAAGCTGAACGAGCTCTATGCACTCGGAGCGCCGATCGAGCAGCGCGAGGACACGAGCGAGGGAGTGCTCGTTGTGGCTCGGTTGCCGCGTCGCGAGATCAACCGCTTCGCCCGCTACCTCGTCGGCACGTGATCGATCTCCAGATCCGCAAGCTGCGCGACGACGCGGTCGTGCCGGTGCGCGCGTACGGCGGCGACGCGGGGCTCGACCTCACCGCCTGCGAGCGGGCCGTGCTCGAGCCCGGTGAGCGGGTGACGGTCGGCACCGGCCTCGCCGTGGCGATCCCCGACGGGTACGCCGGCTTCGTGCAGCCGCGCTCCGGGCTCGCGATGCGCCACGGGATCACGATCGTGAACACGCCCGGCCTCGTCGACTCCGGCTACCGCGGGGAGCTGCGCGTCGTGCTGCTCAACACCGATGCGAGCGAGGAGTTCGTCGTCGAACCGGGCATGCGGATCGCGCAGCTCGTCGTCGTCCCGGTGGCGAGCGTCGAGCCGGTCGAGGTGGAGGAGCTGCCCGAGAGCGAGCGCGGCGTGCGCGGCTTCGGGTCCTCGTCGTAGTGCAGGAACCGCGCATCCGCGTCTCTGCCGTGCTGCGGTGGGAGGACCGCATCCTCCTTTGCCGGCACGAGAAGACCGGGCGCGGCGAGTACTGGCTGCTGCCCGGCGGCGGCGTGAACTCGGGCGAGAGCCTCGTCACCGCGCTCCACCGCGAGCTGTACGAGGAGGTGGGGATCCCCGACCGCCTGCCCGTAGAGGGCCCCGTCGCGATCGTCGACTCCATCTCGCCGCAGCGCGGGTTCGGCGCGAAGCACGTCGTGCACATCATCTTCGCCGGCGATCTCTCGGGGCGGTCGCTCGAGGCGGTCACATCCCAGGACGCAGCTGTCCGGGGACATCGGCTGTTCGACACCGCCGACCTCGACGGCGTCGTCCTCCATCCGCCCATCCAGCGCTTCCTCAGGCGCTGGCAGCCCGGCGACCCGGCGGCATACCTCGGCGCACTGTGGGCCCCCTAGCGCGGATATCGATTCAGGGGTATCGCGCGGCGCGCGAGCTGGAGTTCGCGCCGGGAAGCGTGTGCGCGCTCGTCGGCGAGGCGTCGAGCGGCAAGTCGACCGTCCTCACGGCGATCTGGACGCTGCTCGAGGCCGCTGCGCCGCCGCCCACGATCGACGACGTATCGCGCGATGCGCCGAGCGGCCGCATCCACCTCGAGGCGACGCTCGAGCGCGGCCGCTCGATCTTCCTCGATGCTCGGCCGCCCGACACGCTCAACCTGAACCGGGCCGGCGCGCCGCCCGTGCTGTTCCTGCCTGCGAACCTTCGGTCGCGCACCCTCGTGGCGCCCGCCACCGGCATGGGTGCCGCAGACGTCGCCGAGCTCCTTCGGCCGCCGCTCCCCGATCACCACTGGTCCGCTGCGGACGGCGGTCTCCTGCTCGTGAACGGAATGGAGCGCGTGCTCGCCGCCGGACTGCGCCGCTTCGTCCTCCTCATCGAGGAGCCGGAGCTGTACCTCAGCCCGCACGCGCAGCGGCACCTCTACCGCGTGCTGCGCGACCTCGCGCAAACCGGCAACCAGATCCTGTACTCGACGCACGCGCCGGTCTTCCTGAGCGTCGACCGGCTGGAGGAGCTGGCGCTCGTCCGGCACACCCCCGACCTCGGCACGACGCTGTTCCAGCCCGAGCCGCTGCCGGAGGCGGAGTCGTTCCGGGCGCTCTCCGAGTTCGACAGCGACCGCGCCGAGCTGTTCCTCGCGCGCGCCGCGCTGCTCGTCGAGGGACGTACCGAGAAGCTGACCTTCCCACTCGTTTTCGAGGCCCTCGACGTCGAGGCGGACAAGGAGGGGATCATCGTCCTCGAGTGCGGCGGCAAGGGGAACATGCCGCTGTTTGCGCGCATCTGTAACGCGTGCGGCATCCCGTACGTCGTCGTCCACGATCGCGACGCGCCTGCGGGCCACCGGCCGGTGGAGTCGGAGCTCGTCGTCAACCGGCAGATCCTGGAAGTTGCGGGCAAGCGGCGGACGGTCGTGCTCGTCCCCGACTTCGAGGCGGTCTCGGGCGTCAACACGCGCGGCCGGAGCCGCAAGCCCCACCGGGCCTACCGGCGCTACACGGGCAACAACGGCGACGTGCCCGACGCGTTGAAGACCGCCGTCGACAAGGTCGTGCGCGCAGCGCGGAGCTAGCGACGTCGCGCGCGCGCGGATGAGACCGCGTGCGCCTGCTCTTCGAGCTCGTCGTCGAGCGGGGCGAGCTCCGGCGGTTCGCCTCCGCTGTGGTGCGCGAGTGCCTGCGCGAGGATCCAGTCGGCGAGCCAGGGATTGCGCGGCAGGAGCGGGCCGTGCAGGTACGTACCGATCATGCGCCCGATGCGGCAGCCCTCGAAGCCGCTCTCGCCGTCGTTGCCGAAGCCGGAGACGACACGACCGAGCGGCTCGGCGCCGGGATCGAGCCGCGTTCGGCCGGCGTGGTTCTCGAAGCCCGCGAGCGTGTGTCGCACGCCTGCCTCCAGCTCGCACTCGAGCAGCACGTTTCCGATCATCCGCTTGTCGCCGGCGACGGTCTCGAGTGGCAGGAGGCCGACGCCCGGCATGTCCTCGCCGTGGAAGCCGCGATACCCGCGCCCGAGGAGCTGGTAGCCGCCGCACACGGCGAGGAACGCAGCGCCGGCGGCGGCGGCGTCCCTCAGCGGCCCCGCCTTCGCCGCGAGGTCGGCGGCGACGAGAAGCTGCTCGCGGTCCTGTCCGCCGCCGAGGTAGTACAGGTCGTGCGCGCCGGGGACGATCGCGCCGTGCATCCCGATCTCGGTGACCTCGAGGTCGTGGCCGCGCCACGCGGCGCGCGCGGCGAGCACGGCGATGTTGCCGCGGTCGGCGTAGATGTTCAGGTAGTCGGGATAGAGATGTGCGACGCGGATCTTCACGCCGCGCGCTCCCAGTACGGCTGTGTGAGCCCGCGTGCGGCGACGATGCGCTGCAGGCCGAGCATCGCCGTGTAGGTGGGGAGGACGACGAGCTCGCCGCCGTCGGGCGTCAGCTCTAGCCCCCGGTCGAGCGCACGCTCGAGGCTTGGCTCGACCTCGATCGCGTCTTCCCCGAGGCCGCCGTACTTGCAGCGCAACGCCAGCTCGGCCGCGCGCTCGCCGCTTGCGACCACCCGGTCGAGCCCGGCGAGCAGCGGCTCGAAGTCGACGTCCCAGATCCACGAGACGTCGCGTCCGTCCGCGATGGCGTCGTTCAGGGCGACGACCGCCAGCTTCGGCGGCCCGCCGTCGACGAGCGTGCGGATCGCCTCGTTGGCGCCGGCGGGGTTCTTGATCAGCAGGAGCAGGAGCGTCTTGTCGCCCACGGCGATGCGCTCGAACCTGCCGAAGGCGGCGCTGAAGCGCGCGAGCCCGGCGACGATCTCGTCGGCTGTGGCTCCGAGCGCGTGTGCGAGCGCGGCGGCCGCCACCGCGTTGTAGACGTTGTAGAGGCCGGGAAGCGCGAGCTCGACGCGACGCCTCTCGCCGGGCAGCTCCAGATCGAAGGAGGAACCCTCGAGGGCGCGCAGCGCGATCCCGCGTGCGACGACGTCCAGCGCGGGCCGCGCGATGTGCCCGTTCGGGCAGCGGTAGTCGCCCAAATGGCCGACGTATGCCGCTGCGTACTCCAACGGCTCGCCGCACCGCAGGCAGTACTTCGAGTCCGCAGCGTGCTGGAGCGCGGGCCGGGCGACGCTGGGGTCGTCGATCCCGAAGACGAGCGCCGGGCCGTGAGCGTTCGCGAGGTCGCCGACGAGTGGGTCGTCGCCGTTGACCACGAGCGTCGTGCCGGCCGGAAGCGAGGCGGCGGCGTTGCGCCAGCGCTCAGCCACGAGCTCGAGCTCGCCGTAGCGGTCGAGCTGGTCGCGGAAGAGGTTGCCGAGGCAGACGGCGCGCGGCGAAACGCGGCGCATCACCTCCGGAAGCGCGCCCTCGTCCACCTCGAGCAGCCCGAGCTGGGCGTCGCCCGCTGCGAGGAGGGTGGAGGCGACGCCGGAGAGGAGATTGGCGCCCGAGCGGTTGTGGGCGAGGCGGAAGCGCGGGCGGAGGATCTCCGCCGCCATCGCCGCGGTCGTCGTCTTCCCGTTCGTGGCCGAGACGGCCGCGGTCCCTGCCGGCAGCCGCGCGGCCAGCCGGTCGACCGCGCCGGGGTCGAGGATGGAGAGGAGCTTGCCCGGGACGGTCGTCCCTCCGCCGGCGCCGACGAGGCGCGAGAGAGCGGCGACCGCCCGTGCAGCGGCGACCTCGACTCCGAGCGGCACGGCCATGCCCGCGAATCTATCGCTGCGCGGATTCACTTGCGAATTCTCCAACCTGATCTACTATATTTGCCATGGCCCCCAAGCCGCGGTTTCGCGCGGTGGCGCAGATCGACCCGCGCAAGCTCGCCGAGTTCCAGGCGGGCATCCGCAAGCGGTACACGGACGACCAGATCATCGGCGAGCTGCAGGCGTGCGCCGAACGTCTCGGCAAGTCGCCGACGATGCGCGAGTTCGCCGCCGACCGGGAGACGACCGTGCACCCCCAGACCGTGATCGAGCATTTCGGCTCGTGGAACAACGCGAAGCGCGCGGCCGGTCTCGTCCCGCGGCGGTTCGCGACGCGCGAGGAGCTCCTCGGGCTGCTGCGGGAGCTCGGCGAAGAGCTCGGCCGGCCGCCGACCGCGCGCGACATCGACGAGCACAAGGGGAAGCTTCCCTCCAAGTCGCTGTACTGGCACACGTTCGGGTCGCTGACCACCGCGCTGCGTGAGGCCGGGTTCGACGTGCCGGTGGGGGAGGAGCGGCTGGAGCGAGCGGTGGAGCAGGGCGCGACGATGGCGCGCGCGCTCGGGCGACTCCCGAAGTTCGCCGACTGGGCGGAGGCGCGCAAGGCGGACGACTCGCTCCTGACGGAATGGCAGGTCTACCGGCTGCTCGACGCCAAGCGCGGCGCGTGGTCGACGTTCCAGTTCCTCGTGCGCGAGCTGCTCGAGCAGCGCGGCGTGCGCGTCGGGCCGGACGGCACGCTGAAGAAGAGGCGCTGACCGCTTTGTAGACTCGCCGGCATGCCTGAAGCCCCGCTCGAGGACAAGGGATCGGGGCTCGCGCCCGCCGGCGACGGTTGGTTCGTCGTCAACGTGCGCGACGCGCAGTGGCTGACGTCGGAGGGCGGCGAGAAGAAGCCGTCGGGGGCGGAGTGCTCGTTCGAGAGCGGGGAGTTCTGGTTCCGCGAGCTCGGCTTCAGGATTCACGTGCTCGAGCCGGGCGAGCCGAACGGCCTGTATCACTCCGAGTCGGTGCAGGAAGACTTCCTCGTCCTCTCCGGCGAGTGCACGCTCCTCGTCGAAGGCGAGGCACGCGCCCTGCGGGCCTGGGACTTCTTCCACAGCCCTGCCGGGACCGAGCACATCTTCGTCGGCGCCGGCGACGGGCCGTGCGCGATCCTGATGGTCGGCGTGCGCTCGGACGACATCGCGCTGCACTATCCGGAGTCCGCGTTCGCGGCGCGTTACGACGCGAGCGCTCACGCAGAGTCGTCGAATCCGGACGAGGTGTACCCGGACCGCTTCGAGCCGTCCCGCCGCGAGCGGCCGTCGTACTGGGACAAGCTGCCCTGGGTCTAGGAAGCTATGCGGCCGCGAGGTTCGCGAGCTGCCGCAGGCACGACGCGCCCTCGCCGGGCGCACGCACGGCGGGAAGCGGCTTGCCCGGCTCCTCGTAGCGCGGGTTCGTGCGGAAGTGTTCGTGCCGCACGACCTTGGCGGCGTGCAGCGCGAGGAACGTCCCGTCCTTCAGCTCCTGCTTCTTGAGGCGCACGTGTGCGTACTCCTCGACCACCTCGAGCGCGGTGCGCGTCGATGCGAAGAAGAGCTCGTGCTTGCCGGCGCCGAGCCAGAGCGGCCGACCGATGCCGCGTGCGGCGAAGACCGTGCCCGGCTCGCGCTCGTCGAGCCACGCGGTCGCCATCGAGCCGAGCAGCGACTCGAGGGCGGACGGCTCGTTGCGCGAATGCGCGGCGAGGGCGAAGATCGCCTCCGAGTCGACGGTCATCCGCGGCTCGGCGCGGGCGCAGTCGAACTCGGCGAGGAGCTCGTCGTCGTTGACGATGATGCCGTTGTGGATCCCGACCACCGGCCCGTGCCGGACGGGGTGGTTGTTCGCCGCGATCGACGGGTGGCCCTTCGTGTAGTCGCGCACGTGGACGAGGAGCCCGGTCGCCGTCTGCGGTACCTCGATCCGCTCCAGCAGCTGGCTCGCCGGGGTCCGCTGCTTCGTGACCACCGGATAGGGGCTGCCCGGGCCGCGGTGGGCGTATCCGACCGCGTCTGCGCCTCGTTCGGCGATTCCGGCCAGGAGCGCCTGTGCCGCGAGCGTCCGATCGACGCTGCTACGGGACGAGAGGCTGTATCCGGCGATTCCGCACACGATCTAGGTCACCTCCAACCGTAGCGGACACTTCGGCGCATCCGGCCTCAAGCCTGCACGGCGGAAAGCCGATATGTGGCCTCGTGGAGCCTCTCCTCGCTGCGGAGGGAGATGTCGAGCAGGCCGAAGAGCCTGCGAGCCAGCTCGATGACCCGCTGAAGCTGTACATCCGGTCGATCGGCGACGGCCGGCTCCTGACGCGCGAGGAAGAGCGCGAGCTGGCCCGGCGCAAGGACGCCGGAGACGAAGAGGCCAAGAAGCGCCTCATCGAATCGAACCTCCGCCTCGTCATGTCCATCACGCGCAGCTACACGCGCGCGGGCGTCCCGCTCCTCGACCTCATCCAGGAGGGCAACCTCGGCCTCATCCGGGCGGTGGAGAAGTTCGACTACCGAATGGGGTACAAGCTTTCGACGTACGCAACGTGGTGGATCAAGCAGTCGGTGAGCCGCGCGCTCGCCGATCAGGGCAGGACGATCCGTCTCCCGACCCATGTCGCCGAGCGCGTGCGCCGGCTTCTCCGGGTGCGCCGCCAGATGGCGCAGAAGCTCAGCCGCGAGCCGACGCCGGCCGAGCTCGCGAAGGAGACCGGCGAGCCCGAGGACAAGGTGGTCGACCTGCTCAGGCTCATCGACGATCCGGTCAGCCTCGATTCCCCCGTCGGCGACGGCGAGAGCTTCTTCGCCGACCTCATCGAGGACGAGTCGTCGGCCCAGCCGGACGAGCGCACCGCCATCGAGCATCGCCACGGCGAGTTGTCGGAGGCGATCGCGCAGCTCGCGCCTCGCATGCAGCGCGTGCTCGTGCTCCGCTTCGGGCTCGACGGCGAGGGCACGCGCACACTCGAGGACATCGGCACCGAGCTCGGCGTCACCCGCGAGCGCGTGCGCCAGCTCGAGTCGCGCGCACTGCGCGAGCTGCGCAACGGCGCGCCCAGCCTCGAGCTCTATCTCAGCTAGGAGCTGGCGACAAGCTGCATCTCGCGCAGGTTGGCGAGGCGTCGCAATGACTCGAGCTCGATCTGCCGGACGCGCTCGCGCGTGAGCCCGAGACGCTTGCCGATCTCCTCGAGGGTCTTCGGCTCCTCGTCGACGAGGCCGTAGCGCAGCACGAGCACCTGACGCTCGCGGTCCGGCAGCGACTGGAGCGCGAGCATGAGCGCCTGGCTGCGCAGCGACACTTCGACGTGCTCCTCGGGCAGCGGGTCGTCGCCGGCGACGAAGTCACCGAAGACGGCGTCCTCCTGCTCGCCGACCGGCTGGTCGAGGCTCGCGGATGCGCGCGCGGCGGCGCGCACCTCGCGCGCCTGCTCGACCGGCAGTGAAGCCTCTTCCGCGATCTCGTCCAGCGTGGGCTCGCGGCCGAGCTCCATCCAGAGCGTGCGCTCGGCGCGGTTCATCTTCTGCATGCGCTCGACGATGTGCACCGGCATGCGGATCGTGCGCGCCTTGTCGGCGAGCGCGCGCGCGACCGCCTGGCGGATCCACCAGGTCGCGTACGTCGAGAACTTGTACCCGCGACGCCAGTCGAACTTCTCGACCGCGCGGATGAGGCCCAGCGTTCCCTCCTGAATGAGGTCGAGGAACGGCAGGCCCTGGTTGCGGTAGTTCTTCGCGATCGAGACGACGAGGCGCAGGTTGGACTGGATCATCCGCGTCTTCGCGCCCATGTCGCCACCCTCGATCTTCTTCGCCAGCTCGACCTCCTGCGCGGCGGTGAGCAGGGCGTGCTTGCCGGCCTCGCGCAGGAAGAGCTGGAGCGCGTCCGTCGTCGTCTCGACCGTCGCGACCGGGGGCGGGGGAGGAGGTTGCTCCTCCTTCGGCTCTTCGACCAACTCGATGCCGCGCCGGTCGAGCTCGATGTAGACCGCGTCCACCTCGAACGGGTCGAGCTCGAGCGGTTCGAGCACCTCCTGCAGCTCCGCATGCCGGAGCTGACCGCTCGACTCCGCGGCTTCCAGGAGCGCGAGCAGTTCCTCGCTCCTGAGGATGATGTCGATCTCGACCGTCAAGTTCCCCCCGATCGTTGTCTGGGCGATGTTCCGCGCCGCCCGTGGACCAAAACACGAGAGGCATCCCTAAATCAAGGGTTTCGTCCTACGATCCGACGCGATGGACGAGCTCATGCGTGAGGTCGAGGCCGATCCGTCGACGCTCGGTCTCGTGCTGCACGGCTCGCGCGCGTCCGGCGTCGGCCGCCCGGACTCCGACTTCGACCTCGTTCGCGTGGTCACCGATGAGGAGTACGAGCGGCGCGCCGTCCACGAGAAGCGCGGCAACACGGACGTGATCCTCCAGACGCCCACCCGTCTGCGGCGACGATCTCGAGCCGCTGAAGTCAGAGCAGCCGGAGCGCGAGCGCGACGACGAGCACGACCATGAACACGAGTAAGTAGCTGCCGCGCCTGGAGCGCGATCGGTGCGACGCGAAGATCGGGTACGCGGGCTCGCGGCTGGAGACCCCCACCGCTGCGACATCGGCGAACTTGGTGTCTACATGGATCACCCGGACGGGGCCTCTTTGGGCATGGCCGGAGTTGTCAGTACGGCCAACACTCCGTCCGGAGGTACCCGTAGAGTCGTACATATGTTCGTCGAGCTTTGTACCTGTGAGCGCTGCGGTCGCGTCTACCGATACGACTATCGCCGCGGGCACACGCGCAAGCGCTGCAACTCGTGTCGTTCTCTCCGTCCCGCTGTCGTCGGTCGAAAGCAGCGGCTCGTCGAACTAAGGGGAGGCGGGTGTGAGATCTGCGGGTACAGCCGCTGCCTCAGCGCCTTGACCTTCCATCATCTCGATCCGGCGACGAAGAGGTTCATGGTTTCCGAGTCCAACCAGCACCGGAGCTGGTCTAGTCTCGTCGAGGAGTCCGAACGCTGCGTGCTCCTGTGCTCCAACTGCCACCGCGAGGTGGAGGCCCACGTGCCTGAGATTCCCGCTGCCGTGAGGCGTCGCGTCGAGGCGGCGCTCCGAGGTATCGAGCGACGTCCGCGGCCTCGTCCAGGACGGCCGGCGCTTCCGTAGACCGGCGCACGAGAAGAATCGTTATGTCAAGCTAGAACAAATACGCTAGCGATTGTCCCATGCGAGTCTTCGCCCCTCTCGCCCGCGGCTACGTCGGTCTCGTCATCCTCGCCAACTGGCTCGCGAGCGCGTACATCGTCCACGTGCCGCTGACGCCGTACGTGGCGCCGGCCGGCGTGTTCGCGATCGGCGCCATCCTCGTCCTGCGCGACTGGATGCAGCAACTGCGCGGCCTGCTCTGGACGATGCCCCTCGTGTACGCGGCCGGGCTGATCTCCTGGTGGGTCGGCGACGCGGCCGGCTGGACCGCGTTGCAGAAGATCGCCGTCGCCTCCGTCGTCGCCTTCAGCGTGTCCGAGACCGTCGAGGCGCTCGTCTTCACCCCGCTGCGGAGGCGCAGCCTCTCGCTCGGGGTCGCGCTCTCGGGCACCGTCGGGCTCGCGATCGACTCGTGGCTGTTCCTGACGCTGGCCTTCAGCTCGACCGCATTCTTCTGGGGCCAGTTCTGGGGCAAGTTCGAGATGGTCGGCATCGGGACGGCGCTCACGCTTGCCCGCCGTCGGCTCGTTCCGGTCGCGATACCGTCGTGAACGCTTTTCCACAGGTTGCACAGTCCGCTGTGGAAATGTTGATTATTCAAAATTCGCAAAATGCGGATCTTTTCGAGTTGGCCCCCCTTGCACGGCCCTTGCCCACCCCCTAGATTCCCAATTGCGCCGAGCGCGGCGCGGGAGTAGGTCGAAGCGGAACCGATAGGCCGTACGAGGAAGCCCGCAAGGGCCCAGGCGGAAAGTCGAGCGGTTCTGTGGACGAAACCGCGGCGGGCTCGGCGAATTTTTTTGGTCCCGTTTCTCTAGGATCAGTTTTCGTGCACTTTCATCCGCCGAGCATCGAACCGGGCGTCATCGCCCTCGTGTGGGCACTCGCCCTCGGCACGTTCATCTACTTCGGTCTGCTCGCCGTCGGCACGTCGGGCGCCTTCGCGATCATCGTCGCCATGGTCTCGACCGCCGGGATCTGGCTGTTCGTCCGTACCCGCGGCAACAGCGCCTAGGCTCGAAAGGGCCTCAGGCGGCGACGGCCGCGGCCGGCCGGGCCAAAGGGGGGCTCACGCTCCGCTTGCTGAGTGCGGCGACGAGCAGCGTCGCGAGGTCCGATCCGATCGCCCGCTCGAGCCGGTCGCGGGCCCGTTCACCGTCCGGGTCCAGACCGGCCAGATGGACGGCGATCAGATCGAGCCCCCTCTCGCGTTGCGTCAGGCCTGCGAGCTCCATCCGACCATGTGTATCGGCCCAGGGGAGGCGTCCGCGCGATCCCTGACGGAAGGGATTGGGTCGCTGCGGTGGGCAGCGACCCTCCCCCGCTTCAGTCCATTTGGGACGGTGTCCGCGTCCGTCCGCGACCCTCGTGCGGGCCGACGGTGACCTCGTTCGGCTGACCGGGCGGCGTGTCGACTTCGTGGCGCTCCGCCGTAACGGGCTCCTCGGCGGCCGTGCGCGCCTGAACGGGCCGGGCTGCCGGGCCGGCTGCGACCGGCGTCGGCGTCGCCACGGGAGCTGCCGCCGGAACCGTGTCGAACGACATCCCGAGCACGAGCCCGAACCCGAACGCGAGCACGCCGTGCCAGAGCGCGAGGTCGTGGATCAGGCCGATGAGATTCGCGTTCTTGCTCCAGGAGACGAAGGTCCCCTCGTACCAGCCGTGGCCGGGCTGGCTCGCCATCATGATCCACCCGACGACGATCAACACGGGCACGAACGCGAGCAGGAACGTTCCCAGGGACATGCGCAGCCGGAGCCCCTTCGTCCAGCCGCCGATGACCTGCGAGATCGCGATCACGAGGCCCGCGCCCGCGACGATCCCCATCTCTGCCCAGAAACGGCCGTCGGTCCGCTGCCCCACGAGCGTCGCGACCCAGAGCAGGACGCCTGCCGTCCCTGCGGCGGCGAGCGTCGTCAGGCCGCGCGTCGTGTCGTACAGTCCGTACCGTCGCATCCCGATCACCTCGTTCCACGGTTGCCAGAGCTGCAGGGGAAACGCGCGAACCCCCGGTCTGGGTGCGCTACAGGCTCAGGCGACGGGCGTCGAAGGCCGACGACCAGAGCTCCGCGCGGAACTCCTCCACCGCCGCCTCGGCGTCCGGGTTGAAGACGTGCTCGACGACGCCGACCTCGCGGTCGTTGTGAAAGGGCACGTCGACGTGCTCGTGGCTGACCAGGTTGATCGAGGTGCGCTCGCACACCGGGCAATGGACGGCGAGCCCGAGTCGACCGTCGCCGGGCGCGAGGAGGAAGAACGCGGACGGGAACACCGGCCGCGGCCGCTCCTCGGGGTAACAGAAGAAGCTCCACGGCCACTCCCCCGCTCCGATGCGGGCGGCGGCGAGGTCGCCCAGCTCGTCGGCGACCGGTTCCACCCGTGACGTCATGAGGTTGAGGAAGACGCCGCCTTCGAGACCGAGCGGCGCCCAGTCGAGGTCGTCGTGGCTGACGAGACCGTCGTGCTCGTCACCGCACGTGCACGCGAAGCGGACGCGGTAGACGACGGGGTGCGCAGTGCCTTCGAGCTGCTCGATCCTGCGGAACGCGGACAGTGTCACCTTCGCCTCGCCGCGGTGCGGGCACGAGAAGGTGTAGCGGCTCGTCAGCGGGTCGTACATATCCATCTTGTAAACGCTGCGACGGACGGATTGGGAGCGGTAGGAGCCCTCCTAGTACGAGATGAGCGCGTGCAGGTCGTAGTCCCCGAGGCGCTCGCGGCCCCCGAGAAACGTCAGGTCGATGACGAAGTTGATGCCGACGACCTGGCCGCCGAGCTGCTCCACGAGGCCGGCGATCGCCTTCACCGTGCCGCCGGTCGCGAGCACGTCGTCGTGGATCACGACGCGCGCCCCCTTGGCGATGGACTCGGCGTTCACTTCGAGCGCGTTCTCGCCGTACTCGAGCGCGTACCGGGCAGACACGGTCTCGGGCGGGAGCTTGCCCGGGCGGCGCGCGGGGACGAAGCCGCAGCCGACCGCACAGGCGATTGCCGCGCCGAGCCAGAAGCCGCGGGCCTCCGCCCCGAGGACGAGGTCGGGCTTCCGCTCGGCGGTCCAGTCCGCGAGCTCGGCCACCGCCTGCCGCAGGGCGACCGGGTCGCCGAGCAGTGGGGCGATGTCCTTGAAGCCCACGCCGGGCTCCGGGAAGTCCGGAACCTCGCGGATCTTCGACCTGAGATCGATCTCCGTCTTCATCCGGCGAGCTTCCTGACCGTTCGCCCGAGCAGGAGCTGCGAGAGCTCCTGCGCCGCCTCGGTGAGCGCACGCAGATCGTCGAGGCCGGCACGCCGGCGCTCGGGGTTGCGCGAGCGCAGTGACGGAAGGACGAGTGCCTCCAGCAACCCCGCCTGCCGGTCGGCCGCGGTGCGGAACGCACGCAGGTGGCGCGGGGCGATGCCGTACCGGGCCAGCCGCTCGCAGACGGCGGCGATCTCGACGTCCAGCTCGCTGTACGGCGCCTCCAGCAGACCGAATTGCTCGAGCTCGCGCGCCCGGGCCGGATCGACGCCTGCCCGCTCGCACAGCTCGTCGACTCCGAGATCGTCGGCCTCGACCTCGCCGAGCGTGGCCGCCGCACGCTTACGGCGCGCCTTTGCAGCGCCGGTCGCGAGCTCTTCGCGAATCACGCGCAGCGGCAGGAACTCGTCGCGTTGCATGCGGAGGATCGTCTGGAGCCGCTCGAGGTCCTCCTCGGAGAACAGCCGGTACCCGCCTTGCGTCCGCCGCGGCGTGACGAGTCCCTCGCCCTCCAGGTAACGGATCTTCGAGATCGACACGTCGGGGAACTCCGCCTTCAGCCTGCGGCAAACTGCGCCGATGGTCAGGAGGCGAGATCGTGAACCTTCGAGCCGTAGGCTTTCGGCGGTGGACATCAGCGAGCGAGGAACGTGAGCCGGTACTTGCCGATCTGGAGCTCGTCGCCGTCGCTGAGCTCGGACGACTCGACGCGCTTCCGGTTGACGAACGTGCCGTTGAGACTTCCCTGGTCCTCGACGAACCAGCGGCCGTCGCGCTCGATGAGCACGGCGTGCCGGCGTGACACGGTCACGTCGTCGAGGAAGACCGGGCAGTCGGGCGAGCGCCCGATCGTGGTCCGGTCGCCCTGGGGCGTGAACGTCTCCCCCGCCCTGCCGCCGCCGGAGCGGACGACGAGCGCAGGGCCTTCGACCCGGATCTCGTCGAGCTGGTCGAGCTCGTCGCCGGCCTCCTCCGGGCTGAACGTCTGCGTCTGCTCCGCCGGCTCGGGCGTGTGCAGCAGCGCGCCGCACTTGGCGCAGTAGTTCGCCGCCTCCGGGTTCTGGAAGCCGCACTCCGGGCAGTAGATGTGGCTCATGGTGTTAGTTCGCCGGCGGGCTGGCCTTGCCGGCGAGGATCTCGGTCAGGGACTCGACGTCGACCTGGCTGAGGATCGTCTCCGGCCCGGCTGCCTTCAGCCGCGCCTGGTACTCGGCGCGCAGGATGTCGATCTTCCCGTGCAGGAGTCGCCGCTCGTACGAGATCTCCTTTTCTTCCTCCTGCAGCTGCTGGATGAGCTTCTTGAGATCGGCGTCCGTCAGCGAAGCAAGGTCAGGCAGCAGTTCCACTTGGGCCTTTCGCTCGCAGGGTCAACCTCAACTTTAGCCTTTATGGCGCGTCCGTCTAGGTTCGGGCCTCGGCGGTCTCTCCCTGCGCGATCTCCTCGACCGTGCTCCGGAGCTCGTCCACGAGCTCCTCCGAGGCCCCGACCGTCTCCCCTTCGGCGTACAGGTGCAGGAGGGGCTCGTCCGGGTCGGGGAGCACCTGGGCCCAGCCGCGCTCGTCGAAGACCTTGATGCCGTCGGTGAGGTCGAGCTCCCGGCCCGCCATCCGCTCGTTGAGGACGCGCATGACGAGCCCCTTGAGCGACCAGGGCAGCGCCAGCTGCCGATGCACGAGAGTCGGCTGGGGCAGCTCGGCCACGATCTCCGAGATGGGCCGCCGCACGGGCGCCAGGAGCTCCAGCAGCTTCACGATGCTCGCAACGGCGTCGTAGCCGGGCAGGAACTCCGGGAAGACGTAGCCGCCGCCGACCGCGCCGCCGAAGATGACGCCCTTCTCCGCCGCCGTCCGCGTCAGGTCCTGGAGCGAAGCCGCCGTCCGCACGATCTCGAGGCCCGAGCCCTCGACGAGCCGGTCCACTTGGCTCGTCACGGTCACCGGGAACGCGAGGCGGCCGGTACGGCCGTTCGAGCCGATCAGGCGGAGATAGAGGAGGAGGGCCTGCTCCACCGGGATCTCGCGCGCCTGTTCGTCGACGAGGTAGAGCCGCTCGCCCGGCCGGTCGAAGACCGCGCCCAGGTCGGCGCCGATGGCGCTGGCGAGACGCTTCGCCTGGCCGATGGACGCAGCGAGCGGGCCGGCGCCGTCGGCGTTGCCGTCGCTCGGGAAGGCGTGCGCGGCCACCACCTCCACGCCGAGCGGGTCGAGCACGAGGGGCAGGACGTACGACGCGGCGGAGAAGCCGTAGTCGACGACGATCCGGAAGCGGCGCTCGCGAATCGCCGACACGTCGAGCGTCGAGAGCAGATCGGTCGCATATGTCTCACGCGCGCGCGCGGGATACGAGATCCGCCCGACGTCCATCGACGCGACGCGGCGCAGCTCGCCGCGCGTGAAGTGCTTCTCGACCTCCTTCTGCGTCTCGGCGCTCATCTCGATCCCGGGCGGCTCGAAGAACTGGATGCGGATCGCCTCCGCGTCGCTCGGGCTGACCCCGACGTGCACGCCGGCATCGTAGCCCTCCGACTTGACGAGATGGCGGGCGACCGCGGCCGGGATGACACGCAGGTCGGCGACGTCGACGCCCGTGGACGACAGGCCCGAGATCATCGCGCGCTTGATCATCCGGCACGCCGGCGTGCCTTCGCGCGAGGCGACGACGCGCGCGCCTCGCTTCAGCGCGGTGCCGAGCGCGGCCGCGAGCCGAACGGCGACGTCCGGCGTCAGGTCGACGTTGACGAGGCCGGAGACGCCCTCCTTGCCGAAGATGCGCGCCGTGCCGCGCGACTCCCAGATGAGGCTCTCATGGAGGTGCGCGCCGGTCTCGACCTCCTTGTACGGGTAGATGCGGACGCCGGGCATGATCACGCTCTCGGCGCCGATCGTCACCTCGTCGCCGATCGCGACACCCTCGTGCACGCGGACGTGCGCGCGCAGGTCGCACGACCGGCCGACGATCGCTCCCTCGACGAGCGCGCTGCGCCCGATGTACGTCGACGCGTCGACGATGGAGCGCGTCGTCCGTGCGCGCTCGCGCAGCGTGACGCTCGTGGACAGCACCGAGTACGGGCCGACCGTCGCCTCCGGTGCGATGCGGCAGTAGTTGCCGAGGTACGCCGGCCCCTCGATCGCGTCGAGGTCGTGCACGTCGACGCCTTCGCCGAGCCAGATGTTGCCACGCAGCCGGACGCCTGCGATCTCGAGCTGGACCTTCTCGTCGAGCGCATCGAAGTTCGCCTGCCGGTACTGGTCGAGATTTCCGATGTCCTGCCAGTAACCGTCGAGGACGCAGCCGTAGATCGGACGGCCCATCTCGAGCAGCAGCGGGAAGAGCTCCTTCGAGAAGTCGAACGGACGGTCGGCGGGGATGTGCTTCAGCACCTCCGGCTCGAGGACGTAGATCCCCGTGTTGATCGTGTCGGAGAACACCTGGCCCCATGACGGCTTCTCGAGGAAACGCTCGACGCGGCCGTCCTCGTCCGTGACGACGATGCCGAACTCGAGCGGATTGTCGACCGACTTGAGCCCGATCGTGACCGATGCTTCCTTCTCCCGGTGGAACTCGACGAGGTGGCCGAGGTCGACGTCGCACAACGCGTCGCCGGAGATGACGAGAAAGGTGTCGTCCAGCCGGCCGGCGGCGAGCCGCACGGAGCCGGCAGTTCCGGCCGGCGACTCCTCCACCGAGTACGCGAGGTCGATGCCGAGCGTGTCCCCCGTGCCGAAATAGCTGCGGATCGCCTGCGGCAGGAAGGCCACCGTCACGATGACGTCCTCGAAGCCGTGCTGCTTGAGCAGGTCGATGATGTGCTCCATGCACGGCTTTCCGACGATCGGCACGAGTGGCTTCGGCTGGTTCGACGTGAGGGGGCGCAGGCGCGTGCCCTCGCCGCCCGCCATGACCACGGCTTTCATCGACTCATGACTTTCCGCGCCGCGCGCACGTACAACATCGCTGCCGCGACGGCCCCTCCGAGTCCGATCCAGAACAGCCACAACGGCCACGACGTGGAGTCGTGGGCGACGATGCGACAGCCGATCGCCAAGTACAGGGCCCACGTCGCCGCCTTGCCGAGGAAGTTCACGTCGAGGTCGAGCCCGCGCGGCGCAAGCACGCGCCAGCCGGCGAGCAGCAGGAGGTCGCGCACGACGACGACGGCGAGCCCTGCCCAGGGCAGGCGGCCGTAGGCGACGAGGAGGATGACGGCCGCGTCGATCATGAGGCGGTCTGCGAGCGGGTCGGCGATCTTCCCGAACCGCGACTCGACGTGCCAGCGGCGCGCGAGGAACCCGTCGATCTGGTCGGTCACGCCGGCGACGCCGAAGAGGATCCCGGCGGGCCAGCTGTGGGCGTCTCCGGCCTCGACCATGAGGACGACGAAGACCGGGATGAGCGCGAGCCGCCCGAGCGTCAATGCGTTCGGCAGCTGCGCCAGCGGAGCCGGGATTGCGCGGGTGGCCATCCCGCACAAGTGTACGGAGGCGCTACTTCAGAGACAGGAGGCGGGCGACCCAGTACGCCGTACGCGTCAGGTACGCCGTCTGTGCGGCTGCGCCCTCGAGGCCCCATGAACCGTTGTACGACAGGTATCCGCGCCGCGCAGCTGCCGGCTCGATCTGCGTTCCCTCGCCCCATTCGTTGAAGCTCGTGATCGTCACGCCGTCCGGATGTGCGGCGATGGCAGCCTTCCAGAGAGCGTCGTACGTCGCGCCGTTGCGACGGCCTCTCGACACCGACGTCTCACCCGCGCGCACCCCGTCGTAGCCCGGCCCGACGCTGGGCATGCAGAGCAGGCCATGCGCGTGCGCCTCCGCGCACAACCGGACGAATTTCGCGCCGCCGAAGTCGACGAAGTCGTAGGTGTAGAAGCCGTCGAATCCGCCGTCGGCGGCGAAGCCGACGAGCTGGGTGCCCGCGAAGAGGCGCATCGACGCAGGTTTCTGCGCGGTGACCGCCGCCCAGTCGGACGCCGCGAAGTCGAGCGGGTGGTACACGTAGACGTCGCGGATCCCGAGCGACGCGAGGTACGGCAGGTCCTGCGCCACCGACGCAGGCGAGCGGCCCGCGTAGGGCTCGAGGTGGATCGCCGGGAGCAGATGGTGCTGCCGCGCGGCGGTGAGCACGAGCGGGAGCAGTGTGTCTTCGGTCGATCCGCGACCCCACCACGAGATCACGACCTCGTTCACGCCCGCTGCGGCGATCTCCGCCATCTGCCGGCCGACCACGCGCGGGTCACGGCTCGAGTACGGGCCGTTCGCCGGGAAGTAGCGCGAGTACACGTCGGTCGGCGGCGCGTGCCCGTTCTGGTTCCAGTGCATCCACGTGCCGTCATGCAGCGGCGTCCCGTACCAGGGGTAGTAGAAGATCGCCACCGTTCCGGCCCGGGCGAGACCGGGGACGGCGAGATATGCAATTACGAGCCCCCCCGCGAGGAGGCGACGCATCCATCCGTATTGTCCCCCACGTGCCGGACGATTTCCAGATCCCCGGCTTCGCCGATGCGCACAGCCACGCGTTTCAGCGGGCGCTCCGGGGTCGCGTCGAGGGTGGGGACTTCTGGGCCTGGCGGGACGCGATGCTGGAGCTGGCGGCGGGGGTCCGCACCGACTACCGGGCCGTCTTCGCCGAGATGCGTGGCGCCGGATATACGGCCGTCGGCGAGTTCCACTATCTCGGCCTCGATGAGGCCCGGGCGGCCGCCGACGCGGCCGGCGAGGTCGGCGTCGAGCTCGTCGTTCTGTATGTCGCGTACGCGCGCGGAGGCATCGAGCGCTTCCGCCAGGGCTCGGTGGCCGACTATCTGCGGGAGCTGGAGAGCTTGCGAGCCGAGGGAATTCGCGTCGGCGTCGCCCCCCACTCCGTGCGCGCGGCGCCGCGCGACTGGCTCGTCGAGCTCGGCCGGTACGCGGTTGAGCACGAGCTGCCGCTGCACGTGCACGCGGATGAGCAGCCGCGCGAGATCGAGGAGTGCATGGCCGAGTACGGCATCCGCCCCATCGAGCTTCTGGCCGACTGCGGCTGCCTCGGCCCGCACACGACCGTCGTGCACGCCACTCATGCTGACGGCCACGAGCTCGACCTGCTCGGCCAAGCGTGCGCGCGCGTCTGCGCCTGCCCCACCACCGAGGCGAACCTCGGCGACGGCTTCCTGCCGGTCGAGCGCCTGCTGCACCGTGGGATCGGCCTCTGCATCGGCTCGGACTCCAACGTCCGAATCGATCCGCTCGAGGAGCTGCGCGAGCTGGACGGGATCGCCCGCCGTCAGTCGGGGCGTCGCGACGTCTTCGGCGTCGACGACCTCCTGGCGATCGGCTCCGACGAGGGCGCGGGCGCGCTCGGGATCGACCACTGGCCGGACGTCACCGTGAACGCCTCGCACCCGCAGCTGCGAGACGTGGCGGAGCCGCTCTGCGCGCTCGTCGCCGGCTGCTCAGCAGACGTGTTCCGCTGACCGTCGGCCTACGGCGTCAATGGCCGTGGCCGTGGTGACCGCCGCCGCTGCCGTCGCCGCCGTCTCCGCTGCCGCCATTCCCGTCGCCGCCGCCGTGGCCGTGACCGCCGCCTCCCGAGGACGACGACCCTCCGTCGGAGCCGCCGCCGTCACCGGGCGTCGTGGTGGTCGTCAGCGTGGTGGTCGTGGTCTGCGTCGTGGTCCCGGAGGTGTCGCTCGAGCTCGACGAGTCGCCGGCGTCGCTCGTCGGCGTGGTGGTAGTCGTCGTGGTGGCGTCGGTCGTGGTGGTATCGGTCTGGGTGGTGTCGGTCGTGGTCGTCGTCACCGTGGCGCCGGTCGTCGTCGTGTCGGTCGTGCCCGAATGCTTGCCGCCCTGATGGTGGCGCCCTGATCCCTTCCCGTCGGTGTCGGTTCCGCCGGTCGTGCCCTGAGATCCGCCCGCTCCGCCGGCGCCTTGCGAGCTGCCGGACGAGCCTCCGGTGTCGCCCCCGCCATGCCCGTGGTGACGACCGCCGCCGCCCGAGCTCCCCGATCCCTGGCCGCCCGACCCCTCCGAGGTTCCGGAGCCGCCCGGCGGAGGCGGTGGCGGTGGCGGATTCGAGGGCCCGGTTCCCGACGGAGCGTGAATCGCCGCCGGAGCCGCCGGCGCGACGGAGGAGTCAGCTCCGTCACCCGCGCTCGCAGAATCCGGCGGCGCGGGCCCGTCCGCGGCCGCCGGGGCGGCAGGCGCCGGAGCGTCCGACGCGATGATCGGCCTGGGGCCGGATGTACCCGCCGCCGTCGACGTGGCGGGTGCAGCCCCGCCACCGCCCGCGGTGACGACCTTCGTCCGCGACGCCTTCCAGGAGACGAGTTGCACCGTTTCTTTCGGGATGACGACCGACGTCGCGCTCGCGTGCCGGACCTGCGACGCCGCGGCAGCGCGCATGTGCCTCTGCGTCGTGATTCGATGTACCACCGAGTGGACCGCGTTCGTGCTGACGACCGCAGCACTCACTGCGACCGCCGCCATCTTGAGTGCCGCGCCCGTGGAGAAGAGGCCCTTCATCGCGGCGATGAGCGAACCGAAGCTGAAGCCGGTCTTCGCCTTGCCGGTGCGCCGCTTCGCCGCCTCCGGCTCCTCGAGTGCGAGCGCGAGCGTCTTTCGCGCGCGGAAGATGAGCATCTCGACCGCACCCTGCGACAGGTCGAGCTGCGACGCGATCTCGCGATACGAAAGGCCCTGCCATTCGCGCAGCAGAATCGCGCGTCGCTGGTTCTCGGGCATTTGCTCGAGCGCGTCCTCCAGGCCCACCAGCTCCAGCGTGTCGGCCGCGGACCCGCTCCCCGAGGGCACGATCTCCTCGAGGATCTCGAAGTCGTCGGGAGCCTCGACGCGGAGCCGCCTGCCGGACGACGACCGGCGCGCGATGCAGACGTTCTGCGCGATCTTGTACAGCCAAGCCTGCTCGAAGCGCGTGGTCGTGCCGCGCTGCAGCCCGCGGAACGCGTTGAGGAAGGTCGTCTGGACGGCATCCTCCGCCTCCTCGCGCGAGCGAAGCTGGTGCAGGCAGTAGGCATAGATCTGCTTGCCGTACTGCCGATAGAGATCATGGGTCGCGTTTGCGACCGAATCGCCTGCGCGACCAGCATCCCCTGCTGCGGCCACTGTGTCCCTCGTCCCCCCGGTTTGCGGAGATCAATTGTGCGATTTGCCTCTCAGATTTACAGTCACCCTTTTGAGGGTATTCGGCACGTATCAGGTACTTCTTTCTGCCGAAATCTGACTAGCCGAGCGGGGCGCCGACGATGAGGGCGATGACGCCTCCGAGCGCGAGGAACGGCGCGAACGGAATCCCCATCGTCCGGCCGCGGGCGCCGTGGCGCAGGAGCAGAGCGATGCTCGGCACGGTTGCCGCGAGCAGAGCGACGACGAGAGCGAGCGGCACGGTCCGCCCGACCGCAACGCCGAGCAACAGCGCGAGCTTCACGTCCCCCATTCCCATCCCGCCCGGACGCGCGATCGCAGCCGCGAGCAGGAACGCAGCCGCCCCTGCACCGGCGACGAGCCACACGAGCGAAGGATGCACGATGGTCCGCGCGGCGAGGACGACGGCCGCTGCCGGAAGCACGATGCGGTTCGGAATGATCCGCTGCTTCAGGTCGACGACGGAGACGACCACGAGCACCGCGACGAAGAACACCGCCACGACGACGTCCACCGCGGCGGTCATGCGACGTTGCGATCGTTGATGCGGCTCTGCAGCTCTCCGACGTACGCGGCGACGTCGCGCTCGCGAAACTCGATCAGCTCCTCGCGCTCGGCGACGTCGCGCTCCCGCTTCTCGACGCGGTCCTCGCGCAGCTCGACCTCCACCAGCAGACGGGCCTCGCGCAGGCGCATCTCCTCGTCGGCCTGCCCGAGCTGCCCGGCGCGCTCGGCGAGGCGCTCCTCGCTCTCGAGCACGCGCGCCTCGCGCGACTGCGCTCGCTGCTCGCGCTGCTCCAGCTCGGCCAGGAGGGCGAACGCCTCCTGAGAGACCTGTCCCTGGCCGTTGCGCTCCCGCTCGATCCGCTCGCTCTCTTCGCGCAGCCGCGCCTCGCGCGCGGCGAGTGCGGCCTCGCCGTTCGCGAGCATCTTGTCGCGCGCGTCGTAACGCCGTTCGAGCGTCGCTTCCCGTTCGGCCACCTCGTCCGCCCGCTCCTGCAGGCGTACCCGCTGCTGCTCGAGCTCGGCCGCGGCGGCGCGCAGGCCGACCTCCCGTTCGGAAACCGTTCGCTCCCGTTGCCGCGTCGCGGTGTCGAGCTGCCGGAGGCTCTCTTCACGCGCGAGGAATCCGTTCTCCTGGTCCTGCCGCACCGCGTCGAGCGCCGCGCGCTCGCGCTTGAGCTCCCGTTCACGCTCGGCCAGCCCGGCGAGCTGCTGCGCGAGGTGCGCGCCGGCCTGCGCGCGCTCCTGGTGCACGGACTCGAGCTCGTGCGCACGCGAGTCCATGTGCGTGGCGAGCTCCGTCACGCGCGCTTCTTCCGAGACGAGCTCTGTGCGCATGCGCGCGAGCTCGGCGCGCTCGCTCTCGACCTGGTCGCGCTGGATCTTCAGGACGAGCTGCTGCTCCTCCAGCTCGGCGTGTGTCGCTTCTGCACGCGCGAGGCGCTGCTCGGCCTCGGCCTCGCGGACGGCGAGGTCCCGCGCGGACGCGAGCTCGCGCTCGTACGCCTCGACCTGATGCTCGAGCGCTTCGCGCAGCGCCCGCTCGCGGGTCAGCGCGTGCTCGAGCTCGCTGCGCAGTGTCGCGACCTCTTCCGGCTCGTCCACGACCGCTTCGGGCATGAGCGGAAGGAGATCGCCCAGCGGCAGGATCTCCGTCGGCTGCTCGGTAACCATAGGTGCGTCGACGTCCTCGGGCGCCTCCTCTGCTCCGAGCTTGCGCGACAGCTGCGCGCGCAGCCCCGTGCCGAATCCGGTCTCGGTCTCGTGCGTCACTTGAAGTGGAGGTAGGTGGTGATGTTGAGGAACGCCGGCCCGAGGATCGCCACGAACATCGCCGGGAAGATGAAGAGCGCCGTCGGGAAGAGCATCTTGATCGGCGCCTTCATCGCACGCTCCTCGGCAGCCGCCTGACGGCGCAGTCGCGAGTCGGCGGCCTGCACGCGGAGGATGCGGCCGAGCGAGATGCCCAGTTGCTCTGCCTGGATGACGGAGCGGACGAACGCGGAGACCTCCGGAGCAGGCACGCGCTCCGCAAGCTTCTTCAGCGCCTCGGACCGCGTCTCGCCGATCCTCATCTCTCCGAGCGTGAGCGCGAACTCGTCCACGAGCGCGCCCTGCATGTGCTCCGTCAGTTTCGCGATCGCGCCGTCCAGCCCCAGTCCGGCCTCGACGGAGACCGCCAGCAGGTCGAGCGCGTCCGGCAGCTCGGACCGGATCCGCTCGCGCCGCGCCTTGACCCGGAACGTAAGGATCGCGTCCGGGCCGACGAAGCCCACGACACCGAGCAGCGGCGCGAAGACGACTCCTGCGACGGGCGCCAGCACGGCGCCGAACGCACTGCCCGCAACGACGCCGCCAATGGCGAGGCCGGTCTTGAGAGCGAGAAACTGTGAGGTCGAAATCCGTTGTGAGAGCCCCGCGGCGATGAGGCGGCTTCCGATCGCGTCCGCGGATGCCTTCGGATTGAGCCTCAGCGCGAGTGTGGCGAGCCGCTCGACTGCCGGGGCGACGACGCGTTCGCTGAAACGCGGGAGCACATTCGCGGGTTCGGCCCGGCGAACTCCGTAGGACGCTGCGCGCCTGAGGGCGAGGGAGCGCCGGCGTTGTGGAGCCGTTGCCACCTCTCCGACGAGGAAGACCGCGAGTGCGAGCGGAAGGAATGCGAGAACGAGCAGCATGTCAGCCCTTGAACGACACGATCTTCTTGAGGAGGACGGATCCAACCGCGAGCATCACAAGCGCCATCCCAACGAGTGTGTGTCCAGTGCTGGTGTGCCAGAGCGGCGCCATGTACGCAGGACTGATGAGGGTGATGAGCGCCGATACGAGAAAGGGCAGGCCGCCGAGGACGTACGACGACATGCGTCCCGTCGCGGTCAGGCTCCTGATCTTCCGCGCAAACTGTTGCCGCTGGCGCACGGTTTCCGCGACGACATCGAACAGGCCGGCGAGCGATCCGCCGATCTGCCGCTGGATCGTGACCGCGTTGAGCACGAACGACAGGTTCTTGGAGCCGATGCGCTCGCCCATCTCGGACAGCGCGTCGTCCATGGGGCGGCCGAGTCGCGTCTCCGTCAGCACGCGACGAAGCTCTCTCGCAGTCGGCTCCGCGCCCTCGTCCACGACGGCCTGGATCGCATGGCGGAAGGAATGGCCGGCCTTGAGCGACGCGGCGATGGTGATCAGCAGATCCGGCAACTGGTTGTCGAACGCCTTCATTCGCCGGCGCGCCTTCGATGCGACCCACAGAAGCGGCGCTGCGCCGCCGGCGAGCATGAACAGGACGACGAGGACGAGTGGCGCCCCTGCCAGTCCCGTCACGAGCGCGAGCGCCAGCCCCGACCCGAGACAGAGATAGAGCAGCTCGGAGGCGAGAAGGGGCAGGTCGGCGCGCGTGAGCAGTCGCTGGACGGCGCGGAATTGCTTGACGTTCGCGAAAGCCTGCTCCGTGGCCGTGACAATGCCACGCACGAACGTGCGCCCCTGCTTCCGGCGTGGCGTCTTCGGCCTGTGCTCGCTCGGCCCGAGATGCGGAGCGAGCCGCGCGCGCAACCACGAGCCGCGTCGTGCCCCGGCTGCGAACCAGTACGCCAGGAGGATGAGGAAGCCGACGGCGGCGGAGATCGCGACCGGTCCGAGCCGCGAGCTCCACGCCGACTTGGGCAGCACCCCCGACGGGGCCGGGTTCGGCGGGCCCGAAAGTCCCTCGCCGGCGATCTGGATCGCGCGCCCCGCGCCGCCGGCGCCGGTGACGAGTGCGGAGAGGCGGATGGTCTGGCCCGGCCGTGCAGCCGTGACGTAGCGCAGCTGCCAGGTGTGGGCAAGCGTGCGGCTGATCGAGGAGTAGAGCGCGGCGAGCTGAGCGCTCGACGCCGCTTCGCGGTAGAGCCCTCCCGTGCGGGCGGCGAGCTCGCGCAGCGGCCCCGGCGTGAAGCCGGGCCCGGCGATGCCGATCGCATAGACCGCTGCGTGAGCCCGGTGCGCCGCCGTCACCGCGGCGTCGAACGTCGCCGAGCTGGAGACGTCCTGTCCGTCAGTCACCACGATGATGACGCGCCCGGGCTGTCCCTGCCGCGCGAGCGCGGTCGCGCTGCGCACCACGGCGTCCCACAGCGCCGTGCCGGTGTGCCGATCGGCCGTGAGGCCCCCCAGTGCAGCATCGGCGTCTGCCGACGAGCTCGCGAAGCCGGTGAGCGCAACTGCTTGGTGCCCGAAGGTCACCACTTCGACCTGGTCGTTCGGCCCCTTCGCTGCGACGAACGCACGCGCGGCGGCGGTGGCGTTCCGGAGCGACGCTCCGGCCATCGACTGGGACCGGTCGACGGCGAGGACGACGCTCTTCGCGCGCCCGAGGTTGACGGCCTGGAGCCCCGCCACCGGGAGGCCGTTCTCCTCCAGCCGCGGCTGCGTCGCGCCCGCCGGCGCGACGACGGTGACGCGCACCTCCGGATACCCGCTCATCTCGACACCCGCGATCCGCACGCTGCCGGCCGCGGCGGCGGCGGGAGCGAGAACGAGGGCGAGGAGGACGACCGCGGCCGCACGCAGCTTCACTGCTGTCCGCCTCCGAAGCTGTTGACGGCAAAGGCCGCGCGGAGATCGTCGTCGTCGCTGGAGAAGAACGCCGGCGGGAGAACGACGTTGTTCGCCGCGAGCTTCTCGAGGAAATGCGGCCGAAGGCCCGTTGCCTGAAGCGGGGTCAGCAACCGCTTCGCGCGGGCGGCGTCGGCCTCGGTGGGCGACGACGCGACGAAGAGGTCCTGGAGCGTCACGACGTCGGACTCCATGCCCACGACCTCTGCGATGTGGCTGATGCGGCGCGAGCCGTCGACGAGCCGCACGATTTGCACGAGGACGTCGAAGGCACTCGCGATCTGCTCGCGGATGGCGCGGTGCGGTAGCTCGACGCCGGCGGTGAGCACGAGCGTCTCCAGGCGGGAGAGTGCGTCCCGCGGCGAGTTGGCGTGGATCGTCGTGAGCGACCCCTCGTGGCCGGTGTTCATCGCCTGGAGCATGTCGACCGTCTCCGCGCCGCGGACCTCGCCGACGATGATCCGGTCGGGGCGCATGCGCAGAGCGTTCCGGACGAGCTCGCGGATCTTCACCTCCCCGCTCCCCTCGATGTTCGGCGGCCGAGACTCGAGCGTGATGACATGGTCTTGCTGAAGCTGGAGCTCTGCCGCGTCCTCGATCGTGACGATGCGCTCGTCGCCGGGGATGAACGCGGAGATGGCGTTCAGCGTCGTCGTCTTGCCTGTGCCGGTTCCGCCGGAGATGAGAACGTTGAGCTTCCCCTTGACGCACGCGCCGAGAAACTGCGCTGCACGTGCCGAGAGCGTCCCGAACTGGATGAGGTCGTTGATCGTGTATGGATCGCGCGAGAACTTCCGCACCGTCAGCGTCGGGCCGCTGAGCGCGAGCGGCGGGATGATCGCGTTCACGCGGCTCCCGTCCGGAAGGCGCGCGTCCACCATCGGCGAGGCCTCGTCGACGCGACGGCCGATCTGCGACACGATCTTGTCGATGATCCGCATGAGGTGCGCGTCGTCGACGAAGCGCGCGTTCGTGCGCTCGATCTTCCCCGCGCGCTCGACAAAGATCCTGTCCGGCCCGTTGACCATGACCTCGGTCACGGTGTCGTCGGTGAGGAAGCGCTCCAGTGGGCCGTAGCCGAGGATGTCGTCCGTGAGCTGTCGGACGAGCTCGCGCCGCTCCTCCCGCGTGAGCGGCGTGCCTGCGAGTGCGAGCTCCTCGGTCACCGCCTTGTAGACGCGGTCGCCCAGGTCGCTGGAGTCCTCCTTGAAGAGCTCCTGGCCGAGCTTTGCGATGCAGGCGTGGTGCACGCCGGCTTTGAGCTCCGCGTACGGATCGGCATGCACCTCCGACGGCGCGTCTGCGAGGACGTGTGCGCCGTCGGCAGTGCGGGAGAGGCGATCGTGCAGTCCCATTTCCTATGCCCGCGCGAAGGAGATGAGTCGTTTGCGCTCGGCCGCTTTCGGCGGCTGCGTCTTGGGCGACATCTGCTTCACGAGGCCGTTCATCGCCCGCGCGAAGTCCGACCGCGGCTGCGTCAGAACTGCCGACTCTCCGCGGTTGACGCACACCTGCACCGTGCGGTCGAGCGGAAGCTCGTGCGCGACCTTCACGTGCAGCCCGTCTTCGACCTCGCGCGTCTTCAGGCCTACGTTCGAGGTCGCCCGGTTCATGACGTACGTGATCCGGTTGGCCGGGAACGAGAGCTGCTCGAGCGTCTGGAGCGCGAGACGCACGTTCTTCAGCGTCGGCACGTCCAGGCCGCAAAGCACGAGGAGCTGGTCGGTACGGTCGAGCGTCGCCAGCACTGCGCCGTGGAAGAACGGCGAAGTGTCGACGACGATCGCGTCGTACGATGCCCGCGCGACGTCGATCAGCGCCGTCACCTTGCTCTCCACGATGAGCTCCGCATCCTCGGGCCGCATGGGAGCGGCGAGGACGTCGAGCCCGCACGCGTGCCGGGTGACGTAGCCCGCGAGCTTCTCCGGGTCGAGCTCGCCGGGAGCGACGACGAGGTCGTACACCGTCTTCGCCGGCTCGAGGCCGAGCATGATCGCGGCGTCTCCGAACTGGAGGTCGAGGTCGAGGAGCAGCGTGCGCTTCCCCTCCCGCTTGGCGAGCATCGCGGCGAGGCTCGTCGCGACGACTGTCTTGCCCGTTCCGCCCTTGGGCGAGAACACCGTCACGACGCGACCGCGGTGAGCCGCCGTCTGCAGCTGTCGGCGCGCGTGCGACGCCTTCCGGATGGCGAAGACGACGTTGTGCGTGAGCTGCGGCAGCAAGAGGACGTCGGCGACGTCCATCTCGATCGCCGACTCGAGCATCGCGGCCGCCTCGGCGCCCGATGCGACGAGGATGATCGGCGCCCGCGTGTGCTCACGGATGGCAGCGACGTCGACCGCCGGGAACACGGAGTCTCGGGTCGCGTGCAGGATGCAGTCGAGGTGACCGCCGGCCAGCGGCGTGGTGGCGGCGCCGACCTGCACGCTCGCCCCGACGACGTCGACCTCCTCGCTGGCCGCGAGTGCGCCCCGGAGGGTGTCGAAGCCCTCGCAGTCGCCGGTGAAGTAGATCCGGACGCGACCGCTCATTTCGCACCCGCCTGAAGCACCGTGCCGAGCGTGTCGATGCGCTCGGAGCTGTCGACCGCACCGACGACCGGCCGGAGCTCGAGCGTCCAGTCGGCGTTCTTCAGGACGAAGAAGAGCCGCTGCACCTGTGTGTCGGTGACGGCGAGGATCGCCGAGACGCCGCCGGACCCGCTCGAGACCTTTCCGAGCGACGGGTCGCTGGGGGCGCTGAGCACCGTCAGGTTGCGGAGGACGATGCGGGTCGCCGCCGCCGTGCTGTTGGTGTCCAACCGGAGGTTGGCGACGAGGTCGACATGGTCGCCTGCGGCCAACGTCCCGGCAAGGAGCTGGTTCGCGTCTCCGGCGACCTGTACCGCGCGCAACGTGCCCTTGAGCTGGCCGCGGATGCCTTGGGCGGCGACGTCCGAGAACCGGCGGAGCGTCACTTGCTCACCGGCGTAGACGGGCGCCGAGAGCACGAGACCGGACACCTGCCCGGGGCTCGAGATCGCGCCGGGCACGACGTCGCGCTGCTGAATCGTCTCGGCCCGGAGGTCGTGCTGCTTGACGATGTCGGCTCCGGACGTTCCCGCCGTCAGATCGCGGGCGGCGACGTACACCGAGACGCCGGTGGTCGAGTGCTGCACCGAGCGCTTGTAGTTCGTGACGTAGAAGAGCGTCAGCAGCATCGCCACGAGCGCGAGGCCGACTGCGATGAGGATGTTTCGGATGCGATACGTCATGGCCTTCCTTCAGTTGACGAGCTCGACGCTGTAGACGCCGAAGTCCGGGAGGTGCTTGTCGGTCTTGCTCAGCAGGCCGTTCCAGATGACCTTCGTGAACCAGCCGCTCAGATCACCGGAGTTGCCGCTCGTGGCGTCGAACGACGTCAGATGGAAACCGACCCATCCGATGACGTCGTACTCCGCGTTCGAGCCCTGGGAATCGAGCGTGTCGTAGACCGGGAAGAGGAGCTCCGTCCCGAGCCGGTCGCCGAGGGAGGCATCGATGTCGGAGGAGTTGAACTTCGCGCCGGTGTCGGACTCGAAGTCGCCCAGGCCGACATAGCCGTCGTACCCGCTGTCGATCCAGTCGGCGATCTCGGGATCGCCGTTGCTCCCCCCGTTCAGGTCGACGAGGCCGAATGCGCCCGGCGCGCCGTCCTTCCCGAGGGGCAACGTCGTGGGGACGTCGAAGCACGGACAACCAGGCCCGGAGAGGAGCGGGTGCAGCTTGTTGACGACGATCGGCGCGACGCCGTCCACTTGCTCCGGCACGCCGGCGCGGGCGGCGGCACTGGCCGTCACCGTGGCGTCGCCGATGGAGAAAATGTTTGCGAAGAAGCTCGGTGCATCCCGCGTGACCTTGACGACCACGGTGTCGTGCGGCTCGAAGTCGTTGCGCAGCGAGATCGCGCCGTCTCCGATCCCGCCGTTCGAGGTCGCGTACTGGGCGGCGAGCGTCTGTGCCTGGGTCGGATCGGCCGGGAGCGCCTGCGCGCCCGCGAGCGCGGCGGCGTCTGCGGTCGCCTGCGCTTGGCGCTGCTGGCGGTACCACGCGCCGACGTCCGTCACCAACGCGGCCGCGCCGATGAGGACCGTGAGGAAGAGCACCGTCATGAGGACGGCCTGGCCGCTCTCGGAGCCGAGCTGGCCCCTCATTCCAGCCGGTCCGTCATCGTGCTCTGGAGGTCTCCCGACGAAATCGCCCAGCCGAGCACGCCGATCGAATACGGGTAGGTGACCGTAACTGTGAGCGTGCTGCCGGCGTGCGTGAACGTCGGGTCGGTCGGATCGGCCACGGCCACCCGGTTGGTGAGGTCGAGGCCGCCCGCAGCCGACTGCGCGGCCTGCTGGATGTCGCTCACGGTGACACCGGCAAGGCGCGCGGTGATCGCCGTGCGCGCGGCAGCGCGGGCGGCGTCGGTCACCGCCAGGTAGTGGTTGAAGGCGACGCCCGCCTGCACGATGGCGAGCAAAAGTGCGATGAGAACGGGCGCAACGAACGCGAATTCGACTGCGGCTTGCCCGTGCTCTTCATGGAGACCGATGCGGCGTCGGCGTGTCATGACGAGTGAGCAGGTGGTGGGCCGCCTCGGAGCCGGCCCACCACCTGCTGGAGTAATTCGCCCCCGATCCCTACAGCTGGTTGACGAGGGTCTGGAGAGCCGCCTTGATCTGCCCACCGAGCGTGAAGAGCAGCACGATGCAGACCGCGGCGATGAGGGCGAGGATGATGCCGTACTCGGCCATTGCCTGGCCTTCCTGGCGCTTGACGTTGTCCTTCACCCACTGGAACAGGAACGAAGCGAGCATTTGATTCACCTCGGTGTTGGTGGTTTGTGCTTACGGCCCAAACTGAGAGACGACCTGGTCGAACAGGTGGACGGTCGTCGCGCCGAGTGACGAGAAGACGAGGACGAGTGCGGCGGTGACGAGTCCGAGGATCACTGCGTACTCGGCCATCGCCTGTCCCTCTTCGCGAACGACGCGGAAGATCGTGCGGTGCCTTCCACCTCCCTTCGAGCAGATGCGCTTGCGGATGAGTCCGTACGCGTTGATGACCGCTATGAGCGAGGCTCGATTCGTTCTCTTTCGCCTTGTGCGAAAGATCACCCGAAAGGGGTAGCGCTACGGTGTGCGCGTGGCTCAACTGCGAACGGTCGACGGCATCGTCGTGTGTACGCAGTGTGCGATCGCGTCCACGCCGCTCGCCCGGATGAAGGGCCTGCTCGGGCGGTCGTCGCTCGATGCCGGCGAGGGAATGCTCTTTCCGCGCACCGGGTCGATCCACATGTTCTTCATGCGCTTCGCGATCGACGCCGTGTTCTGCGACCGCGAGCTACGCGTCGTGAAGGTCGTGCGCGGGCTGAAGCCGTGGCGCACGGCGGCCGCGCGCGGCGCGAAGATCGTGATCGAGCTTCCCGCCGGCGCCGCCGCCGGCCTCGAGCCGGGCGACCGGCTCGTGGTCGAGCACTAACGGATCAATCGGGGCGCCGAGATTCGAACTCGGGACCTCCAGTCCCCCAGACTGGCGCGCTAACCAGGCTGCGCCACGCCCCGCAACGGCCACCACCGTATCAATCCGTCCACGGCGGGCCGTCCGAGCGTCGCCGCCGTCGCCACCGCCATGGGAAGGACGATGCGCCACGTGGAGCCGTCGCTCAACGGCTGAGGCGAGATCCAGAGGGCGAGCGGCAGGAGCCACCATCCCGACATCCACCGCGACGCGATTGCGACGGGGACGAGCAGGACGGCGTCGTAGTGGAGCCACGCGATCGGCGATGCGAGGAGCGAGACGAGGATCGTCAGCCCGAAGGTCAGCTCGGCCGCGGCTCCACGGCGCGCGGCCACGACGATCGCGGCCGACCCGAGCACTGCGACGAGCTCGACGCCGACATGCGCGGTCGCCGCGCCGGCCCCGAACGAACCGAGGAGGCCCTCGGCGCCCACCGTGTTCCGGAACTGGACGTCGGTCATCTTCCGGAGCAGTGCCGGATAGGGCGCGATCGTGTCGAGCCCGACGACCGCCCAGCCGATCAGGCCGACAGCGGCGGTCAGGAGCGCAGATCGAGCTGCGGCCCCCCACCTCCGGGTCGCGAGCAGCCAGATGAAGAGCGGCCAGAGGAAGAGCTTGGCGAGGACGACGGCGGAAACCACGACCGGAAGCGCCCAGCGCCGATCGCGCAGCACCCAGACGCCGGCGAGCCCGAGGGCGAGAAGGGGCGAAAGCGCGCCGAGCCGGAAGCTCTCGAGCACCGGGATGCTTGCGAACGCGGCGCCGTAGCAGCGCCAGTCGCGCACCCCGAGGATGCGCAACGCCGCCGCCACGGCGGCGACGAGGATGACGGTGAAGATCCCGGCTGCCACCCCGAACGGCAGCAGCCCGAGCGGAACCATCGCGACCGCGACCAAGCCCGGATAGATGAAGAAGTCGTGCTGGGCCGCGGGATTCGTCGGGATGCTCGCCACGGTCGGATACGGATCGTGGCCGTGCGCGACGTCGCGGCCGGCCTGCCAGACGGCGCGGAAGTCGTACGCGGGATAGTGGTGCAGGCCGCCGAGCGTAAACGCCAGCACGAGGAACACCGGAAGGACGCCGAGCAGCGTCCAGACGAGCGGTTCACGCTTCATCGGAGAGTGAGATCGCGCCTCGCCGACTTTCTTTCATAGTTGATGCCAATGCGTCACCCCGTCCCCTGGGCCGTCGCGATGCTCGCGGCCGCAGTCGCCGCCATCGGGGCGATCGGCTCCGACGCGCTCTGGCTCGTCCCGCTCGGGCGGATCGTCGCGCACGGCCACCTTCCGGGCTCGATCCCGTCGGCGGCCGCCCCCACGGGCGCCTGGCACGACGTGCCGGCGGGAGCCGAGCTCGTCTTCTGGGCGCTGTACCGGGTGCTCGGCGGGTTGCGGGGACTCGTGGTGGCGCAGTCGGTCGCGGCCGCGGTCGCATTCGCGGCGCTGGCGGTCGGCCTGCGCCGCCAGGGTCGAGACGGCGCCGCCGTCGCGGTCGCCATCGTCGTCCTGATCGGCGCGATCCCGGCGGTCGTCGTGGTCGGCGTACAGCTGTTCTCGCTCGCGTTGTTCTCGGTGCTGCTCCTGTTCCTCGGGTCGGAGCCGCGGCGGCTGTGGCTCGCGATCCCGCTGATCGCAGTGTGGGCGAACCTTCACGGCGGCGTGCTCACCGGCCTCGGGCTGCTCGCGTGCTACGTCGTCCTCCATCGGCCGAGAGCGATTCCGGTTCTCGCGGCGTCGATGGTCGCGGTCTTCGCAAACCCGGCGCTCTGGCACACACCGAGCTACTACCGGGCGGTCTTCGGTTCGGCGGTCGCACGCGAAGGCAAGGGGATGTGGGCGCCGCTCGCGACGACGCCGTTCGATCTCGTGCTCGTCGTCGCGGCGGTTGTTCTCATCGCGGCGATTGCCCGCGGCCGACCCCGCGTGCATCTGTGGGAAGCGGTCGCGCTCGTCGGCCTCGCCGCCGGCACGGTGCACGCCTCCCGCACCGGCGCCTGGTTCCTGTTCGTCGCCGCCTATCCCGCCGCCCGAGGCCTGCGCCTCGGCTCGCCGCGCCCGCGGCTGGTGGCGGCAGCAGCCGTCCTTCTCGCGCTCCTCGCGATCGCGCTGCTCGCTAAAGGCCCGCCCGACCCAGGGTCGACGCGCCTCGCTCGACTCGCGGCGCACGACGGCCGGACCGTCCTCGCCGATCCCATCCTCGGTCAACAGGTCGCGCTCGCGGGCGGCCGGGTATGGGTCGACAACCCCGTCGACGCGTTCGACCGCTCCGACCAGGACCTCTACCTCGATTGGCTCGACGGGCGCAGCCGGGACGCGGTCTCGCACGCGGGCCTCGTCCTCGTCATCCCGACCTCGAAGGCCGGCAGACGGGCCGCCGCCGATCCGCGTCTCCGCCGCATCGCGGTGGACGCGAACGCGGTGCTCTACCGCGTCATCCGCGGAGCAGGTTCCTGACGAAGAAGAGCAGGTTCGCTGGCCGCTCGCCGAGGCGGCGCATGAGGTACGGGTACCACTCCGGGCCGTACGGCGTGGCGACGAGCACGTCGTACCCGCGCGCGGCGAGACCCTGCTGGAGACGCGGCCGCACCCCGTAGAGCATCTGGAACTGGAAACGGTCGCGCTCGATCTCGTGCTCGGCGGCGAAGCCGACCGCGTGCTCGATCAGGCGCTCGTCGTGCGTCGCGACGGCGGTGTAGCCGCCGCCCGCGAGGGACGTCTCGAGCAAGCGGACGTACGCGGCGTCGACGTCTGCCTTGCTCGGGTACGCGATCTCGGCGGGCTCGAGATATGCGCCCTTCACGAGGCGGAGGTTCGGTTGCAACGGCAGCAGCGCGGCAAGGTCCTCTTCGCTCCGATAGAGATACGCCTGCAGCACCGTCCCGACGTTGTCGAGCCCCTGCTCTCGCAGCCGCCGGTAGATGCGCAGCGTCGCGTCCACGAACCCCGACTGCTCCATGTCGATGCGGAGGAATGTCCCGAGACCTCGTGCGTGCTCGACGAGGCGCTTCACGTTCGCGTAGGCGAGCTCCTCGTCCAGCTCCAGGCCGAGATGCGTGAGCTTCAGCGCGACGTTCGCGCGCAGACCCTCGTCGACGAGCCGCGAGATGACGGTCTCGTACTCGGCGACGACGGCGCGCGCCTCCCCCTCGCCGCGGACGCCCTCGCCGAGCAGCGTCGTGTTTGCCGCGAGACCGCGGTCGTTCAGGCTGCGCAAGACGGGGATGCACTCGTCGAGGGTCTCCCCGGCCACGAAGCGTGCCGCGCCAAGCCGCATGCCGTGCTTGCCGACGAAGCGGCGCACGCGCGGGCTGTCGGCAGCGGCGAGGATCGCGCTGCGCATTGCGTGGTTGACTCCCGCGGCGAGGCCCATTCCAACGGCGACAGTAAGCGATAGGCTCGCCGTGTGAGGGTCGAGGAGAAATCTTCGGCGGCCGACGTGCTGGCCGCACGCGATCGCTACGTCCCACGCGGGATCTCCGCCTCCGACCTCGTCGTCGTCCGAGCCTGGGGCGCCCGCATCTGGGACGCCGACGGCCGCGAGTACCTCGACTTCGCCGGCGGCATCGCCTGCCAGAACCTCGGGCACGGCCCCGCCGGCGTCGTCCGCGCCGTCCATGAGCAGGTCGACCGGTACCTCCACCAGTGCTTCATGGTCGGCGTGTACGAGCCGTACGTGGAGGTCTGCCGCCGGCTCGACGAGCTGTGGCCTGGAGAGGCGGCGACGAAGTCGATCCTCGTCAACTCCGGCGCGGAGGCGATCGAGAACGCGGTGAAGATCGCGCGCACCGCGACCGGGCGCCCCGGCGTCGTGGTCTTCGACCGCGCCTTCCACGGCCGCACGACGCTGACGATGGCGATGACGTCCAAGCTCGTCTACAAGCAGGGCTTCGGCCCGCTGGCCCCCGCCGTCTACCGCGCGCCGGCTCCGTATCCCTACCGGGGCGTGACGACCGAGGACGCGCTCGCCGGTCTCGACCTCCTGTTCAAGCAGGACGTCGACCCGGGCGAGGTCGCGTGCATGGTGCTCGAGCCGGTCCAGGGCGAGGGCGGCTTCATTCCCATGCCCGCCGAGTTCGTGCGCGCGCTGAAGGAGCGCTGCGAACGGCACGGCATCCTCTATGTCGACGACGAAGTCCAGTCAGGTTGCGGCAGGACGGGCACCGTCTGGGCGATCGAGCGTCTCGACGTCGAGCCGGACATCCTCGTCGGCGGCAAGACCCTCGGCGGCGGGCTTCCGCTCGCCTCGGTGACGGGCAAGACCTCGATCATGGACTCGGTGCATCCGGGCGGCCTCGGCGGCACGTTCGGCGGCAACCCGGTCGCGTGCGCCGCCGCGACGGCAGTCCTCGACGAGCTCGCGGCGCCCGGCTTCCGCGAGCGGGCAGACCAGATCGCCACCCTGCTCCGCAGGAGGCTCGACGAGATCGCCGCGCGCCGGCCGGCGGTCGGCGAGGTACGCGGGCTCGGCGCGATGCTCGCGCTCGAGCTCACGGAGCGCAATCCAGCCGCGGCGAAGCGCGTCGTCTCTCGCGCGCGCGAGCGCGGGCTCGTCCTTCTCTCCTGCGGCCTCGACGGCAACGTCATCCGCCTGCTGCCGCCGCTCTCGGCGACCGACGGCGAGCTCGAACGCGGGCTCGCGATTCTCGAGGAAGCACTTGGCGACGCAGGCCCTTCGTAGGGTCGAGGGCGCAGACCCGGCCACCGCTCCTGCGGTTCGCCTCTCCGGGATCCGGCGGGCCTACGGCGACGTCGTGGCGGTCGACGGCGTCGACCTCGACATCGCCGCCGGAGAGTTCTTCACCATGCTGGGCCCCTCGGGGTCCGGGAAGACGACGACGCTCCGCGTGATCGCCGGCTTCGAGCGGCCCGACGCGGGCCACGTCGAGCTCGCCGGCATCGACGTGACGCGTGTCGCTCCGTCCGAGCGCGACGTGAACACGGTCTTCCAGGATTACGCGCTCTTCCCGCACATGACCGTGCTCGAGAACGTCGAGTACGGGCTCCGCGTCCGCGGAATCGGGCGCGGCGAAAGACGCGCGAAGGCGAACGACGTCCTCGAGCGCGTCCGCCTCCCCCACGTCGGCGGCCGCCGTCCGGCCCAGCTCTCGGGCGGGCAGCGGCAGCGCGTCGCGCTCGCGCGCGCGATCGTCAACTCGCCGACGGTGCTCCTGCTCGACGAGCCGCTCGGCGCGCTCGACCTGAAGCTCCGGCAGGAGATGCAAGTCTTCTTGAAGGCGCTGCAGCGCGACCTGGAGATCACCTTCGTCTACGTCACTCACGACCAGGAGGAGGCGCTCACGATGAGCGACCGCCTCGCAGTGTTCAACAACGGCCGCATCGAGCAGGTCGGGACGCCGGCGGACGTCTACGAGCATCCGGAGACGGAGTTCGTGGCCGGCTTCGTCGGCGTCTCCAACGTGCTGGAGCGGAACGGCAGACGGTTCACCATCCGGCCGGAGAAGATCGCGATGACCGGCGAGGACGGCACCGGCGAGCCCGGCGTCGTCCGCGACGTCGTCTACGTCGGCATGGTCACGCGGTACACCGTCGACCTCGACGCAGGCGGGTCGCTCGTCGTCGTCCAGCAGAATCTCGAGACGTCGTCTCAGCAGGCGCTCGAGGCTCGAGGACGGCGCGTCCGCCTGTCCTGGCGGCCGGAGCACACCTACGAAATAGGCAAGGAGGGGCAGTGACTCGGATCAAGAGAGGGCACGTTCTGCTTGCTGCCATGGCGGCAGCACTCTGTGTTCCGGCGGCGGGCATCAGCTCGGGCAACGGGCTGCCGACGTCGATCGGCAAGGGCGAGGGGCAGCTCAACCTGATCGCATGGGAGGGCTACACCCAGCCGCAATGGGTGAAGCCGTTCCAGAAGGCGACGGGCTGCCAGGTGCATGCGAAGTACGCCGGCTCGTCCGACGAGATGGTGACGCTCATGCGCCAGGGCGGCGGCTCGCAGTACGACGGCGTGTCGGCCTCGGGCGACGCGAGCCTGCGCCTGATCTACGGGCACGACGTCCAGCCGGTCAACCCCAACCTCATCCCGGACTGGAAGAACTTCATCCCGGCGCTCAAGTCGCCGCCGCACAACACCGTCAAGGGAGTGCACTACGGCATCTCGTTGCAGTGGGGCCCGAACACGCTCCTCTACAACACGAAGGACGTGAAGCCGGCGCCGACGAGCTGGTCGGTGATCTACAACCCGAAGTACAAGGGCAAGATCACCGTGCCGGACAACCCGATCCAGATCGCGGACGCGGCGCTGTACCTGTCGAAGGCGCAGCCGTCGCTCAAGATCACCGATCCGTACGAGCTGAACTCGACCCAGTTCAACGCGGCCGTGAAGCTGCTCTCGCAGCAGAAGCCGCTGATCAAGAAGTACTGGGCGCTCGCCTCGGACGAGATCGACCTGTTCAAGAACGGCGACGCGGTCGTCGGCGCTTCGTGGCCGTATCAGACCAACACGCTCATCGCGGCGAAGGCTCCGGTCAAGGACCTCATCCCCAAGGTAGGCGCGACCGGCTGGGCCGACACGTGGATGATGTCGGCGCACGCGAAGCACCCGAACTGCATGTACAAGTGGATGGCCTGGGTCTCCACGCCGAAGGTGCAGGCGCAGCAGGCGATCTACTTCGGTGAGACGCCTGCGAACCCGAAGGCGTGCTCGATCATGAACAAGCTCTCGCCGGGGTCGGCCGCGCAGTACCACTGCGGCGCCTCGGCCTCGTACTTCAAGTCGATCAAGTTCTGGAAGACGCCGGTGGCAGCGTGCGGCAACGGCCAGAACGACTGCATGGACTACACCAAGTGGCAGCAAGCCTGGACGCAGCTCAAGGGCTGAGTCACAGACCGCCGGGCCGCCCGTCGCGGGCGGCCCGGCTCCGGCTCTCCGGGCTCTTCTGGCGGCACCCGTGGGCGAAAGCGCTTCTGCTTCTCGCCCCGCCGCTGCTCGCCTTCGTCTTCGTCTATCTCGCGTCGCTCGTGGCGCTGTTCATCTCGTCGTTCTGGACGATCGACCCGTTCACGTCCGAGGTGCGCCACATCTGGAACGTCGACAACTACCGCACGCTCTGGCAGTCCAGCGCGTATCACTCGATCGCCCTGCGCACCATCGGCATCGCCGCGGCGGTGACGCTGACCGACGCGATCCTCGCCTTCCCGCTCGGCTACTTCATGGCGCGCATCGCCGGCGGACGGTCGCGCGCGTTCATCTTCGTCGCCGTCCTCCTGCCGCTGTGGTCGAGCTACCTGATCCGCGTCTACATCTGGCGGCTCATCCTCGACCACAACGGCGTGCTCAACTGGACGCTGAGGAAGGTCGGCCTGCCCGCCGCGAACATCGGCTACTCGAACTGGGCCGTCTGGCTCATCTTCGCGTACGTCTGGCTGCCGTTCATGGTCCTCCCCGTGTACGGCGCGCTCGAGCGCATCCCGGAGTCGTTCATCGAGGCGTCGCGCGATCTGGGCGCGGGCGGAGTCACCACGTTCAGGCGCGTCATCCTGCCGCTCGCGCTCCCCGGTGTCGTCGCCGGCTCGATCTTCACCTTCTCGCTGACGCTCGGCGACTACGTGACGCCTCTGCTCGCGGGCGGTGCGTCGTCGCAGTTCATCGGCAACGTCGTCTACGACAGCATCGGCTCCCAGCAGATCCCGTTCGCGGCGGCGTTCGCGGCCGTGCCGCTGGCCGTGATGGGCGTCTACCTCCTCATAGCGCGCAAGCTCGGCGCCTTCGAGGCCTTGTAGTGGAACAGCGAGCCACCCGCATCGCGCTCGGCGTCTGGTCGGCGCTCGTCGTCCTGTTCCTCTGGCTGCCGCTCGCGCTGATCATCCTGTACGCGTTCAACAAGTCCAATGTGCAGAGCTGGCCGATTCCGGCGTACACGACCCATTGGTTCCGCGCTGCGTGGACGTCTGAGGTTCAGACGTCCTTGTGGCTGTCGGTGCGCGTCGGGCTCATCGCCACCGGCATCGCGCTCGTGCTCGGATCGGCGGCCGCATTCGGCGTCGCCCGCTTCCGCTTCTTCGGCCGCGAGGCGGTGTCGTTCCTGCTCGTGCTCCCGATCGCGCTTCCGGGCATCGTCACCGGCATCGCCCTCAACTCGGCCTTCGTCGCCGGCAGCATCAACCTGTCGATGTGGACGATCGTCGTCGGCCACGCGACCTTCTGCGTCGTGGTCGTCTACAACAACGTCCTCGCTCGGCTCAGGCGCGCGTCTCCGTCCTTGATCGAGGCCTCGCAAGACCTCGGCGCCGACGGCTGGCAGACGTTCCGCTTCGTCGTCTGGCCGGTGCTCTCCACCGCGCTCGTCGCCGGCGGACTGCTCGCCTTCGCGCTGTCGTTCGACGAGGTCATCGTCACGACGTTCACGGCGGGCTCGCAGAACACGATCCCGCTCCTCATCCTCGGCTACATCCGGCTGGGCCAGCAGCTCCCCGTCGTGAACGTGATCGCGTTCACGATGATCGTCTTCACGGCGGTCCCGGTGCTCCTGGCGCAGCGGCTCATGCGCGACACCGGCGTCCTCAGGCGCACTGCCGGGAACGTCACGGAAGCCGTAGAGTCGGCACAGATAACCGCCGTATAGGAGGCACCCATGAGCACCACGACCTCGACGTACAAGTGCTTCATCGGCGGCGCGTTCGTCGACGCCGTCTCGGGCGAGACCATGGAGGTGATCAACCCGGCGACCGGCGAGACGATCGCAGAAGTCCCGAGCTGCGGCGCGGACGACGTCGACCGCGCGGTCGAGGCGGCGAAGAAGGCGCTGCCCGCGTGGCTCGACACGACGCCGAAGGAGCGCTCCGAGCTCCTGCACAAGCTCGCCGACGTACTGGAGGAGAACGCCGAGGAGCTCGCGCAGCTCGAATCGCGGAACGTCGGCAAGCCGCTGATGGCCTCGCGCGACGAGATGCCGTTCTCGGCCGACAACCTGCGCTTCTTCGCCGGCGCGGCACGGCACCTCGAGGGACAGTCGGCAGGCGAGTACATCGCCGGCTACACGTCGATGATCCGGCGCGAGCCGCTCGGGATCGTCGGCGGCATCTGCCCGTGGAACTACCCGCTCATGATGGCGGTCTGGAAGCTCGGCCCCGCGCTCGCCGCAGGCAACTGTCAGATCCTCAAGCCGTCCGAGCAGACGCCCCTCTCGCTGTTGCGTTTCGTCCAGCTCGCCCAGGACGTCCTCCCCGCCGGCGTTCTGAGCGTCGTCACCGGCGACGGCGTCCCCGTCGGCGAGCGCCTCGTCGCGCATCCCGACGTCCGGCTCGTCTCTCTCACCGGCGACGTCTCCACCGGCAAAGCGATCGCACGGAACGCGGCGGACACGCTCAAGCGCGTCCATCTCGAGCTGGGCGGAAAGGCGCCGATGGTCGTGTTCGACGACGCCGACCCGGAGGCCGTCGCCGCCGGCATCCGCCTCGGCGGGTACTGGAACTCCGGCCAGGACTGCACCGCCGGCTCGCGGGTCATCGCCGGGCCGAAGATCTACGACCGGCTGCTGGAGGCGCTCGTGCCGCAGGTCGAGTCGCTCAAGGTCGGCGATCCGTTCGAGAGCGACGAGATCGAGATGGGCTCCGTCATCTCACAGTCGCAGCAGGAGCGCATCCTCGGCTTCCTCGAGCGCGCGAAGAGCGCGACCGTCCTCACCGGAGGAGGCACGAACGGCGACCGCGGCTTCTTCGTGCAGCCCACGGTCGTCGTCGACGTGAAGCAGACGGACGAGATCGTCCAGGACGAGGTGTTCGGCCCGGTCGTCACCGTGCAGCGCTTCGCGGACGACAACGAGGCGATCGCGTGGGCGAACGACGTCCGCTACGGCCTCGCCGCGTCCGTGTGGACGCGCGACGTCGGCCGCGCGATGAACGCCGTCCGGCGCCTGCAGTTCGGCACCGTGTGGGTGAACGACCACCTGCTGCCGATCACGTCCGAGATGCCGCACGGCGGCTACAAGCAGTCCGGCTACGGCAAGGACATGTCGATCTACTCCATGGAGGAGTACACGCAGATCAAGCACGCCGCGTTCAAGATCGGCTAGCGAGTCGGGGGCGCGCCCGAAGGCGCGCCCCCACCTGTGCTATGGCTTGATGCGGACCTGAACGAGCCGCCGCGTGGACGAGCCCGCGAGGAGGTTGCCCTTGGGCGTGCGGGCCCGGACGAAGAGCACGAGGAAGCCCCTCCTCGGCGCCTTCGCCGTCGGGGCAACCGAGATCGTCACGGTGCCGTCGGTTCCGGTCGCCTGCTCCGGCATCTTCGCAGCCCAGCCATACGGGAGGCCGAGCACGTAGACGAGCGCCCCGCTCACGTCGTATTTGTTCGCGTCCACGATCTTGAACGTGATCGAGACCGGCGCCCGGCCGTGGATCGACGAGGGCGACGCCTTCAGCGAGGAGACGAGCAGGCGGTCCGTGTCCGGGACGTTCGAGGCGGGAATCGAGATCTCGCCGTTCGGGAGCCGCACAGTGCCCGACGGCGGTGGGGGCGTGGTCGTGGTGGTGGTGGTCGTCGTCGACGACACGACGGGGCCGACGAGCTCGGAGTTGGACGTCGTCGATCCCGCGCTGTTCTTCGCCGCGACGATCACGCGGACCGAGCGGCCGACGTCTGTCGCCGTGAGCACGTACGTCCTCGAAGTGGCCCCGGGGATGGAGGAGCAGTTGGCGCCGTTCGGGTCGCAGCGCCACCACTGGAACGTGTACGTGATCGGCGCCTGGCCGACCCACGTCCCGGTCGTCGCGGTCAGGGTCTGGCCCTGCTTCGCCGTGCCGGTGACGGTCGGCTTCACGGTGTTCACGGGAGCGCTGACCGTGACGACGCCGGTGGAGCCCGACGTCGCCTGGCCGCTGCCGCCCGCGTTGGTTGCGGTGACCGTTACCCGGATGGTGTGGCCGTTGTCGGCGCTCGCCACCGTGTACGTGTGGACGGTCGCGCCCGAGATGGTGGCGCAGGCTCCGCCGGTCGTGTCGCATCGCAGCCAGGCGTACGTGTAGGTGATGGGCGCCGTCCCGGTCCACGTGCCGTTCGACGCGGTCAGGGTGCCACCGACCGTCGCCGATCCGCTGATCGAGGGCAGAGCTGTATTCGCAGGAGGCGTCGCCCCGGTGACGACGGCGGTCTTCGCCGACGCCTGCGTCGCAGTGCCGGCCGAGTTGTGAGCCGTGACGTTGACGAAGAGCGTGTGGTTCACGTCCGCGAGCACGAGCGTGTACGTCGATTTCGTCGCGCCGCCGATGTTCGCGCAGTTCGCGCCGGCGTTGTCGCAGCGCTCCCACTGGTACGTGTACGTGATCGGGGTCGTGCCGCTCCAGCTCCCAGGCGACGCGGTGAGCGTGTGCCCCTGGCTGGCGGTGCCCGAGATGGTCGGCACCGCCGTGTTGGCCGGTGGAGTTCCCGCCGCGGTCGTGGCTCCGCCGACGGCGGCGAAGGCCGCGGCGCCGACGGCGGCGGCGCCGATGACGGCGAAGGTGCGGAGACCTGGGCGACGCGGAACGTTCATGAGTGCTCCTTCCAGCGGTTCAACACTGAGGAGACTCTACGACCGGCCCTGGACGGCACCTGCCGCCCTGGACAAAGGCTTACGGAGGATTTACGGAGCCGTTACGCGAGCCGCCGGTACAGCCGGTCGATCATCTCCGGCATCGCTTCGAGCCGTTCGGTGATCGCGCGCAGCCGGAACTCGCGGAAATGCTCGGGGTCGACGTCGAGCGCGTCGGCGAGCGTGCGCACGACGTCGTTCGACGGGACCGGCCGGTTCCCGTGGACGAGATGGTTGAGGTAGCCGGCGGAGAGACCCGTCTTCGCCGCGAGCTCGCGGTAGGTGACACCGACCTCGTTCATGAGCGACTCCACGGTCGCGCCGAACGGGTCCTCGCTGAAGCGCCGCTTGCGGGCCATCAACTCGCCTCCTTGCCGAGATCGGCGACGGCTAACCGCCGGTCTTCTCCGGTCGCGCGGTTGCGGACGTCGACCATGCCGTCGTCGAGGCTCTTCTTCCCGGCCGTGACGCGCACCGGACAGCCGATGATGTCCGCGTCCGCGAACTTCTCCCCCGCGCGCAGGTCGCGGTCGTCGAGCAACACGTCCCGGCCCGCCGCCGACAGCGCCTCGGCGGCCTGGAATGCGATCTCCTCGGCGCCGGGGAGCGCGACGAGGTGGACGTCGTACGGCGCCACCGACGCGGGCCACGTGATCCCGTTCTCGTCGTGGTGCTGCTCCACGATCGCGGCCATCACGCGGGCGGGGCCGATCCCGTAGCTGCCCCCGAGCAGCGGCTTCTCCTGGCCGTCCTCGTCGAGGAAGGTCGCCCCGAGCGGCCTCGAGTAGAAGCTGCCGAAGTTGAAGATGTGGCCCACCTCGACCGCGGTCTGGAAATCGAGCGCGCCGCCGCAGTTCGGGCACCGGTCGCCCGGCTTCGGCTCGCGCAGGTCGGCGAAGCGCGGCTCGTAATCGCGGCCCGCCTCGACCCCGCGCAGATGGAAGCCGTCGCGGTTCGCGCCGGCGACGAACTGCCCTTCGCGCAGCGTCTCGTCTGCAACCACCTCGCCCTTGAAGCCGACCGGGCCGAGCGAGCCGCCGCCGGCGCCGAATGCGGCCCGGATCTCCTCGTCGGTCGCCGGGCGCGAGTCGCTGCGCAGCGCGTCGTACAGCTTCATGTCGCTGAGCCGGTCGTCGCCGCGCACGAGCGCGAGCACGACCGTCCCGTCCGCCTTCGTCACGGGCATGGCCTTCGAGGTCGCCGCGACGTCGATGCCGAGGAACTCGGCCAGCGCGTCGCATGTGGTCACGCCGGGCGTCGAGACCTCCTCCGGAGAGGCGAGCGCCTCCGGGAAGGTCGCCGCGCGGGGCACGGCCTCTGCGATGTCGCCGTCGGCGGCGTAGTCGCCGTTCTCGCAGCGGACGAGGACGTTCTCGCCCGAGCCCGAGGGCGCGAGGAAGTCGACGCTGAACTTCCCGCCCATCAGCCCGCTCTCCGCCTGGACGTCGTAGCTCTCGAGCTCGCAGCGGGCGAAGATCTTCTTGTACGCCTCACGGTTCGCGTCGAAGCTGCGCCTGACGCCGTCCTCGTCGCGGTCGAAGGAGTAGGCGTCCTTCATGATGAACTCGCGCACGCGTAGCAGTCCGCCGCGCGGCCGTGGCTCCTCGCGGTCCTTGACCGAGAAGTGGTACCAGAGCTGCGGAAGCTGCTTGTACGACTGGATTTCTCGCGCGTGGAACGTGACCGTCTCCTCGTGCGTCGGCGCGAGGATGTAGGGATGGCCGTCGACGCGGAACGCGAAGTTCGGCGCACCGGCGCGGCCCGTCGTCTCCCACAGCTCGAGGGGGGTGAGCAGCGGCATGAGCATTTCCTGTCCGCCGATCGCGTCCATCTCCTCGCGCACGATCTGCTCGATCTTCCGGTGCACGCGCCAGCCCAGCGGCATGAACGTCCAGAGGCCGGCGCTCACCTGACGGATGAAGCCGCCGCGCACGAGCAGCTTGTGCGACGCGGCCTCCGCGTCGGCGGGGTCGTCGCGCAGCGTCGGAAGGAAGAGCTGTGAGGCCCGGTGGATCATGCGTTGTCCGGGCAGACTACTCGAGCGGGATGAGCGAGGCCTCGGCCATCGCGAGCGCGGCCGGCTTCGCCATCTTCAACCGTTTCGGACGGTGCATTCCCTCGGCGATCCATTTGTCGATCTCGAAGAACAGCTCGTCGATGAGGATGTCGGACGACACCTTCTTGAGCACGCGCCCGTGCGCGTAGATGAAGCCGACGTCGCGGCCGCCGGCGATGCCGAAGTCGGCGTCGCCGCTCTCCCCCGGCCCGTTCACCGCGCAGCCGAGGACGGCGACCTCGAAGGCCTGCGGGTAGTTCGCGAGGCGCGTCTCGACCTCTTCGGCGAGCGTGTGCACCCCGACGTTGTCGCGGCCGCACGACGGGCAGGCGATCATGACGGGCCCGCGTTCGCGCAGGCCGAGCGCCTTGAGGATCTCGAACGCCGTCTTCGGCTCCTCGACCGGGTCGGCGGAGAGCGAGACGCGGATCGTGTCGCCGATCCCTTCGGCGAGGAGCGTGCCGATTCCGACCGCGCTCTTGATCGAGCCGCTGAAGACGGTGCCCGCTTCCGTGACCCCGAGATGGAGCGGGTACGGGACGCGCTCGGCGAGCATGCGGTACGCGCGGATCATCGTCGGCACGTGACTCGACTTGACCGAGATCTTGAAGTCGTAGTAGTCGAGCGACTCGAGCAGGCGCACCTCTTCGAGGGCGGCCTCCATGAGCGCCTCCGCCTGGTCGCGGTGCGCGACGTCCTCGAGATGCTTCGGCAGCGAGCCGGAGTTCGCGCCGATGCGCATCGGAATTCCCTTCGCCTTCGCGGCGCGGACGACTTCGGCGACTTTGTCGGGACCGCCGATGTTGCCGGGGTTGATGCGCACGGCTGCAACGCCCTGCTCGATCGCCTTCAGGGCGAGGCTCGCGTTGAAGTGGATGTCGGCGATGATCGGGACCGGCGAGAACCGGGCGATCTTGCCGAGCGCCTCGGCGTCCTCGGTCTTCGGCACCGCGACGCGCACGATCTCGCAGCCGGCCGACACGAGCCCGGCGATCTGCGCGGTCGTCGCCGGCACGTCGTGCGTCTTCGTGGTCGTCATCGACTGGACGACGACGGGAGCGCCGCCGCCGATCTTCACGCCGCCGACCGAGATCTGCCGCTGGCTGGCCACTAGGAGGTCAGTTTAGCCGGGGCCACTCGAGCCGAGGTCGTGCTGGAGCGCGATCACCCAGATCAAGATAATCAGAGCAAAGCCGATCACGGACACGCGCTCGTACACCTCGCGGGCGAGCGCGCGGCGGCGCACTCCCTCGATGATCGAGAACAGGATGTGACCGCCGTCGAGCGGCAGCAGGGGCAGCAGGTTGAGCAGGGCGAGCGACATGCTCACGAGGCCGACGATCTGGAGGTAGTAGTTGAAGCCGACCTTCAGCGCGGCGGCCGAGATCCGGACGATGCCGACCGTGCTCGTCAGCTGTGTCCCGTTGTGGCTGTGGAACAGGGAGCCGAAGGCGCCGAACGTCCCGGTGACGACCGTCCAGCAGTCCGAGGCGGCGCGGCTCGCGCTGTGGCCGAGCGGATACGTCACGAGCTTCGTCGCCGGCTCGAACCCCCAGATCCACCGGTTCTGCAGGCGGATCGTCCGACGCGGCCCGAGGGTCACGGTGCGGCCGCCGCGATCCACGGTGACCGTGATCGGCCGGCCGTGGCTGCTGCGGATGAGGCGCGAGACGGAATCGAACGTCGTCGCGTGCGTGCCGTTCACTGCGACCACGCGGTCGCCGGGCTGGAGGCCCGCCGCGGCCGCCGGCGTGTGCGCGCTGACTGCTGCGACCTCGTTGCTCGGCTGGGAGCTCGGCGCGCCGGTCGCGTAGACCGCCGTGAAGATGAGGAACGCGACGAGCACGTTCGCGAGCGGCCCGGCGGCGATGACCGCGATCCGCTTCCAGGTCGCCTGCCGCCAGTACGCGTCGGCACCGGTCCCCTCGTCCACGTCGCGGAGCGCGCGGTTCGCGGAGCGGCGGGCGGCTTTGCTCAGCTCGGCCGCCTCCACGTGTTGCCGGAGCTCGGGCAGGTGGTCGCGCGCGGCGGAGAGGTCGCCCGCGTCGAGGTCGCGCCGCACGCGCTGGACGAACGGCGCGAGTGACGGTTGTTCGTGCAGCGCGGTCGCCATGAACGCCTCCACGTCGCCTCCGGCGGGGCGGTGCATGCCGGGGATGCGGACGAGGCCTCCGAGCGGTATGGAGCCGATGCCGAATTCGATTCCCTTCCACTTCACCTTCGCGATCGCGGGCGGGAACCCGATGTAGAAGCTGCGAGGCTTCATGCCGACGAGGAGCGCGACGCCGAAGTGTCCGAGCTCGTGCAGGATGACGAGCAGCGTCAGGCCGACGATGACGGTGACCCAGATCATGCGACCGGAATCGCGCGCGCGGCGCGATCCGCCTCCACGAGGTCCGCGAGGTCGCGCGCAGGCTCGCCGCCGGCGCGCTCGAGCGCATCGGCCACCACCGCGGCGATGTCGAGGAACGGAAGCCGGCCTTCGAGGAACGCGGCGACGGCCCCTTCGTTCGCGGCGTTGAACACGCACGGATACGTGCCGCCCCTCTCCCCCGCGTCACGTGCGAGCGCGAGCATCGGGAACGTCTCCACGTCGGGCGCCTCGAAGACGAGGGAGAGCGACGTCAGATCGGGCGGCGCGAGCGGCGTCGCTGCGCGCTCGGGGTACGTGAGGGCATACGAGATCGGCGCGCGCATGTCCGGGTAGCCGAGGTGCGCGAGCGCGGCGCCGTCTCGGAAGCGCACGAGCGAGTGCACGATCGAGGTGGGTTGCAGGACGACCTCGATGCGGTCGTACGGGACCGCGAACAGGAAGTGCGCCTCGATCAGCTCGAGCCCCTTGTTCGCGAGCGTCGCAGAGTCGACGGTGATCTTCGGGCCCATGCGCCACGTGGGATGCGCGAGCGCCTCCTCGGGCGTCACCGCCGTCAGCTCGTCGCGCGTGCGGCCGCGGAACGGGCCGCCGGACCCGGTGAGGACGAGCGAGTCGACCTGCTCCGGCGCTCGGCCTTCGAGGCACTGGAAGAGCGCGGAGTGCTCGCTGTCGACCGGAAGGATCCGGCCGCCGCCGCGCCGTTGCGCCGCGAGTGCGAGCTCGCCCGCGGCGACGAGGCTCTCCTTGTTCGCGAGTGCGAGGTCGACGCCGTGCTCGAGCGCCCACAGCGTCGCGTGCACGCCGGCGAACCCGACGACGGCGTTGAGGACGACATCGGGCTCGGCGCGGTCGAGGAGCTCGGTGAGGTCGCCGCCGACCTGCTTCAGCGGCGCGTCGATGTCCTCGAGCGGCGACGATCCGGAGGCGGCCGCACAGAGCTCGAGCTCCGGGTGAGCCTCGACGATCTCGATCGCCTGACGTCCGATCGACCCCGTGGCGCCGAGGAGAGCGACGCGCTTCACGGATCCAGTGTAGGCGCGCTACGCGTGGCCGAGGCCGAGCACGAGGTAGTACGCGGCCGGCCCTGCAAAGAGCAGCGCGTCGACCCGATCGAGGATGCCGCCGTGCCCGCCGAGCAGCCGGCCCGTGTCCTTGACCTGCATGTCTCGCTTCAGCATCGACTCGAACAGGTCGCCGGCGACAGCGGCGAGAACGACCACGACGCCGAGGACGACCGCCTGCCAGATGTTCAGGTACGTGTGCCGCGTGTCGTACAGCGCCACGAACGAGACGAAGATGCCCGCGAGCGACCCGATGACGAAGCCCTCCCACGTCTTGCCGGGCGAGAGCGTCGGCGCGAGCTTGTGCCGGCCGAGCAGACGCCCGCCGAAGTAGGCGAACGTGTCGGCCGCCCACACCGTGAGCAGGATCGTGAACGCGAGCAGGCGCCCGTGCGCGACGACGTGGCGGAGCAAGATCAAGTAGCCGAGCCCGAGGCCGATCCATCCGGCGCCGAGCACGGTCGCGCCGATCGCCACCGTTGACGGCGCACGCGTCTTCGCGAGCGCGCTGGCCCCGAAGGCGAACACGAAGGTCGAGAGCAGTCCGCCCACCATCCACACGATCCCGCTCGTCTGCGCCGTCGTCAGCGACAGCGCGACGCCGAGGTAGAGCGCGGGAGCGAGCGGGCGCAAAGGCCGGGAGACGGTGACGAACTCGTGTACCGCCACGAGGCTGGCGAGGAGCACGAGGACGTACAGCCACCAGCCGCCCAGCCAGACGAGGCCCAGCACGACGGGCAGGCCGACGACGCCCACGAGCACACGGGAGATGAGATTGGTCATCGTCCGCCGAATCTGCGGCGTCGCTGCGCGTAGTCCTCCAACGCGCTGCGAAATTCCTCCGGCCCGAAGTCGGGCCACAGGGTGTCCGTGAAGACGTACTCCGAGTACGCGGACTGCCAAAGCAGGAAGTTCGACAGCCGCAACTCTCCCGATGTCCGGATGACGAGATCGGGGTCCGGCATCTCCGGCGCGTACAGCCTGCGCGCGAACGACTCGTCGTCGAACGGGCCTCCCTCCGCGGCCAGGCGACGCGCGGCCTCGACGATCTCCGCTCGGCCGCCGTAATCGAATGCGATCCAGAGGTGCAGGCGCCGCGCGGCGTCGGTCGCGCGCTCCAGCTCCTCCATCTTGTGCCGCAGCCACTCGGGCGCGCGGTCGCGGCGGCCGACGAACCTGGTGTGCACGCCCTCCTCCGCCAGGTCGTGCAGCTCGCGGTCGATGGTCTCTCCAAAGATCTCCATGAGCGCCGCGACCTCGTCCTCCGAGCGCGTCCAGTTCTCCGTCGAGAACGCGTACACGGCGAGCGACGCCACACCGACGTCGATCGCCGTCTCGACCACCGGCCGCAGCGCACGCGATCCGGCGCGGTGCCCCTCCGCGACGTCGAGACCGCGCGCGGACGCCCAGCGGCCGTTGCCGTCCATGACGATCGCGACCGCGCGCGGGATCTCGGTGAGGAGGTCGGTGGCCGTCAGACCTCCATGACCTCCGCTTCTTTGTGCCGCAGCAGGTCGTCGATCTGCTTCGTGTGATCGTCGGTGAGTTTCTGCACGCGCTCTTCCGCGCGGTGCTCGTCGTCTGCTCCGACGACGCCGCTGTCGACGAGCTCCTTCAGGTGCCGCATCGCGTCGCGACGGATCTCGCGCACCGCCACGCGGTGTCCCTCCGCGAGGCCGCGCACCACCTTGACGAGGTCCTTGCGGCGCTCCTCGGTGAGCTGCGGGATCGGGAGCCTGATCGTCTTGCCGTCGTTCGACGGCGTCAGCCCGAGGTCCGACTCCTGGATCGCCTTCTCGATGGCGCGCACGGAGCCGGGATCGAACGGCTGGATGGTGAGCATCCGTGCTTCCGGGACGCTGATCGTCGCGAGCTGCTTCAACGGCGTCTTCGTGCCGTAGTAGTCGATGTCGATGCGGTCGAGCAGCGAAGCCGACGCACGGCCGGTCCGCACGGTGTTGAACTCGGCTCGAGAGTGCTCGACCGACTTCGCCATCCGCTCCTGCGCTTCCTGGATCAGCTCGTCGACGGTTGCCATGCTGCTTCGCCCTCCTAGTGCGTCTCGATGACCGTTCCGACCTTCTCGCCTGCGACGACGCGCGCGATGTTGCCGTCGGCGAGCTCAAACACGTGAATCGTGAGCTTGTTGTCCATGCAGAGCGAGAGCGCCGTCGTGTCCATGACGCGCAGCCCGCGCTCGATGGCCTCGAGATGGGTCAGCTTCGGCAGGAACGTGGCGCTCGGGTCGACCCGCGGGTCGCCGTCGTAGACGCCGGCGACACCGTTCTTCGCCATGAGGATCGCGTCCGCGCCGATCTCGAGCGCGCGCAGCGAGGCGGCGGTGTCGGTGGTGAAGAACGGGTTGCCCGTGCCGGCCGCGAAGATGACGATGCGGCCCTTCTCCAGATGCCGAATTGCCTTGCGCCTGATGTACGGCTCCGCCACTTCGGCGACGGCGAGCGCCGACTGCACGCGCGTGTGCGCGCCTTGCCGCTCGAGCGCATCCTGGAGCGCGAGTGCATTCAGGAGCGTCGCCAGCATGCCGGCATAGTCCGCCGTGGCACGCTCCATTCCCTCTGCCGCCGCGGCGAGGCCGCGGTAGAAGTTTCCGCCGCCCACCACGATCGCCACGTCGACGCCACCCTTGCGAACGTCGGCGACCTCGCCGGCGAGGCTGCGCACGACGGCGACGTCGATGCCGTACTCGCGCTCGCCCATGAGCGCCTCGCCGGAGAGCTTCAGCAGGACGCGGTGGAACCCGCCCCCTGCAGGCGCGGGTTGCGCGGCAGGCTCGGTCTGGCCGACGCTCACCCTGCGACCGAGAAGCGCTGGAACTCGAGAACTTCGGCTCCGGTGTCGCCGAGCGCCTGTGCAACCGACTTCGAGGAGTCGTGGATCCACTCCTGCTCGAGCAGGACGTTCACGCCGAAGAAGCGCTTGTTGAGCATGCCCTCGACGATCTTCTCGCGCGCCTGCTCGGGCTTCGACTGCACCTCGTCGGAGTTGGCGTAGATCTCGCGCTCGGCGGAGACGACGTCGGCCGGAACGTCTTCGCGGGCGATCCACTGCGGATTCGCCCACGAGATGTGCATCGCGAGCTTGCGCCCGAAATCGGCATCCGCGCCCCGCACCTGCAGGAGCACGCCGAGCTTGTTCGCCGGCGGGTGCGCGTAGGCGGAGACGAACGCTCCGTCGACCGCTTCGAACCGCGCGGCGCCGGCGACGACGATGTTCTCGCCGAGCTTCGCCGACAGCTCCACGCGCTTCTCGTCCAGCTCGGTCTCCGCGCCGACGCCCTGCGCATCGACGGCGTCGAGCACCGCCTTCGCATACGCGAGGAACTCGTCGTTGTTGGAGACCGGCTCGGTCTCGCAGCCGATCGCGACCATCGTCCCCTTGGAGCCGTCGTCGGCGAGGCGGTATCCCACCTTCCCCTCCGTGGTCTCGCGGCCGGCCCGCTTCGCCGCGCTCGCCATGCCCTTCTCGCGCAGGAGGACGATCGCCGCGTCCATGTCGCCATTCGTCTCCTGCAACGCCTGCTTGCAGGCCATCATCCCGGCGCCGGTGCGGTCGCGCAGCTCCTTGACCAGGCTTGCCGCGATCTCCGCCATTACTGCTGCACCTCGTCCGGCGCGTCCACCTGCACGCCCGGCTCCGCTATCTCCGGCTCCGCAGCGGCTTCCGGCTCCGTCGCCGCTTCCGGCTCGGTCGCCTCTGCCTCGGAGCCGTTGGTGGCAGCCGGCTTGAACTCCTTGACGGCGATCTTTTGCTTGCCCTGTTCGATCGCGTCCGCGATCACGCGCGCGATGAGCCCGCACGAGCGGATGGCGTCGTCGTTGCCGGGGATGACGTAGTCGGCCTCGTCGGGATCGCAGTTCGTGTCGACGAGCGCGATGACCGGCATGTTCAGCCGGCGCGCCTCGCGGACGGCGAGCTGCTCCTTCTTCAGGTCGATGATGAAGATCGCGTCCGGATGACGGCGCATGTCGGCGACGCCCCCGAGGTTCGCCTCGAGCTTCTCCAGCTCGGCGGCCATCGCGATGCGCTCCTTCGCCGGCAGGAGGTCGAGCTGCCCCTCGTCCCGCAGGCGGCGCATCTCGTGCAGCCGCTCGATCCGGTCGGAGATCGTGCGCCAGTTCGTGAGCAGGCCGCCGAGCCAGCGATGGTTCACGTACGGCATGCCGACGCGCTTCGCCTCGTTCCGGACGGCGTCCTGCGCTTGCTTCTTCGTGCCGACGAACAACACGGTGCCGTTCCGCTCGGCGAGGTTGCGGACGAACTGCGCAGCCTCTTCGAGGTGGTCGCTCGTCTGCGTCAGATCGATGATGTAGATGCCGGACCGCTCGGTGAAGATGAAGCGGCGCATCTTCGGATTCCAGCGTCGCGTCTGGTGGCCGAAGTGAACTCCGGCCTCCAAGAGCTCGCGCATGGAGGCAACGGGCATGGTGCTCCTTCCAGGTTGGTTTGGCATAGCGCCGGCGGAACCGAGGCGCAACCGGTCTCAAGGACCGGCACCCGCGCCGCGGGACGAGCCGCCGGGGAGTAGGGACGTTTGCGGGGAGAAGTCTAGCTGCGGGCCGCAGAAAGGGCGGTTTCCAGATCGGGCGGGAGCGGCGAGCTCACGTCCACGTCGGCGCCGGTGATCGGGTGCGGGAAGGCGAGCCGCGCGGCATGGAGGAACTGCCGCTCGAGGCCGAGCTCGCCGGCCCGGCCGTACAGCGGGTCACCGGCGACGGGCAGGTCGACCGCTGCGAGGTGGACGCGGATCTGGTGCGTCCTGCCCGTCTCGAGCCGGACACGCAGCAACGCGTGCCGCGGGAGGAGCTCCTCCACCTCGAAGTGCGTCACCGCTTCGCGCGGCGTGTCGGTGTCGAGCGAGTGCCGCATCGCATCCCTGCGGTCGCGACCGATGGGCGCCTCGATCGTGCCCCGCTGCGAACGCGGACGACCGACCACGAGCGCGAGATACTCCCGCGTCACGTCGCGCTGTTGCACGAGCGCCTGCAGGCGTCGATGCGCTTCCGGCGACCGAGCCACGACCATGAGGCCCGACGTGTCGCGATCCAGCCGGTGGACGATGCCCGGCCGCTCCGGCTCGTCGCCGCCCTCGACGTCGTAGGCGAGGAGCCCGTGGACGAGCGTTCCCTGCGCATGGCCCGGAGCCGGATGCACGACGAGGCCGGCCGGCTTGTCGACGACGAGGAGGTGCTCGTCCTCGTACGGCACGGTCAGCTCCATCTCCTCCGGCTCGAGCGTGCTCGTCACCGGGCCGGGAGCCTCGAATTCGAGCTCTTCGCCGCCTGCGAGACGCGCGCTCTTGGCGCGCGGCGCCGCGCCGTCGACGAGCACGCCGCCGTCGCGCAGCAGTCGCTCGGCGACGGCACGCGAGCCGATCTCGGGCAGCCGGGCGAGGAAACGATCGAGCCGCTCGCCGGCAGCGTCTTCAGGAACGCGCAGGCGCGCCACGTCGGCCACGGCTGCGCGGCATGCGCTCCGCTGCGAGGAGCGTGCCGAGAAGGATGGCGACACCGACGACGATGAAGCTGTCGGCCAGGTTGAACGCCGGCCAGTAGCGCAGGTCGATGAAGTCGGTCACGTAGCCGAGGCGCACCCGGTCGAGCAGGTTCGACACGCTTCCGCCGATCACGAGGCCGAGCGCGACGGGCAACACCGGATGACGCGCGCCCGAGCGCAGGAAGAAGAGCAGCATCCACGCCACCGCGATCGCCGTGAGCACGATCACGATCGGCGTCGCGCTCGAGAAGAGCCCGAACGCAATGCCGGAGTTCTGCACGTGGTGGATCCAGAACGGACCGACGACGTGTATGCCGTCATCGAGGGCGAGGTGGCCCGTGACGATGTGCTTCGTCAGCTGATCGGCGGCGACGGCCGCGAGGCCGATCGCGAGGAGCCCGAGCCACTGCATCGGACCGGCGCGCAACGACCGCTCGGCGACCGAGATCGGCGTGAGCGCGTCGGTCGACGATCCCACCCGCACATCCACGTCCCGCACCTCACGCCGCAGAGGCTGGCTCATCCCCGCTCGGACTCTCGTTTGCAGTCGATGCACAACGACGCCCAGGGATACGCCTCGAGCCGCTCCTCCACGATCTCTCCGCCACAGCGCGTGCACGTCCCGTACGTGCCGGCCTCGATGCGCTGGAGAGACGCGTCGATCGCGGCGAGCATGCGGGTGGAGTTCTCCTCGAGCGTGTAGTCGATCTCCCGGTCGAGCGTCGCCGTCGCGGTCTCTGCAAGGTGGTTGTCGTGCGTGGCGCCGATCTCCTCGACCTCCTCGTCGATGCGGCCGGGATGGTCTTCGCGCAGGTTGGCGAGCGCGCGCTCGACGCGGTCGCGCTCCTCGAGGAGCACTGCCTGGAAACGCTCGGTGTCGATGCTCATGAACGCCTGTCCTTTCTGCCCCGATCCGGCGAGGACGCCGACGCCAGACGCCGCTCGATCAGAGCCGGACCGACGCCGGTCAGCTCAATGATCTTGTCCCGCGCGCCGTGCCCCGAAACGATCGTGACGGCGCTGCGAGGCAACGCGAGCGCGTCGGCCATGAGCCGCACGACGGCGTCGTTGGCGCGTCCCTGTTCCGGAGGCGCCGTCACCCGCACCCTCCACGCGTCCCCGTGGCGGCCGACGATCTCAGCCCGGCCGCTGCCGGGGCTCACGCGCAGCCGCAGGCGCGTCGAGGCAGCGCTCATGCCTCCAAGTGTAGTCCCCTCGAGTTAGGCCGCTTCGGGCGCGACCATGCGCGGCTCTCGGCTGTGGAGTGTCTGCTCGGCGTCCTCGACGAGCTCGAGCACCGTCCGCAGCCGCTCGCGCAGCATCCGCGTCTCGGTGATGAGGCGCTCGTTCTCGCTGAGCGCGCGCCGCTGCACAGCACGTGCCTCCTGGTGCGCCTCGGTGAGGATGAGCTCGGCCTCGCGCCGCGCCTGCTCCTTCAGCTCCTGCGACGCGCGTTCGGCCGACACGAGCGTCGTGCGCAGCAGCGCCTCGAGCTCCCGGTAGCGCACGAGGTCGCCTTCGAGCTGCTCGACCTTGTCCGCAAGGTCGGCGCGCTCGCGCCACACGTCCTCGAAGCTCGTGACGATCTCCGCGAGCAGCCGGTCGGTCGGGCCGCGCTTGTAGCCGAAGAAGCCCGTTCCGGGTGTCATGTGCAGGATCTCGACTGGTGTGAGTGCCATCTGGTTCTCCCCTCTAGTGGAACTGGTCGAGGATCCGGATCAGAACCTGGCCGAAGATCACGAGGACGATGATCCCGATCATCGGCGACAGGTCGAGCGGGCCCATTGACGGCAACAGCCGTCGGAAGATCCGCAGGTAGGGCTCCGATACGTCGTAGAGGAAGCGCTGGATCCGGTTCAGCCAGGGCGAGTACGGCAGCCGCAGCCAGCTCGCGATGATGTACAGCAGGATCAGGAGCGAGTACACGCTCACGAAGACGTTCACGAACGTCTCCGCCTTGGTGATCGCATCTCCGAGCAAGGTGAAAGTGGCCGTTACGCCCATCGAGAAGCGCGTTCGCCCCGGCGGGGCCTTTTCCTACGCCTGGTTGAAGAACCCACCCCGCTCCAACATCTTGGCCCGCTCTTCTGCGGAGACCTCGACGTTGCGCGGGGTGAGGAGGAAGACCTTGTCGGCGACGCGCTGCATCCCGCCGTCCATGGCGTAGGTCAGGCCGCTGGCGAAGTCGATGAGGCGCTTCGCGAGCTCCTGGTCGGAGCCCTGGAGGTTGAGGATGACGGGCATCCCCTCCTTGAAGCGGTCGGCGATCTGCTGCGCGTCGTTGAAGCTTCTCGGCAGCACGAGGTGCACGCGGACGGCGCCGGGAGCCGGGACGCTCTCGACCCCGCGCAGCCTGCGCGGCTCCGGGGCGGGCCGGAGGATGCTCGTGCGCGCGTTCGCGGCCGACTCGGGATCCGTCCAGTCGTCGAACTCCTCGCGCCGGCCGCGCCGGTGCGGCAGGCGGCGGACGTTGGGGCGCTCGGCGTAGGCGCGCTGGAGCTCCTCGTCGGTGACGTAGCCGTCCTCGTCCCAGTCCTCCTCCTCGGCGATGCCGAAGTACACGAGGGTGCGGTTCCAGACGTCGGCGAAGGCCATGGTTGCGCGGATGTTACCCCTGCCAGAGGACTGCGCCCACCCTGATGAGCGTCGCTCCCTCCTCGACGGCGACGACGTAGTCCTGGCTCGTCCCCATCGACAGCTCCGACAGCCCGTTCGCCTCGGCCAGCTCTCGCAGCCGGCGGAAATACGGACGCGACGATTCCGGGTCGCCGGTCGCCGGCGGCATGGTCATCAGTCCTCGCACCTGCGAGTAGAGCTCGAGGAAGGCCGGCAACCCTTCCGGCTCGACTCCGGACTTCGTCGGCTCGCCGGAGAGGTTCACCTCGACGAGGGCCGGGATCTCCAGGCGCTGCGCCGCCGAGTCCGAGTCGAGCGAGTGGCACAGCTCGCAGGTCGCGTTGACGATCTTCGCCTTCCGGCTCTGGAGGTGGCCGATGAAGTGCCAGCGAAACGCGTGCGCGTAGCGCGCGTGCTTCGCCTCGAGATCCTGGGCGCGGTTCTCTCCTACTACCGGGATCCCGGCCTCCGCGAGAAGAGCCATATCGGCCAAGGAGACGTACTTCGTCGCGGCGACGACGGTCACGCCCGGTCCGACCTGTTCGACGATGCGCTCGTACCGCTCGCGCATCGCCGCCGGCTCACGTGACGTACGCGATCACTCCCTGGCGCCCCGTGCGGCCGAGGTCGCGGCGATGCGAGAAGAAGCGGTCGCCGTCGCACGCGGTGCAGACGTCGAGCCGCTCGACGTGCTCGCAGCCGGCAGCGCGGAGCGCCCGTTCGACGCACGTCCAGAGATCGAGCCTGCCGTCCACGGCGACGTCGCCGCCGAACGCCTCGCGCGACGGCCCGGCCACCTCCTCCCCCACCTCGTAGCAGCATGGTCCGATCGCAGGCCCGACGGCGGCCGCGAGCCTCCCGGGCCCGAGTGCGCGCACGCCCTCGGCGACGATGCCCGCGAGCAGGCCGCGCCAGCCCACGTGCAGGACGGCGATGGCGGGACGCACCCCCGGCTCCGGACGACGGGCGACCGCGACAGGCACGCAGTCCGCCGTGATGAGGAGCATCGCCCGGCCGCGCTCGTCGCTCCACAGCCCGTCGCAGTGGTCGTACACCGTTCCCGGCGTGACGATGCCGCGCGACTGAGCGCAGGTCACGGTCGCGCCGTGCCGCTGCCACGCCATGGTGGCCGCGTCGGCGTCGGCGCCGACCGCCTCGCACAGGCGCCTGCGGTTCTCGACGACGGACGCGGGATCGTCCTCCGTGCGGATGCCGAGGTTGAGCGACGCGTACGCGCCTTCGCTCACCCCGCCCTCGCGCGTCGAGAACGCGACGCGGTACGGGCCGGGCGCGTCCCAGTCGATCAGCGCGACGCCGGCCATCCCTCCACCTTTGCATGCTCGAGTAGGCGCTCGCGGTCGTTCATGCTCGGATCGTCGACGACGAGCTCGAGCAGCTCCTGGAGCGCACGTCCGAGGTCGGGGCCGGGTTGAAACCCGATGGCGATGAGGTCCTCACCGTCGACGGCCAGGTCGCCGAGCCGGTGGGGAGACGCGAACTCCTGTTCGAGAAGTGCACGCATCTCTAGGAGCCCGCTCACGTCGCGGTCCTTTGCGCGCAGGTCGGCGAATCTATGTGCGATGAGATCGAAGGCGAGCTCGTCTCCGTGCTGGAGCAGGAACCGGCGCGCCTCGCGGGGCGTCGTCGCCCGGTCCTCGGCGCGGTACGGGTGCTCGCGGACGAGTGCGACGACACGCCGCGCCAGGCGTTCGGGATAGCGCAGCCTGCGCAGCGTATCGCGCGCGATCTGCGCGCCGACCCGAGCGTGGCCGAGCGGATCCCGGTCGACCGGCTTGCCGAGATCGTGGAAGAGCGCCGCCAGTCGGACCGCGAGATCGTCGCCGGCTTCTGCGGTCTCCTGGACGACGGCGAAGATGTGGTCGGAGAGGTGGCGCGCAGGCCCGAACTCCGGAATCAGCTCGACGAGCACGCCCGTATCGCGCGCGACCGCGAGCGCCTCCGCAGGCCGCGCGCCGAGCAGGAGCTTCGACAGCTCTCCCATGCCGTCCGCGGCCAGCCCTCCTCCGATGCGCTCGCCCGACACGAGGCGCACGGCGGGCGCCTCCTCGACCATCTGCGCGCGCGTCTGCTCGTCCAGCTCGAAGCCGAGCTGTGACACGAAGCGGAGCCCGCGCACGAGGCGGAGCGGGTCCTCGGCGAAGCTCGTCGGCGACACCGAGCGCAGGATGCGACGCTCGAGATCGGCTTTCCCATCGAGAGGATCGACGATGGTGCCGTCCTCGAGCCGGCGCGCCATCGCATTCACGGTGAAGTCGCGTCGGCGCATGTCGTCCTCGACCGACAGTGTCGCGTCGGCGACGATCTCGAAGTCGTGCCGGCCCGGGCCGGTGCTCACCTCCTTGCGCGGGGGCGCGAACTCGATCCCGGCCGGCGCGAGCCCGCGGACGTCCGGATCGCGTGGATGCAACCGGATGCCGACGAGCCGGTCGGCGACGACGAGGTCCTCGGCGCGCCCGTGCGGCTCGAGCTTGGCGCGCAACGCCTCCGTGTCCACGCCGGGGACGAGGAAGTCGGCGTCCTTCGATTCCAGCCCGAGGAGCTCGTCGCGCACGGCACCGCCCACGAGGTAAGCGTCCAGGCCGAGCGAGCGGACGTAGTCCTCGATCGCGCGCAGCATTGGTGTTTCAGACCGCGGCGATCGCTTCGATCTCGACGAGCGCGCCCGACGGGAGCTTCGCGACCTCGACGGTCGATCGGGCCGGCGGCGTCTCGCCGACGTGCTTCGCGTAGACGCTGTTCATCCCCTGGAAGTCGTCGAGGTTCTGCAGGAACACGGTCGTCTTCACGAGCTTGTCGAGCCCGCTGCCCGCCTCCTCGAGAATCGCGCGCAGGTTGGCGATCACCTGCTCCGTCTGCTCCTCGATCGATCCGCCGCTGAGCTCCTTCGCGCCCGGCTTCAGCGCGAGCTGGCCGGACACGAACACGAAGCCGCCCGAACGGATGGCCTGGGAGTACGGCGCACCCTGGAACGGCGCCGGCGCGGCCTCGGTGCGAACGGCGGTCTTGTCACTCACGCTGTGGCTCCTTTCTCCCTGCATGCGGCGGCGAGGGCGACCCCGAGCGCCTTGAAGATCGCGTCGAGCACGTGCTGCGTGTCCGTCCCGTTCAGGAGGCGTACGTGCAGCGTCACGCCTGCTCCGTCGGCGAAGCGTTCGAGGAAGCGGCGCGCGACGTCGGTCCCGAGCCCGCCGATGCGCGCCTGCGTGAGGTCGACGTTCGAAACGAGCAGCGGCGCATCGGTCACCTCGAGCACGACCGTGGCGAGCGCTTCCGCCGACGTCATCACGGCGGAGCCGTACCCGCACGCGTTCGGGGCCCGCAGAGGACCGGCGAGCGCGCGGCCGAGCGCGCTTCCCGCCTCCGCGACCTCGGCCTCGGCGGCACCCGGCTCCACCTCGAGTGAGAGATCGAACGACGCGTACTCGGCGAGCCGCTCGAGCAGCCGGTCGAGCACGGGCAGGCCGGTCTCGACATTGGCCGAGCCCTCTCCGCGCGGGTCGACGCGGACACCGCTGCGCCCGGCCGCAGGCTCGCGTGCGTTCATGGCGCCGAGCCTACCTCCTAGGACCACGGCAATCCGAAGATGGGCCGCGCGGCCCATGGCTCTCGCTCCGGCCGCCCCGTAGCGTCGCATGGTGCTTCCCGCCGCGGCCGCCTTCGTCGCTGCGCTCGCCGCCGCAGGCTCGGGCTGGCAGCTGGGCGCGATCGACGAGGCCGGCATCTCACCGAATGTCCTGCACGCGGCGGCGCGTATCGAGATCGCGGTGATCGACACGGGCGCGGATCTGTCCGTTCCCGAGATCGCGGCGCGGGCGGTGCGTGCGCACGACGTGCGCAGCGGCACATCGAACGTCCGCGACGCCAATGGGCACGGCACCTTCGTGGCGTCGATCGCAGCGGCGTACAGCGGCGACGCGCGTCTCCTCGTCGTGAAGGCCGGCAGCGCGAGCGGCGCCTTCACCGACGACACAGAGTCGAAGGCGATCAGGTACGCCGTCTCACACGGCGCGCGGATCATCAACCTGAGCATCGGCGGACCGAGCACGTCGACGGTCGAGCGCGCGGCCGTCCGCTTCGCCGTCGCGCACGGAGTGCTCGTCGTCACACCCTCCGGCAACGACTACGGCCTCGGCAACCCCGTCGAATATCCGGCAGCGCTCCTGCAGCCGGTCGGCTCGAACGGCTCCGGCGGCAGCGGGCTCGTGGTCGCCGCGGCTCTGGACGGCGCGCGAGCGTCGTTCTCCGGGAGCGGCTCGTGGATCTCGCTCGCTGCGCCCGGCGTCGACGTCTACGGCGCCTTCCGAGGGGGCCGCTACGGCTACGGGAGCGGCACGTCGTTCGCCGCCGCTGAGGTCTCCGGCGCCGCAGCGCTCGTGTGGGCGGCGGACCCGGCGCTCACTGCGGAGCGCGTGGCGCGGCTCCTCGAAGAGACCGCCTCCGGCCACGGAACATGGACGCCGGAGCTCGGCTTCGGCGTCGTCGACGTCGCAGCGGCCGTCGGGCGCGCGCGGACGCTCGCGGAACGCTAGCTCGCTTCGATTCGCTCGATCGACGCGCCGAGAGCGCGCAGGCGCTCGTCGATCCGCTCGTAGCCCTTGTCGATCTGGTGGATCGCACCGATCGTCGAGCGGCCCTCCGCGCAGAGCGCGGCGAGGAGCATCGCCATGCCGGCGCGGATGTCGGGGCTCTCCATCCGCTGGCCGACGAGAGGCGTCGGCCCGGTGACGACCGCACGGTGTGGGTCGCAGAGGATGATCCGCGCGCCCATTGACACCAGCTTGTCCGTGAAGAACAGTCGGTTCTCGAACATCTTCTCGAACATGAGCACGGTGCCGAACGCCTGCGTCGCGACCGTGATCGCGATCGACGTCAGGTCGGACGGGAACGCCGGCCAGGGGCCGTCCTCGATCTTCGGGATCATCCCGCCGAGGTCGTCCTGGATGACGAGCTGCTGCCGCGACGGAACGTGCACGCTGTCCTGGCCGATCTCGATGCGCACGCCGAGCCGCTCGAACGCGGGCTTGATCGAGATGAGATCCTTCGGGTCGGCGCCTTCGACGGTGATGTCACCGCCGGTGATGGCGGCCATGCCGATGAAGCTCCCGACCTCGATGTGGTCGGGGCCGACGGACCACGAGCCGCCGCCGAGGGTGTCGACTCCGTTGATGCGCAGGACGTTCGACTCGATGCCCTCGATGTGCGCGCCGAGCGACACGAGGAACCGGCACAGGTCCTGGACGTGGGGCTCGCATGCTGCGTTCCCGAGCACCGTTTCCCCGGAGGTGAGAACAGCGGCCATGACGGTGTTCTCGGTCGCCATGACGCTCGCTTCGTCGAGGAACACGTGCGCGCCGCGCAGTCCATCCGCGCGCACCTCGTACAGACCGCGCTCGGCCTCGACGTCCGCGCCCAGCTCGGCGAATGCGTGGATGTGCGGATCGAGCCGGCGACGGCCGATCACGTCGCCCCCGGGCGGCGGCATCGTCGCGCGCCCGAAACGCGCGAGCAGCGGTCCGGCGAGCAGGAAGGACGCGCGCATGCGCGAGCAGAGATCCGGATCCGGATTCGACTTCGCGACGTTCGCCGTATCGACGCGCACCTCGTTCGGTCCCGTCCAGGCAGCGTCGGCGCCCAGGTCGCCCAGGAGCTCCATCATCGTGTCCACGTCCCGGATGCGCGGGACGTTGGTCAGCGCGACCGGCTCTCCGGTGAGCAGCGTGGCGGCGAGGATCGGGAGGGCGCCGTTCTTGTTGCCCGCGACCCGGATCGTCCCGCTGAGCGGACGTGAGCCTTCGATCGCGAACGCGTCTGCGAGAGCGGGTGCGACGGCCATAGGGCGGTAATGTAGCGGCGTGTCCGCGCCGACTCGCCAACAGGCCTGGGAGACGCTGACGAGGTACACGAAGGGCGAATCCCTGCTCCGGCACGCGCTTGCCGTCGAGGCTTCGACCGCCGCATACGCCCGCAAGCTCGGTGGAGACGAGGAGGTCTGGCGCGTCGCCGCGCTCCTCCATGACTTCGACTACGAGATGCACCCGACGCTGGACAAGCACCCGCAGGACGGCGCGCCGATCCTGCGCGAGGAGGGCTATCCCGAAGAGGTCGTCGAGACCGTCCTCTCGCACGCCGAGCACCTGGGCCTTCCGCGCGACACGCCGCTGAAGAAGGCGCTGTTCGCCTGCGACGAGCTCTCGGGCTTCGTCCATGCGTGTGCGCTCGTGCGCCCGACCGGTCTCGAGGGCCTGGAGCCGAAGTCGGTGCGCAAGAAGCTGAAGCAGCCGTCGTTCGCCGCCGGTGTGCACCGCGAGGACGTCTACAAGGGCGCCGAGGAGCTCGGCGTCGACCTCGACGACCACATCCGCACCGTCGTCGAGGCGCTGCAGGCGATCGCAGCCGAGCTCGGCCTTACGGCCGGATGAAAGTGCTGCGCACTTTCATCCGATGATGGTTCCCGCTTCGCGGTAGCGGACGGCGGCCAAGCCGCCGTCCTCTTCTGAGCGTCGGCGACTGTTTCGTTCTGCGCGCGCGGTGGCGGCTACGCCGTCCCCGCGCGCTGGTGCGGCCTCCGCTAACGCAAATGCGTTAGCTCCGGCCTTCAATGTCGGCTTTGCGACCGCGGCTCAGGCGTCCCGAGCCCGGCGATGAGCCGCTGGAGATCGTCTTCACTCGTCCACCAGCCGACTGAGGCGCGCACGAGGTTGCGCCCCGGGAGCTCGCGCACGATGACGCCGTCGGCATGGAGCTTCGCGACGAGCTCGGCGGGATCGCCGTTCGGCCGGAACGACACGAGCGTCGAGTGGCCGGGCGGTGTCACGACGTCGACGACCCCCTCGAGCACTTCCCGGCATCGCGCCGCCGTCGTAGCGGCGCGCTCGTAGCGCCACTCCGGATGCGTCGCGAGCGCGGCGACCAGTCCCGCAAGCGTCGGCGCGGCCGTCCACCCGGCGTCGAATCGCGCCGCTCCCGGCCTCGGCTCGAAGGCGCCCGTCGGCTCGTACGACGCTGCCGCGAAATGACCGGGCGTGGCGACGCGCAGACGCTCCGGGTCGCGCACGTAGAGGCCGCCGGTCTGCTCCGGTGCGCACAACCACTTCTGCGGCGAGACGGTGTAGAAGTCGATCGCGCGCGCGTCCACCTCGATCGCGCCCGCGGACTGCGCTCCGTCGACGAGCAGCGGCACGCCGCTCTCATGCAGGCGGTGCAGGTCGAGCCGGCGCCCGGTCGTCCAGAGGACGTGCGACGTGGCGATGAGCCGCGTACGCGGTGTGATCGCAGCGAGGATCGCTTCCTCGTCCGCGGCGCACACGGCGACGCGCGCGCCTGACGCGTGCACCGAGCCGATGAGCCCGAAGTGCTCCTGGTCGGTCGTGACGATCTCGTCGTCGGGCGTGAGGCCGAGGCCGGAGATGACGATCGCGCAGCCGCGGCTCGTCGAGTCGGTGAGCGCGAGCAGCTCGGGCTCGACGCCGATGACCGCGGCGAGGCCGCGTCGCGCGTCCTCGCGCGTGGCGAGAATCCGGTCGATCCACTCGGTGCCGCTCCGGCCCTCGCGCGCATCGCGCTCGACTGCGTCGACGACGGCGGCGGCGGTCGAGCGCGCGAGCGGCCCGGTTGTGCCGGCGTTGAGATACGCATGGCGCTCGAGGACGGGAAACTGCGCGCGCGCCTCCTCGAAGGTCATCCGACGGTCAGCTCCACCGGCGCATGGTCCGAGAGCAGCCGTCCGCCCACCCGCCGCCGCTCCGACGGCCACGCGACGGGCGAAGAGGACGGGAGCCCGCGAACGACGATCTGATCGATGCTGTCCGCGAGCGGCTCGGAGAAGCCGACGAGGTCGTATGGAGGCCGCAGGTTGACGTCGCCCGCCAGGACGACTGCGTCGCCCACTGCGAGCTCGACGACCCGAGCGAGCTGTCCCTCGGCCTCGACGCCCCCGGTTATGTGGAAGTTCCAGACGAACGGGCCGTCCGCCGGCCGTATGCCGAGCAGAATGCGCTTCGGGCCTACGCGGTCCCTGCGCTCGTCGACGATCGTGAGCCGACGCGCCACCAGCGTCGCGATCGCCTCACCGGTGACCGCCGATCGCAGGAGCCCGTGATGGAGCTCGGTGATCAACCGCCCGAGCCCCGCGTTGCGGACCAGAGGTTGGGCTCCGATCGCCACCACTGCCCGCATCCCGCTCCACTTCTCCAGAAAGGCGAGCGCCCAGACGGGAACCTCCTGGAGGCAGACGACGTCGGGGTCGTCCGCAGTGATCAGCTCGACCATCTCCTGGAGATAGGCGCGCCGCTCCGGGGGGACCGCGTTGCCGTGAAAGAGGTTCCAGGTGCGAATGACGAGCGGCACGCGCGTAGCCTAGGCACGTGCAGATCGTGCTCGCCGACCCTCCCGCGTTCACGCCGGCGTACGACCACGACCTCGCCGCCGCCCTCGCCCGCGCCGGAGCGGAGGTGGAGCTGCTCACGTCGCGCTTCCGCTTCGGCGACGCTTCCGCTCCGGTCGGCTATGTGCGCAGCGAGCCGTTCTACCCCCTCTCCTCGCGACTCTTCCGCCGCTCCCGCCTCCGGCTACCGCTGAAGGTGGTCGAGCACCCGTTCGGCGTCGCCGCGCTCAACCGACGCCGCGCCGACGTCGTGCACGTGCAATGGCTCGTACCGGAGCTCGACTCGCGGCTGCTCCGGCCGCGCCTGCCATCGGTATTCACCGCGCACGACCTCCTGCCGCGGCGAACGGCCAAGAAGGAGAAGCTGTGGCGCGACCTGCTCGCGCGCTTCGACCGCGTCGTCGTGCACAGCGAGCGCGGGCGCGAAGCGCTTGCAGAGCTCGACGTGGACGCGCGCGTCATTCCCCATCCCGTGTTCCGCAGCGATCCCGAGAGACGCGACGACGGACGCACCGTTCTCTGCTTCGGCGTCATCCGGCCGTACAAGGGCCTCGGCGACGCGATCGCTGCGGTGCGCGCCGCGGGCGATGCGCGGCTCGTCGTCGCGGGCGATCCGCTCGAGCCCGTCGACTCCTATCGGGCTGCCGCCTCCGGGCTCGACGTGGACTGGCGGCTCGGGTATCTGCCGGACAGCGAGGTCGACCGGGCGCTCGGCGAGGCGACCGTCGCGCTCTTCCCCTACCGCCCCGAGCTCGACCAGAGCGGTGCGCTGCTGCGCGCGCTCGGCGCCGGCGTGCCTGCGATCGCCTATGACGTCGGAGGCATCGCCGAGCCGGTGCGCCGCTTCGGCGCCGGGCGAGTCGTCGCGGCGGGAGACGTGGACGCGCTCGCCGCTGCCGTGCACGAGCTCCTCACCGACGCCGGTGCGCTCGCGGAGGCGCGTGCGGGCGCGTTGCGCGCGCGCGACGAGCTGACCTGGGATGCGGCTGCGCGTGCACACATCGCGTTGTACGAGGAGATCGCGTGATCTTCCGCCGCCGCTTCTCCGAGGTCGTGAACCGTCAGCTCGACGTGTTCGCGGTCGATGAGGCCGAGGGCTTGCTCGCCGAGGTCGACGAGATGAAGGGAAAGTACGACCGAGCCGAGCGCCGCGCCGCCGAGGAGGCGTATGGCGACTACATGGACGTCGTCGATGCGGTGAAGGACGCCCTCGCCGACATGCGCGACCGCTTCGCGCAGACGCTCGAGGACGCTTCGGTCGAGGAGTACGAATCCACATTCGAGCGCTCAGCGAAGAAGCGTTGGCGATGGCTCGTATAGAGGACTACGCGCTCATCGGCGACCTGCAGACCGCGGCGCTCGTCGAACGGGGCGGCTCGATCGACTGGCTGTGCTTCCCGCGCTTCGACTCCGGCGCCTGCTTCGCGGCGTTGCTCGGCGAGCCGGACAACGGCCGCTGGCTGCTCGCGCCGGCCGCCGGCGGAACGACGTCGCGTCGCTACCGCGGGGAGACCCTCGTGCTCGAGACGACGTGGGAGAACGACGAGGGCGCGGTGCGCGTGTACGACTTCATGCCTCCGCGCGGGAAGGCGCCGGATGTCGTCCGCATCGTCGAGGGCATCCGCGGGAAGGTGGAGATGCGGTCGGAGCTCGTCATCCGCTTCGACTACGGCCACATCGTCCCGTGGGTCCGGCGCGTCGACCATGCGCGGCTCGCGGTCGCCGGGCCCGACGGGTTGTGCTTCCGGACGCCGGCGCACACGCGCGGCGAGAACATGCGCACCGTCTCGACGTTCACGGTCGAGAAGGGCGACCGCGTGCCGTTCGTGCTCACGTGGTTTGCACCGCACGGCGAGGTTCCTGCCGAGATCGATCCCGAGCTCGCTCTCGTCGAGACGGACGAGTTCTGGCGCGAATGGGTCGGCGGCTGCACTGCCGAGATCCCGGACGAGTGGCGCCCCGTGCTCACGCGATCCCTCATGGTCCTGAAGGCGCTCATCTACGAGCCGACCGGCGGGATCGTCGCCGCGCCGACGACCTCGGTGCCGGAGTGGATCGGCGGCGTCCGCAACTGGGACTACCGCTACTGCTGGCTGCGTGACGCGACGCTGACGCTGCTCGCGCTGCTCCATGCCGATTACGCCGAAGAAGCGGCGGCGTGGCGCGCATGGCTCATCCGGGCCGTGGCCGGCGATCCGGCCGACCTCCAGATCATGTACGGCGTCGCCGGCGAGCGCCGTCTGACGGAGCTCGAGCTTCCGTGGCTCGCCGGCTACGAGGGCTCCGCCCCGGTCCGCATCGGAAACGCGGCGAGCGAGCAGCTGCAGATCGACGTCTTCGGCGAGGTCATCGACGCGCTGTACCAGGCCCGCGCGCACGGGCTCAAGTTCGAGAAGAGCGGGTGGAACCTGCAGATGGTGCTCCTCGAGTATCTGGAGCGCCTGTGGCCCGAGCCGGACGAGGGCATCTGGGAGATCCGCGGCGAGCGCCGCCACTTCGTGCACTCGAAGGTGATGGCATGGGTGGCGTTCGACCGGGCCGTGCGATCGGTCGAGGAGCATGGCCTCGACGGGCCGGTCGAGCGCTGGCGGGACCTGCGGGATGAGATCCACGCCGACGTGTGCGCGCAGGGCTACGACGCCGAGCTCGGCTCGTTCACACAGTCGTATGGGTCGAAGGAGCTCGACGCGAGCCTGCTGCTCATCCCGCTCGTCGGCTTTCTTCCAGCGTCGGATCCGCGCGTGCGGGGAACGATCGAGGCGATAGAGAAGAGCCTCGTCGTCGACGGCTTCGTCCTGCGGTACCGCACGCACGAGACCGGGGTCGACGGCCTCCCGCCCGGCGAGGGTGTCTTTCTTCCGTGCTCGTTCTGGCTCGTCGACTGTCTCGAGCTTCTCGGCCGCCACGACGATGCCCACGTACTGTTCGAGCGCCTCATCGCGCTCGCGAACGACGTCGGCCTGCTCTCGGAGGAGTACGACCCGAAGGCTCAGCGGATGCTCGGAAACTTCCCCCAGGCGTTCACGCATCTCGCGCTCGTGAACTCGGCGTTCAACGTCTTGCCGCACCTGCCTTCGCCGATGCATCGGCGCCACGCGCATCATGAACCGCGGACGCAGCGTTGATGAGCGTCAAATGGCTCAGGCCCTGAGGGAAGTTCCCGAGCAGCTCACCTGACGACGGATCGACCTGCTCGGAGAGCAGGCCAACCTCGTTCTCGAACGCGAGCAGCTGCTCGAACAACTCGGCCGCCTCGTCCTTCCGTCCTGCGCCGGCGAGCGCGGACACGAGCCAGAACGAGCACGCGAGGAATGCGCCTTCCTCTGCCTGCTCCCAGCTGGTGCGGTACAGGAGCCCGTTGCCGGCGTCGAGCCGCTCCCGCACAGTGTCGATCGTGCGCCCGAACCGCTCCGCCGAATGCCGCGGCCAGCCCATCCGCTCCCCGCGGAGGACCGCCGCGTCGAGCGAGTCCGCGCCCGCGAACTCGGTGTAGGCGCCGAGCTCCTCGGACCAGCAGCGCCCTTCGATGAACGCCTGGACCGCCTCGCGCTGCTTCAGCCAGTGACCTGCGTGCGCGTCGGGGAGCTCGCCCTGCTCGACGAGCTCGACCGCGCGGTCGAACGCCATCCAGACGCCCATCTTCGACGACGTGTAGTGGCGGTGGTCGTCGAGCTCCCAGATCCCCGAGTCCTCGTCCTGCCATGCGACCGCGATTCGATCGACGCAGCCGGCGAGCACGTCGGCCGTGTCGGCGTCCAGCGCGTTGCCGTGGCGCACGTAGAGCGACGTCGTCTCGAGGAGGTCGCCCCACGTCCCGAGCTGGAGCTGATTGCCGGCGGCGTTTCCGTACCGGACGGGGCGCGAGTCGCGGTAACCGCGGAGGGGAAGCTCGTCGCGCCGCTTCGCCTCGTATCCGTCGACGGAGTAGAAGGGCCGCAGGTCGGGCGCGGTCGACCGGATCGCCCGGAGGAGGCAGCAATACGACTCGTGCACTTGCTCGGGAAGGCCGAGGCGGATGAACGCGTCGATCGTGTACGAGGTGTCGCGCACCCACATGTAGCGGTAGTCGTAGTTCTTGTCTCCGCCGATGCGTTCCGGCAGCGACGTCGTCGGCGCCGCCACGATTGCGCTGTTCGGCGCGTGCACGAGCAGCTTCAGCGCCAGCGCGCTCCGCGCGACGTGCTCGCTCCATGGGCCGTCGTAGTCCCACTCGGAGAGCCAGCGCCGCCAGACGTCCACGGTTTGGTCCAGCCGGCGCTCCACCTCCCGCCGCTCCGGCATCGGGATGGGCTGGTCGTGGGTGGCGCACAGCGCGAGGAGCGCGCGCTCACCGTCGCGAACGACGAACGATCCGTGGACGGTGTCGTTCTCGATCCGCGCATCTCCCGCGTCCCAGGCGTGAATGCCGAGCACGAGCTCGCATCCGGTCGCGACGACCGAGCCGCGACGCCGCTCGATCTTCGGCTGGACTCGTCCCCAGTCGAAGCGGGGCTCGACGCGCCATTCGAGCTCCACCTCGCCGGACAGCCCCTCGACGCGGCGCGCGATCTCGACCCACGGCATGAGACCGCCGTCTTGCAGCGTGAGCGCCTCCGTGACGCGAACGGCGCCGTCCTTCGTCGTGTACATCGTCTCGAGGACGTTCGTGCGGTCGACGTACCGGCGCGCGACGTCGAACCTCGCCGTCGGCGCGAGCACGAAGCGCCCGCCCTTCTCCGGATCGAGCAGCGCGGCGAAGGTCGTCGGCGAGTGCACGTCGGGCAGCGAGAGGAAGTCGATCGAGCCGTCGGCAGCCACGAGCGCGACCGTGCGGCCGTCCCCGATCGCGGCATAGGCGCCGATGGGCGCGAACCCGTCCTTGCGTTTCATGTTCTGCTAACGGATCAGCGGTGCCCGAAGTGATGGGCTGCCGGCAGAGAGCCGTGGACATCGGCTCCTTCGGTGAGCTCGTGGGCGAGCGGGGCGAGCGAGACGACCTCGTCGACGACGACGTTCCGGTTGCGGTCGGCGTGCTCGTAGCGGCCGCGGACGAGCAGCAGCGGCTCGCCGCGCACGACGCCGCGGAAGCGGTCGTAGACCTGCGGGAAGACGATGAGGTTGACCTGCGCGTGCTCGTCCTCGAGGAGCATGAAGACGACGCCGTTCGCGGTCGCGGGACGCTGGCGCGCGACGACCATCCCGGCGATCTGCACGCGGCTGCCGCTCGGGCGGTCGCGCAGCTCGACGGTCGAGAGCGTGTCCGCCGGCAGGTGCGGGCGCATGAGCTCGATCGGATGCACGCCGATCGAGAGGCTCGTCGTGCGGTAGTCGGCGAGCATCCGCTCCCACACCGTCGGCTCGGGCAGGTCCGGTGTCAGCACCGTCGGGTCGAGCGGCAGTGCAAGCTGTTTCACCTCGCCGGCGCGCGTACCTAGGACGCGTAGCGTATGTGCGCGCGGTACGAGCCCGAGCTGCCAGAGCAGGTCGCGACGCGCCAGGCCGAAGGAATCGCAGGCGCCGGACTCGACGAGCGCGCGCAGCTCGTCACCGCGCAGCGCTGCGCGCTGCGCCAAATCGCGTATCGACTCGAATCGCCCGCTTCGAGCACGTTCCTCGACAAGCGCCTCGGCCTTGTCCTCGCTGAGTGCCTGCACGTATTGAAGTCCCACGCGAATCACGCCGTCTTCCACTAGACAGCGCGCAGCGCTGTCGTTCACGTCGGGCGTCCGCGTCTCGATGCCGTGCCGCTGCCCGTCGCGTACGAGCGTCGCCGGCGGATAGAAGCCCATCGGCTGCGCGTTGAGCAACGCGGCGAGGAACTCGGGGCCGTAGTGATGACGAAGCCACGCGGACTGGTACGCGAGCAGCCCGAACGCGGCCGAGTGCGACTTCGGAAAGCCGAAGCCGGAGAACGCCACGAGCTTGTCGTAGACCATGTTCGCGGTGTCGTCGTCGACGCCGTTGGCTCGCGCGCCTTCGACGAACCGTGCGCGGTACGCCTCGAGCGCCGCGTGCGAGCGCTTCCGGCTCATCGCGCGCCGCAGACCCTCCGCCTCGCCGATCGTGAAGCCGGCGAGATGGATGGCGACGTCGAGCACCTGGTCCTGGAAGACGACGACACCGAGCGTCTCCCGCAGCGGCTCCTTGAGCAGAGGATGGTCCGCCGGCGGCTCGTAGCCCGGGTCCTCGCGCAGCTTCTGCCGCCGCTCGATGTACGGGTGCACCGCCTTGCCCTGGATCGGCCCCGGCCGCACGAGCGCGACCTGGATGGTGATGTCGTCGAGGTTCTCCGGGCGCGTGCGCAGGATCGTCTGCATCTGCGCGCGGCTCTCGATCTGGAAGCAGCCGACGGTGTCGGCGCGCTGGATCTCTGCGAACACGTCGGGGTCGTCGAGCGGGATCCGCGAGAGGTCGATCTGCTCGCCGCGCGTGCGCGCGACCAGGTCGATGCACTCCTCCACCGCCGAGAGCATTCCCAGCCCGAGCAGGTCGATCTTCAGAAAGCCGGCGTCCGCGCACGAGTCCTTGTCCCACTGGCACATCTGGCGCCCCGCCATCGCCGCCGGCTGCACGGGGACGAGCCCGACGAGGGGCCGTGACGAGATGACCATCCCGCCCGGGTGCTGGGAGATGTGGCGCGGGAGGCCGCCGATCTCGGCGCAGAGCTCCGCGAACGCGCGCCAGCGCGGCGAGGCGAGCTTCTGCTCCGCGTCCGGGAGCATGGCCACCTCCTCGGCGACGCGGGCGGCGTTCCAGCCGTCGGTGAGCTTCGCCAGCCGCTCGAGGTCGGCGAAGGGCAGGCCGAGCGCCTTGCCGACGTCGCGGATGGCGCCGCGCGAGCGATACGTCGCGAAGGTGGCGACGAGCGCGGCGTGCTCGCGGCCATAGCGCTCGGTGACACGGACGATGAGCTTCTCGCGAATGTCCCGCGGGAAGTCGAGGTCGATGTCGGGGACCGAAGAGAGCTCGCGGTTGATGAACCGGCCGAGCGAGAGGTTCGCCTGCACCGGGTCGACGTGCGAGAGGCCGGTGAGGTAGCAGACGAGCGATCCGACCGACGAGCCGCGCCCGCGTCCGGGCGGGAGCAGGTGCCGCATCGAGCCGGGGCCGCGCACCTCGAGCGCGACCTCGCGCGCGAGCTCCAGCACCTCCCAGTGCAGGAGGAAGAAACCGGCGAGCCCGAGCTCGTCGATCAGCGCCAGCTCCTCGTCGAGACGCGCTCGCGCGTCTCGACTATGCGCGGCATAGCGTTTGGCGAACGCTTCGTTACAGATGCGGGACAGCTGCGCAATCGCAGGATCGGCGCCGTCGGAGAAGTCGGGATAGCGGTAGCCGAGCTCCTGCGTGAGGTCGAACTCGAGCCGTTCCGCGAGCTCGCGCGACCGCGCAACGGCGTCGCGGTCGCCGGGGAAGCGCTCGACCATGTCGGCCGGTGCGGCGAGGACGCACTCGTGGTTGCCGCGCCGCTCCCGCTCGCAGCCGTCGAGCGAGGTGCGGCAGCGGATCGCGACGAGCACGTCCTGCAACGCGGCGCGGCGCGGGTCGTGCGCGTGCACGTCTCCGGTGACGACGGTGCGCACGCCGAGCGTCTCGGCAAGATTGCGCAGCGCTGCATTGCGGCGCACGTCGCCGCGCTCGTACGGCCGCTGCAGCTCGACGTAGAAGCGGTCGCGGCCGAAGACTCCGGCAAGCCGTGCCGCGGCGTTCGGATAGTGGACGGCGAGCCCGTCCCGCGCGCAGCCGGACAGGCAGACGAGCCCGTCGTGCAGCTCGTCGAACAGCATCGGGTCGAGTGCGGGCGGAAGCGGCTCCGCGCCTTCCTTCGGCCGCGTCCCCGCGTGCGCGGCGGTGAGCAGGCGGCAGAGGTTCGCGTAGCCCGCGGCCGTCTCGACGAGGAGCGTGACGTGCGCTCCTCCCTCGAGGGTCACCTCCGCGCCGGTGATCGGCCGGACGCCGAAGTGCTTCGCCGCGTGGGCGAACTCGAGCGACCCGTAGACGCCGTCGTGATCGGTGAGCGCGAGCGCCTCGTAGCCGAGCTCGGCCGCACGGGCGGCGAGCTCCTCCGGCTGCGAGGCGCCGTCGAGGAACGAATATGCCGAGTGCGCGTGCAGCTCGACGTACGTCATGATTCGCGCCGATGGAAGCGTTCTTTGCGGGCCCCGGCGAGGGCGAGCGGATCGGTCCGAACGGCCACCGCGTGCTCGGTGAGCTGCCGCACCTGGAGGCGATCGAGCTCGAGTACGGACCGGATTTCGAAGGCGTCGACCCGCACACCCATCCCGACCACACGGACTCGTTCTACGTGCTCGAAGGCGAGGTCGAGTTCTTCCTCGACGGCGAGTGGCACCGCTCCGGGCCGGGCACGTTCGTCTCGGTGCCGCCGAACGTCGAGCATGGCTTCAGGCCCGCCGGCGGCCACTTCCGCCTGCTCAACATCCACGCTCCTAAGGTCGGGTTCATCGACCGGCTGCGTCACTAGCCGGGACCCTATACGAACATATGTTCGCCTAGCTAGGGGTGATGGACACTCGCCCAGAGCGGGACGTTCCCGGCTCCGAGCGGAACGAAGTCGAGCCCGTCCGGTGTGTTCAGGCGGTCTGCTCCGCGGCCCGGGAGGCCGGCGTGGCCGTACTGCCAGACGATCCTGTTCTTGCGCGGGTCGATGATGACCACGCGGTCCTTGTAGTCGTCGTTGGCGGCGATGTCGCCGTTCGGGAGCATCAGTGCGAGCGAGGGATGGTCGAGGGCGCTCTCCCCCGCGCGAGGCCCGTAGCGCCAGAGGACCTTGCCGTGGCGATCGATGATCAGCACCGCCCCCGGGCTTGCGTAGTCGGCGAGCAAGATCCTCTTGCCCGGAAGCGGCTGCGGGTCGGACGGGTACGACACCGGCGCCTGCACCGCCCAGCGCAGCCGGTCGCTCGCCGAAATGTCGTCGATCCAGGAGCCCTGGATCTCCGAGACGAGAACGCCGCCGTCGGGGAGCGGCGTGTCGCCGTTGACCGCGCCGAGGTAGCGCGGCGGATCATGCCGACACACGCCGGTCGTGCCGATCTGCCGCACGATCCGGTGCGCGCGGATGAAGAGGACGCGACAGTTGTAGGCGTCGGCGACGGTCAGCTCCCCGTTCGGGAGCACGTATGCGTCGTCCGGCGTGTTCAGCTCGTTCGGACCGCTGCCGCGCACGCCTGGCGTCCCGTACAGATGCACCCGCGCGTGCGTGCGGATGTTCACCGAGACGATCGTGTGCGCCTCCTCCTCGTTCGAGACGATCGCCTTGCCGCCCGGCTCCACGAAGCCGTCGTCGTTGAAGTTCAGGTGAATGCCGCGCGCGAGATCTCGCGCGGTCGGGAACCGCCACAGCACGCGGCGCTGCGAGTCGACGAGGAGCATGCGATCGTTCCCGCGGTCGGCAATGAGAAGCGCGCCGGGCAACGGCGAGGAACTGAGCGAAACCGCGCTCAGAATGGCGGCAACGAGCTGGATCACGGGGCCACCCTAGGCTGCACAGGATGGGAAACGCATGAAGCCGCAGTTAAGGCTCGAACAGGCACGGCTCTATCTCGTCCTCGAGGCGTACCCGCATGGCGAAGATCCCTCGGCGTTGCTCGATGCAGCGCTACGAGGAGGGGTCGACGTCGTCCAGCTCCGCGACAAGGACCTGCCCGACGACGAGCTCGTGCGCGCGGCGGGGCCGTTCCGGCGGGCCTGTGACGCTCACGGCGCGCTCTTCGTCCTCAACGACCGGCCCGATCTCGTGGCCGCGTGCGGCGCCGACGGCGTGCACGTCGGACAGTCGGATACGTCCGTGGCAGGCGCGCGCGCCGCGGTCGGCCCCGGCCGGATCGTCGGCCTCTCGATCGAGACGGAGGCGCAGCTCGACGCGATCGACGGCGCGGACTACCTCGGCGTCGGCGCGGTCTTCGCGACGCCCACGAAGTCCGAGTCGGTCGCCGGCGGGCTCGAGCTCGTGCGCGCGACGGCCGCGCGGGCGAGCATCCCGTGGTTCGCGATCGGCGGCATCGAGCTCGCGAACGTCGCGGAGGTGGTCGCGGCGGGCGCCCCCGGCGTCGCGGTCGTGCGCGCGATCCGCGACGCAGACGATCCGGAAGCCGCCGCACGTTCTCTACGCGCCGCGCTGGGTGAACCACCCGCCGCGTGAGCCGTCGTGGAAGACGACGGTGTTCTCGCCGCTCTCGAGCACGACCTCGAAGTAGCGGCGCAGCACCGGTTCCTCCGTCCACCACCGGTCGAGCACGCGCCACTCCTCGCGGAGCACGGCGACCGGCAGATGGTTGACCGCGCACGGCGCCCCGTCGATGCGCGCCTCGACGCGCGCCGGGCGCGGCTCGTTCAGTCGTCCCGCGGTACGAACAGCGCGCGCGTCTCGGGAATCCTCGACCAGGGCGCCACCTCCACGACGTTGCAGACGGAGCCGGAGCCGGTGCTCGCCCGGACTTGACGGAGCCCGTCGCTCAGGCGGCGGCGGTCCTCGGCGCCGGCGGCGAGCAGCTCCAGCTGGAGGCCGGCCGGCTCGGTCAGCTCGACGAGCTCGAGCCGAAGCTCGACCACCGGTCCCGGCAGCTCGGCGAGCTTCGAAGCGAGAGCGACGCGGATGCGACTACCGTCCGCACTCGGCTCGCGCAGCGTCAGCGTTCGCCGCCAGGAGCCGCCGCCGACGATCACGGCGGTGAGCGCGACCTTACGGACGAAGCGGTCGCGCCGCTCCGGCCGCGACCGCGCGGTCTCGATGAGCGCGCCGAGCGCGCGCCGCAGCGTCAGCTCGTTGCCGACCGCTTCCGGGAATGCGAGCGTCTCGGCGAGCTCGGCCGGCGGACGGCGACCGCGCGCGCGCGCGGCCGCCCCGCCTCTCGCCAGGCTCCAGGCGCGCCGGCCGTCCGGCCCCAGACGTTCGGCGACGGCGCCACCCGGGAGCCCGGCAAGCTGTCCAAGCCTGCGAACTCCGAGCGATTCGAGCTCTTCGTAGCGCTGCCGCTCGAGCGGCAGCAAGGTCAGCGGCAGAGGCGCGAGGAAGCGCCCGACGTCTTCGTCGCGCACGACGAGCACCTGTCCGGGGCGCGCGACCGATGCGGCCGCGAGCGCGGTGAAGCGCCGTCCGGCCGCGCCGAGCCGCGCGTCCCACGCCGGCCCGACGGAAGCGAGCGAGCGCCGGAGCGCAGGCTCGAGCCCGCCGTACAGCCGCTCGACGCCGCGGGTCTCGAAGTAGGCGATGCCGCGCGTGGCCGGATCGACCGCGAAGCCTGCGTCCTCGAGCGCGCAGACGATCTCCTCCCATGCCTGCTCGGCGGCAGCCGGGTCGGGTTCGACGAGCACGAGCCGCGGCATCGTTGCCAGCGCCTCGCCCAGGCGCATCCGCGGACGCACGCCCGCCGCCTCGGCTGCCGCCGTCACCGGCCCCAGGAGGGGCTCCCCGCCCGCCTCCGGCGCAAGCGCCGCCGGGCGCAGCGCGAGGGAGGGTGACTTGCGCAGCGCCGCCTTGAGCTCGAAGCCGGGGATGGATAGGCAGGCGATCATGGGAACGTATGTTTTATACGAACACGCGTTCCCCTGTCAAGTTGAAATGTGTACACGTTTATGTACACTTTGACCGGTCAGAATGTCTGCTGTGGGTGCAAAAAGAGCAACCGAAGTCCTTCCCACCCGCGAAGCGCGAAAGCGTCTCAGCGGATTCCTCAAGGAGTCACGCGAGCGCGGCATCGATGCAGACCCAGTGTTCTTCGGGTCGCATCGAAAACCAGAGGCCGTCGTGCTTTCATACGCAGCGTACGAGGAGCTCGTCGACGCTCTCGACGACGCTCTGATCTCACGGGAAATCGCCGCCCGGGATGCCAGGGATTCCGGCAAGCGGATGGAGCTCGTGGATCTCATCCGCAGCCAGGGATTCGATCCGGCGGACTTCGGCATTAGTTGAACGTCGTAGTTCGTCCGCGACCCGACGTCGCGGAGGATCTTTCCTGTCTGCCCGACGATGGTTTGCGACGCATCGCCCTCACGATCATCGTTTCGCTCGCACAACACCCCTATCAGGGAAAGCCGCTTCGCGGCAGTCTTTCCGATTGCCGCAAGGTGTACTTCGACCACGATGGAGTGACGGAGCGGCCGAGCTATCGCATTGTGTACCGCTTGCGGCCGAATGAAAGCGATCCGGTTGAAGTCGACGTCATCTCGGTCGGACCCCGCGAAGGCCCGGCCGTCTATCACCAGGCACTGCAGCGGCTAAGCCGATAGGACGGAGTCCTACAGGCTGACCTCGGCCGCAGCCCCCACGGTGCGGACGAACCGGGGGACGACGTCGAGCGCGTTCTCCCGCGCGCACCACTCGATGTCCTCCTCGAGGCCGTGCTTGCGGAGGTTCCGCGCGCTCTGGCTCGCCCCCAGTCCGGCGACCGAGTTCGGGAAGCTCGCCGCGAGCCGCGCGGCGGCGGCCGCTGAGTCCGCGTGCTCGCCGCCGAGCGCCGTCACGATCCGGCCGGCGCAGTACGCATCGTCGAGCGCGAGCTCGCCGAGCACACCCGCGCACAACACCGCAACGTCCTCCCCGGTCTCGCGCGCCGCCGCCGCGACCGCGCCGAGATTCAGGAGAGACCCGACGAAGACCTGCTCGAAGCGCGCCGCCGCCGCAACGAGGAGCCGTGTCCCGTTCGTCGTCGAGAGGATGAGCGTCTCCGCCGCCGGCTCCCCCGCGAGCTCGCGCGGCGAGTTCCCGAAGTCGAATCCCTCGATGTGCTCGAGCCGCCGTTCTCCCGCGAGCTTGGCCGGGCCTTCGCTCGCGGCGAGCGCATGCGCGTCCCCGATCTCGGCGCAGCAGAGCACGCGCCGGTACCCGGCCGCGAGCGCCTGCGTCATCGTCGAGGTCGCGCGCAACACGTCGACGACGATCCCGACCGGCGCCGGTGTCTGCTCGCCGGGGGTGAACGCGACATGGACTCGCACGCGACTACCCTAGTGCCGCATGCCGACGTGCTACCGCCATCCCGACCGCGAGACGGGCCTGTCCTGCTCGGAGTGCAGCCGTCCGATCTGCACCGAGTGCATGACGATGGCGCCGGTCGGCATCCGCTGCCCCGACCACGCCGGGAAGACGCCGCGACGGCTGCGCGGGCCGGCTCCGGTGATCCGCGCGCAGCGGCAGCTCGGCTCGACCTTCGCCCCGGTGACGAAGGCGCTGATCGCGATCAACGTCCTCATCTACCTGATCACGGCGGTCCAGGGGCAGGGCATCGACTCGCCTGGCGGATCGTTGTTCGACAAGACTGCGCTGTACGGGCCGCTGGTGGAGCACGGCGACTGGTGGCGGCTGATCACGGCCGCGTTCCTGCACGCGAACATCATTCACATCGGCTTCAACATGTTCGCGCTGTGGGTGATCGGCGGCCCGGTCGAGCACTACCTCGGTCGCGTGCGCTTCCTCGGCCTCTACCTCGTCGCCGGACTCGCGGGCTCCGCCGGAGCGCTGCTCCAGTCTCCGACGGGCGTCACCGTCGGCGCGTCGGGCGCGATCTTCGGGATCCTCGGTGCGCTCCTCATCCTCGAGTGGCAGGCCACCGGGAAGCTCGGCGGACAGGCGATGACGCTGATCGTCATCAACCTCGCATTCAGCTTCACGTTCGCCGGCATCTCGTGGGGAGGGCACGTCGGCGGGCTCATCGGCGGCATCCTCGCCACGCTTGCGTTCGCGCGCTGGGGACGCGGTCACGCCGCGTACGGTCGGCTCGGGCTCGGCGGCGCGCTCGGCCTCGTCTGCATCGCCGTGGCGAGCGTCGCGCTCGCGTACTGGAAAGTCCGCGGGCTCGCGTAGTCCCGCTAGCCACCGGCGGCGACGTAGTCGGCGCGGTGCGCTTCCTTCAGAACAGCCTGCGCCGCTGCGAGCCGGGCGACGGGCACGCGGTACGGCGAGCAGCTGACGTAGTCGAGCCCGAGCCCGTGGCAGAAGGCGACCGACTTGGGATCGCCGCCGTGCTCGCCGCAGATGCCGAGCTTGATCGTCTCCTTCGCGCTGCGCCCGCGTTCGACGGCGATCCGCATGAGCTCGCCGACGCCGCCCTGGTCGAGCGTCTCGAATGGATTGCTCTCGATGACGCCTTCCTCGAGATAGAAGGTGAGGAACTTGCCCTCGGCGTCGTCGCGTGACATGCCGAGCGCCGTCTGCGTCAGGTCGTTCGTCCCGAAGGAGAAGAAGTCCGCGTGCTCGGCGATCTCGCCGGCGCGCAACGCCGCGCGCGGAAGCTCGATCATCGTGCCGCACGTGTACTCGATCTCCGGCGCCTCCTCGGCCATCACGGTTTCGGTGAGCTCGCGCAGGCGCCGTAATTCCTCGGCGAAGCCGACGAGCGGGATCATGATCTCGACGAGCGCGCCCGGCACCGCCTTGGCCGCCCGCGCGATCGCGCGCACCTGCATCTCGTAGATCTCCGGCCACTGGATGCCGAGGCGGCAGCCGCGCGTGCCGAGCATCGGATTCGACTCGGTGAGCGCCCTGATGCGGCTGCGCATGCGCTCGTCCGTCGCTTCCTCGAGCGGCGGCAGGAACTCGTGCAGCGGCGGGTCGAGCAGCCGGATCGTCACCGGCAGCCCGGCCATCGCCTCGAAGATGCCCTCGAAGTCGGACTGCTGGAACGGCAGCAGCCGGTCGAGCGCCTCGCGGCGGCCCCGCTCGTCGGAGGCGAGGATCATCTCCTGCACCACCGGGAGCCGCTCGTCGCCGAAGAACATGTGCTCGGTGCGGCACAGCCCGATCCCCTGCGCGCCGAACTCCCGCGCCTTCGTCGCGTCCTGCGGATTGTCGGCGTTTGCGCGCACGCGCAGGCGGCGCAGCTCGTCCGCCCATCGGAGCACCGTCTCGAAGTCCTCGTTTATCGAAGGCGGGACGAGCGGGACCGCTCCCACGACGACGCGGCCGGTGCCGCCGTCGATCGTGATCACGTCACCCTCGTGCAACGTGTGCTCGCCGAGCTTGACCTCCTTCGCGCCGAGGTCGATCTGCAGGCCCTCGCATCCTGCGACGCACGGCTTGCCCATGCCGCGCGCGACGACGGCTGCGTGCGAGGTCATGCCGCCGTGCGCGGTGAGCACGCCCTTCGACTGGATCAGGCCGTGGATGTCGTCGGGCGTCGTCTCCCAGCGGACGAGGATCACCGCCTCGCCGCCCTTGCCGCGCTCGACCGCAGTGTCGGCGTCGAGGACGATCTTCCCGGAGGCCGCGCCGGGCGACGCGTTCAGCCCCCGCGCCGCCACGTCGAACTCCGCCTTCGGATCGAGCATCGGATGCAGCAGCTGGTCGAGCTGGCCCGGGTCGATGCGCGCGATCGCGTCCTCCCGGTTGATCAGCCCCTCGGCCGTCATGTCCACCGCCGCCTTCAGCGCGGCCGCGGCGGTGCGCTTCGCCGAGCGCGTCTGCAAGAGGTAGAGGTGGCCTTCCTCGACCGTGAACTCGATGTCCTGCATGTCGCGGTAGTGGTGCTCGAGCCGCGCCATCGTCTCCAGCAGCTGGTCGTACGCCTCCGGCAGCCGCTTCGCCATCTCCTCGAGCGGCTGCGGCGTGCGGATGCCCGCCACGACGTCCTCGCCCTGCGCGTCGACGAGGTACTCGCCGTACACGCGCTGCTCGCCCGTGGACGGATTGCGCGTGAAGCACACGCCGGTCGCCGAGCTGTCGCCCTTGTTGCCGAACACCATCTGCACGACGTTCACGGCCGTGCCGAGATCGTCGGGGATGCCGTACGTGCTCCGGTACACCTGCGCGCGCGGCGTGTTCCACGACTCGAACACGGCCACGACCGCGCGCCGCAGCTGCTCGCGTGCGTCTTGCGGGAACTCCGAGCCGGTCTCGCTCGCGTAGACGCGCTTGAACTCCTCCGTCGTCGCCTCCGGGTCGTCGCCGTTCGAACGGAAGCGGTCGCCGGCGATCCCATCGACCGTCTCGCCGAACATCTGCACGAGGCGGCGGTAGCAGTCGAACGCGAACTTCGGGTTCCCGGTCGCCTGCGCGAGCCCGCGCACGGCGGCGTCGTTCAGCCCGACATTGAGGATCGAGTCCATCATTCCAGGCATCGAGACGGCGGCCCCGGAGCGCACCGAGACGAGCAGCGGATCGTCCGGATCCCCGAACTTCTTCCCCGACTTCTCCTCCAGGCTCGCGATGTGCTCGGCGATCTCCTCCTCCAGCCCGCTCGGAAGGCCGCCCTCGCGCATGTACGCCCGGCAGGCGTCCGTCGTGACGGTGAACCCCGACGGCACGGGGATCCCGAGCTGCATCATCTCGGCGAGCCCGATGCCCTTCCCACCGAGAAGATCCCTTCCGCCATCCGACGGCTCGTCGAAGTCGTATACGTAGCGGCTCATGGGCGGAGGTAGTCAATCACGGCAGATCGTCGGCATGGGGGGCTTCCCCGACCTCCCTGTCTGGGAAAACGTCCTCACGCTCGCGCGCGGCCGGCGCGTGCTCGTCGACCGCACCGCGAGCCCGCAGTACGGCGAGCCGATCGACCTTCCCGGCGAGCTGACCGACCTGACCTTCTACCCGTGGCCCCCGGAGAACGTGCGCGAGCTCGCGCTCGGCTCGGACGTCATCCTCGTATGCGGCGGCAGCACGGCGAACATGCTCGCGGTGTGGCGGTTGCACGGCTTCGACCGGGTCCTGCGCGAGGCGTGGGAAGCCGGTGTCGTGCTCGCCGGGTGGAGCGCCGGGATGATCTGCTGGTTCGAGGCCGGTGTCACCGACTCGTTCGGACCGCAGCTCGAAGGCATGCGCGACGGGCTCGGCTTCCTGCCCGGGAGCGCGTGCCCGCACTACGACGGCGAGGACAAGCGTAGGCCCGTCTACAGGGAGCTCGTCGCGAACGGGTTCCCGGCCGGGCTCGCGCTCGACGACGGGGCAGCCGCGCACTTCGTCGGCACGGAGCTGCGCGAAGTCGTCGTGTCGAGTCCGGAGACCCATGGCTACCACGTCGGTCCGGACGGCGAGGTCCCGCTTCCGGCCCGGCTCTTGACAGCCGACGGCTGATCGCCAAAAGTCCCGGTTGCCGTTAGTTGTCATCTATTGAGGGGGTCCTCACGATGCGAAGGCTGTTCTGCCTCGCGGTCGTCGGTGCGTCGATGCTCGGCATCGGCGCCGCGCATGCGTCACCGCCGAGCCCGAGCAATCCGGCCGGCCGCATGCTCGGCGCAGTGCTGCCGTTGAACGCCGCATACAAGGCGAGCGGGGCCGGCACGCTGCAGTACCACGGCGGCCCGGTCGAGCACACGAATCGCGTGTACTCGATCTACTGGCAGCCGTCGGGCTACACGATGGCCTCGGGGTACACGTCGCTCATCGATCGCTTCTTCGGCGACGTGGCCGCAGACTCCGGGAAGACGTCGAACGTCTACTACACCGGCACCCAGTACTCCGACGGGACCGGGAACGTGCAGTACAGCTCGTCCTACGGCGGCTCGGTACTCGACACCGACCCCCTTCCCGCGAGCGGATGCTCGGACAGCTATACGTCCGTCTGCGTGACGGACGCGCAGATCGCGAACGAGATCGCAACCGTCGTCGCCCGGCAGGGATGGACGAGGGACCCGCAGACCGAGTTCTTCATGTTCACCGCGGAGGGCATCGGCAGCTGCCTCGGCTCGAGCTGTGCGTTCTCGCAGTACTGCGCGTACCACAGCTGGGCCGGCAGCGGCTCGAGCGTGCTGCTGTACGCGAACATGCCGTACGCCGACACCGTCCCGGCGGCGTGCGACGCGGGCTACCACCCGAACTCCAACGACGCGGACGCGACGATCAACGTCACGTCGCACGAGTACAACGAGACGATCACGGACGAGCAGGGGAACGCGTGGTACGACCGCGCCGGTTACGAGGACGGCGACAAGTGCGCCTGGAAGTTCGGAGCCGTCAGCGGCTCGTCCAACCAGACGATCAACGGCAACCACTACATCCTGCAGCTCGAGTACTCGAACGCGGACCGCGGCTGCGTGCAGTCCGGTCTCTAGGGCACCCGCGCGGAGGCGGCGAACGTCATCGCCGCCTCCGCGCTCTGAACTCCGCCAGCCAGGCGACGGCCCGCAATCCCATCCAGATCGGCGTCAGCACGACGTAGAAGAGGATGTCGGCGAGGAGGAGGATCGTCGACCACAGGATCCAGTACCGCACAGGGACGTGGCCCTTCTCATTTTTCATCGCGGCGCTCCTCGACCACGCGCAGCGCGCGGTGCGCGGTCTCTTCGATCGAGAGCTCGGAGATGTCGATTACGGGACAGCCGAGCCGTCGGTGCAGCTTCGCCGCCTGCTCGAGCTCTTCGTAGATCTCCATCAGCTCGGCGTACTTGCGGTTGCGGGCACCGCTGCCCATCGTCCGCATGCGCGCACGCCGGATCTCGGCGAGCCGGTCCGGGTCGATCGTCAGTCCGACGATCTTGCGTGCGTCGATGTCGAACAGCTCCTTCGGCGCCTCGATCGACTTCACGACGGGCACGTTCGCAGCTTTGTAGCCGAGATAGCCGAGGTAGATCGAAAGCGGTGTCTTCGACGTGCGCGAGACTCCGACGAGGACGATGTCGGCGTCGTGCAGGCCGCGGCCGACTCCGTCGTCGAAGCGCACCGCGAACTCGATCGCCTCCATGCGCTTGAAGTACGCCGAGTTGAGCGGTGGGCGTGAGCCCGGGGTCATCTTCGCCGTCATGCCCGACACGCGGGCGACCGCGTCGATCGGCTGGCCGAGCAGGTCGCAATAGTGGAGCTTCGCTCGCCGGCACAGCGTCCGCATGGCCTCGCGCAGCTCAGGCTCCACGATCGTGTACACGACGACGGCGGGGCGGCCGCGCATCCTGTTCACGGCCAGCTGGAGGTCGTCCGCGGACTCGACGCGCGGATGCCGGATCTCGACGAACTCCTGCTCCGGGAACTGCGCCTCGAGCGCCTGCACGAGGCGCGCCGCCGTCTCGCCGGTCGCGTCGGAGACGACGTGCAGCTCGACGGGGATGGCCGGCATGGCGCTGAGCCTAGCCAGCTAATGTCCGCGCGTGGCCACCGAAGCCGTGACGATGGACAAGATCGTGTCGCTGTGCCGGCGGCGCGGCTTCGTCTTCCCGTCCTCCGAGATCTACGGCGGGATGGGATCGACGTACGACTACGGCCACTACGGCGTTCTGATGAAGAACAACATCCGCTCGCTGTGGTTCCAGGCCATGGTCCAGGAGCGGGACGACATCGTCGCCCTCGACTCGGCCGTCATCCTCAACCCGCGGGTCTGGGAGGCGTCGGGCCACGTGTCGACCTTCACCGACCCGCTCGTCGACTGCCGCACGTGCAAGCTCCGCTTCCGCGCCGACCAGCTCGACCAGGCGCAGTGCGGGCGCAAGCCCTCGAAGCACCCGGGGGAGTTCTCCGATTGCGACCTGACCGAGGCGCGGCAGTTCAACCTCATGTTCAAGACGCAGGTCGGCGCGCTCGAGGGCGAGAGCTCGACCGCGTACCTCCGCCCGGAGACCGCGCAGGGCATCTTCGTCAACTTCAAGAACGTGCTCCAGCTCGCGCGCCGCAAGCCGCCGTTCGGCATCGCGCAGGTCGGCAAGTCGTTCCGGAACGAGATCACGCCGGGCAACTTCCTCTTCCGAGTGCGCGAGTTCGAGCAGATGGAGATGGAGTACTTCGTCCCGCCGGCCGACGCGGAGCGCTGGCACCGCTACTGGGTCGACGCTCGCTTCGAGTGGTATCTCGAGTACGGCGTCCGCGAAGCAATGCTGCGCAAGAGAGAGCACTCGGCCGAGGAACGCTCGCACTACTCGAGCGCGACGACAGACATCGAGTACCTCTACCCCATCGGCTGGTCCGAGCTGGAGGGCGTTGCGAACCGCGGCGACTTCGACCTCACGCAACACACCGAGCACTCCGGGACGAAGCTCGAGTTCGTCGGCGAGGCCGGCGAGCGCTACACGCCGTACGTGATCGAGCCCGCGGTGAGCATCGAGCGGATCTTCGTCGCCATGCTCGTGGACGGCTACGACGAGGAAGTCGTGGCCGAGCGCGACCGCACCGTGCTCCGCCTCCATCCGGCCGTCGCGCCGGTGAAGGCGGCGATCCTGCCCCTCATCCCACGGAACGCCGACATGGTCGGGAAGGCGCGGGGACTCCACGAGGAGCTGCGCAAGAGGCACATGGTCGAGTACGACGACGGCGGGCAGATCGGCCGGCGCTATCGCCGCCAGGACGAGATCGGCACGCCGTTTGCGTTCACGATCGACGACCAGACGCTCGAGGACGACACCGTGACGGTGCGCGACCGCGACTCGCTCGCCCAGGAGCGGCTACCGATCGGCGACGTCGCCACGTGGCTCGAGGAGGCACTGGCGCGGCCGTGGCGAACTCCCAAGCCGTGAGAGCCGCACTGCTCGGTGTCGCCGTCCTCGCCCTCGCCGGCTGCGGCGGCACGACGACGCAGACCGTCACGCAGACGGTGACCCACGTGAAGACCGTCACGGTCCACGCGGCCACGACCTCCACGACCGTCGCCGCCCCTGCGACGAATCCGTGCGCATCCGAAAGCCTCACGGGAAGCTTCGACGAGGTCCCCGGCAGCGCCGGCGCGGGACAGATCGTCTACAAGCTGACGGTGACGAACACCGGGTCCACCCCGTGCTTCGTCTCGGGCATCCCGCAGGTGCAGCTCCTCGGCACCACCGGCAAGGCGCTGCCGACGTCGGCGTCTGCGGCGCAGCCGGGCACGGCCACCGCGGCGAAGGTCTCGCTTCTGCACGGCGCCTCGGCCGCGGCCGAGGCGCAGTTCTCACCCGACGTGAACGGCACCGGGGACTCGACGTCCGGCCAGTGCCAGCCGACAGCGACGGTGCTGCGCGTCACCGCACCGGGCGGCGGGACGCTCGACGCGCCGATTCAGCCGCCGACGCCGGTGTGCGAGCAGGGCTCGCTGCACTTCAAGAACTTCACGGCTTCCTCGTAGGGTCGCGTTCCATCAGCCGCTCGCCAGGCGCGCCGAAGCCGAGCTTCGCGTACAGCGCGTGCATGTCGCGCGTGTGCAGGATCCACTTCCGGTTCGCATACGGGCCTCGCTCGACCATCTCGCGGACGAGCTCCAACCCGCGCCCGCGGCCGCGGTGGCCGTCGAGGACGTAGACGTCGGCGAGGTACACGAACGACACGTCGTCGCTCGCCGCCCGGCAGAAGCCGATCTGCGCTCCATCCTTGTACAGGCCGACGACGCGCCGCGACTCACGGACGAGCCGCTCGACCTCGCTGCGCGGGCGTCCCTTCGCCCAGTACGACTCGCCGGAGAGATATGCGTGCACCGCGTCGACGTCGATCCGCTCCCGGTCGTCGTCGAGCTCGTATCCGTCCCCGAGGTCGCGCCTCACGCGGAGAGTGTTCTCAGGCGGAAGCCGCCGTGGTACTCGTACGAAGCCTGGACGAGGCGCAGCGCGTCGCGCGCCGACCGCTCGTTCAACCCGGCCGCGCCGGCGTCGGCGAGCGGGCTCGCGAGCAGTGTCTCGATCGAACGGATGCCTGCGGTGCTGAGCGCGAGCGCCTCCGACTGCCCTGCGCACGCGCCGCACACCGCGCCGCCCGCGCGCGGCGAGTAGCCCACGAGCGCAGCGTCGGCGGCGCCACATTCGGCGCAGCTCGTCAGATGCGGCAGATAGCCGGACACCCACAGCAGCTTGAGCTGGAACGAGAGCGCGAGCGGATCGAGCGCCGGCCGCCGCGTCGAGTGCGGGGCCTCGTCGAGCAGGTCGAGGAAGCGCGTCAGCGCGGTGAACGCGCGCGGGTTCGCCTCCTGCTCGCTGAACAGGCGCAGCATCGCCTCGGCCCCGATCAGCCCGACCGAGAGCCGGTAGTAGTCCTCGCGGGCTCTACTGTGCGAGCTGACGAGGTGCACCCCGGTGACCGTCTGGAGCTCGCCCGAGCCCTGATGGAGCATCAGCTCGACGTGCGAGAGCGGCTCGAGCCGCGCACCGAAGCGCGACGTCGTCTTCCGGACGCCTTTCGCCACCGCGCCGACGCGCCCCCGGTCGAGCGTGTACAGGTGGAGGACGCGATCGGCCTCGCCGAAGCGGATCGAGCGGAGGACGACCGCTTCCGTCTTGTACGTGCGACCGGCCACCGTTCGAGTGTACGCATGGGACAGGTCTGCGTAAGCTGAGGGCATGGAGGTCATGCGGCGCACGCTCAGACGTCACGTGCACAAGCTGGCCTACACGCTCATCTCAGCCGTCCTGCTCTTGACCTTCGGCGCAGTCACGCTCGGGAGCTTCCGTCTCCATCACGCCGCCTCGGTCGAGCGTCAGACTATTCGCACCCAGGAGCTCCAGACCGCCGTGCTCGAGGGGCGTTCGGCCGAAGTGGCCGCGGCGTTTCACAACGTCGCCATTCACGACCGAGGTGAAGCTCGCCGGCTCGACGCGGCGTACCTCGCGTTCCTTCGGACGCCAACGAAGTCCGCGACCCTGAACCGGCGACTCGAGACCGAGCTCGCACATCAGGCCCGCGAGATCAGGAAGGCCAATCCATCTGCGCGCTCTGCGCTCATCGCGGCGGTCGTCGGCGCCGCGCTCCTCGTCCTGTTGCTCATCTGGCTGTTCGAGCTCGAGCGCCGCGCCGGAAGAATCGATCGCGACAACGCCACGCGCGCCGAGGAGCTGATACGCCTGCGCGACGAGTTCGTAGCCGTCGTCTCACACGAGCTGCGCACGCCGCTCACGTCGATCATCGGGTACGTCGAGCTGATCGCCGACGGCGATGCCGGAGGGCTGACCTCCGAGCAGGCCGCCTATCTTGCCGTGGTCCAGCGCAGCACCAATCGGCTGGTCGAGCTCGTCGGCGACCTTCTGCTCGTGGCGGAGGCGGAGCGCGGCCCGCTCGCGCTCGAGCTCGTCGAGGTCGACGGCGCGGCGCTTGCCGCCCACGCGGTCGAGTCGGCACGGCCGGCCGCAGACGCGCGCGGCATCATCGTCCGGCTCGAGCAGGGCGACCCGGCGGCCATGCTCGCCGGCGATCCCACCCGGCTCGCGCAAATGCTCGACAACCTCATCTCGAACGCGATCAAGTTCACGCCGGAGGGCGGCCGCGTCACCGTCCGCGCAGACCGGCGCGGGAGCGACGCGGTGTTCGAGGTCAGCGACACGGGGGGCGGCATCGCCGACGGCGATCGCGACCGGCTCTTCGACCCGTTCTTCCGCAGCCGCGAAGTGAACGCGCGCGCCGTGCCCGGAACCGGGCTCGGCCTGACGATCACGAAGGCGATCGTCGACGCTCACCACGGCACGATCGAGATCGACAGCACGCATGGCGGCACGACGTTCCGCGTCTGGCTGCCGGTCGGGGAACGCGTGGAGGCGCTTTCTCGTTGAAGCAAGTGTGGCGCATATTCAGATGTACACCACGACCTGGTGCGGGTATTGCGTGCGCGCGAAGGCGCTCCTCGAAGCCCGTGGTCTCCAGTACGAGGAGATCCTGCTCGACGACGACGATCCCACGTTCCGCCAGAAGCTGCACGCGATCAGCGGCGGCTGGACCGTTCCGCAGATCCTGATCGACGGCCGCCCGATCGGCGGCTACACGGAGCTGTGGCGCCTGGATCGCGACGGCCGGCTCGCCGCCTGACACGTCGGACAGAACCAGGTGCCACGCCCGCCGGCGCGCGTCTTCACCATGAGCGTCCCGCAGCGGTCGCACGGCTCACCGTCGCGGCCGTACGCACGGAACTCGTCCTGCATGCGGCCGCCGGCGTACGCGCCGTCGCCGAGGTCGGCCCCCTGGCGGCGGATGCCCAGGCGGAGGGCCTTGCGGATCCCGTCACGCAGCGCCGCGATCTCTTCCTCAGTGAGCTCGCCTGCCGGGCGCAGCGGGTTGAGCCGCGCATGCCACAGCGCCTCGTCGGCGTAGATGTTCCCCAGGCCTGCGACCGTGCGCTGGTCGAGGACGGCCGCTTTCAACGGTGCGCGCCTGCCGGCGAGGCGCCCGGCCAGGAACGCGGTGGTGAAGCCGCGCCCGAGCGGCTCGGGGCCATTCTTGACCTCGAGGAGGTGCTCCGCCTCGTCCTGCTCGGCGAGCAGCCACGTTCCGAAGCGGCGCGTGTCGCGATACGCGACACGGCTCCCGTCCTCGAGCTCGAGCACGGCGCGCTCGTGCGTCGCCGGCGCGTACCGAAATCCGCCGGTCATGCGCAGGTGCACGAGCAGCACGTGGCCACTCTCGAGCCGCACGACGATGTACTTGCCGCGCCGGTCGACCGAGTCGATGCGATCGCCGCTGAGCACCCCGGCGACGAGCTGTGGGTCCTCGGGGCGCGTCAGCCGCGCGTCGTCGATGCGCGCGGTCGCGATGCGCTTCCCCGCGGCGACCGCGGCGAGACGGCCTCGCTCGGTCTCGACCTCCGGGAGCTCAGGCAACGGTCTCGAGCACGATCGGAACGGTGCGCGGCGGCTCGTCGCCGATGGTGTACGCGCCGAGGACGGTGCCCGCCGCATCCTCGGCAGTCGCCTCGTCCCGCGCGTGGATCTCGGCGAGCGGCTCGCCCTCTTGCACCTCGTCGCCGCGCTTCTTGCGGCAGACGACGCCGACGGCGTGGTCGACCGGATCGTCCTTCGTCTGCCGCCCCGCGCCGAGATGGAGCGCGGCCAGGCCGACCGGCAAGGCGGCGAGGCGCTGCACGTGGCCGTCGCGCGAGGCGAAGACCTCGCGGATGAACGGCGCCTTCGGCAGCTCCGCGTCCGGATCGCCGCCCTGCGCCCGCACCCAGCGCTCGTACGCGTCGACGGCCGATCCGTCCGCGATCGACTGCTCCGCACGGCGGCGTCCCTCGGCCTCGTCGATGTCGAGGTCGGAGAACGCGAGCAGGTGCGCACACGACGCGAGCACGAGCTCCCTCAGATCACCGGGGCCTTCGCCTCGAAGCGTCGCGACCGCCTCGTGCACCTCGAGCGCGTTTCCCACCGCCTGCCCGAGCGGCTGGTCCATGTCCGTCAGCTCGCACACGACGTCCCGGCCGGCGTCGCGGCCGAGCGCGATCATCGCCTCCGCGAGCACACGCGCATCGGCGACCGACTTCATGAACGCGCCGTCGCCGACCTTGACGTCGAGGACGATCGCATCGGCGCCGGACGCGATCTTCTTCGACATGATGCTGGCCGCGATCAGCGGCACGCTGTCGACGGTCGCGGTCACGTCGCGCAGCCCGTACAGCTTCCTGTCCGCGGGCACGAGGTTCGCGGTCTGCCCGACGACGGCGATCCCGACGTCGCGCACCTGCGCGATGAACTCGTCGGTGGAGAGCTCGACGCGAAAGCCCGGTATCGCCTCGAGCTTGTCGAGCGTGCCGCCGGTGTGGCCGAGCCCGCGGCCACTCATCTTCCCGAACGGGACGCCGCACGCGGCGACGATCGGGCCGACGGCGAGCGTCGCCTTGTCTCCCACCCCGCCGGTCGAGTGCTTGTCGACGACACGCCGGCCGCCAAGCGCCGCGGCGATGTCGATCTGCTCGCCGCTCCGCACCATCGCGTCCGTGAGCGCGAAGGTCTCCGCGGCCGACATCCCGCGGAAGTACACGGCCATGCAGAACGCCGCCAGCTGGTACTCGGGGACGTCGCCGAGGATGAGCTCGTCGATCTCGCCCGCGGTCAGCTCGCCGCCGTCGCGCTTGCGCTCGATGAGCTCCGCGACGGGGCTCATTTCGTGGCCACGAAGACGACCGGTGCCTTCGTGACGCGAATCGGAGCATCGATCTCCGGCAGCGGGCCACCGTTCCAGAGCGATTCCGAGGCCTTCAGGTATGCGATCGCCTCGTCGGGCTCGAAGACCGCGTGGCCCTCGGCGTCGCGGCGCTCGACGTCGGAGAAATGCCGGCGCAAGGTCTCCTCGCCGTTCTCCCCGCTGAACGTGCTCTCCCCGGTGACGCCCACGAGCGCCTTGAGCTCCTGCGTGTGACGCTTCGAGTTCGTCACCGCAACGAAGCGCCCGCCGGGCCTGAGAACGCGCGCCACCTCCGAGAGCCCGCGATCCAGGTCGGCGACGTGGTACAGCATCCACGCGGCAACGACGCAGTCGAACGACTCGTCCGCGAATGGAAGCTCCTGCACGTCGCCGACACGCGCTTCGATGCCGCGGCTCCGCGTCAGCTCCACCATCCGCTCCGACTGATCGAGGGCCACGACGCCGGCCCCCGTCTCCCGGGCGATCCACTCCGCGGTCTCGCCACGGCCCGGTCCCACTTCGAGAACATGCTTCGGCGACACCTCGGCGACGGCATCGCGGAGCATCGCGATGGCGTTCGGACCCGTCGCGCGCGCCCACGCGCCTGCGCGCACGGCGAAGCGCGATTCGTCGGCGTACTCGAGCCGCACGGCTTCGGGGTCGTTCAGCCGCCTCAAGGCGCGAGGATCGGCTGGCCCGGGACCCCGCGCGACGGCGACTTGCCCTTCAGCCAGGCGTTGACGGTCGCGCCGACGTCGGCGAACTCGCCTTCGTGGACGTGCCCCGACGCGTTGCGTCCCGCGACGTACGCGAGCAGCATCGCGTGCTCGCGCGAGTGGTCGGTCGACGGGGTCGTCGGATCGCAGCCGTGGTCCGAGGTGACGATGAGCAGGTCGCCGGGACGAAGCGCCTCGAGCAGGTCCGGCAGTCGCCGGTCGAAGTCCTGCAGGCAGCGGTGGAAGTTCACGGGATCGTTGCGGTGCCCCCAGAGCATGTCGGTCTCGACGAGGTTGACGAACACGAAGCCGTCGTCCAGCTCCTGCAGGAGCTTCTCGGTCACCTGGATGCCCTCGATGTTCGACTTCGTCGGATGCGACTCGTCGACGTCCTGGTTGGCGAAGATGTCGCCGATCTTCCCCACGCCGTGCACCTTCGTCCCCGACTCGCGCATGAGCGAAAGGTAGTTCGGCCGGCGCGGCACGAGCGAGAAGTCGTGGCGGTTCGGCGTGCGCGTGTAGTTGCCAGGCTCGCCGATGAAGGGCCGCGCGATGACGCGGCCGACGGCGTGCTTGCCGGTGAGGATCTCGCGCGCGTCGCGGCAGGCCTCGTACAGCTCCTCGAGCGGCACGGTCTCCTCGTGCGCGGCGATCTGGAAGACGGAGTCGGCCGAGGTGTAGACGATCCACTTGCCCGTCTTCTGATGCTCCTCGCCGAGCTCCTGGATGATCTCCGTCCCCGACGCCGGCTTGTTGCCGATCACGCCGCGGCCGGTCTTGTGCATGAACGGGTCGATGACGTCGTGGGGGAAGCCGTGCGGGTACGTCGGGAACGCCTGCGCCGTGACGATGCCCATCAGCTCCCAGTGGCCGGTGGTCGTGTCCTTGCCCTTCGAGCGCTCGATGAGGCGGCCTGCGACGGCGGGCGCGCCGGGCTGCGGCGGGCAGCCCTCGAGCGGCTCGACGTTGCCGAGGCCCAGGGCCTCCATGTTGGGGAGGTCGAGGCCTCCGACCGCCCTCGCGACGTTGCCGAGCGTGTCCGACCCCTCGTCCCCGTATGTCCCTGCGTCGGGAAGCTCTCCCGCGCCGACGGCATCAAGGACGATCACGCACGCTCGTGGCATGGGGCTATTCTAGGTTTGCGATGCACACTGTCCTCGGCCTAGTCGCTTTCGTCGTCTTCATCGCCGCCGTCATCAGCGTGGCCGCGGGCATCACCTGGCTCGTCGTACGGCTCTCGCCGGCGAAGAAGCCGGACGCCGCACCCAAGGCGTGATCGCGCTCGCCGCGGCAGTGGCCGTGGCGGTGCTCTTCGTCCTGCTCGCCGGGCTCGTCGAGCAGGGCTACCTCACCCGTGTGTGGCAGCGCTCGTCGCGGCTGGGCCGCGGCCGTAGATACCGCTAGGCGGGAGCGAGCGGAAGGACGTCTTCGAGCGGAGTGAATTCGAGGTCGTGCGCCTCGGCCACCGCCTCGTAGACGATCTTCCCCTCGAGCACGTTCGCACCGCGCGCGAGCGATCGGTCGCGCGCGACTGCGCGCGCGAGCCCGTGGTCGGCGATCGCCTCGACGTACGGGAGCGTCGCGTTCGTCAGCGCCTTGGTGGACGTGATCGGGACGCCGCCCGGCATGTTCGCCACGCAGTAGTGGAGGATCCCGTCGACGGTGTACACGGGGTCGGTGTGCGTGGTCGGGTGCGCGGTCTCGACGCAGCCGCCCTGGTCGATCGCCACGTCGACGATCACTGCGCCCGGCTTCATCTCCTTCAGCATGTCGCGCGTCACGAGCTTCGGGGCGCGCGCGCCCGGGATGAGGACGGCGCCGATGACGACGTCCGCGTCCGCGATCGACGACTCGATCTGCAGCGTCGACGACATGACGAGGCTGACGCGTCCGGAGAGGATCTCGTCCAGGTGCCGCATGCGGTCGATCGAGCGCTCGAGGATCGTCACCTGCGCGCCGAGGCCGAGCGCGATGATCGCGGAGTTGTAGCCGACGATCCCGCCGCCGAGCACGAGCACGCGTCCGGGCGAGACGCCGGGAACGCCTCCGAGCAGCACGCCGCGCCCGCCGAGCGGCTTCTCGAGGAAGTGCGCGCCCGCCTGCGCTGCGAGGCGTCCCGCGATCTCGCTCATCGGGGCGAGCAGCGGCAGCCTGCGGTCGTCGGTCTCGACGGTCTCGTACGCGACGGCCGCGATCCCGCTGTCGACGAGCGCGTGTGTCAGCGGCGCGTCCGCGGCGATGTGCAGGTACGTGAACAGCACGAGCCCTTCGCGCAGGCGCGGATACTCGACCGCGATCGGCTCCTTCACCTTCAGGAGGAGCTCCGCGCGGCTCCAGACGTCGTCGACGGAGACGATCTCGGCGCCGGCGCGCAGGTAGTCCGCATCCGGCATGGAGCTTCCCTCGCCGGCCGTCGTCTCGACGAGCACCTCGTGCCCCTTCTGCACGAGCTCGCGCGCGCCCGCCGGCGTCAGGGCGACCCGGTACTCGTCGGTCTTGATCTCTCTGGCGACGCCGATCCGCACGACGCGCGGACAATACCGACTCCTTACGGAAACACAACAGCATGGGCGTACGCTCACCCGCATGAAGCTGGCCCTTCTCACTGCGGTGCTCCTGGCCGCCTCAGTGCCTGCCGCCCAAGCCGCGAAGACGCCTCTACCCGGCGTGGTGACACCGAGCGGCAACATCCACTGCTTCTACGTCCCGGGCCCGCCGGGGCACCTGCTCTGCGACATCCACGAGGCCTCGTACAACCAGCGCGAGCAGAGCGCCTGCATGGCGCGCTCCGGACTCGACTGGCACGGCTGGGAGGTCTATGCCACCCGCAAGACCGTTCCCACCTGCTCCGGCGGCATCCTCTACAACTCGAGCTCGGGCTATCCGAAGTACACGAAGCTCGCGTACGGCAAGAGCTGGCACTTCGCGTCGTTCACGTGCACCTCACGGTTCACGGGCCTTACGTGCAGCGCCCGCGGCCACGGCATCTTCATCTCCCGTGCGGCGTGGCGCGGCTGGTGAGGTAGAGCAGCAGGCCGGCGAGCGTCTTCGCATCCTCGATCTCCGGGATGAGCGACGCGACGTCGGAGGCGCGGTAGCGGACGATCTCGAGCTCTTCGTCCGCCTCGGGCGCGGCCTCACCGCGCTCGACGCCTTCCGCCAGGAAGACGTGCATGTACTCGCGAGAGAAGCCCGGTGTCGTCCAGAAGGCGCCGAGCTCGCTCCACTCGCCGCCTGTCAGGCCGCACTCCTCCTGCAGCTCGCGCTGCGCCGTCGTGAGCGGCTCTTCACCGGGCTCCGCCGTTCCGGCCGGAATCTCGAGCAGCCGCCCGCGCGTCGCCTCGCGCACCTGGCGGACGAATGCCATCTCTCCCTCGGTGTCGACGGAGACGATCGCGACCGCGCCGGGGTGCTCGACGATCTCGCGCTCGTTCGCGCCCCAGCGCTCGACGGTGACCGCGATCAGCTTGCCGCGCCACGCGGTCTCGGAGGAATCAGGCTGCACGCGCGGTCTCGACGAGCGCGAGCGTCACGTCGACCATGCCCTCGAGGTCGTCGACCGAGATGTGCTCGTTCGGCGTATGGATGTCGGTCATGCCGTTCGCGAGGTTGACGCAGCGCAGCCCGCGCTCGTTGAACGAGTTCGCGTCGGCGGCTCCGCCCGAGAGCGCGTAGCTCACCGTGTGGCCGCACTGCTCGAGCGCGTCCGCGGCGAGACGCACGACGTCGTCGCTCTTCGCGAAGCGGTAGCCGCGGTACGTCTTCTTCAACGTCGTCGAGACCTCGCACTCCGTCGCGGTCGCGGCGAACGTGAACGCGTCCAGCATCTCCTGCACGATGTCGTTGAGCTTGCGCTCGTCGTGGCAGCGCGCCTCGGCGAGGAAGGTGCACCACTCGGGCACGATGTTCCCGGCCGTTCCGCCGGAGATGACGCCGACGTTGGCGGTCGTCTCGTCGTCGACACGTCCGAGCCGCAGGTCGGCGATCGCCTTCGCCGCCGCCTGGATGGCGGAGCGCCCCTCCTCCGGGAACATGCCCGAGTGCGAGGCGCGGCCGTGGAAGGTGACCTCGATGCCCTGTGCCCAGGGCGCGCCGAGGATGATCTCGCCGATCGGCGCCGCCTGGTCGTAGACGTAGCCGAGCTGCGCGTGCAGGCGCGTGTGGTCGAACGCGGCTGCTCCGAGCAGGCCGATCTCCTCCTGCATCGTGAACAGGAGCTCGATGCCGGCGTGCGGGCGGCCCTCGGCGAGCACCCGCCGCGCGCCCTCGAGCATCGCCACGACCGCCGACTTGTTGTCGGCGCCGAGGATCGTCCCGCCCGCGTTGCGGATGACGCCCTCCTCGAGCACAGGCTCGAGCCTGCCGTCGGGCGGCACGGTGTCGAGATGGGCGCAGAAGAAGAGCGGCGTCCCGTCGGCCGTCGGTTCGATTCGGGCGTACACGTTGCCGAACGCGTCCTCGTCCGAGTCGAGGCCGAGATCGCGCAGGTAGCGCGTGACAACGTCGGTGACCGCGCGCTCGTCTCCGGGCGGGCTCGCGATCGCCGCGAGCTCCAGGAAGAGGTCGATTACCTCCGTCAAGCCGCGATCGGCTGGGTCTGCCGCGAGCGCGCGCGGGAGAGAGCGGCGCCGACGAAGCCGCGGAAGAGCGGCGAGGGACGCGTAGGGCGCGACTTGAACTCGGGATGGAACTGGCTGGCCACGAACCACGGATGGCCTGGTAGCTCGACGATCTCCACGAGCCGCCCGCCGTCGAACGTGCCGCTGACGACGAGTCCGGCGCCCACGAGCTGCTCGCGATAGTGGTTGTTCACCTCGTAGCGGTGACGGTGGCGCTCGAAGATGACCGCGTCGTCGTAGAGCTCGCGCGCCTGCGTCCCCTCGGCCACCTCGACCGCCTGCGCCCCGAGGCGCATCGTCCCGCCCAGGTCCTCGATCCCCTTCTGCTCCGGCAGCAGGTCGATGACGGGGAACGGGGTCTCGGGATCCATCTCCGTCGAGTTGGCGCCGCCGAGGCCGACGACGTGCCGTGCGAACTCGGACACGGCGACGTGCATGCCGAGGCAGATGCCGAGGTACGGGATGCCGCGCTCGCGCGCGACCTGGCACGCGAGGATCTTCCCCTCCCAGCCGCGCGAGCCGAAGCCGCCGGGGACGAGCACACCGTCGACGCCGTCGAGCACGTCGGCCGCTTCCTCGTACGACATGTTCTCGGCGTCGAGCCATTGCACGTGCACGCGGCAGCCGTTGTGCAGTCCGGCGTGCTTCAACGCCTCGTGCACGGAGAGGTACGCGTCCTGGAGCTTCACGTACTTGCCGACGAGCGCGATCTCGACGAGCTCGTGCTGCTCGTCGATGCGGCGCGTGAGCTCGTCCCACTCTCCGAGATCCGCCTCCGGGACTTCGAGGTTCAGCTTGTCGCACACGAGGCGGTCGAAGCCCTCCTCCTTCAGCACGGATGGAACGAGATACACGTCGCGGACGTCGGGGCACGCGATCACCGCACCCGGGTCGACGTCGGCGAAGAGCGCGATCTTGTCGCGGATGTCCCGCGACAGCTCCTCGTGGGAGCGGCACACGACGACATCGGGATGGATACCGATGCGGCGCAACTCGTTCACGGAGTGCTGCGTCGGCTTCGTCTTCAGCTCGCCGGCCGCCTCGATGAACGGGACGAGCGTCACGTGGACGTAGACGACGTTCTCCTGGCCGACCTCGCGCCGGAACTGGCGGATCGCCTCGAGGAACGGCAGCGACTCGATGTCGCCGACCGTGCCGCCGATCTCCGAGATGACGACGTCGGTCGGGGCAGCCTCGGCCGCGCGGCGGATGCGCGCCTTGATCTCGTTCGTGATGTGCGGGATGACCTGCACCGTCGCGCCGAGGAAGTCTCCCTTGCGCTCCTTGCGCAGGACGGTGTCCCAGATCGCGCCCGCGCTGTGGCTCGCGTTGCGGAGGAAGTTCTCGTCCACGAAGCGCTCGTAGTGGCCGATGTCGAGGTCGGTCTCGGCCCCGTCCTCGGTCACGTAGACCTCGCCGTGCTGGAACGGGCTCATCGTCCCCGGGTCGACGTTGAGGTACGGATCGAACTTCTGGAGCTGGACGCGCAGGCCTCTGGCTTTGAGCAGGCGGCCGAGCGAGGCGGCGACGATTCCCTTCCCGAGCGCGGAGACAACTCCCCCGGTGACGAAGACGTACTTCGGGGCCCGTGCGCTCACGGGATTTCAGGGTAGCAGGATGGGAGGTCAGCGCTCGGCCGCCGTCTGGACGAGGTCGTACAGCTGCCTGAGCGCCTGCTTCGGGAGCGTGCCGCGGAAGATGTTCCACCAGGGAAATTCGACCGTGAGGGCAGCCTCGGTGCGCCGAGCGTCGAGTGGATGGAGGGTGAGCTCGGCACCCACCTGCTCGCGGAGGAGCTCGAAGGCGAACCGACGGGGCGGTTCGACGGCGTGGACGAGCAGCACGCCCGGCGTCTCCGGCCTCCGGAGATAGCTCGGCCCCTGCACCTTCCAGCGAGCGCCGGCCGCAAGCCCGCGCCGATCTGGCTCGACGCCCGAGATGCCCGGCCACCAGTCGGACAGGTGGTACGGCTCGGCGACGAACGCCCACACGTCCTCGATCGGAGCGAGGAGGACTCGCTCAGCCGTGTACCGAGGCAAGGAACTCCTGGCCGCCGAGCATCCGCTCGAGCTCGGCCTTGCGCTCGTCCTCGTCGAGGACGTCGATCCGCGTGTGCGTCGGGTCACCGGGAATCTTCTCCACCCGGAAATGCCGGTCGGCGACCGCCGCGATCTGCGGCAGGTGCGTGATCGTGATCACCTGCGCGCGCTCCGCGAGGCGCCGCAGCACGCGACCGACCGCGTTTGCGGTCTCCCCGCCGATGCCGGCGTCGATCTCGTCGAAGACGAGCGTCTCGCCGCCCGCGACGGCCGCGATCGCGAGCGCGATGCGCGACAGCTCCCCGCCCGACGCGGTCTCGGCCACCGGGGCGAAGGGCAAGCCGGCGTTGGGGCGAACGAGGAAGACCGCCTCGTCTGCGCCGGTCGCCCCCGTCTCCCGCTCGCTCACCTCGCAGCCGAACTCGCCCTCGCCCATGCCGACGTCGTGCAGCTCGGCGGCGACCGCGTCCGCGAACGCCGGTGCGGCCGCATTCCGCTCGGCGCGCGCCTCGACGGCGAGATCGTGCACACGAGCTTCAGCCGCCTCCACCGCCGCAGCGGCGGCCGCAGCCGGGTCGACGCCTCCGTCGAGCGCCGCCAACTCTTCGCGCGCCTCCGCCGCCCGGGCCAGCAGCTCCTCGTACGTGGCGACCCGGAAGCGGCGCTTCGCCTCGGCGATCCGGTCGAGCCCGGCCTCGAGCTCCTCCAGCCGGCCCGGCTCCGCCTCGAGCGAGGCGAGAAACGAGCTCAGCTCTGACGCGGTCTCACGCAGGCGCAGCTCGACGTCGCGCAGCTCGTCGCCCGCACGCTGCAGCTCCGGCGCCAGCCGCTCGAGCGGCGCCACAGCGCGCTCCGCGAGCGCGACAAGGCCTGCGGCCCCCTCGCCCTCCTCCGGCGTGAGCGCGTTCGCTGCAGCCGCAGCGGCCTCAGCAAGCTCCGAAACGTGGCGCAACCGCTCGCGGTCGGCGCGCAGCCGCTCCTCGTCGCCGTCCTCCATGCCTTCGGTGTCCTCGGCGAGCGCGCGCATCTCCGCGACGCGCGCCTCGGCGATCGCCGCGTTCGCGGTCAGCTCCTCGTGGCGGCGCCGCGCCGCCTGGAGCTCGCGCCACGCGGTTCGCAACGGCTCCCGGTCGATGCCGGCGAAGCGGTCGAGGAGCTCGAGCTGGTACGACGGACGGGCGAGGCGCCGCTGCTCGAACTGGCCCGACATCGCGATCACGCGCTCGACCGCGGCGGCGACGTCCTCGCGGGCGGCCGCGCGGCCCCACGCGTACGCGCGCGTGCGCCCGTCGGCGAACACGCGACGCGCGACGAGCAGCGCGTCTTCGTCCTCCGGCCGGAGCTCCGCCAGCTCCTCCAGCTCGTCGGGAAGGTCGAGCTCCGCCTCGACGTACGCCTCGTCGGCTCCTGGCCCGACGAACGAGTCGTCGCCCTTCATCCCCAGCAGGAGGCCGACCGCCTGCGCGAGGATCGTCTTGCCTGCGCCTGTCTCGCCCGTGATCGCGTTCAGGCCGGGCGCGAGCTCGAGCTCGGCCGCGCGGATGAGGACGAGGTTGTCGATGCGCAGCCGTCGAAGCACGCTTTCGAGTCTAGAGAGGGCTCCCGACGCCCTCCATTGGCCGTTTAGGCGAATGTCTCGCGGTAGCGGCCGAAGAACGTCGTCTCCGGCAGCGTCGCGAGCAGGCTGCGCTGCGGGCCGAGCGCGATCGCAATCTCCTCTCCCGACTTCATGTTCGCCACCTGGTGGCCGTCGACGAGCACGCAGACCGGGACGTCGGCGGTCGCATTGCGCACGGTGAGCGGCGAGCCGCGCGGGACGACGAGCGGCCGCGCGTGCAGCGAGTGCGGTGCGATGAACGTGATCGCCATCGCGTCCACCCCACGCACGAGCACCGGGCCGCCGTTCGAGAGGTTGTACGCGGTCGAGCCCGACGGCGTGCTGCAGATCATCCCGTCGCAGGGGATCGTGCCGAGGTCCTCACCCCCGACGGAATACGTCAGCTCGATCATCCGCCCGAGCGTGGCACTCGTCGTCACGACGTCATTGACGGCGACGAACTGCTCTCCGTCGAGCTTCACCTCGAGGGTCGGAAGCTCGAGGACCCGGTACTCGCCCGCGAAGACGCGCCCGAGGTCGTGCTCCAGCGCCTCCGGCGCGATCGACGCGAGGAAGCCGACGCGTCCGAAGTTGACGCCGATCACCGGCACCTCGGTGCCGAGCAGGCGTGCGAGCGTGCGGAGGATGGTCCCGTCCCCGCCGACCGCGACGGTCAGGTCCGCGTCCGCGGGCTCGTCCACGAGTGTCGCGCCCGACTCGGCGGCGACCCTGCCCACGCGCTCGACGGCCGGGCCGACGTCGATGCGACCGTGCGCGACGACGGCGACGGTCTCAGGCTTGGACGGCTGCGGCGATTCGCTCGTCGAGGTCATCAGGAAGCGTCGGGGAGCTCGCCTGCGCGAGATGGAGGAACAGCTCCCGGTTCCCCTTCGGGCCGGGGAGCCCGGAGTCTACGACCGCGATCGTACGCGCATTCCAGCCGAGCGCGGCCTCCGCCACCTCGCGGACGACCCGTGCGCGCACGGCTTCGTCGCGCACGACGCCACCCTTGCCGACGTCGGCGCGGCCGGCCTCGAACTGCGGCTTCACGAGCACGACCGCCTGCCAGCCGGGCGCGGCGAGCCGGAGCGCGGGCGGCAGGGCGACCCGGACGGAGATGAACGAGACGTCGCAGACGACGAGCTCCGGCGCGAACGGCAGCTCGGTGACCGCCCGCGCGTTCGTCCGCTCGAGCACCGTGACGCGCTCGTCGGCCCGCAGCCGTGGGTGAAGCTGGCCGTAGCCGACGTCGACGGCGATCACGCGCGCCGCCCCGCGCTGGAGGAGCGCGTCCGTGAAGCCGCCCGTCGACGCGCCGACGTCGAGGCAGTCGAGGCCGGCGGGATCGACGCCGAACGCGTCGAGCGCGTGCGCGAGCTTCTCCCCGCCGCGGGACACGAACGGCGGACGGGCCTTGACCTCGAGGTCGGAGCCTTCGTCCACCTGCTCGCCCGGCTTGTCGTGGCCGGGCACGAGGCCGGCGAGGACGAGCGCCTGCGCCTGCGTGCGCGAGTCCGCCAGGCCGCGTTCGACGAGCAGCACGTCGAGGCGCTTCTTCACGGCTTCGCACAGACGTAGCGTGCGTACGTCCGCGACTCGGAGTACCAGACGTCGGCGACGGTGAAGCCCGCACGCTCGAGCATCGGCTCGAGCAGCCACGAGAACGTGCTGTGCTCGTCGCGGACGTGCGCGTCGAGCTCGGCGCGCGTCCAGCCGTCTTTCGGGTCCGTGGGGGCCGCAGCGAACCAGGCTTCAAGGACGGCGTCCGCTTCGTCCGGCTCGAACGAGTAGACGATGTCTCGCAGGACGAGCGTTCCTCCGGGCGCGAGCATCTGCGCGATCCGCGCGAGTGCGATCGTCTTCCAGAAGTCCGGCAGATGGTGCAGGGCGTTGCGCGAGTACACGATGGATGGCGCCTCGCCCCGGTGCTCGTAGGAGAGGAAGCCGGCCCCGACGCACTCGAACGTGCCCCGTGCGCGCGCAGCCTCGAGCATCGCCGGGGACGGGTCGACTGCGACCACTCGGCCGCAATGCGGTGCGACCGCGGCAGCCAGGAGGCCGGTGCCCGCGCCGAGATCGACCAACGTCGTGCCCGGGCCGAGACCCAGTCCTCGGAGGAGCTCGACGTCGACGGCGACGTCGAAGCCGGTCTTCTTGTCGTATCCGGCGACATACGTGGGATCGAGATGCTCTTGCCCCGCGTGGGCGGCCTCGTCGAGGCGCGTTTTCATGGTCGGAGGGTAGACCTCCGTCTGACATGGACGGCTATTTCTCCGACGCCAGCGCCATCCGCCGCATCGGGCGCGAGTCGGTGCTCATGCTGGGAGGGCCGCGCGCACTGCTGATGCAGGCTGCGCATCCGCTTGTCGCGGCGGGCATCGTCGACCACTCGCGGTTCCGCGAGGAAACCTGGCGCCGGCTCGCGCGCACGATGGCGGCCCTGTACACGATCGTGTTCGGGACGGAGGCAGAAGGCGAGCGCATGGGCGCGATCACGCGAGCTGCGCACCGCCGCGTTCGCGGCTCGCGGAGTGGGCGCCCATATTCCGCCGCGGATCCCGAGCTCATGCTGTGGGTCCACTCGACTCTCGTCGACACCGGGCTCGCGCTCTACGAGCTGTACGTGCGGCGGCTCGAGCCGGCGGAGGCCGAGGAGTTCTACGAGCAGATGAAGGTCGTCGCGCACGTCTTCGGAGTCCCGGACGAGGTACACCCGTCCACGCTCGCGGCCTTCCGCGCCTATCAGCGCGATCTCATCGCAACCGGGACGGTCCGCGTCGGAGACGACGCGCGCGCGGTCGCCGCGACGGTACTCTCGCCGCCGGTGCCGCTCCCGTTCCGTCCCGCGTTGCGCGTGCTCGCCGCCCAGACAGCCGGCCTGCTTCCGGCGGAGCTCCGCGAGCAATACGGAATCCGCCGCCCGCTTCCCGGAACGGTCGGATCGACGCGAAGGCTCGTGCCGCTCCTGCCGCCGCAGTTGCGCCGGACCGAGCGCCTGCCGCTCCGTGTGCTCACCGCATTCGCCGGCCTGTGACGCGCGAGCTGCGGCGTGCGACCTTCGATCGGGCGGCGGAGCTGTACGACCGCGCGCGGCCGGCCTACCCCGACGAGCTGATCGACGATGTCGTCGTGCTCGCCGGGCTGGGGCCGCGCTCGCGCGTCGTCGAGATCGGGTGCGGAACCGGAAAGGCGACGCTCCCCCTCGCCGGGCGCAGACTACGGATCACGTGCGTCGAGCTGGGCGCCTCGCTCGCGGCCATCGCACAGCGAAAGCTCGCCCTCTTCCCCGGCGTCCAGGTCGTCAATGCCGATTTCGAGACCTGGCGCCCCGGGCGTGCGGATTACGACGCAGTCGTCGCCTTCACCGCGTTCCACTGGATCCCGCCCGAGCTTCGCTACCTGAGCGTCGCCGCCGTCCTACGCGAGGGCGGCGCACTCGCCGTCGCGATGGTGCACCACGTGCTCCCGGAGGGCGCGGATCCGTTCTTTCTCGAGGTGCAGGCCGACTACGACGCGGTTGGCCGGGGCGGAGACCCGCCGGGCCCACCCGGAGAGGTCGCGGGCTTCGGCGCCGAGATGGAGGCGAGCGGTCTTTTCCGCGTCGCCGCCGAGCGGCGGTACCAGTGGGACGTCGAGTACACCGCGGACGCGTACGTCGACGTGCTCGGCACGTACTCGAACCACCTCATGCAGGAGGACGAGACGCGCGAGCGGCTCTTCGATCTCATCCGCGCACGGATCGGCGACCGAACCGTGCGCAAGACGTACCTCGCGACGCTCGACGTCGCGGTGCGGATCTAGCTGTCGACGACGCCGCGCTTCGCATTCGCCGGACTGCGCGCTAACGTCGAGCGATGCGAGCCTTGGCGACCTTGGCCGCGCTCCTCGTCACCGCCGCGACGGTGTCCGGGCCGCGGTACGGTCCCGCTCTGGAGGTCGCGTCCTCACAGCCAGATGTCGGCTCGGGGACCGAGCTCACGATGGGGGACGTCAACGGCGACGGCATCGCCGACGCCGTGATCACGCGTATCACCTTCCCGCCGGCGCACGTCACCCATCCGATCGGGATCTACCTCGGTAACGGGAGGGGCGGGTACACCGACGGCTCGTCGCTCTGGGACGGATCTCCCGCACGGACCGAATGGGGGCGCCAGATCCTGATCGCCGACTTCAACACCGACGGCCGCAACGACATCTTCGTCGCCGACCACGGCTACGACGCCGACCCGTTCCCCGGCCATCCGAACACGCTCGTGCTGTCGACGCCGCAGGGAAAGCTCGTCGACGCGAGCGGCAACCTCCCAGCCGAGTCCGACTTCAGCCACTCCGCAGCGGCGGCGGACATCGACGGCGACGGCGACCTGGACATCTTCGTCGGGAACCTCCCCGCGGGCCCCGGCACCGGGCCGCCGGAGATGCTCGTCAACGACGGCACCGGTCACTTCACGCGCCGCACCGATCTCCTGCCCACGGAGGTGCTCGACTACGGCACCCGTGCGTATACGCGGTCGCTCTTCGTCGACGTCAACGGCGACGGCGCTCCCGACCTCGTTCTCGGCGACGACGGTCGCAACGACTTCTCGCGCGTCCTCCTCAACGACGGGACCGGCCACTTCAGCTGGGGCAATGCACTGCCGGCCAAGCCATTCGGGCCGAACGCCATCGCGATCACCCTCGCAACGCTGGACGTGAACCGCGACGGGCATCCCGACCTCCTCGTCGGATACACGCAAGGGGACCCGTTTTACGTCGGCAGCTTCGTGCAGGTGCTCGTCAACAACGGCGACGGCACGTTCAGGGACGAGACGGCGACGCGGTTCCCGCACGAGCCGACGGTGCAGGGCTGGCCGTACTTCTTCCGCATCGCGGACGTCAACGGCGACCGCCGGCCCGATATCGGTGTCGTCCTCAACGGGAACGCCGGCGAGCGTGGGCTGCTCTACGTCGACGACGGCACCGGCGTCTACGAGCAAGTGCCGTTCGGGACCGCTACCCCGTTCTGGGCCTTCGCGGACGCCAACGGCGACGGGGCCCCGGACGTGTTCAGCGTCCAGCCGAACGCACCGCATCCCGAGCGGCACTTCGTCCAGCTCGAGCTCGCCCCCGTCGTCTCCAGCTTCAGCCCGACGCGAGGCGCTCCCGGCACCGTCGTGACCGTGAACGGCTCCAACTTCGCCGACGCGTCCACGGTGACGCTGGGAGGAACCGCCGTCTCGTTCGCGCCCGTGTCTGCGAACCAGCTCACGTTCGTCGTGCCTGCGAACGCCGGGAGCGGTCGGATCGTCGTCGGGACCCCGTCGGGAGTTGCGACGAGCACGACTGCCTTCTCGGTCGCTCCGACGATCGGCGGCTTCCATCCCTCGAGCGGCGTGTCGGGCACGTCGGTGACCATCTTCGGGTCGGCGTTCACGGGAGCGACGGCCGTGACGTTCGGAGGGACACGTGCCGCGAGCTTCACTGTCGTCTCGGACTCTCGGATCACGGCGGTGGTCGCCGCGGGAACTACGGGAATCGTGCGGGTGACGACGGCGTCCGGATCCGCACAGAGCGCCGACGTGTTCAGGCTCTTCGCCGATGCGCCCGCGGTCACAGGGTTCGCACCCTCGAGTGGCGGTGTGCGCTCGACGGTGACGGTGAGCGGTACGCACCTCGACGAGACGACCTCGGTGACGCTCAACGGCGGTCGGGTTGCGTTCGCGATCGTGTCCGCAACGAAGCTCACGTTCACCGTCCCGGTCGGCGCCGCCGGAGGGCTGATCGGCGTGAGCAATCCGATAGGTGGGAACAGCCTCGGCACGTTCACGGTGACGGCAGGGCCGTCGATCACATCGATCGCTCCGGCGAGCGGACCGATCGGGACGCTGGTGACGATCACGGGCACGAATCTCAGCCGCACCGTCGGCGTGCAGGTCGGCACGGTGCTCACCGTCCCGACCGTCGTCACCGCCGGCCAGGTCACGTTCAGGGTCCCACCCGGCGCGGCCAGCGGCGTGGTGAGGATCCTCAGCCCCGACGGGCCCGCGGTCAGCCCGGGCGCCTTCACCGTCACGCCCTAGCGGATCTAGACCCGGATCCCCCAGGTTCCGGCCCAGCGCTCCCCGGGCTCGAGCCGGATGAGATCCTCACCGGTGCGGAACGCATCACGGCGGCACGTCATCGGCTCGACGCCGATGCACCGGCGCGCCACATCGGGGCGCTCGTCGCCCGTGTACAGCTGCACCCACTTCCAGCTGTCGTCCGCCCACACGGTGACGTCGCCGATCGCGATCTCGCCCTCGAAGGGATGCGCCTCGTCGTGCTTCTCCCCCGGGCCGAACACGTCGTCGGCATGCCGTGCGATGTACGGGTGATGCCCCACGCCGAACGGCGCCGTGCGGTCGCCGACGTTCTCCGCCGAGGTGCGCACGGTCAGCCCGTCCGCGTCCAGCCGGTATTCGACCGTCAACCGCAGCGAGAACGGATAGCCGGGCCGCGGATGAAGGACGTGCTCGAGCTCGACGCGGGCCTCGGCGACCGCCACGGGCCGCCAGCTCGCCCAGCGCACGAACCCGTGCATCGCCTGCGGCGGCTCGTCCAGCGGCACCTGGAAGGTCTCTCCGTCGAACTCGTATCTGCCCTCGTCGAGCCGGTTCGGCCACGGCGCCAGCACCGCGCCGCGCGCCGACTTGCACATCTGGTCGAGCGGGTAGCCGTCGAGGACTCCCTCCCACTCGCGGAGGCCGCCGCCGACCTCCACCACGACCACGCACTGCGCGCCGTGCCGGAGCTCGAACTGCTCGCCTGAAGGCGGGGTCACGCGGTGCGAACGGCGAGGTCCTCGACGATCTCGCGCAGCACACTCGTGTCGGCGTCCACCTCGCCGAGACGTGCGCGTGCGTTGTCGGCCGCCTCGTCGGCGAGACGGCGCGCGCCCTCCGCGCCGTGCAGCGCGACGTAGCCGTCGCCGTCGAGGATGTCGTCGACGATCTGGAAGAGCAGCCCGAGCTCGTTTGCAAACGAGCGCCACGGCTCCTGCCGTTCTGCCGGCAGCTCCGCAGCCCACAGCGCCATCGCGACCGACGCGAAGAAGAGGCAGCCCGTCTTCAGCCGATGGACGACCGCCAGGTCGGCCTCGGGCACCATCGTGTCGAGGTACTGCCCACCGATCATCCCGAGCGTCGCCTGCGAGAGCTCCCGCGCCACGTCGGCCGACGGATAGCGGCACGCAAGCCTGAATGCCTCTGCGAGCAGCGCGTCCCCGGCGAGCACCGCCGTCCCCTCGCCGTACACGGCCCACACGCTCGGCTTCCCGCGCCGCTCGTCGTCGTCGTCGAGCGCCGGCAGGTCGTCGTGGATCAAGGAGAAGTTGTGCACGAGCTCGATCGCGAGCGCCGCGGGCATCACCTGCTCGATCGGGGCTCCGAGCGCCTCGCCGACCGCGAGCGAGATCACGGGCCGGACGCGCTTGCCGCCCATCCCGACAAGGCCGTAGCGCGCCGACTCGGACTGGCCGTGCAGCTCGGGCCAGAGCGCCAGCCGGTCGAGCTCCTCCTCGACGACGGCGCGCAGCTCGTCAGGACTGTGCGGCATCGCTCTCCGCCTCGCGCTTCGCGCGTTCCAGCTCCTCCTCGACCGCCTTCGCCAGCTCGGAGAGCTCACCGAGGATCTCGAGCGCGCGCTCCGGCGACGCGCTCTCGTCGCTGCTGAGCCGGTCGAGCTCGGCGCGCGCGGCCTCGAGCCGCGACAGCAGCTCCTCCGCTCTGTTCAGGGATTCGTCGCTCACGCCGCCTTCTCTCTCACGATCCTGCCAAGAATGCCGTTCACGAGTCTCCCAGCATCGTCGGATGCGTACCGCTTCGCCAGCGTGATCGCCTCGTCGAGCACGACCTCGTCGGGGACGTCGCCCGCGTCGAGCTCCTCGAGCGCGACGCGGAGCACGTTCCGTTCGACCGCCCCGAGCCGGTCCGCCGTCCACTCGTCCGACGCGGCGGTGATGCGCGCGTCCAGCTCCGGTGCGTGTGCGGCGACCGCGTCGGTCACCTGCCGCGTGTACTCGTGCACCTCGCCCTCGTACAGGGAGCCGAGCGGCGTGCCAGTGACGTCCCACTGGTAGAGCAGGAAGACGGCGGCGCGCCTCGCTTCCCGGCGGCTGATCTCGGCGCTCATGCGTCCAGCTCCTCCACCGAGACGTCGACCCCGTCGACGGTGAGGTCGCACATCCGGCCGAGCGCGTCCGCGACCTCCCGCTGCACGTCGCGCGCCACATCGGGCAGCACCATGCCGTAGGCGACCGTCAGCTCCAGGTCGACGCGTGCATGGCCGTCCTCGATGGCGATCGCGACGTTCCGCCGCGGCCGTCGCACGCGCGCCCCCTCCACGCCGCCGACCGCGCGGACGACGATCTGCGTCAGCGCTCCGTCGGTCACCTTCACGTCCGGCGCCAGCGTTCTCATGCTTCCGCCGCCGCGAGCTGCACCTCGTCGAGGAACGACGTCGAGTACTCGCCGCTCTGGAACTGCTCGCTGCCGAGAATCTCGTGCAGCACGTCGCGTGTCGTCGGCACGCCCTCGATCTCGAACTCCTCGAGCGCACGCCGCGCCCGCGCGATCGCGAGTGTGCGGTTGTTGTCGCGCACGATCACCTTCGCGATCAGCGAGTCGTAATACGGCGGGATCGTCGAGCCCTCCTCGACGAAGGTGTCGACCCGGACGCCGGGCCCGAGCGGCGGCCGGAAGCGGGTGAGCGTGCCCGGCGACGGGCGGAAATCGTGCCGGGGATCCTCCGCGTTGATGCGCACTTCGATCGCATGCCCTCCACGCGAGGCGCGCCCGCCGTGCTCGAGCGCTACGCCCGCCGCGATCCGTATCTGCTGCCGAACGATGTCGAGCCCCGTCACCAGCTCCGTGACCGGGTGCTCGACCTGGAGCCGCGCGTTCAGCTCGATGAAGGAGAAGGCGCCGTCCGGCCCGACGAGGAACTCGAACGTCCCCGCGTTGCGGTACCCGATGTGGCGGCAGGCGCGCTCCGCGGCGGCTTCCATCTCCTCGCGCAGCTCGGCGTCGAGCGCCGGCGACGGCGACTCCTCGATGAGCTTCTGATGCCGCCGCTGGATCGAGCATTCGCGCTCGCCGCACGTGAGCACGTTGCCGTGGTCGTCGCAGAGGACCTGGATCTCGACGTGCCGCGCGGGCGTGATCGCCTTCTCGACGTACAGGGTCCCGTCGCCGAACGCAGCGTGCGCCTCGGCGGCCGCGCGCTGAAACGCATCGTGGAGCGCGTCGGGCTCCGTGACGAGACGCATCCCCTTCCCGCCGCCGCCGGCCGCGGCCTTCAGCAGGACGGGGTAGCCGAGCTGCTCGCCCGCCGCCTGTGCCTCCGCCGGGTTCGTCGCTCCCTCGGTGCCCGGGACGAGCGGCACTCCTGCCGCGCGCATCTCCTGCTTCGCGAGTGCTTTGTCGCCCATGCGCGCCATCACGTCCGCCGGCGGGCCGATGAAGACGAGATCGTTGTCCTCGCACATCCGCACGAACTCGTCGTTCTCGGCGAGGAAGCCGTAGCCGGGATGGACTGCCTCGCAGCCGGTCGTCATCGCCGCGGCGATGACGGATGGGATGTTGAGATAGCTCTCCGAGGCAGAGGGCGGGCCGATGCGGACGGCGCGGTCGGCGAGCCGCACGTGCAACGCGTCCTCGTCGGCCGTCGAGTACACCGCCACGGCCTCGACGCCGAGCTCGTGCAGTGCGCGGATGACGCGCACGGCGATCTCGCCACGGTTGGCTACGAGGACGCGGGTGAACACGCCGAGAGTCTATGGTCCGATGCGTGGATGTCCCCGAGGCGCCGGTCGAGCAGACGGAGCACGGCCTCGTGTGCAAGGGCGACGGCTGGTTCGTCGTCAACGCGAAGGAGATGCGCTGGTACGAGTCCGAGGGCTGGGGCAAGTTCTCGAACTTGGCAGGCGACACGGTCTTCGAACAGCTCGGCTTCGGGATCACCGTCCTCGGACCGGAACAGCCGTTGTCGATGTACCACTGGGAGACCGATCAGGAGGACTTCCTCATCCTCTCGGGCACGGCGACGCTCATCGTCGAGGGACAGGAGCGTCCGCTGCGACAGTGGGACTTCGTCCATTGCCCGCCGCGCGCCGAGCACACGATCGTCGGAGGCCCATGCATCGTCCTGGGCGTCGGCTCGCGCGAACGGCACACGGAGATCGGCCCGGACGGCAAGCGGCGCGGCCGCGAGGACGGAGGGGCCTACACGGTGAACGAGACCGCGATCCGCCACGGCGCCGGCATAGAGCCGGGGACGCGGCAGGACGAGGCGTATGCACGCTTTCCGGCGCGCACCCCGACCCGCTACGGCGGCTGGCTCGACTAGACCGCGTCGAGCGGTCGGCCGGTGAGCGGCTCGAGCTCGAACAGCACCTGACCGAACTCGACCGGCTGCGCGTTCTCGACGCCGATCGAGCGGACGATGCCCTCGAGGTCGGCCTTCACCTCGTTCATGAGCTTCATCGCCTCGAGGATGCAGAGCGTCTGACCCTGCACGACGACGTCGCCGACCTCGACGAACGGCGCCGCGCCCGGCTGCGGCGCGCGGTAGAACGTGCCGACCATCGGCGACTCGACGCGGTGGTAGCCGTTCGACCGGCGGGCTGTCGGCGCGGACGCCACGTCCGGGAGGGCGAGCGGCGCGTCGGACACCGGTGCGGGCTCGGCGCTCGACCGCACGGAGACGCGCATGCCCTCCTCTTCGATCGTGATCTCGCCGATGCCGGTCTCCTGGACGATGCGGACGACCTCGCGGATGCGCTCCGCGCGCGCCTTGTCCACGGTGGCGAGCTCGTCGCCCTCGCCGCTCGCACGGCCGCGGATGCCGAGTAGCAGCCGCTCGGCGTCCTCGCCGAACAAGCCGAGCAAGAGGAGCTCCTCCTCGCTCGCAGCCATGCCGGCCGCCTGCTCGCGCACCTCGCTCAACCCCGGGGCGACGTCCTCCTCGCTCTCGGGGTCGTTCGTCAGCTCCACCGCGCGCACGAGCGCCGGGTCGATCGGCCCCGGCGGGACACCGAACCGGCCGGACACGAGCGCGCGCAGCTCGTCGACGATCGTCAGGTAGCGGCTTGCGGCGAGCACGTTCAGGAGCGCCTGCGAGGCGAGCACACCGCCGATCGGCGCCGCGAGCGGCGGCCAGCCGACCTCGGCGCGGATGCGGTCGAGCTCCTCGAGCACCTCCTCGAGCCGGTCGCCCGCGCCCTGCGCGCGCAGCGTCGCGTCGAGACCGGCGACGAGCCCTGCCGGAACGTCGTGCTGCGCGGCGCGCACGGCGACGCGCGGCGCGAGCGGAGCCACCGGTTCGTCCCCGATGTGCTCGTCGACGAGGTCGGACGCCTCCCACAGCCGTGCGACGTCGACGCCGGGATCGAGGCCCAGGCCGGCGAGCGCCTCCGCGAGCGCCTCGCCCGAGACGCGGTGCAGCGAGAGCGCGAGCGGATAGATCGCGCACGCGATCAGCTGCGCGCCGGCCTCGGCCGCCTTGAGCGTCGCGGCGAGCGCGCTGCCGCCCGCGCCCTGGACGTAGATGCCGACGGGAAGCCCGCTGGCCTCCGCGAGTGCGTGCACGAGGTCTTCCGCCTTGTGCGGCTGCAGCGAGCCCGTCGGGTCGTGCAGGAGCACGCGCACGGCGCCGAGCTCGGGCAGCGCCTTCGCACGCTCGATGAGGATGTCGATCTCGCCGGTCGGGCCGGGGCTGTACACGAGGCCGGCCTCGAAGTCGCGGTCGGCGGCAGCGATCGCCTCGGCCGCCTCGCGCAGGTTGGAGACGTCGTTGAGCGGGTCGTGCAGGCGGAAGACGTCGATGCCGTTCGCCGCGGCGGAGGCGACGAAGCGCCGCGCGAAGTCGGCGTCCACCGGACGCGACCCGACGAGGAAGCGGCCGCGCAGCGCCAGCCCGAGCGGCGTCTTCACGCGCGCCTTCAGCGCGCGGATGCGCTCCCAGGGGCTCTCTATGCCCCGCTTGACCGCGGCGTCGAAGCAGCCGCCACCGGAGACCTCGAGGTACGCGAAGCCGGCCTGGTCGAGGATCTCGGCCAGGCGGAGCTGATCGGCGGCAGGCATTCGGCCGGCGAGCGGCTCCTGTCCGAGCAGGCGAATGGTGGTGTCGGCGAGGGTCGGCACGGGTGGGACCTTACCGCGGGTTCACAACTTCTTTTGACAATGCAGGCGTGCTCACGGTTGCACCGCCGCCGCGGGTTGCGCTCGTCCCGAACGCGATCGCGTTCCGCGATCCGAGCCACGGGATCATGGGAACCGGCTGGCAGGCGTGCGCCGGGCAAGGCGGTGCCTTTGGCTGCAAGCCGCAGGGGACGATCTCGATCACGGGCGACGGCGGCAGGACCTGGCATGTCTTGCTGCGCACGCCGCGCCCGGTGGTGGCGGTGACCATGCAAGGCGTGCACGAGCAAGCGCGCTTCGACGACGGCGAGACGATCGGCTCGAGCGACGGCGGCCTGCACTGGGCGCCCGTCGTCGTTCCGTCGGCGACCGGCGTGGGGTCGCCGTGCCCGGCCGGGTCGCAGGCGTTCGTCGTGGTGGATTGGGCGGTGTGCGCATCGCAAGCGAGCGCGGGCAACCAGATGAAGCTCGTGTATCGCCTCGGCGTCAGCGGCTGGAAGCGTCTCGCGGCAGATGGTCTGAGCAGCTACGGCTACGTCGCCGGTCTCGCCATGGCGCGCAACGGCTTCGGAATCATCTGGGAGTCGCGCGGCACGCTCTACGTCACGCGCGACGCCGGCTTCCACTGGACCGGGTTGACGCACGTGGCCCAGCCGGAGGTCGATTTCGGCACGTCGGCAGTCGCTCTGCCGGGCGGCGCCGGCTTTGTCGTCCTCGCCAAGGGCGGAAGCGAGGTGCGCCGCCTGCTCGAGACGACGGACGCCGGCCGAAGCTGGCGTGTCGTCCATGCGTGGCGCTAACCGGACGTCGCCCGCGAGCGCTCCCGCGAAGCGGGAACCTTCATCGCCTGAAGGTGCGCAGCATTTTCAGGCGCGCGAGATGTAGCGCTTCTCGTGCGGGTCGACCTTGAGGCGGTCGCCGACGTTCACGAACAGCGGGACCTGGACGACTGCGCCCGTCTCGAGCGTCGCCGGCTTCGTCACGTTCGACACGGTGTCTCCCTTGACACCGGGCTCGGTCTCGACGACCGACAGCTCGACGGAGGCGGGCAGCGCGACCGACGACGGCTTTCCGTCGACGACGAGCACCTGCACCGTCGCGTTCGGCTGCATGAACGGGAGTGCGTCCTCCAGGTCGGCGTGCGGCACCGAGAACTGCTCGAAGCTCTCGCTGTCCATGAAGTGGACGTCCCCGCCGTCGTCGTAGAGGCACTGCACGTTCTTCGTCTCCGTGTGCAGGCGCGAGAACTTCTCGCCGGCGCGGAACGTGCGGTCGACGACGGCGCCGGAATCGAGCGCCTTCAGCTTCGTGCGCACGAACGCGCCGCCCTTGCCCGGCTTCACGTGCTGGAACTCGACGATGCGCCACGGCGCGCCGTCGAGCTCGATGTGCATGCCGTTCTTGAACTGGTTCGTATTGACCGTCTCAGCCACGGCGGTCGAGTGTACCGAGAGGCCTAGGAAACCTCGACGAGATCCTTCCGGAAGCCGCTCAGGTTCTCGATCCCGTCCTCGGTGACGACGACGTCGTCCTCGATACGGATTCCGAACTCCCCGCCGACGTAGATGCCGGGCTCGACGGTCACGACGTTTCCCGGTGCGAGCACGTCCGTCGACTCGGTCGACAGGCGGGGATCCTCGTGCACGTCGAGACCGAGCCCATGACCCAGCCCGTGGCCCATCGCGCCCTTGAACTCGCCGGCGTCGATCACGTTGCGGGCGAGCGCGTCGGCGTCCACGCCCGACAGGCCGGCGCGAATGCCTGCGAGCGCAGTCTCCTGCGCCGCGAGCACCGTCTCGTACGCCTCCTTCGTGCGGCCGTTCAGCGGGCCGGTCGCGAACGTGCGCGTGTAGTCGGAGGAGTATCCGTCGACCGAGCAGCCGGCGTCGATGACGACGAGCTCGCCGGCGCCGATCTTCCGGTCGCCGGCGCGCCCGTGTGGGTGCGACCCGGTCGGCCCGGAGCCGACGATGAACTCGAACGCCTGTGCGTCGGCGCCCTCCTCGTGGAAGATCATGCCGAGGTCCCAGGCGACGTCGCGCTCGCGCCTGCCGACGAACGGCACGTCCATAAGCCGCTCGAACGCACGGTCGGTGATCTTGCATGCGCGGCGAAGCGTCTCGAGCTCGCTCTCCTCCTTGACCGCGCGCAACGATTCGACGACGCCGCTGCGCGGTACGAGGTCGAGCCCGCCGGCCGCCAGCGTCTGGTACTGCCCGTATGGGAGCACGGTCTCGAATGCGATCCGCCCGGAGAGCGACTCGGCCAGCTCCGCGATGAGCGCGCGCTTCGTCTCCACGACCTCGACGTCGGGCACGGCGCGCGCCGAGTCGATGTAGCGGAAGTCCGTGAAGAGCCGCACGCGATCGCGCTCGACGAGCATCGCCGCGTTCGAGCTGTCGAAGCCGCACAGATAGCGGATGTTCACGAGGTTGGTCACGAGGAGCGGCTCCTCGAGCAGCTCCCGCAGGCGGTCGATTCTGTTCACGCGTGCTCCTTTAGATACTGCATCGCCATCTTGTAGCCGTCGGGGCCGTGCCCGGCAAACCGGGTCGCGACGACGTCGGAGATGACCGACTTGCGCCGCCATTCCTCGCGCTCGTCGACGTTGGAAAGATGCACCTCCACGACCGGGATCGTCAACGGCTCGAGCGCATCGTGGATCGACCATGCGTAGTGCGTCCACGCGGCCGGGTTCACCACCATCCCGTCGGTGTTGTCGTACGCGTCGTGGCACCACTTGATGAACTCCGACTCGCTGTTCGTCTGCCGGCACTGCACGGTCAGCTCCATCTCGCGCGCCCAGCCGTAGATGCGGCTCTCGAGCTCGGCGATCGAGACCCCGCCGTAGACGCCGGCGTCGCGGCGGCCGAGCATGTTCAGGTTCACGCCGTTCAGGACGATGATCCTCACGCGATCAACCTATCCAGTTCGCGCCGGACGTCCGCGGCCGGAACCGCCACGTCCCAGCGGGGACCGTCGTCGCCGAGCAGCACGAGCCGGAGCTCGCCGCCGACCGCCTTCTTGTCCCTTTGCATCGCCTCCCACGCGCGCTCACGGTCGACGCGGACGGGGGTAGGCCGCAGGATCTCCTCCACTTGGCCGATGTCCCGGCCGGACAGGCGGAGAGCGGCGAGGAGGCCGAGCGCGACCGCCCGGCCGTGCGTCAACCCCTCGTAGCCGGCCGCGGCCTCGAGCGCGTGCGCGAACGTGTGGCCGAGGTTGAGGACGTTGCGCTCGCCGCGGTCCTGCGGGTCGCGCAGGCAGACGGCGGCCTTGAAGGCGGCGCACCTGCGGACGAGCTCGTCGTCGGGCAGCTCCCAGAAGGGCTCGCCGGCGAGCAGGCCGGTCTTCACGACTTCGCTCATCCCTTCATGCCGTACCGGCTCGGGCAGCGTCTCGAGCAGCGCCGGGTCGATGACGGTGCGCACCGGCCAGTGGAACGCGCCGACGAGGTTCTTGCCCTGCGGCAGGTCGATGCCCGTCTTGCCGCCGATGGCGGCGTCGACCTGGGCGACGAGGCTGGACGGCACCGGCACCCAGGCGATCCCGCGCAAATATGCAGCGGCCGCATATCCGGCCGCGTCGGTCGTGCAGCCGCCCCCAAGGGCCACGATCGTGCCGCGCCGGTCGAGGCGGAGGTCCTGCCACAGCCGGTCGAGCGTGGCGAGCGTCTTCGCCTCTTCGCCGGGCGGAAGCTCGTGCGTCTCGGCGAGGCGCGGCCCGAGCGCGAGCTGGGCGTCCATGCCGTGGATGCCGGCGACGTGCGCGTCCGAGACGAGGGCGACCGGGCCGTCGCCGGGAACGAGCTCGCCGAGCTTCTGGAGGGCGCCGCGCTCGACGTGCACGCCGGCGAGTGCCAATGCGACGTCGTCGAAGTCGCGGGCGACGACGTCCGCCACCTCGGCGTAGAGCGGCCGGCGTTCCTCGAAGAGACGCCTGAACTCCGCTTCGTCCTGCGCAAGCGGGCGGTCGCTTCCCTGCACGTGCCGCCAACATGTTTCCACGTCCGTGTCGAGCCAGACGACCGTCGCCTTCTCCTTCAGGAGCTCACGGACGCGCGGAGTCGTGACCGCACCGCCGCCGAGGTCGAGCACAGTGCCGCGCGGCGAGCGCAGCAGATCTTCGACCATCTCCGCTTCGTGGTTGCGAAAGACGTCTTCGCCCTCGGCGAAGAGCTCTGGGATGGACTTGCCGGTGGTGTGCTCGATCGACCGGTCGACGCGCACGTGCGACACGCGGAGGGACTCGACCGCAGTCGTTTTGCCCGCACCCATGAAGCCGACGAGCGCGACCTTCTTCAGCTGATCCGCTCCACGTAGCCGCGCCACGCGGCGACGAAGTCGGCGAGCGCGTCGCCGCCGAACTTCTCGCGCGCCGCGCGCGCGAGCTCCCACGCGACCGCCGCCTCCGCGACGACGGCGAGCGCCTCGACGGCCGAGACGTCGCTGCGCTCCACCAATGCGTTCGCGGCCTCGCCCGTCTGCAGGTCGACGGAGGCGAGCGGCTTCATCAGCGTCGGCAGCGGCTTCATCGCCGCGCGGACGACGACCTCCTCGCCGTTCGACATCCCGCCCTCGATGCCGCCGGCGCGGTTCGACGTGCGCCGCCGGTCGGTCCCGATCTCGTCGTGCGCCTCCGAGCCGCGCAGCTCGGCGAGCGCGAAGCCGTCGCCGATCTCGACGCCCTTCACCGCCTGGATGCCCATCAGCGCTGCCGCGAGGCGCGCATCGAGGCGGTCCTCCTTGCGTGCATAGGAGCCGAGCCCCGGCGGAACGCCGGTCGCGCGCACCTCGACGATGCCGCCGAGCGTGTCCTGGTCCTTGCGCGCAGCGTCGACCGCGGCCGGGTCCGCGCCCGCGAGCGGGAGCGCCGTGCCGTCGACCGTGACCCCGATGTGCGCGAGCAGCGCCTTCGCCACCGAGCCGGCGGCGACGTGCACCGCCGTGTGCCTCGCCGACGCGCGTTCGAGCGCGTCGCGCACGTCCGAGAGCCCGTACTTCTGTACACCGGCGAGATCGGCGTGGCCGGGCCGCGGAAGCGTGACCTCCTTCGTCCCCTTGCCCGTCGGCTCGCCCTCGGGCGGCCACGGCGCCATCCCCCACGTCCAGTTCTTGTGGTCCTTGTTGCGGACGACGAGCGCGAGCGGCGTCCCGAGCGTGCGTCCCCGGCGCAGGCCGGCGAGCACCTCGACCTCGTCCGTCTCGATCTGCTGGCGGGGCGAGCGGCCATAGCCCTGCTGCCGGCGACGGAGGTCGGCGTCGATCGCCTCCTTGTCGAGAACGAGGCCCGCGGGCAGGCCGGAGAGGATCGCGACGAGCGCGGGGCCGTGCGACTCTCCTGCGGATGCCAGCTCGAGGTTCACTCGGGCAAGCCTAAGGCGTTCGCTTGCGACGCCGACCAGAAAAGGAGGCGCCGATTCATTCGGCGCCTCCGCTTCTAGGGCTGCCGTCAGGCAGCCCTAGAGCGCGCCGCATCACGGCAACGGGCGCCGGCACGCCGGTCCAGAGCTCGAACGCGGCGGCGCCCTGCGCGGCGAGAACCTCGAGGCCGTCGAGCACGCGGGCGCCGGCAGCAGCAGCTGCCTCCGCCGTCGCAGTGCGCGGATACGGGAGATCGATGAGCGTCTGCTCAGGCACAAGCTCGGCCAGGACGTCGTCGCGCGCCGACGTCGCGTGGATGACGAGGTCGGCGTCCGAGACGTCCGGCGGCCACTCGCCCTTGCGCGAGAAGACGCGCGCCTGCGGCAGCGCGTGCTTGAACGCAGCCGCCGCACCGCCGTCGCCGATGATCGCCGGCCGCCCGAACTCGAGCCCGTCGAGGATCGCCGCATCCGTCGAATACGCCTCGGTCCCGACGAGCGTGTTCACCGACGGCAGCTCGGAGCCGAGGATCTGCGCCACCGCAGCCTTGTGCGGCGCGGTGACGTTCGCCCCGGCGAAGCCGAGCGCGACAAGGCCGCGGACGGCGTCTTCCAGATGCTCCGGGGGGACGTCGAGCGCGACGTAGGCCCAGTCGAGCCCGCTCGCGGCGAACGCGGCGTTCTGCATCCGCGGCGAGAGCGAGTGCTCGACCGGGTGACCCAGGAGCGCGACGTATCTAGTAGCCGTAGAGATGCTCGTGATTGACGAAGTCGTTGTAGTTGGAGGTGAAGTAGTGATGGCGCTTGTCGGGCTTGCGCACGAAGTACAGGTAGTCGACGTGCGCGGGATGGGCCGCCGCCTCGATGGAGGCTAGCCCCGGGTTCGCGATCGGCGTGGGCGGCAGCCCGAGGAACCTGCGCGAGTTGTACGGGTTGTCGCTGTCCAGGTCCGACTGGAGCAGCGGCTTCGTCCCGGGCACGTGCAGGCCGTAGCGGATGGTGGCGTCGATGCCGAGCGGCATGTGCGCGTGCAACCGGTTGTAGATGACGGCCGCGACCAGCTTGCGCTCGCTCGGCACCACCGCTTCCCGCTCGACCATCGAGGCGATCTTCAGCACGTCGTACGGGGTGAGGTTCTTCGACTGCGCGTACGCGAGGTCGACGTTTCCCCAGTTGGACTCGAAGGCCGCGAGCTGCGCGCGGACGAGCGCGGCCGACGTCGTCTTCCGGTCGAAGAAGTACGTCGACGGGAAGAGGAAGCCTTCGAGCGCAAGCTTCTTCGGCCCGAATCCGGGGATGCGTCGCGGGCCGGACGCGGCGAGGTAGGTCTTCGCCGAGATCTTCGGACGCACGTGACGCTCGTGGTGGGCGATCTTCGCCACCGCCTGCACGCGCTGGGCCATCTGCGCGCGCGTGAAACCCTCGGGGAAGACGACGCGGAACTGATGCAGCTGCCGCGGGGCCGTTGCAGTGGTCGTCGGCTGCGTTCCTCCGCCGCAGCCGGCGACGACCACGACGACGGCTAGTGCCGCGAGGAGCCGGACCACTCGAGGTAGCTGGAGAGGAGATGCGCCGCCGCGCGGGCATCTTCGGAGGTCGCCGAATACGTCTGTTGTGCGAGATCGGTGGTGAAGCGCTCGTCGAAGAGGACGACCGGCACGTCCACCGCTGCGCGCAGCGCCTTGGCGAAGCGCTCGGCGGCCTTCGCCTGCTCGCCGCGCTCGCCGCGCAGCGTCAGGGGATGGCCGACGACGACCTCCTCCACCGCCTGCTCGCGCGCGAGCCGCACGACTTCCGCCAACCCGGCCTCGCCGGCCGCGCGCTCGACCATGCCGAGCGGCCGGGCGACGACGCCGGTCGGGTCGGACACTGCGACGCCCGTTCGCGCCGAGCCGAAGTCGAGCGCCATCACCTTCACGAGAGCGCTTTCTTCGCGGCCGCGAATGCGTTCGGGATCTCGCCGGGGACGTTCCCGCCGGCCTGCGCCATCGTCGGCTTGCCGCCACCGCGCCCGCCCACGATCTGGCCCATCTCGTTCGCAAGCGCCGACGCGTCGACGCCGACGCTCTCGGCCACGTTGACGACGATGTGCACGCGACCGTCGGTCACCGACGCGACGATCGCGCCGTCCGCCTTCTCCTGCTGGCGGATGCGGTCGGAGAGGTCGCGCAGCGGCCCCGGCTGCAGGTCCTTCGTCTCGACGAAGACGACACCGTCGACGCGCTCGTTGATCGTGAACGCCGCCTCGGCCTGTGGCTTCGGCTTCTCCTTGCGCGCGCGCTCGAGCTCGCCGCGCAGCTCCTCCGCCTCGCGCGCCCGCTCGTGCAGGAGCGCGAACGCCTCACCCGCGGTCACCGCCTCGATGCGCCGCGCGCCTGCGCCGACGGAGCCCTCGTTGAGGATGACGATGGGCCCGATCTCCGCCGTCGAGGGCACGTGCGTGCCGCCGCACAGCTCCACCGACCAGCCGTCGATGTCGACCACGCGGACGATGTCGCCGTACTTCTCGCCGAAGAGCATCATCGCGCCGAGCTTGCGCGCCTCGGCGATCGGGGTCTCGTAGATCCGCACGGGCAGGTTCGCGAACACGCGCTCGTTCGCGCGCCGCTCGACCTCGGTTCGCTCGTCGGCGCTGAGCGCCTGCGGATGCGTGAAGTCGAAGCGCAGCTTGTCCGGACGAACCGCCGAGCCGGCCTGCTTCACGTGGTCGCCGAGCACCTCGCGCAGGCATTCGTGCAGGACGTGCGTCGCCGTGTGGTTCGCCATCGTCGGGAAGCGGACGTTCCAGGGCACCGTCGCGGTCACGCGGTCGCCCTCGGCGAAGCCGTCGCCGCGGAAGACGATCTCCTGGTCGTTGTCCAGCCGGATGAGCTCGACGACCTCAGCCTCCGTCCCTTCCTCGTTGCGAATGACTCCGATGTCCGACACCTGGCCGCCGCCGGCGGGATAGAACGGCGACCGCTCGAGCTTTGCCTGGAAGAGCCCGCCGCCGAGATCGGCGTACGCGACGATCGCGGTCGGCACCTCGGTGCGCTCGTAGCCGACGAACTCCGTGCGCGGCGCGCCCGGGAAGCGCACGTCGACGGCGATTCCGCTGGTGCGTCGCGAGATCTCGCGGTGCTCCTCGAACAGCTTCGTGTACTCCTCGTCGTTGACGCCGAGGCCGCGCTCGCGCGCGAGCTCCTGGGTCAGCTCGATCGGGAAGCCGTACGTCGCCTGCAGCGTGAACGCGTCCTCGCCGGTGATCTCGCCGCGCGCGGCCGCTTCCTCGAACACCTTCATGCCGCGCTCGAGCGTCTCGCCGAACCGCTCCTCCTCGGCGGTGATGACGCGCTCGATCTCGCGCCGGTGCTCGACGAGCTCCGGATATGCACCGGCCATCTGCTCGATGACCGCGCCGGCGAGGTCGGCCAGGAACGGCGGCTCCATGCCGATGCGCTGGCCGTGCTGTGCAGCGCGGCGGATGACGCGGCGCAGGACATAGCCGCGCCCTTCGTTCGACGGCGTCACGCCGTCGCCGACGAGGAACGTCATGCCACGGCCGTGGTCGGCGAGCACGCGGTGCGCCTTCGTCGCGTCCACCGAGTCGCCGTAGGCGACGCCCGATCGCGACGCGACCCACTGCATGATCAGCTGGTAGCCGTCGGTGTCGTAGACGGACGGCACCTGCTGGACGATCCGCGCGATGCGCTCGAGCCCGAGTCCCGTGTCGACGTTCTGCGCCGGCAGGTCGGTCAGTGTCCCGTCCGGATGCTGCTCGTACGCCATGAAGACGAGGTTCCAGAACTCGAGGAAGCGCTCGCAGCGCGTGCACCCGGGCGCGCAGTCCGGCTCGCCGCAGCCGGTCTCGGGGCCCCAGTCGTAGTAGATCTCGGAATCCGGCCCGCACGGCCCCGGTCCGCCGACCGACCAGAAGTTCTCGGACGACGGCAGCGGGACGATGCGCTCCGGCGGGATGCCGATCGCTTCCCAGAGGCGGATCGCCTCCTCGTCGGGGCCGAGATTCAGCTCCGGGTCGCCCGCGTGCACGCTCACCCAGATCCGGTCCCAGTCGAGCCCGAGCCGGTCGCGCACGAACTCGGTCGCGTACGCGATCGCGCCCTCCTTGAAGTACTGCCCGAACGAGAAGTTGCCGAGCATCTCGAAGAACGTCAGGTGGAACGTGTCGAGGCCGACCTCGTCGATGTCCGGCGTGCGGAACACCTTCTGGCATGTCGTCGTCAACGGCGCCGGCGGCTGCTCGCGGCCGAGGAAGAACGGCATCTGCGGCTGCATGCCCGCGGTCGTGAGCAGCGTCGAGCGGTCGTCGGAGCGCGGGATGAGCGACGCCGACGGGCAGCGCAGATGGCCCTTCTCCTCGAAGAAGGAGAGGAATCCCTCGCGGATCTCCGCAGACGTGCGCATCCGCGCCATTCTAGGTAGGCGTCCGCCGGGGCCAGCCGTAGACTCGACGGGTGCGACCCCGCCGGAAGTACCGCCTCCGTCGGCTGACGCCCCTCGTGCTGCTCGTCCTCGCGGCAGTCGTCGCGGGTGCATGGGTGGGCGCGCGGCGCCCGACCACGACCGTGAACGCGGCCGCGTCCGGCCCTCTCGTCGTCGGGCGGCCGGCCGTCCACACCGAGCGTGCCGTCCCGCTCGCGCCGGAGCATCTCCTGAGTGCGGCGAGCGTCGTCCCGCACGCATTCTCGCCCGGGCTGTCGGCGGCGGCCGCGATCGTCGTGGACGCCGGCACCGGCCGCGTGCTCTGGCAGCTCCGGCCGCACGAGCGCCGCAAGGTGGCGTCGCTGACGAAGATCATGACCGCGCTCCTCGCGCTGCGGAAGCTCGGCCCGAACGACATCGTCACAGTCGACAAGTCCGTGCCTCGCGTCCCGCTCGTCCGCGAGGGCCTGCGCGCCGGCGAGCGCGTGAAGGCCTGGAAGCTCTTCTACTCGATGCTCCTCTATTCCGGGAACGACGACGCGTTGGCGCTCGCGATCGCGGCGGGCGGCGACAAGTGGACGTTCGTGCACGCGATGAACGACGAGGCACGGCGCCTCGGCCTGCACGACACGCATTTCATCTCACCGAGCGGAGTCGTCGACCGCGACAACTACTCGAGCGCGTGGGATCTCGCTGCGCTGACGCGCGTCGCGCTCCGCAACGAGCGCTTCGACAAGATCGTGCACACGAAGATCATCCACGTGCCGTGGAGCGCGCCGACGTACTCGAAGGTGTACGTCAACAACAACCTCATGCTCCGCTCGTATCAGGGCGCGAACGGCGTCAAGACCGGCTACACGCACAAGTCCGGTCCATGCCTCGTCGTCTCCGCGACGCGGCACGGCCACACGCTCATCGCGGTCCTGCTCGACGACCCGAACATGTACGTCGACGGCACGCGGCTGCTGAACTTCGGCTTCTCTCAGACCTGATGGCTCACTTCAGGCTCCTCGCCCGCCTGCTCGCGGCCGCCGGCCGCGGGGAGTAGAAATCGCTCATGGAGATGTGCTCGTCCTGCGGGGCCCCGATCCGGGAGGGTGCGCGCTTCTGCGACAGCTGCGGTGCGCCGCAGACGGCACCGGCCGAGACCCATGAGCAGCGCAAGACCGTCACCGTCGTCTTCTGCGACGTGACCGGGTCGACTGCGCTCGGCGAGCGGCTCGACGCGGAGAGCTTCCGTCGCGTGATGGCGCGCTACTTCGACGAGGCGCGGCGCGTCATCGAACGCCACGGCGGAACGGTGGAGAAGTTCATCGGCGACGCCGTGATGGCCGTCTTTGGGGTCCCCGTCGTGCACGAGGACGATGCCGTGCGGGCAGTGCGCGCAGCCGCGGAGCTGCGCATCGCGATCGACGTGTTGAACGCCGAGCTCGTGCGGGACTACGACACCACGCTCGAGCTCCGGATCGGGATCAACACCGGCGAGGTGGTGACCGGCAGCAAGGAGCGGCTCGCCACCGGCGACGCGGTCAATGTCGCCGCGCGCCTACAGCAGGCCGCCGCACCGGGCGAGATCGTGATCGGCCAGGAGACATGTGCGCTCGTGCGAGACGCTGTCACCGTCGAGGAGCTCGTCCCCATCGAGCTGAAGGGCAAGAAAGCGCCGGTCGTCGCGTACAGGCTCGACGCCGTCACGCGGGACGCCCCTGGGATGGCGCGCCACCTGGACGCGCCGATGGTCGGCCGAACGCACGAACGCGACTCCCTCGAGGACGCGTTCGCGAACGCCGTGCGAAAGCGAACCTGCGCGCTCTTCACACTGCTCGGCACGGCCGGTGTAGGCAAGTCGCGCCTAGCCCGCGAGTTCCTCGCGGCCGTCGACGCGCGAGTCGTCATGGGCCACTGCCTCTCGTACGGCGAGGGCATCACCTACTGGCCCGTCGTCGAGGTGCTGAAGCAGGTCGGCGGCAGCGGCGGACAGCCCGCGCTCGACGCGCTCCTCGGCGAGACCGGAACGCCGACGACACCGGAGGAGATCGCCTGGGCGATGCGCAAGCTGCTCGAGGGGATTGCGCAAGAGCGTCCGCTCGTCGTCGTCTTCGATGACGTGCACTGGGCGGAGCCGACGTTCCTCGACCTGATCGAGCACGTCGCCGACCTCTCGCGCGACGCACCGATCCTCCTCCTCTGTCTTGCGCGGCCTGAGCTGCTCGACCGACGGCCGGGCTGGGGCGGCGGCAAGCTGAACGCCACCACGATCTTCCTCGAGCCGCTGGACGCAGGCGAGACGGAGGAATTGATCGAACGACTGCTCGGCGGCGAGCAACTCGATCCCGAGCTCGTCACACGCATTCGCACGGCGGCGGACGGCAACCCGCTCTTCGTCGAGGAAATGCTGGCAATGGTGCGTGCGTCCGGCGAGCGGGAGATCGTCGTCCCACCCACGATCAAAGCGTTGCTGGCAGCACGTCTGGACCAGCTGGACCCGATCGAGCGCAACGTGCTCGAACGTGGGTCGGTCGAGGGCCAGCTCTTCCACAGCGCAGCCGTCGAGGCGATTGCCCGCGAGCCGGCATCGGTGGACCGACAGCTCGTCGCGCTCGTCCGCAAGGAGCTCGTCCGGCCGGAACGGGCGCAGATTCCCGTCGGCGACGCGTACCGCTTCCGCCACATCCTCATTCGCGACGCCGCCTACGACGCGCTGCCGAAGGCCGTCCGAGCCGAGCTCCACGAACGCTTCGCCGCCTGGCTGGACGATCACGGGACCGACCTCGTCGAGCGCGACGAGATTGTCGCGTACCACCTCGAACAGGCGTATCGCTACCGCGCCGAGCTCGGGCCGGTGGACGCCGACGCCGAGGCACTCGCCGCGCGCGCGGCCGAGCTGCTCATCGCAGCCGGCCACTCGGCCCGGTTACGCGGTGACATGCGCGCGGCCGCGTCATTGCTCGACCGAGCGGCGAGCCTCCCCGCGCCGGGGCGGCTCGCCTTGCTCGTCGAGCTCTGCGAGGTGCTGGCGGAGGGGACCGGGGAGCTCGAGCGGGCGACGGTGCTCCTCGTCGAAACGATGGACGAGGCTCGGGCGGTCGGCGACGACCTGATCTCGGCGATGGCCGCCGCGCTCCGTTCGGCCGTGGCGGGCCACGTCGCCGACCCGTCAGCGAGCTTCGAGCGTACGATTGCGCTCGCGATCGAGGCCGCCGCCCTTGCCGAGCGCAAGGGAGACGAAGGCCAGCTCGCGTCGATGCTCTTCATCGCTGGACAGCATCACTTCTTCGCCGGCCAGTCGCGGGCCGCGGAGGGCATCCTCGCGGAGGCGATGGAGCACGCGCTGCTGGCCCAGGACCTCTATCAGGCGCAGAAATGCATCCAGTGGACGCTCGGGGCTCGCGCCTGGGGCGCGGCGTCACGGACCGAGATCGCACAGACGCGGGAGATGATCCCCGAGGTCATGTACACCGCGCTCGAGCACGCCCCCTTCTATCACTGGAACAGCGCCGCCATTGCGATGCACGCCGGGCAGTTCGATGAGGCCCGCGTGCACTGCGCGCGGGCGCGCACGATCGCGGCCGAACGCGGCATGGACCTGCACGGCCAATCGTCGGGCATGGTGCTCGGGACGATCGAGCTTATGGCGGGTCAGCCTGAAGCGGCCGAGCGCACGCTCCGAAGCAGCTTCGACCGGCTCGGCGAGCTGGGCGAGACCGGCTACCGCTCGACCGTCGCAGGGTTGCTCGCAGAAGCGCTGTACGAGCTCGGCCGCGACGACGAAGCGGGCGAGATCCTGGACCTCGTCGCCGAGATCGCGCAGGCGGACGACGTCGATCCACAGCTCCGGCTGCGGACTCTCCGGGCCCGATTGCTCGCCCGAGGCGGCGATCACGATGGAGCTGAACGCCTATCACGGGAAGCTGTCGAGCTCGCCGCGACCACGGATTACCTGGAGCTCAATGCGTTCGCCCATCTCGCGCTGGCCGAGGTGTTGCGAGCGAGCGGCGCGCCCGGGGAAATCGAAGCGTTGCGGGCGGCGCTCGACTTCTTCGAGCGTAAGGAGAGCGTCCCGCAGATCGAGCGGACGCGCGAGCTGCTCAGCGCCGCTGGCGCTGCGACGTAGCCTCGGGCTCGTCCTCGGCGATCTCGGCGCGGATCTTCTCGAGCGAGCGGCGGATGAGCCGCGACACGTGCATCTGCGAGATGCCGACCTGCTGCGCGATCTGCGACTGCGTCAGCCCGTCGAAGAAGCGGAGCTGGAGGATCTTCCGCTCGCGCTCGTCGAGCGCGCGGAACCCCGGTGCCAGCACCGCGCGGTCCTCGGACACCTCGTACTGGTGCTCGATCGTCCCGATCGACTCGAGCGGATCGAGATCGTCCTCGCCGTCGCCGCCGCCGGACGAGAGCGAGAGCGACGAGTACGCGCGCCCGGACTCGAGCGCCTCGAGCACTTCCTCCTCCTGCGCGCCTGCCGCGGCCGCGAGCTCGGGGATGGTCGGCGAGCGGCTGAGCTGCACCGTCAGCTGCTCGACCAGGCGCGACAGCTGGACGTTCAGCTCCTGCAGGCCGCGCGGCACACGAACGGCCCAGCCCTTGTCGCGGAAGTGGCGCTTGATCTCGCCGATGATGTTCGGCGTCGCGTAGGTCGTGAGCTCGACGCCGCGCTCGAGGTCGAAGCGGTCGATCGCCTTGATCAGCCCGATGGCGCCGATCTGCACGAGGTCCTCGAGCTGCTCGCCGCGATACGAGTACCGCCGCGCGAGCGAGCGGACGAGCGACATGTACTGCTCGATGAGCTGCTCACGCGCTTGCAGATCACCCTGCTCGTGATAGCGACGGAGCAGGATCTTGTCGTCGATCCGCGGCAATCCTCTACCCCCCAGCGGCCGTCGGTGCGGCCGTTTGCTTCGTCAGCTCGACCCATGCCTCTCCGTCGCGCTCCTCGAGCTCGAACGTCTCGCACACGGTCTCGAGCACGCGCCGGATGCCGAGCTCGTTGCCGTCGCGCTCGATGTCTTCGAGGATCGCGGACGGAAGTGGTCCAACGGTAGCGCGCATCACCTGGTCGTCGAAGACGACCCGGACGACCACGTCGCCCTCGTCGTCGCGGCGCGAGAGCAGCGCGTCGAGCGCAACCTGCAGATCCTCGAGCGCGTCCATCGTCAGGTCGAGGCGCACCGCGAGCCCGCCGATGACGAGATGGACGATCGAACGAAAGTCCTCCTGTGCCGGTACGACCAGCGTTATCTCATCGCTCACGGCCTTCGCCCCCCGCGTCGTGCAGCTCGTCGGTGAGCTCCTGCTCACGGCGTGCCGCGGCTTCCTTCCCCGACTGGACGGCGTGCTTCCAGTCGCGCTTCACCTTGAAGTCGGCGGCGCCGTAGCTGACGCCGGCGGCCAAGCCCGAGATCTTCTGGACCGGCTTCGTCACCGCCATGCTCACCGTGCGCACGGCGGTGTCGACGCTCTCGACCGCGTCGACCGCGCTGTCCGTCATACGGTCGACCTTGTCGAGCTGGCTGTTCACGCGATCCACGCTGCCTCCGACCTTGTTGATGACCGGCAGGATCTCTCCCTCCGCTCCCGAGATGAACGCGGAGAGGCGTCCGGCGGTTCCGCCCAGGCGCACGAGGAGGTACGCCGACGCGAGGCCGACGGCGAGGAGGAAGACAGCGAGCGCGAGTCGCCAGAGATCCCCCCACGTGAATGCGGCGACGAGCATTCCGGGCGATCCTACCGTCAGGACGAGCCTCTCACGATCCCGCAGCCGACGACGGCGTCGCCTTCGTAGAGAACGGCCGCCTGGCCCCGGGCGACGCCGTAGGCGGGCTCGTCCAGCTCGAGCTCGAAGCCGTCGCCGGTGCCGGAGACCCGGGCCGGGATGGCCGGTGAGCGGTAGCGGAGCTTCGCCTCGGCCCGTTCGACCGGGAGGTGAAGCAGGCCGATTGCGTGGACGTGCCGGCGGGCGAGCGCTTCGTGCGGACCGACGACGACGGCGTTCGCGGCGGCGTCCGTGTCGAGGACGTAGAGCGGGCGCTCGGCGACGACGCCGATGCCGCGCCGCTGTCCCGGAGTGAACTCCCAGGCGCCGCAGTGCGTGCCGAGCTCGTTCCCGTGGGCGTCCACGATCGGTCCGGGCCGCGGCGCGAGGCCGTGACGGGAGAGGAACGCGCGGTAGTCGTCGCCGGCGAGGAAGCACGCCTCCTGGCTCTCTGCGCGATGCGCGACGTCGAGGCCGGCGCGGTCCGCCTCGGCACGCGTCTCCTCCTTGCCCTGTTCGCCGAGCGGAAACCAGACCCGTGCCAGATGGCGCGGGTCCAGCTGAGCCAGCATGTAGCTCTGGTCCTTGCCCGCGGCGAGGCCGCGGGCCAGAAGCGTGCGACCGCGATGTTGAACGACTCGTGCGTAATGCCCCGTGGCCAATCGATCGCAGCCCGCACGCTGCACGAATGCGAGCAGCTCGTCGAAGCGGAACGCGCCGTTGCAGCGGATACACGGATTCGGGGTCTCGCCGCGCGCATAGCCGTCGAGGAACGGCGACACGATCGCGCGGCGAAACTCCTCGCGCAGGTCGAGCGTCACGTGCGGAATCCCGAGTCGGTGGCACGTTGCACGTGCCGCGATGACCGCCTCCGGCGAGCAGCACGCGCGCTCCGCGCTCGGACCTGCGGGATCGAGCCACAAGCGAAGCGTCACGCCCACCGCGTTGGGCAGCGCGCGCAGGAGTGCGACGGCGCTGTCGACCCCGCCGCTCATCGCGACCGCCGTGCGTCCCGGTGACGGATCCGCACGGAAGACGGGGCCGAGCGCGTTCGCGAGCGCGTCCACCGCGAGCGTCTCGCCCGTGACCGCAGCAGCTTCGAGCAATGTCAGTCCGGCGACCGATCGGTCGAGCCCGGGCGCGTCGGCCTCGACGATGCGGTCGCCGTCGACGAGGAGCCGAACCGCAGCCCACTCGCCGTTGCGGGTGGAGTCTCCGAAGCTCTCGATCATCTTGGGTACAGAAGAAAGTGGGCCCGGACCTAGGGAACCTGTCGAAACAGGTGGGTACCCTGCCGCCGCGAAGACGGACGCGGGTTCCCTTCATGGTGCTGTTGGTTCACCATTCGGCCCGGACCCAACTCACACCCTAGCGGGTGAAGCGCCACTGCACGCTCTGCGTTCCCTGCACGCCGAGCAGCGCGGCCAACTTGGGCGTGAGGTTCAGCTCGCGGCCGGGCGGCACGTCGCCGCGGTCGATCACCGTCGTCAGCACGGTGCGATCGCCGAGGCGGACGTAGATGCGGACGCCGCACGGCAGCACCGCATGGCCGACGCCGACCGTGCTCGCGGTCACCTCCACCCCGCACGACGTCCTGCCGGTCACCGTGTAGGGCGCAGCGAGCGCTGTCGTCCACGGCCCCGCGCCGGGCGGAAGTGTCTGGTGGTGCTGGTTGCGGTGATCGACGTAGATCGCGATCGCCACTGCGAGCACGGCGACTGCAGCGAGGGACGCGACGCGCCGGCCCGCGGCGACGGTCACAGGTTGGCGACGAGTCCGCCGAAGCTCTGACGGACGAGGTCGTCGAAGTCGGCGGGCAGCAGCCCGTCCGCCCCGGCGAAATCACGCAAGTACATGAGCAGGAACGTCCGTTCCTCGTCGGCGACCGGGTCGCCGCCGGAGTGCTCGCGGGCCACGCGCTCGAGATCCCACACGTTCCATTGCCGCGGGCCGCCGATACGGATGACCGCCGCAGCCGGCGGCAGCTCGGGCTCCGGCTCGGGCTCGATGGCCGGAGCGCGCACGGGCTCGGGGGCCGGCGTGGGCACCGGCGTGAGACGTCGCGGCTCCGGCTCGGGCGCCGCCTCGACGGCGACCGGCACCGGCTGCGGCTCGGGCTCCGGCTCCGCGCGAATGACGCGCACGTGCTGCTCGGACTCCGGCACGGCTGGTTCGGAGGCGACGACCGCGGGTGCGGCCGTGCCGCGCTTGCTCTCGCGCCATACCGCCGCCTCGACGGCGAGAACCAAGAGATAGGCGACTGCACCCGCTCCGACGATCGCGTACCAGGTGAGACCGACTTCGAGCGCGATCACGGGAACGGCGACGAGGAACGCCGCCTCGACGACGGTGCGCGGCCCGAAGAGTGGCCTCATGTGCAGAAGGTTACGGTTGCGGCTCGGACGGCTCCGAGCCCTCCGGCTCTGCGGGCGGCTCCGGGGCCGCCTCCGCGGGCGGGCCGGCGAGTGCGGCCGTCGGCGGGAGCGGGCGCTCCTCGTTCGACTGCTCCGCCGAGCGCATGATCGCGGCGGCCACCTCGGCGATCGCATCCTGCCCCAGCCCGGCGGCGGCGAGCAGCTGCTCGGCGCCCTGCTGGGCACGGCCGATGACGACCCGCGCCTGGTTCCGGGCCCAGTCGAGCGTCTGCTCGACCTCTGCCCGGGCGGCGTTCGTCAGCTCGGTGGCCTGGTGGCGGGACTGCTCGAGCAGGCGGGTGCCACGTGCCTCGGCTTCCTGGAGCTCGCGGGCTGCATCGGACTGCGCCTTGGAGAGGAGCTCGCGCGCCTCGTTACGTGCCGCATTGATCGTCTCCGCACGCTGCCGCTCGACCTCCTGCCGCTGCCGCTCGACCGCAGCCTCACGCTCGCCGATCTGGCTCTGGCGTCGCACCAGCTCCTGCTCGGTCCGCGCGAGCTGGCCGGCGGAAGCGGTCTGCGCGTCGCGCTCGATCGTGTCCGCGAACTCGGCCGCAGCGCGGATGAGGTGCAGCGCATCCATGCGCACCGCGTGCCCGCTCGGCTCGCCGCCACCGGCGCGGTTGCCCGCCGCCTGGAGCACGCGGAGCTGCGCCTGGAGCTGCGCGACATGCCGCCGGAAGGCATCGAAGGCCTCACGGACCTGGTCCGCGTCGAGCCCGTCCCCCGCGCGGGGAATGTCCTCGATCTTCGGAAGCGCAGTCAGCTGGGACGCGCGATCCTGGCCTTCGGTTGCCATGTGGGACAAGTATGACCTCTTCGTCGGCGGACGGGAACTTAGTTTTCGGCCTTTTCGACCGTCGACTTGATGGCGAGCTCCCGGAGCTGCTCGCCGGGCGCCTCGCTCGGGGCCCCCGTCATGAGGTCCACCCCGGCCTGGTTCTTCGGGAACGCGATCACGTCGCGGAGATTCGGCTCCCCGGCGAGCACCATCGCCATGCGGTCGATCCCGAACGCGATGCCTCCGTGGGGCGGCGCGCCGGTGGCGAGGGCGTCGAGGAGGAAGCCGAACTTCGAGCGCTGCTCCTCGGCGCTCAGCTTCAGGAGGTCGAAGACCCGTGCCTGGACGTCGGGCTCGTGAATCCGGAAAGACCCTCCGCCGATCTCGTTCCCGTTCGCGATCAGATCGTATGCGTGGGCAATCGCGTTGCCCGGGTCGGTGTCGAACCGGTTGATCCAGTCCGGAGCGGGACGCGTGAACGGATGGTGCACGGCGCCCCAGCGACCCTCTTCCTCGTGCCACTCGAACATCGGGAAGTCGGTGACCCAGACGAAGTCCCACAGCGTCTCGTCCACGAAGCCGAGCGTCTGGCCGAGATGCAGGCGGAGCGCGCCGAGCACCCGCGACGTCATGCCCCACTCGTCGGCGGCGAAGAGCAGCGTCGTCCCCGGCTGGGGCGCAAGCGCCGTGAGCTCCTCCTCCGACAGGAACTTCGCGATCGGAGAGCGCACCTCTCCGGATTCGTCGGCGATCAGGTACGCGAGGCCCTTCGCGCCCCACTCCTTCGCGATTTCCTCGAGTGTCGCGAGCTCGGCGCGGGAGAAGACGGCGGGCGCGCGCAGGAAACGCACGGCCTCGGCGTTGGCGAACACGCCGAACTGCGAGCCGCGCGTCGCACCGGTGGCGTCTTCGATCTCGAGCCCGAAGCGACGGTCCGGTTTGTCGCTCCCGAATCGGCGATCGGCCTCCGCGAACGTCAAGCGCTCGAACGGCGTCTGCACCTCGACGCCGATGCACTCGCGCCAGACGGTCGAGACCATCCGCTCCATGAGCTCGAAGAGGCTCTCCTGGTCGGGAAAGGCGAGCTCGACGTCGAGCTGCGTTATCTCTTGCACGCGATCGGCGCGCAGGTCCTCGTCCCGGAAGCAGATCGCGATCTGGTAGTAGCGCTCGAAGTTCGCGATGACGAGAAGCTGCTTCGCGATCTGCGGCGACTGCGGCAGCGCGTAGAACTTGCCCTGCTGCAGACGGGACGGCACGAGGAAGTCACGCGCGCCCTCCGGCGTCGGCTTCCAGAGGATCGGCGTCTGGATGTCGACGAATCCGGCCTCCTCCATCACGCGGCGGATCATGCCGACCATTCGGCCGCGCAGCCGGATGTTGCGCTGCAGCTTCGGCCGGCGGAGGTCGATCCACCGGTAGCGCTGGCGCAACGACTCGTCGACGTTCTCCTCGTCGAGCTGGAACGGGAGTGGCGTCGAGGTGGACAGGATCTCGAGGCGCTCGACCTGCACCTCGACCTCACCGGTGGCCAGGTTCGGATTCACGAGCTCGGGCGCGCGCGGAACGACGTTTCCTTCGGCCTGGATCACGAACTCGTTGCGCAAGTCGTGCGCCGCATCCGCCGCGGCCCTGGCGTGCTCCGGATTCACGACGAGCTGCACGATCCCGCTCCAGTCGCGCAGGTCGACGAATACGAGTCCGCCGTGGTCGCGCCGAGCATCGACCCAGCCGGCGAGGGTCACGTGCTCCCCCGCCTGCTCGAGGCCGAGCTCGCCGCACATCGCGGTGCGCCAGCTCATGCGAGCAGCTCCTTCAGCTCGTCGACTCCGTCGACCGCGACGTCGAGCTCGCCCGGCCGGCGCAGCGTCCAGCCCTCCGGGCCGGCGATGACCGTCGCGCGTGCGTTCTTCTGGCCGTACGTCAGCTGGCCTTTGAGCGATCGGCCCGCGTGGTCGCAGTCGGCCGCGATCCCGGCGGCGCGCAGCTCGTAGACGGCGGCGAGCGCGGACGCGCCCTTGTCGACCGCGAAGAACACGTCGAGCTGCGGCTGCTCCCCCGTGATCCCCTCCAGCTCGAGGGAGAGCACGAGCCGCTCGATGCCGGCGCCGAAGCCGATGCCCGGCGTCGGAGACCCGCCGATCTCCTCGACGAGGTAGTCGTAGCGCCCGCCGCCGCAGATGGTCGAGGCCTGCGCGCTCTCGTCCGGCCCGATGAACTCGAACGTCGTGCGCGTGTAGTAGTCGATGCCGCGCACGAGCGTCGGCACGATCGTGTACGGCACGCCGTACTCGTCCAGGTAGCCGCGCACGCGGGTGAAGTGCTCGGCGCACTCCTCGCACAGCGAGTCGCCGATCTTCGGCGCGTCCTCGAGCGCGGCACGCACCTTCTCGTTCTTCACGTCGAACACGCGCAGCGGGCTCGTGGCGCGTTTCTGCCTCGCGTCCTCGTCGAGGACGTCGGCGTGCGCGTCGAGCCATTCGTTCAGCCGCTCGATGTACGCGGGCCGGCACTTGCGGTCGCCGATCGAGTTGAGCTGGAGCTCGAAGTTCTCGATGCCGAGGTTCCGCAGCAGCGCGTCGTAGTACTGGAGCACCTCGGCGTCGACCGACGGCTCCGACGAGCCGATGCACTCGAGCGAAAGCTGCGTGTGCTCGCGAAAACGGCCGCGCTGCGGCGCCGCATAGCGATACATCGTCGCGATCGTGTACAGCTTCACCGGCTGCGGCTCGCGATGCATGCCGTGCTCGATGTACGCGCGGCAGATCGGCGCCGTGCCCTCGGGGCGCAGCGTCAGCGAGCGGCCGCCGCGGTCCTCGAAGGTGTACATCTCCTTCTGGACGATGTCGGACCCCGCGCCCGACGTGCGTTGGAAGAGCTCCGTGTCCTCGAACACCGGCGTCTGGATCCGGCGGTAGCCATAGAGCGCGCACATCCGCTCCATCTCCCCCGTCACTTTGTGCCAGAGCGGCTGGTCGGACGGGAGGATGTCGTGCGTGCCGCGCGGCGCCTCTATGCGCGTCACGCCCGCAGCTCCGCGAGGAACGGGTTGCGTGCAAGCTCGGCCCCGAGCGTCGTGCGCGCCCCGTGCCCCGGGTACACGATCGTGTCCTCGGGATAGCGCTCGGTGAGCGTGCGCACCGATGCGAGCAGCGTGTCCCAGTCGGCGCCCGGCAGGTCTACGCGGCCGACCGATCCGGCGAAGAGCAGGTCGCCGCTGAAGAGACAGCCGTCGGCGTGGAAGGCGACGTGCGCGGGCGAATGCCCGGGGACGGCGACGCACTCGAAGGAGATGCCTGCGACGTCGAGCGTCTCGCCGCCGTGCAGGAGGTGGTCGACCGGCCACGCGCGCCCGGGCGCGCCGGCGGGCGCGAGCTCGGGATAGCGCTCGAGCCGGTCGCGCTCCCCTTCGGGCATGTACACGGGCGCGCCCGTCCCTTCGGCGAGATCGGCGACGCCGCCGACATGGTCGAAGTGCCCGTGCGTGACGAGGATGGCGGCGCAGGACGCACCCATCCCTGCGAGCTCGAGCCGGAGCTGGGCCGCGTCGCCGCCCGGATCGACGACGACCGCCTCTGCCGCACCGCGCTCCGCGCGCACGACGTAGCAGTTCGTCTGCAGCGGTCCAAGCCCGTACGTGTCCACGGCGAGTGGCATCGAGCGAGTGTAACGAGGCGCGTCTTGGGGCACGCCCGGCTCGGTGCAGCACTGGAACCTGCACGAGATCCCCGCACCGGACGGCTCTCGCTCGCCGGCCGTGCTCCACTCGCGCGACGGCGAAGGCCGCGTCGTGTTCCTCGCCCTCACGCCCGGGCAGGAGCTCGGCGAGCACCAGGTGAAGGAGGCCGCGCTCGTCCTCGTCGTCGAGGGCGAGGCGCGCGTGAACGCCGGCGACGACTCGGTGGACGCACGCGCGGGTGACCTCTTCCGCTTCGACCCCGACGAGCGGCGCACGGTGTCGAGCGCCGGCGGCGCCCGTCTCCTGCTCGTGCTCTCCCCGTGGCCGGGCGAGGGCCACTACCGCGGCGATCGCGCCGAGGCCGGCGTCAGCGCTTCGTAGACGCCTGGTCGCGCGCCTGCCAGCGGCGCCACGCGAACCGGTCGAGCGTGTACGTGAACGGGATGAAGAGCGCGGTGTAGATCACCGCGGCGACGGCTGCGCCGGTGTAGTTGTGCGTCTTGTTCAGCATCCCGAAGAAGACGAAGACGACGGCACCCAGGATGAGCGCGCGGCGGCCTGCGCGCTGCCACGACGGCGGCTGCGGCGTGCGGCGTCTCGAGCGCGCCTGCGCTGCGCCCTTCTTCGCCGCCGGCTTGGCACCGTTGCGGCGCTTCTCGGCCGGCGTCTCCTCCGGCGGCGGCTCCACCTCGTTGCCGGAGTCGTCGACGTAGACGAACTCGTAGTCGTGACGCTTCGCCTTCGCCTCGCGGCGCTTCTGTTTTCTCGTCGGCATGCTGCAACTACTAGGGTAGCTCGCCGCCGAGCACGACCTGGTCCACGACCCGGCCGCCCAGGTGATAGGCGAGGTAGCGCCAGTCGGGCGCGTCCAGGAGGACGAGGTCGGCGCGGTAGCCGGGCGCGATCCTGCCGATCCGGCCGGCGCGCCCGAGGACGTGCGCCGCGTTCACCGTGCACGCGCACAGCGCCTCTGCGGGCGAGAGCTTCAGCTGTGTGGCCGCGAGCGAGCAGCACAGAGGGAGGCTCTCGCTGAACGCGCTGCCCGGGTTGAAGTCGGTGGCGAGCGCGAGTGCCGCTCCGGCATCGACGAGTGCGCGAGCCGGCGGCATCGGCCGCCCGAGGAAGAGCGCGCTCGCCGGGAGCACGACCCCGGTCACGTCGCTCGCCGCGAGCGCGCGAATGCCGTCGTCGCCGGTCGACTCCAGATGATCCACCGAGCGCGCGCCGAGCTCGATCGCGAGCGGGATCGCTCCCTGCTCCGTGAACTGGTCGCCGTGCAGCCGTAGCGCGAGGCCCGCGCCGCGGCAGGCCTCGAGGTAGCGCCTCGCCTGCGTCGCGTCGAATGCGCCGCGCTCGAGGAAGACGTCGGCCGCCTCGGCGATCGTCGCCGCCTCCGGAAGCACCTCGGCCAGCGCGAAGTCGAGATACGCCTCCGCGTCGTCGAACTCGGGCGGCACCGCGTGCGCGCCGAGCCACGTCGGGATCCCACCCGCTTCTCGGATCGCCCGCAGCGACGCGAGCTCCGTGTCGCGATCGAGGCCGTAACCGGACTTGGCCTCGAACGTCGTCGTACCGTGCCGCCGCATCCAGTCCCGATGGCGCGCGACCGCGGCGCGCAGACCGTCCTCTCCCGCAGCGCGCGTGGCGCGGACGGTGGAGAGGATCCCGCCGCCGCGCGCGTGCAGCTCCTCGTACGTCGCCCCGGCGGCGCGGAGCGAGAACTCGTCCACGCGGTCGCCGCCGAACGCAGCGTGCGTGTGACAGTCGACGAGGCCCGGGATCGCGCAACGCCCGCCGGCGTCGAGCTCGTCGATCTCGCTGTCGAGCACCGGGAGATCGCGCATGCGTCCGACGGACTCGATCGTGTCGCCGTTGCAGAGAACGTACGCGTCCTCGAGCACGTCCACGTGACCGAGCTGCTCGCCGCGCAACGGCGCCTCGCGACCCGCCGGCGTCGCCACCTGGGCGAGGTCGCGAATGAGGAGTCGCAACGCTACTCCTGCGCCGGAAGCCGCAGCCCGCCGTCGCGCGCCGCCTCGATCGCCTCCGGGTAGCCCGCGTCCGCATGACGGAGCACGCCGGTGGCCGGGTCGGTCGTGAGCACGCGCTCGAGCCGCTCCGCCGCGTCGTCGGTGCCGTCGGCGACGACGACCATCCCCGCGTGGATCGCGTTCCCGATGCCGACGCCCCCGCCGTGGTGCACGCTCACCCACGTCGCACCTGCGGCGACGTTCACGAGCGCGTTGAGGATCGGCCAGTCGGCGATCGCGTCCGAGCCGTCGCGCATCGACTCGGTCTCGCGGTACGGCGAGGCGACGGATCCCGCGTCGAGATGGTCGCGGCCGATGACGACCGGCGCCTTGACCGCCCCGCTGCGCACGAGCTCGTTGATCGCGAGCCCCGCCTTCGCGCGGTCGCCGTAGCCGAGCCAGCAGATGCGCGCCGGCAGCCCCTGGAAGGCGACGCGACCCGGCGCGAGCTCGAGCCACCGCTGCAGGAGCGCGTCCTCCGGAAACAGCGCCTGCAGCTCCGCGTCGATCGCCGCGATGTCGGCCGGGTCCCCGGACAGCACCGCCCAGCGAAACGGCCCCACTCCGCGACAGAACAGCGGCCGGATATAGGCCGGGACGAAGCCCGGGTATGAGAAGGCCTCCGTTACGCCGGCTTCGCGGGCCTCACCGCGCAAGTTGTTGCCATAATCGAAAACATACGCACCGCGCCGGACGTACTCGAGCATGCCCTCGACGTGCGCTGCGATCGACGAGCGCGCGAGCCGCAGGTACTCGTCCGGATCGGACGCGCGTAGCGCAGCCGCCTCGTCCACCGAGTATCCGCTCGGCACGTATCCGTTCAGCGGGTCGTGCGCGGCCGTCTGGTCGGTGACGAGGTCGAAGTGCTCGCCGCGCGCCGCAAGAGTCGGCACGACGTCGGCGGCGTTCCCGAGGAGCCCGACCGAGAGCGCACGCTTCTCGGCGGCGGCCGCGCGCACGCGCGCGAGTGCGTCCTCGAGCGAGTCGGTGGCCTCGTCGAGGTAGCGCGTCTCGAGCCGCCGCTCGATGCGGCGCGGGTCGACCTCCACGCAGAGGATCGCAGCGCCCGCCATCGTCCCCGCGAGCGGCTGCGCGCCGCCCATGCCGCCGAGCCCGGCGGTGAGGATCGTGCGGCCGCGCAGGTCCGGCTCGCCGAAGTGCTTCTCGCCGGCGGCGGCGAACGTCTGGTATGTCCCCTGGAGAATCCCCTGCGTGCCGATGTAGATCCACGAACCGGCCGTCATCTGGCCGAACATCGTGAGGCCGAGCGCCTCCAGGCGCCGGAACTCGTCCCATGTCGCCCAGCGTGGAACGAGCAGCGAGTTCGCGATGAGGACGCGCGGCGCGCCTTCGTGGGTGCCGAGCACGCCCACCGGCTTGCCCGACTGCACGAGCAGCGTCTCGTCCGGCCCGAGCTCGAGGAGCGTCGCGACGATCGCGCGCAGCGCCTCGTGATTGCGGGCCGCCTTGCCCGAGCCGCCGTAGACGATCAGCTCCTCCGGCTTCTCGGCCACCTCGGCGTCGAGGTTGTTCAGCAGCATGCGCAGCGGCGCCTCGGTCGACCACTGCCGCGCGTTGAGCGTCGTCCCGCGCGGTGCACGGATGCGCGAGAGGTCGCCGCACAGCTCTTCGACGCGCGAGGTGGTGACGCTCACTGCAGCCCTCCGATCTCCGTCTCGACGGCGGACGCGATGGAGCCGGCGCGGATCGCGGTCGCCACCGCCTCGATGTCGGGAGCAAGCGACCGGTCGTCGCGCAGCCGCGGCGACAGCTCGCGCACGGCGGCGCGCGTCGCGCGCACGCCTGCGCCCGGCTCGAGCGGTGCCAGGAACTCGACTGCCTGCGCGCCCGCGAGCAGCTCGATGGCGAGCGCGCTCTCGCAGTTGGCGAGCACTTGCCAGGCCTTCAGTCCCGCCGCGTTTCCCATCGACACATGGTCCTCCTGCCCGGCGCTCGTCGGAATCGAATCCACCGAAGCGGGATGTGCGAGCACCTTGTTCTCGGAGACGAGCGACGCGGCCACGTACTGGGGGATCATGAACCCGCTGTTCAATCCGCCCTCGCTCGTGAGGAACGCGGGCAGCCCGTCCGAGAGGTTGGGATTGACGAGCCGCTCGACGCGGCGCTCCGAGATGCTCGCGAGCTCGGCGACGGCCATCGCCATGGCGTCGAGCGCGAACGCGAGCGGCTGCCCGTGGAAGTTGCCGTTGGAGACGAGCGCGTCCTCCTCGACGAGAACGAGCGGATTGTCCGTCGCCGCGTTCAGCTCCACCGAGACGGTGTAGTCGATGTAGTCGAGCAGGTCGCGCGAGGCGCCGTGCACCTGTGGCGCGCAGCGCAGGGAGTAGGCGTCCTGCACCTTGTCGCACCAGCGGTGCGACTCGATGATCGCCGACCCTTCGAGCAGCCGGATGACGTTGGCCGCAGACGCAGCCTGTCCCCGCAGAGGACGAAGCTCCTGGATGCGCGGCAGGAACGACGTGCGCGACCCCTGTAGCGCCTCGAGCGACTGCGCGCACGCGAGGTCGGCGGCGACCGCGAGGCGTCGCGCGCGCACGAGGCCGAGCGCCGTGAACGCGGCCATGAACTGCGTGCCGTTGATGAGCGAGAGCCCTTCCTTCGCGGCGAGCTGCACCGGCCGGAGACCTGCGCGGGTGAGCGCTTCGAGGCCGGGCATGCGCTCGCCCTCGAGGAAGGCCTCGCCCTCACCGACGAGCGGCAGCGCGAGGTGCGCGAGCGGCGCGAGGTCGCCGGAGGCGCCGACGCTTCCCCGCGCCGGAACGACGGGGACGATGCCGCGGTCGAGACATGCGAGCACGAGCTCGACCGTCGCGACGTGCGCGCCCGAATTGCCCTTCGCCAGCGTGTTTGCGCGCAGCAGCATCGCCGCGCGCACGATCTCGTCCGGATACGGCTCGCCGACGCCGCACGCGTGCGAACGCAGCAGGCGCAGCTGCAGCTCCTCGGTCAGCTCCTCCGGAATCGACTGCGAGACGAAGCGGCCGAACCCCGTGTTGACGCCGTAGGTGTGCTCGCGCGTCCCATGCGCCGCGCGCTCGACCACAGCGCGCGCGGCGCGCATCTTCTCGCGCGCGGAATCGGTCAGCGCGGTCGGCCGTCGTTCGACGGCGACGGCCCAGACGTCGGCGACGGTCAGGTCGTCGCCGGTGAGGGCGACCGGATGCACATGGGGACTCTATTCGGCGCGGCGCGCGAGCTCGTCCTCGACGTCGGCGACGTCCACGCCGGCGGCCGCGAGGAGGACGTACAGGTGGAAGACGAGGTCTGCCGCCTCGGAGACGAGTGCCTCGCGATCGCCGGAGACGGCCGCGAGGCCCGTCTCGACCGCTTCTTCGCCCACCTTCTGCGCACAGCGGGCCACGCCGGCGTCGAGCAGCGAGACGACGTACGACCCCTCCGGGCGCTCGGCCTTGCGTTCCGAGATCGTCCGCCACAGGGCAGGCGCGAAGCACGAGCGCGCGCCGGTGTGGCACACCGGCCCGGCGGGGCGGACACGCAGCAGCAGCGCGTCGCCGTCGCAGTCGTCGCGGATCTCCTCGACCGCGAGCACGTTCCCGGACGTCTCTCCCTTGCGCCACAGCTGCTCGCGCGAGCGGCTCCAGAACCACGCCTCGCCGGTCTCGCGCGTGAGCCGCTCCGCCTCCGCGTCCATCCATGCAAGCATGAGCACGCGTCCGTCGGCAGCGTCCTGGACGATCGCGGCTTTCAGCTCAGGCGGCATCGCGAAGAGGGACGCCGAGGCCGCGGAGCTCGTCGCGCAGCGCGACGAGCCGGGCGGGGTCCTCGTGGAGGATGGAAGCGAGGAGCGCCGCCTGCGACACCTCGAGGGCGTCGGCGACGTGCTGCGCATTCCCCGCGCCGCCGGAGGCGATCACCGGGAGCGACACGGCGTCGCGCAACGCTGCGAGCTGCTCCAGGTCGTAGCCGTCCCGCGTTCCGTCCCGGTCGATGGACGTGACCAGGAGCTCCCCGGCGCCACGCTGCTCGCACTCCTTCGCCCACTCCACCGTGTTGCGCGCTGCGTCGCGTGTCGCAGCGTGCGAGCGCACGCGTCCGCCCTCCGTGTCGATGGCGACGACGACCGCCTGGCTTCCGAGCGAGCGCGCGAGCTCTTCGATCAGCTCGGGCCGCGCGAGCGCGGCCGAGTTCACGCTGATCTTGTCCGCGCCGGCTTCGAGCAGCGCAGTCGCGTCCGCGACGGAGCGGATGCCGCCGCCGAACGTGAACGGAATGGTCACGCGCTCGGCAACGCGCGCGGCGACGTCGGCCGCCGCCGCCTTCGACGCGACGGTGGCCGAGATGTCGAGGAAGACGAGCTCGTCCGCGCCGCCGTCGGAATATGCCGCGCCGAGCTCGACCGGATCGCCGACGTCGCGCAGGTGCTGGAAGCGCACGCCCTTGACGACGCGCCCGGCGGCGACGTCGAGACACGGGATCAGGCGCGGGAGAGGCATTGCTCCAGAAAGCGCGCGCCGGCGGCGCCGCTCTTCTCGGGGTGGAACTGGACGCCGACGAAGGATCCGTGCTCGACGACCGCGGCGTGCCCCTCGCTCGTCGCCACGGTCGAATCGGTCACAGCCTCGTAGGAGTGCGCGAACCAGTACGCCTCGCCGCCCGGGTCGACCGTCGCCCAGCCGATGCGCGGGACACGCTCTGACTCGAGCCGCACGGCACGTCCCGGAACGATCCCGAGGCCGGCGACGCCCCCGTCCTCCTCGCTCTCCTCGAGGGCGAGCTGGAGACCGAGGCAGATGCCCAGGATCGGACGGCCCGCCTCATGCCGCGCGCGCAGGACGTCGGCGGCCGGCCCGAGCCCGTCCATCGCCGACCGCGCGGAGCCGACGCCGGGGAGCACAGCGAGGTCTGCGCGCTCGAGATCGTCGGTCACCTCCGCGCCGAGGCGGCGCATCGCGAGCTCGACGGAGCGGACGTTGCCGGCGCCGTAACGCGCGATCGCGACAGTCTTCACATCAAGCCCTTCGTGGAGGGCAGCACGTCGCTCTCGCTGCGAATCGCTGCCCGCAACGCGCGCCCGGTGGCCTTGAACGCAGCCTCTGCGACGTGGTGCGCGTCGTCACCGGTCGACTCGACGTGCAGCCCGAGTCGCGCGTTGTCGGCGAAGCTCGCGAGCACGTGCTGCGCGAGGCCGGGGTCGGGGTCGATGCGGATGTTCGCGTGACGGCGCCCTCCGAGGTCGAGCGTCGCGCTCGCGCGCGCGTCGTCCATCGGCACGACGGCGTCGCCGTAGCGTGCAATCCCCTTGCGGTCGCCGAGGGCGCGGTCGAGCGCCTCGCCGAGCGCGATGGCTGCGTCCTCCGCGGTGTGGTGGTCGCCGGTCTCGAGGTCGCCGCTGCCCTCGAGCACGAGATCGAAGCCGGCGTGGAACGCGAGCTGCTCGAGGAAATGGTCGTACAGGCCGGCGCCGGTGGCGACGCGGACGCGGCTGGCGCCGTCGAGGGCGAGCCGGACGCGCAACGTCGTCTCTGCGGTCGCACGCACGTGGCGTGTGCGGCGCTTCTGGGTCGGCGGCTCGCCGGCCAGTGCGGCGAGGAGCACGTCGTCGTCCTCGCAGTCACGCACGGAGATCCGAATCGCCTCCTCGAAGACGCGCACGACGCAGCCGGCCGCGAGCAGCTGCTCGCCGACGGCGCGAGGATCGTCGACCGGGACGTAGACGAAGTTCGCCCGCGACGGCAGCGGGGCGAAGCCGAGCCCGCGCAGCGCTTCGGCGAGGCGTTCACGCTCCGCGATCACCGGCGCCGGATCGGGCGGCGCCGCGAGCGCGGCGAGCGCGAGCGCGACCGAGAGCGACGACACGGGATCCGGCGCCTGCCGGGTGTTCAGCTCGGCGGCGACGTCGCGCGACGCGAGCGCGTAGCCGATCCGCGCGCCCGCGAGGGCGAAGATCTTCGAGAACGTCCTGAGGACGATGACGCCGTCGTCGATCAGGCCGACCGCACCGGGGTCGTCCGCGTACTCGAAGTACGCCTCGTCGACGACGAGCGGTCGCGCGGACGGAAGCGGCTCGAGCGCGCCGGTCGGATTCCCAGGACGGCACGCGAACGTGAGCACCGGAGACTCGTCTCCGACCTCCGCGCCGGCGAGCTGGGCGGCAACACGGAACACCGGGTACGTCGGCGCGGACGGGATGGCGACGGTGTCCCCCGGCCCGGCGAAGGCGCGCGCGACGAGCAGTATGAGGTCGTCCGCGCCGGCGCCGAGGACGACGTTCTCCGGCTCGACGCCGGCGTACTCGGCGATGGCCTCGCGGATGAACGGATGGCCGCCGTGCGCGTATTCGTTCACGCGCGCGAGGGCCGACGCGATCGCCGCGGGGCGCGAGCTCGGGAGCGGCAGCGGCGGGACGTTGCCGTCGAACCGCATGATCTGCACCGGGTCGAGGCCGGCGCGGCGCGCGAGCTCGGCCGTCGACGGAGCCCACTGGTACGCGGCGAACTCGGACGAGAGCGCTCTCATCGCCGCACCGCCTCCGCGTGGGCGGGCAGGCCCTCGACTGCGGCGAGCGCCTCGACCGTCGGCCGCACGCGCTCCAGCCCCTCCTTGGTCAACCGCTGCACGGTGATCGGCTTCAGGAACGTCTCCAGACCGAGGCCTCCGACAGAGCGCGCCCAGCCGCCGGTCGGGAGGACGTGATTCGCGCCGGTGCCGAGATCGCCGCTCGGCACCGGAGACCAATCGCCGACGAAGACCGCACCCGCGTTCCGCACCTGCGGCGCGAGCGCCTCCGCGTCTCCGAGCAGGACGAGATGCTCGGGGGCGATCGCCTCCGCTTCTTCGAGCGTCGAGACGATGCGGCACACCGCCTCGTGCCCGTGCTCGGCCTGGGCGGCCAGCTCGAGCTCGGCGAGGCGGCGGTCGCCGCCCCTGCCGAGGAGCACGACGACCTCGGAGGGCCCCGCGGGGAGGTCGATGGCGACGTCGCGCGCGACCGCGAGCTTCGCGTCGTTCACGTACGGGCCGCCCGGCCCGACGATCTTGTCGACACGCGCGACGTAGGCGAGATAGCCGATCGCCTGCGGCCCTCCGATCGCCCAGACCTCGTCGATGCCGAACAGCTCGGCTGCGCGCGCGACGAGACCGGCGCCTTCGGGCGGCGTGCACACGACGATCCGCCGCACGCCGGCCACCTGCGCCGGCACCACGCACATGACGAGCGTGGAGACGAGCCCGCGCGGCACGTACACGCCGACGGACTCGAGCGGCACCCAGCGGCGCTCGAGCTCGACGCCCGGCTCGACCTCGAACCGCACGTCGGCCGGGCGCTGCACTTCGTGCCAGCGGCGCACGCGGTCGGCGAGCGCGAGCACGGCCTCTTCCGGGAGCTCTCCCTCCGCGCGGGCGCGCTCGGGCTCGACGCCGTCGAGCTGCAGCGACCACTCGCGCACCGCGTCGTCGCCGCGCGCCTTCACGTCCTCCACGATGTTCATCCCAGCATCCGTTCCACGGGAACGATGAGGATCGAGGACGCGCCGGCGCTCTCGAGCTCCGGGAGCAGGCGCCAGATGTCGGCTGCCGGGACGAGGCTGTGCACCGCCACCATCCCCGGCTCGGAGAGCGGCAGGACGCTCGGCGCGCGCGAGCCGGGCACGAGCGCGCAGATGGCGTCGAGCGCATCCTCGGGCGCGTTCAGCATGAGATAGCGCGTCGCGCGTGCGTCCACGACGCTGCGGAAGACGCCCGCGAGCTGCACGGCCTCGGAACTCGGTTCGGGCGGGCCGATGAGCACGGCCTCCGACTCGAGCAGGACGCCGATGGAGCGCAGGCCGTTCGTGCGCAGCGTGCTGCCGCTCGACACGAGGTCGACGATCGCGTCGGCGAGGCCGAGCCGGGGCGCCAGCTCGACGGAGCCGTGCACGTCGACGAGCTCGATCGGCACCGTCAGCAGATCCTGCGCCAGACGCGGGAAGCTCGTCGCAATCCGAGCGCCGGCGAGATCCTCGGGTGCGACGAACGCCGATTCCTCAGGCACCGCCGCCTCGAGCGTGCACGCGCCGAAGCCGAGGCGTTGCAGCTCTGCGACGTTCGCGCCGCGCTCGCCGACGATGTCGAGGCCGGTGATGCCGCAGTCGACGACGCCGTCCTGCACGTATTCGGGAATGTCGTCGGCGCGCACGAGCAGTGCCTCAACCGGCGCGTTGCGGCAGGGAAATGCAAGCGCACGGTCGCCGGGCGTCTCCGGCCCGAGGCCTGCGTCCTCGAGCAGCGCGATGGCGGGATCGCGCAGCCGTCCCTTGGAGGGGACCGCGATTCTCAGGATCTTCGCCGGCGCTGCAGCGCGAGCCGGTAGCCGCCCTCGCCCTGACGCAGCCACTGCGCCACGCGCGTCACCGTGGTCGTCGACGCGTGCGAGCGGCGCGCCACCTCCAGGTACGGCAGCCCCTCGTCGAGGAGCTGCGCGACCTGCCAGCGGTGCGCCATCGCGTCCAGCTCCGCCCGCGTGCACAGATCCCGGAGGAACCGCTGTGCCTCGTCCTTCGTCCGCAGCGAGGCCACGGTCTCGAAGAGGTCCCGGTGTTCCTTCGTCGGCCAATGTCGAGGCTCCGTCGTTGCCATCGTGTTAGCATGGTAACACAGTGGCAAAGGGCTTTCAACTCATACCGGCCGTAGACGTGCTCCACGGCCGAGCGGTACGCCTGACACGAGGCGACTTCGACGCGGTCGCACGTGAGGCCGGCGACCCGCTCGAGCTCGCATGCCGCTTCGCCGCGTCCGGTCCTCCCCTACTCCACGTCGTCGTCCTCGACGCGGCCCGTGACGGCGGCGTCCCGCTCGATCTCGCGCGGCGCCTCGTCGAGGCGGTCGCCCCCGTCCCGATCCAGCTCGGCGGCGGCGTGCGCAGCCCCGACGACGCGCGCGCGCTCGTCGCCGCGGGGGTCGCCCGCGTCATCGTCGGGACGGCGGCGTTCGAGCAGGGCCCCGATCCGTACGTCCACGCGCTGGGCGAGCGGCTCGTCGTCGCGGTCGACGTGCGCGACGGCGAAGTTCGCGTCCGCGGCTGGGAGCACGGGAGCGGAGTCGCGGTCGACGAGGCTGTCGACCGCTGCCGGACGGCCGGCGTCGCGCGCCTCCTCTGCACTGCGGTCGACCGCGACGGCACTCTGGGTGGCCCAGACCTCGAGCTCATGCAGCGCGTCGCGCAACGGTTCGGCGGTCCGGTCCTCGCCGCCGGCGGCGTCCGCTCGCGCGAGGATCTGGACGCGCTCGAGGCACTCGGCATCGAGGGCGCCGTCGTCGGGCGCGCGCTACTCGAGCAGACGCAGCTCGAGGACGTGTGATGCGTCGAAGCCGCTGATGCGCAGGAGCGCGCCCGCGGCGGCGACGGCGGCTCCGGCGGGCATGAGCCCGACGAGCTCCGCCCCTGCGAGCTCGACGCCGCGCGCGTCTGCCTCGCGCTCGATGGCGGCGACGATGTCGTGCAGCGCGGCCGCTTCCCAGTCTTCGACGTTCATGCTGATCTGCGCGTGTCCCGCCCGCGGAAGGTCGAGCCCGAGCGCGCGCACGCCGGGGAATCCGCCGTCGCGCTCGCGGACGGTGCGCGCGATTGCGCGGGCCGCCTCGACGTCGGCGTGCACGAGGTTCACGTTGAACGCGATCAGCGGGCGCCGCGCGCCGACGATGACGCCGCCGGCCGATGGATGCAGCTGCCGCGGACCGAAGTCCGGCGCCAGCTCGCCGGAGTCGATGCGGCGCTGGAGCTCCTCCGGTCCGCCGCGGCGGAAGAACGCGGGGCCGCGCCCGTCCCCGATCTCTCCATACAGGAACACGGGCAGCCCGAGCTCCGTGCCGATGCGCTGCGCCGCGAGACGGGCCGTCTCGCGCGCGAGCTCTGTGTCCTCGCGGCGAATGGCGACGATCGGGACGACGTCGGCCACACCGATGCGCGGATGCACGCCGTCGTGCTCGCGGAGGTCGATCCGCTCCTGCGCGACCGCGATGCCGGCGAGAAGCGCGTCGACGATCTGTTCCTCGCTCCCCGCGAACGTGTAGACCGACCGGTGGTGGTCGGCGTCGGAGTGGACGTCGAGGAGCTTGGCGAAGCGCGCAAGCTCCGTTCCGATCGCGGCGATGACGGCGCGGTCGCGCCCGTCCGAGAAGTTCGGGACGCTCTCGAGCGGCAGCACGCCGCAGAGACTACGCGCGCAAGAACGGCGCGCAGTTCTCGCACACCTCGGGCGGGACGAGCCCGAGGCGCATGCCGAGGTAGAACGTCTTGCAGCCGACGCAGATACCGAACCCGGACTCGAGCGACGCGAACGCCGCGATCAGGCCGGCGAGGACGAGCGCTGCCGTGTGCTGGCCGGCGGCAAACCAGAGGAGGCTCGCCGTCACCGTGAAGACGGCGCCGATCGTCTGGGCGAAGCGCTTCGCCGGCCCCGGCGAGTAGCGGTGGCTCACGTGCAAGCGGGGCGTGACGACGCGGGTCGCCACGAGCGCGAGCGGGCTCAGCTTCGGGCCGGTGAGGGCTCGGGCGACGAACCCGTACGCGAGCACCGGCAAGATCCAACCCTGCTGGAATGCGATCGCTGCGACGGCGAGCACGGCGACGACGCCCGCGACGAGCCGCGCAGACGTTTCGTTGACCGGGTTTGGAAACGAGAAGAGACCCCGCATGACCGTCCGCAAATCAGCGTATCGATCGCCCACATCCCTCCAACGCGACCTGGCCCGCTGCCGTGCCTGCGCGGAAGCCGGCTTCCCCCTCGAGTCGCTGCCCGTGCGCGCGCCGTTCGCCCACCAGCGCGCATATCTGTACGGGCAAGCGCCGGGCATCGTCGAAGGCGAGGAACGGCTGCCGTGGCGCGGCCGCGCCGGACAGACGCTCCGCCGCTGGCTCGAGCTGGACGAAGACGCGTTCTACGCGACGTTCTACTGCGCGTCGGTCACACGCTGCTATCCGGGCCGCGCGCCGTCGGGTCGCGGCGACCGAACCCCCACGCCGCGCGAGCAGGAGCTGTGCTCGTTCTGGCACCGCTGGGAGCTGGAGCTCCTGCGGCCGCGACTGATCGTGACCGCGGGCGGTCTCGCACTCCGTGCACTCCTCGGCCGCGTCTCGCTGACCGAGTGCATCGGCGAGCGCTACGAGCTGGACGGGGTGCCCGTGATCCCGCTCCCCCATCCTTCGGGTGCGAGCAGCTGGCCGAACTTGCCCGCGAATCGCGCGCGGCTCGATGCTGCGCTCTTACTCGTCAAGGACGAGCTGGGGCTGCTCTAGCGGCGAACCAGCCGCGATTGCGGTCGAGCCAGCTATCGAAGCGGAGTCCCCCTTCGGCGAGAGCAGCGTCGAGCTCGGACTGATTGGCGAAGACGTGCATCGTGAACGCGTGCGTCCATCGCCGTCCGCGCGCCTCGTACTCGGCCACGCCATGTGCGACGCCGTTCTCGATCCGATCAATGCGCGTCGACGTCGTCACCTCGCCGAGCGCCGCCGCCCCCTCCTTCGGCGTCCAGCCGAGCGGAAGCGTCTCGATCACGACGAGGTCCGCGTGCCGCCGGCAGGCCTCGAGGAACGCCCGCCGCTGAGCAGGATCGGTGCTCATGAGGTTGCTCGCGAGGAGAACCGCATCGAAGCGGCGGCCGAGGTCGAGGCCCTCGATCCGCGCGCAGACGATCTCCGCTTCGCGAACGTGCTCCAGCATCTCCGCCGATTCGTCTACCGCCGTGACGCGGAATCCGCGCGCGACGAGCTGGCGCGTCATGCGCCCGGTGCCGCACCCGAGCTCGAGGATGCTCGCCGGAGGCTGCACCGCCGCGGCGACGAGCTCGCCCTCGCCGCGGTCGGGCAGGAGCGCGTACAGCTCCACCGGGCTGCCGTCGTCGGCCGTAACCACGCCGATACCCTGCCGCATGTGAGTGCCGTCCCGTACCGGGCGACGTTCGTGCGTCTGCTCGGCTTCCTCCGCCCGTACCGGGTCGGCCTCGCCGTCTCCATCGTCCTCGCCGTCGGCTCGCAGGCGGCGCAGATCGCGCTCGTCTGGTTGACCGGCCGCAACGTCATCGACGACGCGCTCATCCACCACGACCGACACCGGCTGTGGGTCACCGTGGGCGAGATCGTGGCCCTCGGATTCGTGCGGGCCGCGTTCATGCTCGGGCGCCGGCTCCTCTCGGGCAAGCAGGCGCTCGACGTCGAGATGGACATGCGCAGCGGCCTGTATGCCCACCTCGTGCGGCTCTCGTTCGGCTTCTACGACCGCCACCAGACCGGGCAGCTGATGTCGCGCGCGACCGTCGACCTTCAGGGCGTCCGCTTCTTCCTCGGCTACGGGCTGATCTTCTTCTTCCAGAACGCGCTCACCGTCGTGTCGGTGACCGTCGTCCTCTTCTTCTTCCAGTGGGAGCTCGCACTCATCGCGCTCGCGATCACGCCGCCGCTCGTCGCGCTCGCGTACCGGTACAGCCACGTCGCGCACCCGACGCTGCGCGACGTGCAGCAGCGGCTCGCCGACGTCGCGACCGTCGCCGAGGAGAACATCGTCGGCGTCCACGTCGTGAAGGCGTTCGCCCAGGAGCAGGCCGAGCTGGAGAAGTTCACCGGCCGCTCCGAGCGCGTCTTCGACCAGACGCTGCGAGCGAACCGCCAGCGCGCGACGTACGTGCCGCTCATCTCGTTCGTGCCGCTGCTCGCACAGGCGGCGGTGCTGCTCGTCGGCGCGCGCATGGTCGCGCGCGGCCAGCTCACGCCGGGGAGCTTCAGCGCGATCTTCCTGTACCTCGGCATGCTCGTCATGCCGCTGCGCTCGCTCGGGATGTGGATCGGTCAGGCACAGCGCGCGACCGCGTCGGGCGAGCGCATCTTCCACGTCATGGACGAGCCGGAGGACATCGCGGACCGTCCCGGCGCGACACGGCTGGGGCCTGGCCCCGGTCATGTCCGGTTCGAGCACGTGACCTTCGAGTACCTGCCCGGCCGGCCCGTGCTCGAGGACGTCGACCTCGAGATCGCGGCCGGGAAGACGATCGCGCTCATCGGCCACACCGGCTCGGGCAAGACGACGCTGACGTCGCTCGTCCCCCGCTTCTACGACGTCACCGCCGGCCGCGTGACCGTGGACGGAGTCGACGTGCGCGACCTGATGCTCGCGTCGCTCCGCGGCGCGGTCGGCGTCATCTCGCAGGATCCATTCCTGTTCTCCGCCACCGTGCGCGAGAACATCGCCTTCGGCCGGGCCGACCTCTCCGCCGGCGAGGTCGAGCGCTTCGCGCGGCTCGCACAGGCGCACGAGTTCGTCGAGCGCCTCCCGCAGGGCTACGACACCGTCATCGGCGAACGCGGCATTACGCTCTCGGGCGGCCAGCGGCAGCGGATCGCGATCGCGCGCGCCCTCGCGGTCGACCCGCGCATCCTCATCCTCGACGACGCGACCGCCTCGGTCGACGCCACCACCGAGGCGCAGATCCGCACCGGGCTGCGCACGGCGATGGAGGGACGGACGACGCTCATCATCGCGCACCGGCTGTCGACGATCGCGCTCGCGGACGAGATCGTCGTCCTCGCGGACGGACGCATCGCCGCCATCGGTACGCACGACGATCTCGTCGGCACGAGCCCGGTCTATCGCGAGATCTACGAGCACGGGCTGCTCGAGCAGCAGTTCGCGGACGCCGTCGAGGCGCGGGCGGAAGTGGCATGAGAGTCCACCAGCCGGGCGGCCACTTGATGCGCGAGCGGGACGCGACCGTCGACGACTGGTCGTGGCGGACGACGCGGCGCCGGTTCGGGACGCTCTGGCGCCTGACACGCCCGTACCGCGGGCGCACCGGCCTGTCGGTCATCTCGCTCCTCACCGCGACGATGACGGCGCTCGCACCGCCGTACCTGGCGAAGTACGCGCTCGACGACGCGGTCAACGGCCACACCGGAGCGAAGCTCGAGCTCGTCGTCGGCATCTTCGTCGCCGCCGGCCTCGCCAACTGGGGCATGACGTACGTCGAGACGTACCTCACGGGCTGGGTCGGCGAGCGCATCCTCGCCGACCTGCGGAACCAGCTCTTCGGGCACCTGCAGCGGCTCTCCCTCGGCTTCTACGAGCGCAACCGCGCGGGCGTGATCATCAGCAGGCTGACGAACGACGTCGAGGCGATCGACCAGCTCGTCACAGACGGCGTCACGACCCTCGTGCAGAGCACGCTCACGCTCGTGGGCACCGCAGTGCTCCTGTTCGTGCTCGACTGGCGCCTCGCGCTCGCGACCTGCGCCGTCATCCCGCTGATGAGCCTCGCGACGGTCGTCTTCCGCAAGCACTCGGCGCGGGCCTATGCCGCGGTGCGAGAGCGGCTCGGCCTCGTGACCGCGACGCTCGCCGAGGACATCGCCGGTATGCGCATCGTGCAGTCCTTCACCCGCGAGCAGGCCGCGTACGCGAACTTCCGCGAGGTCGCGCTGCGCTACCGCGAGTCGAACATGCAGACGGTCGTCCTGAACGGCCTCTACTTCCCGTTCGTCGACTTCCTCTCGACCGTCGCGCTCGCCGTCGTCCTCGGTTACGGCGGCCACCTCTACTTCGCGCACTCGATCTCTCTGGGCACGCTCTTCGCCTTCATGCTGTACGTGCAGAACTTCTTCGACCCAGTGCAGCAACTCTCGCAACTGTACAACACGTTCCTCTCCGCGACGGCGGCGCTCGACAAGATCGTCGGCGTGCTCGAACAGCAGCCGGAGGTGAAAGACGAGCCGGGCGCGGTCGACCTGCCGGCGATCGCCGGTCATGTGCGCTTCGAGGGCGTCCGGTTCTCGTACGGGCGCGGCGACGAAGTGCTGCACGGGCTCGACCTCGACGTCCCCGCCGGGACGACGGTTGCGCTCGTCGGCCACACCGGCGCGGGCAAGTCGACGATCGCGAAACTGCTCGCACGGTTCTACGAGCCGACCGCGGGCCGCATCACCATCGACGACCTCGACCTGAACGAGGTGACGCAGCGTTCGCTGCGCGGCCAGCTCGGCGTCGTGCCGCAGGAAGGCTTCCTGTTCGCCGGCACCGTGGCCGAGAACATCGCCTTCGGCCGGCCGGACGCGGATGCCGACGAGATCGTGCGCGCGGCGCAGGTGGTCGGCGCACACGAGTTCATCCTGCGGCTCGAGGACGGCTACGAGACGCAGCTCGGCGAGCGAGGCTCGCGGCTGTCGCTCGGGCAGCGGCAGCTCGTCGCCTTCGCGCGCGCTCTACTGGCCAACCCGCGCATCCTCATCCTCGACGAGGCGACGTCGTCGGTCGACATCGGCACCGAGCGCAAGATCGAGGAGGCGCTACGCATCCTGCTCGCGGAGCGCACCGCCTTCGTCATCGCGCACCGTCTCTCGACGATCCGCGACGCCGACCTCATCGTCGTCCTCGAGCACGGCCGGATCGTGGAGCAGGGATCGCACGAGCAGCTGCTCGCCCGCCGCGGCCTGTACACGTCGCTCTACGGCGACTGGGCCGCGGACGTCGCGTAACGCCTAGATTCCCGCGCGTGCGGATCTTCGATGTCCTTGGCGAGGCATTCGCGGTCTACCGGCGGCTGTTCCGCCGTTCCGTCGTCGTCGCGGGCCTGATCTTCGCCGTCGTCGCGCTTGCTCAAGCGCTCGCTGCCATGAGCGGCACCGCGCTCGCCCTGCTCGTCTCGCTCGTGCTCAGCCTCGTCGGCGGTCTGCTCGTCCAGGGTGCGCTCGTCGAGGTCGTGCGCGACCTGCACGAGGGCCGGGAGCCTGCGACGGTCAACACGTACTACGACCGGACGCGCGGGAGACTGGGAACGCTCGTCGGCTCATCCTTGATCTACGGCCTCGGCGTCGTCGTCGGTCTCATCCTCTTCGTCGTCCCCGGACTGATCGCGATCGCACGCTGGTCGCTCATCGTCCCGCTCGTGATGATCGAGGGTCGTGGCCGGCGCGAAGCGTTCCGGCGCTCCGCCGAGCTCGTCCGCGGGCAGACAGGACGCATCCTCCTGCTCGTCGTGGCCGCGAACATCGTCACCGCTGTCGTCTCCGTCACCGTCGGAAGCGCGTTGGGCTTCATTCCGGGATTCCTCGGCACGTGGGTCGGCGGCGCCGTGGCCGGCGCCCTCGCCGTCCCGTACCAGGCGCACGTGCTCACCGTCCTGTACTACCGGCTGACCGAGCCCGCAGTGCCGATCCTCCCCGAGCCCGGACAGGAGAGGTGGTCTTCCATCTGGGACGAGGAGCGCACCGAAGGGCCTGAATAGACTCCGCTCGATGGCGCTCGACAAGGAGACCGCAGACCGGATCGACCAGCCCATTCCGGAGGAAGCGGAGCGCGAAGCGCGGCTCACGCCCTCCGACGCGATCGAGCGCATGCGCATCAACGTGCCGGTGCGCGGCAACCGCAAGCTGCGCACGCTCGTCGAGCGCGTGAACGCCGACAAGCAGCTCAAGGCGTGGTGGCACGTCTCCAACGTGAACGCGGTTGCACGCATGGAGATCAACGACCACTCCTGGGTGCACATCCAGATCGTGGCGAACATCGCGCTCAAGCTCCTGCGCCAGCTCACGAAGCACGGCGTCGAGCCGGCGATGGTGCGCGACTACGGGATGACGAACGACGACGCCGAGGTCGTCGTGACGCTCGCCGCGCTCACGCACTGCATCGGCATGTCGATCCACCGCCACGGCCACGAGGACTTCAGCCTGTTCCTGTCCGAGCCGAAGCTGCGCGAGCTGCTGACCGGCATCTACGACGAGCCGGAGCGGACGGTCGTCGTCTCCGAGGTGCTGCAGGCGATCATCAGCCACCGCGCCGACGGCGAGCCGCTCACGACCGATGCGGGGATCGTCCGCGTCGCCGACGCGCTCGACATGGCGAAGGGCCGCTCCCGCATCGGCTTCGAGCGCGGTCGCGTGTCCATGCACTCGCTCTCGGCCGCTGCGATCGAGGACGTCACCATCACCGACGGCGAGGAGCGGCCGATCCTCATCGAGATCCTCATGAACAACTCGTCCGGCCTCTTCCAAGTGGACGGACTGCTGCGGGCGAAGCTGCGCGGGTCCGGGCTGGAGCCGTACGTCGAGGTGGTCGCGCACATCGACACCGAGACGGAGCAGCGGCTCGTGCCGATGTACCGGCTCGACGTCTGAACCCGGCTCAGGGCCTCGCTACAATGCGGGCGGACCCGTTGCGGGATCGTCTAACGGTAGGACGCCGGTCTCTGGAACCGGAAGTTGGGGTTCGAATCCCTGTCCCGCAGCCTTCTTCTCTCGGATGCACGCGAGCGCAGCCTCCGCAACGGCCGGCATCGCATGCTCGGGGAAGGCGAACGTCGAGCTGACGTTGATCTCGCACAGGACGTAGCGCCCGTCCGAGCCGCGGAGGAAGTCCGCGTCCCAGATGACCGGCAGGTCGTGCGTCTCGAGGGCGAGGAGGCGCCGCAGCTCCGGCATCCATTCCGACTCCATCTGCGTCCTCAGCTCCTGGTAGTCAGGAGCCGATGCCGGCTCGAACCGCTTCGCCGGCGGCCCGTCGCCGGCCGGAAGAAACGCCCTCGGATACTGGTGCGTGAAGCCGACGACGCGGTCGTGTGTGAGGTACACCCGGATCATCCCCTCCTCGAGGCGCTCCTGGAACGGCTGCTCGACCATCCGCCCGGACACGGCGAAGTAGCTCTCGCAGCGGGCGACGAACTCGTCGAGCGTCACGCGCTCCGGCTGCGCGTCGCGCACGGCGTGCTGCACCACGAGCTCGCCGCCGCCTGCCGCTTCGACCTTCCACACGCCGTTGCCGCCCATGCCGCGGTACTGCTTGAGCACGACCGGCCCGGCGGCGAGGCGATCCGGCAGCTCTTCGCGAAGGTCGTCGGCGCTGCGATAGACGTGCGTGTCGGTGCCCCAGCTCATGTCCCGCGTGTCGGCCAGCACCTGCTTCGTCCCCATCTTCAGGATGACATCCGGATGAGCGCTGACCCACACGCCGTTGTCGGCCGCCTCGCGCAGCAGCGGATCGAGCTGTGAGCGGTCGAGCCCCTGCTCGATCGGGTTCACCCACACGAGCACGCCGTCGAGGGCGAGCAGCTGATCGCGCACGACATCGACGCTGTGGTCGGAGTAGACGACGGGCTCGGCCGCGATCCCCAGCGCAGCGAAGGCGGCGAACATCCCATGCAACTTGCAGGTCTCGGCGACCGACGCGCTGCCGTCCACCGGATCCCATTCGGCGCGCCAGAGAAGACCGATTCGCACCGTTCCGAGTCTGCCACCCGGTCGCGCACCATGCGAGACTCCGGCGATGGGCACGCGCCGGCTCCTGCCGCTCGTCCTGGCCGTCGCCGGTCTCCTCGCCGTCGCGGCGCTCGCGAGCCACGGGCGGCCGCTGTCCACGTCGCGCGGCGGCGGGCCGACGGCGCACTTCTTCGACTACGTCTACACGACGTTCGCGCTCGCCGCGGTCGCGATCGCGGTTGTCTCCCTGTACAGCATCCTCGGCTCGAGGTGGTCGACGCCGACGGCGGATCGTCCCCGCATCAGAGTCGTTCAGCTCCTCGCGAGCTTCGCCGCGAGCTTGCTCTTCGGCTGGCTCCTTCTTCACGCGCACTTACACTTCGGCGCGCATAAGCATCCCAAGAGCGGCGAGAGCGGAAAGCACACGCTCACTCCCAGCGATCGAGAGCACCCGAACCCCGCCAGCATTCGGGGCGCACGCATCCGCTGGGACGAGATCGCCATCGTCGCGGCCCTCCTCGCAGCAGCCGGCGTCGCCGCGTTCGCGAGCCGGAGCTCGAAACCGCTGAAAAGGTGGCACCTCCGCCCGCAAGAGGAGGTGGCGCTCGCGCTGGACGAGTCCCTCGACGATCTGCGCTCCGAGCCGGACCTGCGGCGCGCGATCATCGCCGCATATGCGCGCATGGAGCGCACGCTCGGGGGCGCGGGAATCCCGCGACGGCCGTCGGAGACGCCGTTCGAGTATCTCGCGCGCGCGCTGGAAGCGCTCGACGCGAGCGCCGGCGCGGTCACACGCCTCACCGACCTCTTCGAATGGGCAAAGTTCAGCCAGCACGAGCCGGAGCCGGCCATGCGCGACGACGCGATCGATGCGCTCGTCTCACTCCGCGACGAGCTGCGGCAACCGGTCGAGGCAGCCGCATGAGGAAGCCGCGCGTCCCGGTCGGAACCATCGTCGTGGCCACGATCGGCCTCGCGATCGCGCTCGGCCTGCGTCCGATCTCGGTCCGTGAGATCCTCGCCGCCTACGTGCTCGCGCTGACTGCGATCGCGCTCCTCGTGCTCACGCGCATGGCGCGCACCGAAGAAGAATGGGAGCGCGCGACCTCCGAGCTCGAGCGCGCGCTGCCGCCGCGCAAGACCGCACGAGCGCGGCCGGCCGAGCTCGTCCGCACCGAGCGCGACCTCACCCTCAGCAGCACCAACGCGGGCGACCTGCACACCCGCCTTCTGCCGCAGCTCCGCGAGGTGGCGGCCGCACGCCTCGCCGCTCGTCACGACGCCGATCTCGCGGATGCGCGCGACGTCATCGGCGACGTGGCGTGGGAGTACCTCCGCGCCGACCGGCCCGCACCCGACGACCGCACCGCCCACGGCCTGCCGCTGCGCCGTATCGCCGCCCTCGTCGACGCGATCGAGCGCCTGTGATGGAGCTGCAGGAGCTCCGCGACCGGGCCGCGCGCATCCTCGACCAGGTCGAGCGCGCCGTCGTCGGCAAGCGAGATGCGCTCGAGCTCATCCTGCTCGCCGTCCTCTGCGACGGCCACGTGCTCCTCGAGGACTATCCCGGGCTGGCCAAGACGCTCGCCGCGCGGTCGTTCGCGTCCGCGACGTCGCTCGGCTTCGCCCGCATCCAGTTCACGCCCGACCTCATGCCCTCCGATGTCACCGGAGCGTCGATCTTCGACCAGCGGCGCGCGGAGTTCGAGTTCATGCCGGGCCCGATCTTCACCAACCTTCTCCTCGCCGACGAGATCAACCGCGCCCCACCGAAGACGCAGGCCGCGCTGCTCGAGGCGATGCAGGAACGGCAGGTGACGACCGAGGGCGAGACGCGGCCGCTCGCGTCGCCGTTCGTCGTGCTGGCGACGCAGAACCCGATCGAGTACGAGGGGACGTACCCGCTGCCGGAAGCGCAGCTCGACCGCTTCCTCATCCGGGCCGGGATCGGCTACCCGGCGCGCGACGACGAGATCGAGATGCTCGGCCGCCGGCTCCAGCGCGGCGAGGACGAGGTCGAGATCTCACCCGTCGTCGACGCTCCGACGCTCGTGTCCATGCAGCAGTCGCTCGAGCAGGTGCACGTCTCGACGGCGATCGAGGGCTACATCGTCGACATCGTTACAGCCACGCGCATGTCGCGGCAGCTCGCGGTCGGCGCAAGCCCCCGCGGGAGCCTGGCGCTGCTCAAGCTCTCGCGCGCGAAAGCCGCGCTTTCGGGCCGCGACTTCGTCGTGCCCGAGGACGTGAAGGCGATCGCGGCGCCCGCGCTCGCGCACCGGCTGACGCTGCGGCCGGAGCTGTGGGTGCAGCGCATCCGCGGCGAGGACGTGGTCGCCGAGGCGCTCGAGTCGGTGCCGACGCCGCCGGCCGAGGACGTCCGCACGGCCTCGTGACGCAGCACGTCTCGCCCCGCCTGCCCGCGTACGTCGCGCTCGCGGCGGCCGGCCTCCTGGCGGGTCTCGTGCTCGGGCGCGTCGAGCTGGTCGCGCTTGCGGCGCCGTTCGCCCTCGCCGCAGTCGTGGCGCCCGCGCTCGCCCGCCCCCCGCAGCTGCGGGTCGCGCTCGAGCTCGACCGCGACCGCGCCCTCGAGTCGGAGATCGTGGAGGCGACGATCTCGCTCACGGCCGAGAGCGCCGAGCGAGTCGACGTCTACCTCGACCTCCCGCCCGAGCTCTCGACTGCTTCACGCAACCCGCGCGCGCTCGCGCTCGCCGCCGGGGAGGAGCGGACCCTCGAGGTGCCGCTGCGGTGCGAGCGCTGGGGCGCGCTCGTGCTCGGCCCGCCGCTCCTGCGGGCACGGGATCGGCTCGGCTTCTACGCCTGGGAAGCCAGGCTCGGCGACCGCGCGGCGTTGCGCGTCTATCCGAGCGTCGAGACGCTGCACGCACTTCTCGTCCCGCTCGAGACGCAGGTCTTCGTCGGCAACCAGGTCTCGCGGACGAAGGGCGACGGGATCGAGTTCGCGGACATTCGCGCATGGGCGCCCGGCGATCGCACGCGACGCATCAACTGGCGCGCGACGGCGCGCCGCGGGGAGCTGTGGGTGAACGAGCAGAGCCCGGAACGCAACACCGACGTCGTCCTCTTCCTCGACACGTTCACCGACGCGCACTCGGGCGGCCGCGGGACGCTCGACCTGAGCGTGCGCGCGGCCACGTCGCTCGCGCATCGCTATCTCCAGCGGAAGGACCGCGTCGGGCTCGTGAGCTTCGGCGGCTTCCTCTCGTGGCTCGAGCCCGAGTCCGGCACGCGGCAGCTGTACCGCATCGTCGACTCGCTGCTGCAGATGGACATCGTGCTGAGCTTCGCCGCGCGCGACGTCGCCGTGCTGCCGCCGCGCTCGCTGCCGCCGAAGGCGCTCGTGGTCGCGCTGACGCCGCTGCTCGATCCCCGCACGGGGCCGGCGTTGCTCGACCTCCGTGCGCGCGGATTCGACCTCGCCGTCGTCGAGGTGTCGCCGGTGCCGTTCGTCGATGCCGGGGGCGGCGAGCTCGAGCAGCTGTCGTACCGGCTGTGGCGCCTGTCGCGGGAGGCGATGCGCGCGCGCTACCTGCAGGCCGGCGTCCCGGTCGTCGAGTGGATCGACGGCGTCCCGCTCAACGTCCCCTTGGAGGAGGTGTCGACATTCAGGCGCTACGCCAGGCCCGCGCGCGCGTGACCCTCGCTGCGTTGTCCGGGTGCGCCTTTGGCGGCGTGCTCGCGTACACGCTCGCGCGATCGGGCAAGGCGGCGCCTGCGACGGGCGCGCTCGGCGGCGTGGGCGCGCTGCTCCTCGTCCTCCTGCTCGTGCGCGCACGGGCGGAGCTCGTTCCGTGGCCTCCGGCGCTGCTCGGTGTCGCCTACGCGATCGAGCTCGTCGTTCGGACCTCGCACGTCGACGACGCAGCGCCTCTTGTCGCCGTGGGCCTCCTCCTGTGCGGCGAGCTCGCCGCGTGGTCGATCGACGAGCGGCTCCACATCGCCGCCGAGCGGGCGGTGGTGCAGGCTCGAGCCGTCGCGCTCGGCGCGCTCGCATCAGGATCACTCGCTGTGGCGGCGCTCGTCGTCGCGCTCGCGGCGGCGCCGGCCGGATCCGGACTCGCGTGGACGATCGTCGGCGCCGCGTCCGCGGTCGGGGTCGTCGGGCTTGCGGTCGGGCTCGCGCGACGCGGCTAGGACGCCCGGCGCTCGTCGCCTCGAACGAGACGGCCTGGCTTGTAAAGGGCCTCGTCGAGTCGTATAAGCCCAGGGAGGGTTCGTGCGGCGTTCTACTGGATGGGAGGGGTCGGTGAGGCTCGGTCGGCCGGGACCGCCCTGGGGGCATCCGCTCTTGCGCGTGGGATTGACGCTGACGGCTGCTCTGCTCGTGCTCGGCGGCTCGATGCCGGCCGGCGCGACGGGTTCGAGTCCGACCATGTACGTCGTGGGCAGCGGTAGTAGCACCGTAACTCCGGTCGACCTGCTGACCAACACTGCCGGCGCCGCGATCGCCGTCGGGCCGAATTCGCATGGGATCGCGATCACCCCGGACGGGAAGACCGCGTACGTCGCCTCATGCGCCGGAAACAGTGTGACCCCCATCAGCACGGCGACCAACGTTGCCGGCGCCGCAATTGCCGTCGGTTCTTGTCCTTCTGCGGTCGCCATCACGCCGGACGGACAGACCGCGTACGTCAGCAGTCAGGGGAGCAACATCAGCGGCCAGGAAGGCACCACCGTCACGCCGATCGACACCGCAACCAATACCGCCGGCACTGCGATCACCGTCGGCCTCGGCCCGCAGGGGATCGCGATCACGCCGGACGGCCAGACGGCGTACGTCGCCAACGAGCTGACCAACACCGTCACGCCGATCAACACCGCAACCAACACCGCGGGTACGGCGATCACGGTCGGCAGCGATCCCGGACGGATCGCGATTACGCCCGACGGTAAGACGGCCTACGTCACCAATGTGGTGGGTGACAGCGTGACGCCGATCGACACGGCCACCAACACCGCCGGTACGGCGATCGCGGTCGGCGCCACCCCTGTCGGGATCGCCATCACGCCGGACGGGAAGACCGCATACGTCGCAAACGAAGGATCCAATACCGTCACGCCGATCACCACGGCGACCAACACTGCCGGTACAGCAATCGCCGTGGGCGGCAATCCCATCGCCATCGCGATCGCGCCCGACGGGAAGACCGCCTATGTCACGAATGAGGGAAGCAATACCGTCACGCCGATCGACACGGCGACCAACACCGCCGGCACCGCCATCTCTGTCGGAACCGCCCCGGTCGCTGTTGCGATCGCACCCGACCAGGCGCCGGTCGCCGCGCTCGCCGTCACTGCCGCGCCGGCCTTCCAGACGACCGTCCTCGATGCCTCCGCGTCGAGCGTCGCGTTCGGGTCGATCGCCTCCTACGCGTGGGACTTCGGCGACGGACACACAGCGACGACGACGTCCCCGACGACCGGCCACGCGTACCAGAACGTCGGCGTCTACGCAGCGACGGTAACCGAGACGGACTCGGCGGGGACGTCGAAGACGCAGGTCTTCACCGGCCAGACGGTGAGCCGCAACGGGAGTGCGCACGCGTCGATCGCGGCCACCATCGTGATCCAGCACGGCCCCCCGGGCGCGCCGACCGGCGTGTCCGCCTCGGCCGGGGATGGGCAGGCGACGGTCACGTTCACCGCACCACGGGACGACGGGTCGGGCGACCCGATCAGCCGATACACGGTGACGGCGTCCCCCGGAGGGGCGACCGCCTCCGGCAACGCGAGCCCGATCGTCGTCACCGGTCTCACCAACGGCACGGCGTACACATTCACGGTCACCGCCACCAACAGCGTCGGCACCGGGCCGGCATCGACAGCGTCGAACAGCGCCACGCCGTTCGGCCCGCCCGGGGCGCCGACCGACGTCTCGGCGACGGCCGGGGACGGTCGAGCGACGATCAGCTTCACGGCGTCGGCGGACAACGGAAGGGCCATCGTCGGTTACACGGTGACCGCCTCTCCCGGCGGCGCGACCGCGTCCGACGCGGGCAGCCCGATCTCGGTGACCGGTCTGACGAACGGGACGGCGTACACCTTCACCGTGACGGCCACCAACAGCCTCGGCATGACCGCGGCCTCGGCGCCGTCGAACAGCGTCACTCCGGCAGGCTTGCCGGGAGCGCCGACCGATGTGTCGGCGACCGCGGGCGACTCGCAGGCGACCGTCGCCTTCACCGCGCCGGCAGACAACGGCTCGGCGATCACCTCGTACACCGTGACCGCCTCTCCCGGCGGCTCGAGCGCGTCCGGGAGCGCGAGCCCGGTCGTCGTCACCGGCCTCAGCGACGGGACCGCATACACGTTCACGGTTACGGCCACGAACGGCGTGGGCGAAGGCGCTCCCTCGACGGCCTCCACCGACGTCACGCCCGTCGGGCCGCCGGGCGCGCCGGCCGACGTATCGGCGCTGCGCGGGGACGAACAGGCGAGCATCTCGTTCACGGGCCCGGCGGACAACGGTTCGCCCATCAGCTCGTACACGGTCACCGCGTCGCCCGGCGGCGCGACCGCGTCCGGAAGCGCGAGCCCCATCGCGGTGACCGGTCTGACGAACGGGACTGCGTACACGTTCACGGTCACGGCTACCAACGGCGTCGGCACCGGTCCGGCCTCGGCGGCGTCGAGCGCCGTGACGCCGGCCGGGCTCCCGCAGGTGCCGACCGGCGTCTCTGCCACGGCGGGAGACGGGCAGGCGACCGTCGCCTTCACGGCGCCGGCGGACAACGGCTCGGCGATCACCTCGTACACCGTGACCGCCTCGCCCGGCGGCGCGAGCGCGTCCGGGGACGCGAGCCCGATCGTCGTGACCGGGCTGACGAACGGCACCCCGTACAGCTTCACGGTGACCGCCACCAACGGGGTCGGCACCGGTTCGACCTCGGCGGCGTCGAGCCCAGCGACTCCGGCCGGCCTACCGCAGGCGCCGAGTGCCGTCTCCGCCACCGCAAGTGACGGTCAGGCGGCGGTCAGCTTTACGTCACCCTCCGACAACGGCTCGTCCATCATCGGATACACCGTGACCGCCTCCCCGGGCGGCCAGGCGGCAACCGGCTCGAGCAGCCCGGTCACGGTAGGAGGCCTGACGGACGGGACCGCGTACACGTTCACCGTCGCGGCGACGAACGGCGTCGGCACCGGTCCGGCCTCCGCCGCGTCGAACAGCGTCACTCCGGCCGGCCTACCGGGCGCGCCCACCGATGTGTCGGCCGTGGGCGGAGACCGGCAGGCCACCATCGTCTTCACGGCGCCCGCGGACAACGGTTCGCCGATCAGCTCGTACATGGTCACGGCCTCGCCCGGCGGCGCGACCGCGTCCGGAAGCGCGAGCCCGCTCGTGGTGACTGGGTTGACGGATGGGACCGCATACACGTTCACGGTCGCAGCGACCAACGGCGTCGGCACCGGCCAGGCCTCCACAGCCTCCAACAGCGTCGTGCCGGTCGGCCCGGCTGACGCACGCCGGTCGACGCTGACTCCCGTGAGCTCCGCGATCGCGGCCAACGGCTCCTCGACGCAGGTGCTGACGGTGCAGACGAAGGACGCCGGCGGAAACGACGTGACCCACGGCGGTGCGACCGTCGCGATCACGAAGCTCTCGGGCTCGGGCTCGCTCGGCTCGATCATCGACGAGGGCGACGGCACGTACACGGCCGCCGTGACCGCATCGGCCTCGGCCGGCTCAGGCGTCTTCGTCGCCACCGTCGACGGTGAGCAGGTCGAGAGCGGTACAGGCACGCAGACGCTCGCCACCGTCCACTATGTCGGCCAGCCGGCGATCGCGAACTTCAGCCCAACGAGTGGTCCCGCCGGCGCCACGGTCACCCTCTCGGGGTCGAACTTCACCGGAGCGAGCGGTGTGGCGATCGGCGGGGCTCCGGCGGCAAGCTTCACCGTCGTTTCGGACTCGATGGTCACCGTCGTCCTGGGAGCCGGAGCAAGTGGGACGCTGAGCGTCACGGGGCCGGGGGGAACCGGGACGAGCAGCGGTAGGTTCACGTTCAGTCCGACGATCGGCTCGTTCACGCCCGATGCCGGTCCGATCGGGACGAGCGTGAGGATCTTCGGCTCCGGCTTCGGCGGGGCAACGGCTGTGAAGTTCGCCGGCGTGGACGCCGCGGGGTTCCACGTCGACTCCGACAGTCAGATCACTGCGACGGTCGCGACCGGGACGACGACCGGGCAGGTGAGCGTGACCGTTCCGGGTGGCACGACCACGAGCGGCGCGCTCTTCTACCTGCCGCCGACGATCACCGGCTTCAACCCTGGCGGCGGCGGCGCCCATGCGACGGTGACCGTGAACGGCACGAATCTCACCGGCGCGACTGATGTGAAGCTCGACGGAAGGAGCGCCCCCTTCTCGGTCGTTTCGGCGACGAAGCTCACCTTCACCGTGCCGGCGGGCGCCTCGAGCGGAACGATCCGCGTGATTACTCCGGGCGGCAGCGACACAACCGTCGGACTGTTCACCGTCTCGCCCTCGTCGACGATAACTTCGGTCTCGCCCGGTAGCGGCCCGGTCGGCGCATCCGTCACCATCACCGGCACCGACCTGGGCTCCACCATCGGCGTCGAGATCGGCGGCATTCTCACCGTCCCCACCAGCGTCAGCCCAACGAGTGTCACGTTCACTGTTCCGCCCGGCGCAACCAGTGGGAGGATCAAGGTCTTGACCACCGGCGGCCTAGCCGTCAGCACCGGCACGTTCACCGTCACAAGCTAGGTCTACGAGGCGCGGTCGCGCGCGCGGCGCTCTTCGGTGTCGAGCGGATCCTCGGGCGATCCGCCGGGGCCGCTCATCGCAGTCCCCTCCTCCTCGACGATGTCCTCGGGCAGAGCGAACCGGTACCCGGGGCTCTGGACGCCGCCGCGCGGATCGCCGGCGCGGTCGAGCGCGTGCACGTCGCCCTGCTGCTTCGCCGCGCGATGCTTCTCGCCGCGCTTCAGCCATCGGCCGAACATGACTGCTCTGTGCCCCGGGGCGCGGCTACACTAACCGCCGGTTCGGGGCGCATTCGTCTAGTGGCCTAGGACACCGCCCTCTCACGGCGGCGGCACGGGTTCGAATCCCGTATGCGCCTCTTCTTGGAAAGCCCCTGCATAGCGGGGGCTTTTTCTATGCCTTCCGGGTCAGGCGGCCGAGCGCCCACGCGACGGTCAAGGCCCCACGCGTAACCGCCGCATAGAACAACACCGTGGCAGAGAGAATGTTCGAGAGATGGACCATCGCCGCCCCCTCATCATCGGATGAGCGACGCACTTCACCCATCGCCCAACGGGTGATTCATCCGCTCGATTCACTGCGGAGGATCGCGCGTGCCGTCCGCATCGTCCTCCGGGACGGCGGGCTCCCGCGCTGGCTGCGGGCGCTCGCCGCCGTCGGCGTCGCGCCCATTCCCGGCCCGTTCGACGAGATCGTCCTCCTGATCGTCGCCGCCGTGCTCTGGCTCGGCTACCGCGACCGCCTGCGCGCGGCCTGGCGCGACTCGGCCTCGGCGTAACGAACAGCCACACCGGAAACGTTGCGCCTGCCATGCCACGGCGTCGCAGACACGGACACAAGCAGAGCCTCAAGGAGCTCGTCGACCTCTGGGTCGACCTCTTTGCGGAGGACAACCTCCTCACGTACGCGAGCGCGATCGCGTTCCAGGCGCTCGTCGCCCTCGTCGCGCTCGTGCTCCTCTCGGTCGCGGTGCTCGGTGAGATCGGCCGCACGGACGTGTGGACGCTACAGATTGCTCCGAAGATCGAGCCGAAGGTCCTGTCCGACGTCTTCGCCGGCTTGAACCAGACCTTCGAGAAGGTCTTCCACACGAGCTCGGCCGGGCTGATCGCGTTCGCGAGCGTCGTCACGATCTGGGAGATCTCCGGCGTCGTGCGCGCGTGCATGGGCGCCATCTCGCGCATCTACGACCACGACGAGGACCGCAGATGGTGGGTGCGCTTCCCGATCTCCATCGCGATCGCGGTCGTCCTCACCGCAGCGCTCATCGGCGCGATCCTCCTCGGCACGGCCGCGAGCTCGGCCGTGCACGGCGCGTGGAGCTTCCCGTTCGCGTTCGGCCGCTGGCTCCTCGCCGCGGTCCTGATCGGCCTCGCGTTCGGATTGCTCGTCCGCTACGCGCCGGCCGAGCGGCGCACGACGCGCTGGGCGAGCGCGGGCGCCTCCCTCGTCGTCGTCGGCTGGATCGCGCAGAGCCTCATCTTCGCCGAGTACCTCCGCGCCGCCAGCTTCCGGAACGCGATCACGAGCCTTCTCGGCGTCTACGTGCTCACGACGTATCTCTACGTCGCCGCGATCGTGCTGCTCGTCGGCATCGAGCTCGACGAGCTGCTCCGGAAGGACCTGCAGGGCGAGGACGAGCGCGGCATCCTCCAGCTCGTGCGCGACGCGCTCTAAGAAATCGCGGACAGATCCGACACGAGCGGGCCCGTGTCGAGCGCCTCGAAACCGAGACGTGTGGCGATCTCTTCGCTCGTCGGCTTCGTCCCCTCCGCGAAGAGGTCACGCAGGATCTCGCCCGTCTTCGCGCTCCGCCACCAGTCCTCGCCCACCTCGCGCACGAGATGCGCGCGCAGCTGGGCGGAACGGATCCAGGCGCGGAGGTAGTCGGCGGAATAGAAGCCGCCGTCCATGTCGGAGAGATAGTTGCGCGGGTCGTAGCGCACACCCGTCGCCTCGGTCAGGAGCAGCGAGTAATCGCGCGGCGACGAGCCCCTCTCCCCGGCAAAGTTCGACCAGAAGCCGAGCTCGTACCGGAGCTTCGCCGTGTACCGCCGGTACAGCAGCGCCTCCAGGAACAGCGTCGCCTCGGCGTTCTCCTCCGCCTGCGCGTCCGAGAGGCCGAAGTGGAGCGCGTGCCAGCCCGGCTCCCGCGTGATCGCCTCGAAGATGTACGAGTAGATCTCGGTCAGCGCGTGGTCGCGCGAGATGGCGCGGAACGTGAACTGGAGGCGCGGGTCGACGCCCGCGTAATGGAGCGCGTGACCGGCCTCGTGCATGAACGCCTGGTAGTCGGCGAGGCCGCCCTGCGCGAGCGTGATGAGGTGCACGACGTCGGGCGGATCGGAGGCGATCACGCAGGCGCGCGGATTCTTCTGCGGCCGGTCCTCGAGATCGAGGCGGATGTTCGGGATCGCCGTCAGGTCGAAGCCGAGCGCCGACGTCGTCTCCAGGCAGACAGCCGTCGCGCGTTCCTTCGTGTACGTCGACTCGAGCGGCGACAGGCGCCGGACGTACGCGACGTGGCCGCTCGTCGGCATCGCGTCGCGCTCCGGCCCGAGGATCCGGTCGAACCAGCGGTCGCGCATCGCTTCGTACGGTGCAGTCGTCGCGTCGGAGGCGGCTACGAGCGCACGCTCGAGCTCGCGCAGCGAAATTGCCTTCTCCTCCTCGGCACGCGCGACCGGGTCGGGCTCGCCGCTGACCGCGGCGTCGAGCTCCTCGACGGCCGCGAGCAGCTCCAGGCGGTCGGGGTTGAGCCGCGCCGACTCCGTCCGCTCGAGGTTGCCGAGCTCCTCGCGATCGGCGTACCCCTCGGTCACCGCCAGGCGCGCCTGCGCGGCGCGCAGCGGCATCTCCTCGCCCTTGAACGTGACGCGGGCGGCGATGAGCGCATTCTCGAGCGCGTCCTGCCTGTCCGCGAGCTCGGCGGAGATGATCCCGCCCTCGCACGTCTTCCGCAGCCGGTAGAGACGCTCGCGGTCGTCGCCTTGCGCCCCCTCCTCGGCCCCGCGCAGCGAATCGAGCTGCGCGCGCGAGAAGAGGTCGGTGTAGCGGGCGACGATCGCCGCCTGCTCCGACACCTCCTTCTCGCCGACGCGAACCGCGCGGCCCTCCTCGGAGCGCTCGTAGTAGTAGTCGCGCAGGCGCGACTCGTATTCGGCTGGAGTGCGGACGGCCGTCGTGGACATGCGTCGCAGACTACCGAGCGGCGAGACGCCGGACGGTCGAGAGGAGCGCCTCGATCGTGAAGGGCTTGCACAGGTAGGCGTCGGCGCGGTGGTCCACCGGGTTGATCTCCGCCGAGCCGGTCACGAAGGCGACGGGCACCGGCGGCTGCCGGTCGCGCAGCTCTTGGACGAGGTCGCCGCCCGTCTCGTGGCCGATGCGAAGGTCGAGGAGAACGACGCTCACGTCCCGGGACGAGACCGCGGCCCGCGCCTCGGCCAGGGTCCCCGCCTCGAGGACGTCGAAGCCCTCGAGCTCGAGATTGATCCGGCAGAGCAACCGAATGGAGGGCTCGTCGTCGACGACGAGCACAGCCTGGCGATCCACGCCGGGGAACATATCCCTATCCCGTAACCCACTCCAGGAGGGAGACGTTTCCCTATTGGTCATGCATAGGGGAACGGGCGACACCTGGCAGCCCGTTGACCGGGGGGACGAGGCGACAGAACACGATGTGCCGGCGCCGACGCCGCAGTTCCGGCGGTACGCCTGGCGTGTGTTCCAGCGCGCACTCGACCCGCTGGCGCGGCCGCGGCCCCTTCCTACTCGGCAACAGCGCTGAGCCGCCGGAGCGTCTTCTCCCGCCCGAGCAGCTCGATGCTCTCGAACAGCCCCGGCGAGATCGTCGAGCCGGTGACCGCGACGCGGATGGGCTGGAAGCCCTGCCGCGGCTTCAGGCCGAGCTGCTCGACGACGCCGCGGAGCGCCGCCTCGATCGCCTCAGCCGTGAACGGCTCCAGCTCCGCGAGCGCGTCGCGAGCGGCCGCGACCACGTCGGCGCCGCCGTCCACGCTCGCCTCGACATCCTCGAAGAGGAACCGGGCGTAGTCGGGGAACTCGCCGAGGCGCGCAATCTTTTCCTGGACGAGCGGCGCGGCTCTGCGGACGAGCTCCGCGTCCCACTCGTAGCCCTGCTCGCCGAGCCAGAGGATGAGCCGGTGGGCGAACTCGTCCGGCGGCAGCGCGCGCAAGTACATGCCGTTCATCCAGTCGAGCTTCGCGTAGTCGAACTGCGCGGGGCTCGGGCTGACGCGCTCGAGCGTGAACCGCTCGACGAGCTCGTCGCGGCTCATGATCGTCGTCTCGCCGTCCGGCGCCCACCCGAGCAGCGCGAGGAAGTTGACGAGCGTCTCGGGGAGATAGCCGTCGTTTCGGAACTCCTCCACCGCGACGGCGCCGTGGCGCTTCGACAACTTCTTGCCGTCCATGCCGAACACCATCGGCACATGGGCGTACACCGGGACATCGCCTCCGACGGCTCGGATGACGTTGATCTGCTTCGGCGTGTTCGAGATGTGGTCGTCTCCGCGGATGACGTGCGTGATGCCGTCCCACACGTCCTCCATCGGCGACGCGAAGTTGTACGTCGGCCTTCCGTCCGACCTGACGAGCACGACGTCCTCGAGCTTCTCGTTCGGCGTCTCGATGCGCCCGCGCACGACGTCGTCGAAGGCGGTCGTCCCTTCGTCCGGCATGCGAAAACGGATCGCGCCCTCGTCCTCGTATGCCTTGCCCTCGGCGACGAGCTGCTCGGCGGCGCGCCGGCAGTCGTCGATGCGGTCGAGCTGGAAGGTCAACGGCCCATCCCAGTCCAGCCCGAGCCAGCGCAGCGACTCCTGGATCTGGTCGACGGCCTCTGCGACCTCGCGGCTCGTGTCCGTGTTCTCTATGCGCAGGCGGAACTCGCCGCCCGCGTGCCGCGCGTACAGCCAGTTGAAGAGCGCCGTGCGCGCGGTCCCGATGTGCAGGAACCCGGTCGGGCTCGGCGCGATGCGGACGCGGACGCTCACTGTCTGCCTATGGTAGAGCGGTGCCGTTCGCGCTCGTCTCCGACAGTCACGGGAACGACCGCGCCTTCGCAGCGGTCTGCCTCGGCGACGTCAACCCGGGCTCCGTCGGCGTGTCCGACGATGGGCTGGCGCAGTTCGCGATCGTCACCGGCTCGTCCGTCACGTTCAAGCGGGTGCCGTGGAACGCGTCCTGACGCAGCGTGAGCTCAACCGCGCGACGCTTGCCCGGCAGATGCTGCTCGAGCGCAAGCGCGTCTCGGTCGTGGCGGCGGTGGAGCGGCTGGCCGGCATGCAGTCCCAATGGGCGCCCGCGCCGTACGTCGGCCTCTGGACACGCGTCGCGGGTTTCCGGCGCGACCAGCTCGAGCGGGCGATGCTCGAGCGCCGCATCGTCCGGGCCGTCTTGATGCGCGGGGCGATCCATCTGGTGTCGCTCGCCGATTACGGGATCTTCGGGACGGCGGTCAGGCGGCCGCCCTGGCTGAAGCCGGATGCGGCCGCCCTCGGCGACCGGCTGCACGACGCCGTCCGCGCGTTCGGCCGTGAGCCGCGGACGCGGGCCGAGATCGCCGCGTTCCTCGACCGCGAGCACGGAGTCGACGTCAAGAGCGCGGACGCCGCCTGGTACGCGCTCCGGACGAACGCCCGCCTGACGCACGCTCCGGAGTCGGGCCTCTGGCAGCCGCGCGGGAAGACGCGCTACATGACGATCGAGTCGGCGCCGGTGGAGGGGAGCGCAGCGCGGGCCGAGCTCGTCCGCAGGTATCTCGCCGCGTTCGGGCCGGCAACGCGGACCGACGTGGCGGAATGGTCCGGACTTCGCGTCACCGACGTGCAGCCGGCGCTGGACGCGCTCGAGCCGCTGCGGCGTTTCGCCGACGAACGCGGGCGCGAGCTCTTCGACCTGCCGCGCGCGCCACGCCCGCCCGCGGATTCGCAGGCACCCGTTCGGCTGCTGCCGCGCTTCGACAATCTCGTGCTCTCGCACAAGGACCGCACACGCGTGCTCCCGGAGGAGTACCGCGGCGGGGTCATCGACGGCGGCTGGGTCAAGTCCTCCTTCCTCGTCGACGGGCTGGTTGCAGGTGTGTGGGAGGTCGAGCAGGGCCGCATCCGTGTCGAGCCGTTCGCTCCTCTCCCCCGTGCGGTACGCCGGGAGCTCGAGGACGAGGCCGCGGGCCTCGAGGCGTGGCTGGGCTGATGGAGATCGGCGCGCACGTCTCGTCCTCCGGCGGCATCCACAACGCCGTCGACCGTGCGGTGGCGATCGGCGCCGACTCCCTGCAGCTCTTCACGCAGAGCCCGCGCATGTGGCGGCCGACGAACCACGATCCCGCGACGTTCGAGCGCTTCCGCGAGAAGCGGGCCGAGACCGGGATGGGCGGCGTCCTCTGTCACGCGCTCTACCTCTGCAACCTCGCGGCCCCGAACGACGACGTGTACGAGAAGTCGGTCGCCGCGCTGCGCAACACGATGGAGGTCGCGTGCGCGATCGGCGCCGACGGGGTCGTCTTCCACGTCGGCTCGCATCTCGGCTCGGGCTTCGAGCACGGGCTCGAGCGCGTCGTGCCGGCGATGGAGCAGGTGCTCGAGCTGTGCTCGGACGAGACCTGGCTGCTGATGGAGAACTCGGCCGGCACCGGCGGGACGATCGGGCGCTCGATCGGCGAGCTCGCGGCGATCTTCCAGCGCCTCGGCCGGCACCCGCGCCTCGGCCTCTGCCTCGACTCGTGCCACCTGTACGCCTCGGGCGTCGACGTCACCGATCCACCCGCGCTCGACGCGTGCCTCGACGAGGTGGACGCGACGATCGGGCTCGACCGCCTGCGCGCGCTGCACGTCAACGACTCGGCGATGGCGCTCGGCTCGAACCGCGACCGGCACGCGAACATCGGGGATGGCTTGCTGGGCGAACAGCTCGGCGTCTTCCTCGGGAGCCCACGGCTCCAGGGCCTGCCGGCCGTGCTCGAGACCGCGGGCCCCGACAACCACGGGCCTGACGCCGACGAGATCCGCAAGGCGAAGGAGATCCGGGCACGCGCTATCGCTGGGTGATCCTGGCGGCAGGCACGCTCGCGCAGGCGAGCTTCTCGACCGCGTCGGTCGGGCTGCCCGCGCTCGCCCCGGAGATCCGCTCCCACTACCGGCTCTCGCTGAGCGAGACGGGCCTCGTGCTCGCGGCGATCGGCATCGGGATGCTCTTCACGCTGCTGCCGTGGGGCGTCGTCGCCGACCGGTTCGACGAGCGCTGGGTGATCGCCGCCGGGCTCGTCGGCGCCGGCGCAGCGCTCGTCGGGGCGGCCCAGACCGGCGGCCTCGGCTCGCTCGTCGGCGCGCTGATCGCGGCGGGCGCGCTGGGTGCGAGCGTGAACGCCGCCAGCGGCCGCGCGATCATGGCCTGGTTCCCGTCCGGCGAGCTCGGCCTCGCGCTCGGGATTCGGCAGACGGCGATCCCGATCGGCGGCGCGCTCGGCGCCGCCGTCCTCCCTGTCCTCGGCGGTACGCGGCCTGCGTTCTACGCGCTCGGCGGCGCGTGCTTCGCCGGCGCAGTCGTCGCCGCGACGTTCATGCGCGGCGGCCCGGCGCGCGAGCCTGACCTTCTCGACGTCGTTCGGCCGCTGCGCGACCCGCGCATGTGGCTGCTCGGCGGCGGGACGGCCCTGTACCTCACCGCGCAGATCGGCATCACCGGCTTCGTCGTGCTCTTCCTGCACGACCACCGGCACGTGTCGACGCACGCCGCCGCGGGACTGCTCGCTGCGATCAACGTCCTCGCCATCGGCGCGCGCATCGGCGCCGGACGCGTCTCCGACCGGCTGCGCACCCGCCTGCGGCCGCTGCGCGTGATCGGGATCTCGCTCGCGGCCGCGACGGCGGCCGTGGCCACCCTCACCGAAGCGCCGCTGACCGCGCTCGTCGCCGCGTTCGCGGTCGCCGGCGTCCTCGGCATGGCCTGGAACGGGCTCGCGTTCGCGGCGGCGGCGGAAGCGGCGGGCGCCACGCGCACGGGCGCGGCCCTCGGCTTCCAGCAAACGTTGCTCGGCGTCGTCGTGGCCGCTGCGCCGCCCGCGTTCGCCGCCGTGGCCGCGTCCTCGTGGCGGCTCGCGTTCGCGCTCGCCGCGCTCGGGCCGCTGTTCGGCGTCCTCGCCCTCTCGGGTGTGCCGGAATCTACGAGAGCCGGGCGAAGACCCGGAACGTCGGCGATCCCGCCGGCAGCTCGTTGAACTCCGGGTTGATGCAGCCGAGCTCGCCGGTGCGCTGCTCGTAGCAGGGCTCGATCTCGGCCTGGCACATCGGCAGCGGGTTGCGCATCGCCTTCACGGCGCCGAAGCCGGCGCGCCGCGACTCGGCCGCGCGAAGCATCTGGAGGTCGATCTCGACCTCGTACACCCTCTGCATGCAGCCCATGAAGGTGTGCCCGTGCTCCTCGTACGCATACACGAACGGGCACGAGCGCTCGATGCACGCGGACGGGTAGACGACCTTGTCGCAGTGGACGCCACAGGCACGACATTCGACGTCGTCCTGGGGTCGGAGCGTGAGCGTCAGCTCACTCATCTCCCTGCATTGTGTGTGCCGGATTTCGGGTCCCGCAAGTCTTGACAGATCACGAGTTTTGGCCTAGGCGCCGAACCGCCGTCAGAACGTCCACTTGCGTGAACGCGCGGAACTCGGGCTCCGGCGCGCCGTCGTCCTCGTCGGCCCGGAACCAGAGCGCCAGGCACGTGTGCATGCCGAGCGCCGCAGCGCCGGCGACGTCTGCCGCGAGGGTGTCGCCGACGAAGAGCGTCGCCTCCGGCTCCACCCCGAGAGCCTCGAGAGCGCGCTCGAAGATGGCCGGATGCGGCTTCCGCCACCCGACCTCGGAGGAGAACACCGCCACGTCGAGCCGCTGCGCGACGCCCATCTGCTCCAGGTCGCGATGCAGGAGGTGCGGCGGATCGAGCGCGTTCGACACGAGGCCGACCTTCAGGCCGCGGTCGCGGAGGGCCTCGAGCAGCGCGTGTGTCGTCGAGGCGAGCATGCGCGCCGGCTGCCAGGCGGCGTGCTCTGCCTCGAGGAAGCGCTCCAGCTCCTCGTCCCTCACGTCGATCCCTTCTTCGGCGAGCAGCTTCCTGACGAGGCCCGGGTACTCGATCTCCTCCAGCGTCCCGGGCACCCAGAGCAGCGGAAGGTAGGAGTCGCGGAAGCGCTCGGTCATCGCCGGGACGGGGTCGCGGCCGATCGCGCGTAGTCCCGCGTCGTGGCCGACAGCGAGCAGCTCGGGCTCCCACGCCCACCGCATGAGCGTGTCGCCCCAGTCGAAGAGGACAGCATCCAACACCGCGCGACTACGCTACCGCGACGTGGCTCGACGGATCCTCTGGGCGTCGCTGGCCCTCGCCCCGGTCACGATCGCCGTTCGCTATGCCGCGAATCCCGGCAACACGGCGCTCTTCGTCCTCGCCGCCATCGCGCTCATCCCGCTCGCGTGGCTGATCGGGGAGACGACCGAGCATGCGGCCGAGCACACCGGCCCCGGCGTCGGCGGCTTCCTGAACGCGAGCTTCGGCAATGCGCCCGAGCTGATCATCGCGCTGTTCGCGGTCGGGAACGGGCTGCCCCAGGTCGTCCGCGGCTCGCTCGCCGGCAGCGTCATCTCGAACCTCCTGCTCGTATTCGGCGTCGCGCAGGCCGTCGGCCCGGAGAAGCGCATCGACCGCCGCTCGCTCCTCGCGCAGCTCGGCCTCGTCGGCGCCGCGGTGCTCCTCTTCGTCCCGACCACCGTCCTCGGTTACACGGGGCCGCCCGAGCGACACGGCGCCGCACTCGTCTCGATCCCGATCTCAGTCGCCCTGCTCGTGCTCTATCTCGCGGTCACCGGACGCAACCTGCGCCGCCACTCGCGCCTCGAGCGCGCAGCCGCGGCGGAATCGGCCTGGCCGCTCCCGCTCGCGCTCGCCGTGCTCGGTGTTGCGACCGTGGCGACGGCGGTCGTCAGCGAGATCCTCGTCCACTCGCTCAAGGGCTTCGCGTCGGCGATCGGCGCGAGTGAGTTCTTCATCGCGGCCGTGATCGTCGCGATCGTGGGCAACGCGGCAGAGCACGGAGGCGCGGTCGTCATCGCGCGCGCCGGGAAGATGAAGCTCGCGAGCGAGATCGCGGTCTCGTCGAGCGCGCAGGTGGCGCTTCTCGTCGTGCCCGTCGTGATGCTGCTCTCGCTCCTGTTCACGCACGAGCTGCCGCTCAGCTTCCGCTGGGAGGAGCTGGCGGCGATGGCCGGAGCGGTGGGCCTCGCCGGCGTGACGATCGCGAACGGTCGATCGAGTCGGCGAGAAGGGATGCTCTTGATCGTTGCGTACGTGCTCGTCGCCGTCGGATTCCTTGTCGCCGGAAACCGCTGATACCGTGGCGCCGTGGCCACGACCGAGGAGCAAACGCAGCCGCAACGGCCTTCCGCAGGCGACGTCGTCGTCTCCGCGCACGACCTGACGCGCCGCTACGGCGAGGGCGACACCGCCGTCGACGCGCTCCGCGGCGTCTCGCTGAACGTGCGCGCAGGAGAGCTCGTCGCCGTCATGGGCCCGTCGGGCTCCGGCAAGTCGACGCTGATGCACATCCTCGCCGGCCTCGACACGCCGACCGGCGGCACCGTCGAGATCGCCGGCACGGAGATCACGCAGCTCGGCGACACCGCCCTGACCCGCGTGCGGCGCGAGCACATCGGCTTCGTCTTCCAGTTCTTCAACCTGCTGCCGATGCTCGACGCCGAGGAGAACGTCGTCTTGCCGCTGTCCATCGCGGGCGAGAAGCCGGACAAGGCGTGGCTGGAGGAGCTGCTCGAGAAGACGGGGCTCGCGAAGCGGCGCGCACACCGGCCGTCGGAGCTCTCGGGCGGCGAGCAGCAGCGCGTCGCCATCTCGCGCGCGCTCATCACGAAGCCGACGATCCTCTTCGCCGACGAGCCGACGGGCAACCTCGACTCGAAGACGGGCGGCGAGATCCTCGACCTCATCCGCGACTCCGTCGACACCTACGGGCAGACGATCGTCATGGTGACGCACGAGCCGCGCGCCGCCGCGATCGCCGACCGCATTCTCTTCATCGGCGACGGTCTCATCGTCAAGGAGCTCACCGGCGCGAGCGCCGAGGACGTCCTTGCGGTGATGAGCCAGATCAGCTCGTGACCCTCGTCGCGCTGAAGGGCCTGCTCGGGCGCAAGCTGCGGGCGATCCTCACCGCCGTCGCGATCGTGCTCGGCGTGGCGATGATCAGCGGCACGTACGTCCTGACGGACACGATCAAGGCCGCGTTCAGCACGGTGTTCACGACCGTCTACAAGAACACCGACGCCGTCATCACGTCGAAGAGCGCGCTCGGGACCAACAGCAACAGCAGTCTCCTGCCGCCGTCGTTCTCGGAGTCGCTGCTCGCGAAGGTCCGCGGCCTTCCCGGCGTGTCCGACGCCCAGGGCGATATCAGCGACTACGCCAACCTCGTCGGCCGGGACGGCAAGGTCATCTCCGGGCACGGCGCGCCGCCGCTTGCCTTCAGCGTCCATCCCCACGGCGACCAGCACTTCAATCCGCTCACCGTCGTCAGCGGCACGTGGCCGGTTGGCCCGCACCAGGTGGCGATCGACGCGAACACCGCGAGCAAGAAGCACTACAAGGTCGGCGACACGATCGGCGTCATCGCCCGCGGCCCCGAGCAGACCTTCAGCGTCGCAGGCATCGTGAAGATCGGCGGCGTCGCGTCGCTCGGCGGGGCGACGATGGCGATCTTCGACTTCCCAACAGCGCAGAAGATCTTCAACAAGGTCGGAAAGCTCGACGGGATCGACATCGCCGCGAAGAAGGGCGTGTCTCCGTCGGAGCTCGTGCGCGAGGTCAAGCCCTTGCTGCCGGCGAACGCGGAGGTGCGGACGGGGCAAGGGCAGGCGGCGCAGGCGACGAAGGACACGAACGGATTCCTCTCGATCATCAACGACTTCCTGCTCGCCTTCGGCGGCGTCGCGCTCTTCGTCGGCGGGTTCGTCATCGCGAACACGCTCTCGATCACGATCGCGCAGCGCACGCGCGAGCTGGCGACGCTGCGCACCCTCGGCGCGACTCGCCGGCAGGTGCTGCGCTCGGTGCTGCTCGAGGCGTTCGTCATCGGGGTGCTCGCCTCGGTGACCGGCCTCTTCCTCGGCCTCGCTCTCGCGAAGGGCCTGAACCGGCTGTTCGTCCACTTCGGTATCGACCTGCCGCAGGCGGGCACCGTCTTCGCGACGCGCACCATCGTCGTCTCGCTCGTCGTCGGGATCCTGATCACGCTCATCGCTGCGCTGCGGCCGGCCATCCGCGCAACACGCGTCCCGCCCATCTCGGCGGTTCGCGAGGGCGCAGTGCTGCCGACGTCGCGCTTCGCGCGCTTCAGCGTCGCCGCGGCCCTGATCACCATCGGCGGCGCGGTCGCGCTCATGCTCATCGGGCTCTTCATCAGCGGGATCTCGACCACCGACCGGCTGCTTGCGATCGGCATCGGCGCAGCGGCGACGTTCGTCGGCGTGGCGATGCTCGCGAAGACGCTCGTGCCGCCGCTCGCGCGCGTGCTCGGCTGGCCGGCGGTTCGCGTCGGCGGCGCGGCCGGCTCGCTCGCCCGCGGCAACGCGATGCGGAACCCGCAGCGCACCGCTTCGACGGCGTCCGCGCTGATGATCGGGCTCGCGCTCGTGACGCTCGTGTCCGTCCTCGCGTCCGGCCTCAAGACGACGTTCGAGAACGCGGTCAACTCCATCTTCACGGGGCAGTACGCCGTCACGGCGACGGACAACTTCTCCCCGATCTCGACGGCGTCTGCGAGCGCGCTGAAGCAGGTGCCGGGCGTCCAGGTCGTCTCGGGCGTCCGCGCCGGCCAGGGGAAGGCGTTCGGGCACCGGATCGGCGTCACCGCCGTCTCGGGAGACATCAGCAAGGTGATCACGGTCAAGTGGCAGGAAGGCTCCCAGGCCGTGCCGGCCGAGCTCGGCCAGAACGGCGCGTTCGTCGCCAAGGCGTACGCGAAGAAGCACCACCTCACTGTCGGCTCGCCGATCGCGGTCGAGACGCCGACGGCACAGACGATGCACCTCGTCCTGCGCGGCATCTTCGCCCCGCCGCAGGGCGGCTCACCGTACGGCGACGTGACCATCTCGACGCAGCGCTTCGACGCGGAGTACCCGAACCCGCAGAACGTCTTCACCTTCCTGAACGTCGCCGGCGGAGTCACCGCTGCGAACACCGCGAAGCTGACGAAGGCGCTGAAGCCTTTCCCCGACGCGAAGGTGGCGACCGAGAGTCAGTTCAAGAAGAACCAGGAGCAGGGGATCAACACGCTGCTCAACCTGCTCTACGTGCTGCTCTCGCTCTCGATCATCATCAGCCTGTTCGGGATCGTGAACACGCTCGTGCTCACGGTGTTCGAGCGGACGCGCGAGCTCGGCATGTTGCGCGCAGTCGGGATGACGCGCCGTCAGGTGCGGCGGATGATCCGCCACGAGAGCATCGTCACTGCGCTCATCGGCGCCGCACTCGGCATCCCGGTCGGCATCGTGCTCGCGCTCATGGTGGGGAAGGCGATCAAGTACGCGGCGTTCACGATCCCGGTCGGGACGCTGGTCAGCTTCATCCTCGCGGCGATCATCGCGGGGATCATCGCCGCGATCTTCCCGGCGCGGCGCGCGGGCAAGTTGAACGTGCTCGAAGCGCTGCAGTACGAATAACTGCGGAGGATCCCGGCGACCCGGGCCGAATGATGCAACCCGGGATGGAGAATCAACTCCGCAGATACTTCGCCGGTCTCGTCGGCTTCGGGTTCGTCGTGTGCTGGACGACCGGTGGACTGCTCACGGCCGTCCTCGCGACCGGGACATGCATTGCGGTCGTCAATGCCCCGGCGCTCCTGGCGAAGCGGCGGCCGGCAAGGCCCCGCGCACAGCGTCCGCGGCCCATCCGCTCCAGGCCGCTACGCGAAGAGATGCCCGAGAGCCTGCCGCTCATCCCCGACGAGCCGTCCCTGATCATCGAGTTCGGCTAGCTACCGTGGGCCGATGGACGTCGGCCTTCTGGAGAGCACGCTCTTAGAGCTCGATCAGCCGGCGTACCGGGCCGGCCAGGTGTGGTCGTGGGCGGCGCGCGGCGCAGCCGGCTACGAGGCGATGACCGACCTCCCGAAGGCGCTACGCGAGGAGCTGGCCGCACGCGTGCCGTTCTCGACGCTGTCGATCGAGGTTCAGCGCGAGGCGCGCGACGGGACGATCAAGGTGCTCTTCCGCACGGCAGACGGCCATCCGGTCGAGGCGGTGCTCATGCGCTACCGCGACGGGCGCCGCTCGCTCTGCCTGTCGTCGCAGTCCGGCTGCCCGCTAACGTGCACGTTCTGCGCCACCGGGCAGATGGCATTCGGGCGCAACCTGACGGCGTCGGAGATCCTCGACCAGGCACTGCATTTCCGCCGCCTGACGGAGGTCGACCACGCGGTGTTCATGGGCATGGGCGAGCCGATGCTCAATCTCGACGAGGTGCTCGGCGCGGCGCGGCGGCTTCCCGACGTGGGCATTACGCCCCGGCGGACGACGATCTCCACCGTCGGCTGGCTCCCCGGCCTGCGCCGCTTCGTCGACGAGGTCGAAGCGCCGATCCGCCTGGCCCTGTCGCTGCATGCTGCCGACGACGAGCTGCGCTCGCGGATCATGCCGGTGAACGAGCGCTATCCCCTGCGCGACATCATCGCCGAGTGTCGGCGCCACGTGGCGCAGCGGCGTCGGCGCGTGTTCGTCGAGTACGTGATGCTCGCCGGAGTGAACGACTCGCGCGAGCAGGCACGCGCTCTCGCGTCGCTGCTCGGGCGGGAGGATTTCAAGGTCAATCTCATTCCGTACAACCCGACCGGGATGTACGACGGCTCGGACCGCGACCACATCGCGCGGTTCAAGGCGGAGCTGGAGCACGCGCGTGTCCCGGTGACGGTGCGCCTCACGCGCGGCCGCGACATCGAGGCCGCGTGCGGCCAGCTTGCGGCCGCGCCGAAGGCTCGACGACGGGTTGTCGCGTCCATCTACTGACGGCGCTCAGGCGAGAGCACGCTGGAGCAGTCGAGGTCACGGCTTCGATGTCGTGCGCCGGTTTGCGCCGCTGCGGCCGAGACGATCAAACGTCCGGACAACTCAGCTAGTCAGCCCACCAGTCGCGCTGTCCATCGACGTCTTCGCGCGGATCCTCGCCGAGGTTGGGCGCGCCGATGACGAGGATCTCGAGGCCCTCCGGCCCGGCCTCGTAGCCTCGCCACGTGCCGGGCGGGACGCGCACCGCGTCCCACTCCTCGAGCTCGACGATCTCGTCGTCGACCTTCATCCGCCCGCTCCCGCGCAGAACCACGTACACCTCCTCTTGCTTCATGTGCGTGTGGCCGTACGGAAAGCGATAGCCGGGCGGGACCCGCTGGTAGCTCAGGGCGGATTTCTCGAGCTCGAGGGCCTTGGTCGCGGCGCGGAACTCCAGGTCCGGCGCGCCGTCGAACCTAGGGCCGATGTCCTCCAGGTCCTCCTTGATGTTGCTGAGCGTGAACGGCACCGGCGCAATCCTATGGCGCCATTCCAGCATCACTGGCGCAGGCGCATCTCGCACGCGGTGGCAACCAAAGCGTCCACCGGCACGACGACGACAAGCGGCGGTTACACGTACCCCTAGACGGGCTCGTACAAGCGCTCGCGCTGCCGCCACGCGTGGAACAACGCCGCGCCGATGAGCAGCGCATCGCCGGACGCGATCGCGAGGTCGGCGAGGTTGAACGCGATACCGCCACGGACCAGCGGGTTCGGGACTCCGTCCTGCCACGCGATCCCGGTCACGAACGTCGCCGCCGCGCCGCCGGCGGCGACGCCCGCGCCGAGCGACATTCCCATCGATCGCGCCCGCGGGACGAGCGCGAGCAGCGCCACGGCGAGCGCGCCCGCCCCGGCGAGCGCAACGGGCGAGCGAGCATGCGAGAGACGGCTCGGCGCGAGCGCGTCGTCGGCGAGCGTCGCAACGAAGACGCCCGCTGCAGCGACGAGCGCGAGCCGCACTACTCCTCCGTGCCGATCTCCTCGGCCTGTTCCTTCTCGACCTCGGCGGCAGCCACCGGCGTCATCGCCGGCGGCGCGCTTTCGGCGGCAACCACCGCGGCGGTCGGAGTCGCCTTGCGGTTGAACCGGGCGGCGAGGCGGTCGAGCCATCCGAGCATTCCCATGGATCACACTCCCTGTGGGGCCTTCGCGGCGTCGAAGCCGTACTTGACCACTGGATTCTTCGCCGCGCGCACCTCGTCCAAACGTCGTACCGGCCGGTCGTGCGGCGCCTCCTTCAGGAGCGTGACGTCCTCGGCCGCCTCGCGGGCGATGGCGAGCATCGCGTCGCAGAACGCGTCCAGCGTCTCCTTCGTCTCCGTCTCCGTCGGCTCGACCATCAGCGCCTCGGGGACGATGAGCGGGAAGTAGATCGTCGGCGGATGGAAGCCGTAGTCCATCAGCCGCTTCGCCACGTCGAGCGCCGTCGCGCCGTGGTCGCGCTTGAGGCTGCGCGCGGAGAGCACGAACTCGTGCATGCAGAGGCGGTCGAACGGCAGGTCGTACGCGCCCTTCAGCCGCGCGAGCACGTAGTTCGCGTTCAGCACCGCGGTCTCGGACATCTCGCGCAGGCGCGGGCCGTACATCCGGATGTACGCGTACGAGCGGACGAAGACGCCGAACGGCCCGGTGAAGCCGCGCACCTTGCCGATCGACTTCGGACGCTCGTAGTCGAGGCCGAAGCTCCCGTCGTCATGACGCACGACGGCCGGCACCGGCAGGAACGGCTCGAGCTGCTTCCGCACCGCGATCGGCCCGCCGCCCGGCCCGCCGCCGCCGTGCGGCTGCGAGAACGTCTTGTGCAGGTTGATGTGCACGATGTCGAAGCCCATGTCGCCGGGACGCGAGATGCCGCACACCGCGTTCAGGTTCGCACCGTCGTAGTACATGAGCGCGCCGGCGCTGTGGAAGATCTCCTTGATCTGCTCGATGTTCTCGTCGAAGAGGCCGAGCGTCGACGGGTTCGTGAGCATGAGCGCCGCCGTGTGCTCGTCCACCTTGCCGCGCAGGTCGTCGACGTCGATGTTCCCGCGCGCGTCCGTGCGCACCGGCGTGAGCTCGTAGCCGGCCATCGTCACCGACGCCGGGTTCGTCCCGTGCGCCGTGTCCGGGATGACCACCTTGCGCCGCTGCTCGCTCTCGCCCTTGTCCTCGAAGTACGCGCGCACGAGCATGAGCCCCGTCAGCTCGCCCTGCGAGCCCGCGGCCGGCTGCAGCGAGACGGCGTCGAGGCCCGTCACCTCGGCGAGGATCTCCTGCAGGCGCCACTCGAGCTCGAGCGCGCCCTGCGCGCCGTCCACCTCCTGGTGCGGATGGAGCTGCGCGAAGCCCGGCAGCATCACGATCCGCTCGTTGACGCGCGGGTTGTACTTCATCGTGCACGACCCGAGCGGATAGAAGCCGTTGTCGATCCCGAAGTTGCGCGTCGAGAGCTCCGTGAAATGACGGACGAGCTCGAACTCCGGAACCTCGGGCAGGCGCGGCGGCTCGGCGCGGCGCAGCTCCTCCGGAACGTCCACGGCCGGGAGCCCCTCCGGGCGCGGGATGACCGATGCGCGGCGACCCGCCTGCGACTTCTCGTAGATGAGCTTCATCGCGCCACCTCGGCGAGCACGTCGGCGAGGCGGTCGATCTCCTCGGGCGTCCGCTTCTCGGTGACCGCGACGAGCAGCACGTCGTCCATGCCCTCGTAGTCGCGGCCGAGTGCGTAACCGGGATGGACGCCGAGCGCGCGTGCGTCGCGGACGACGTCCCGCGCGTTCCGTCCGACGCGGACCGCAAACTCCTTGAACGTTGCCCTATCGGAAAACAGCAGCTCGAGGCCGGCGCGCTCCTGCAGCCGCCGCTTCGCGTGCTCGGCGAGAGCGAGGCAGGTCTCCCCCACCTCGCGCAGACCCTGTGGGCCGAGCCACGTGAGGTAGACGAGGCCGCCGAGCGCCAGGAGCGTCTGGTTCGTCGTGATGTTCGACGTCGCTTTCTCGCGCCTGATGTGCTGCTCGCGCGTCTGCAGGGTGAGGACATAGCCGCGCTTGCCCTCGGTGTCGACCGTCTCGCCGACGATCCTGCCCGGCATCCGCCGGATGAAGTCCTGGCGTGCGGCGAGGAAGCCGTAGTGCGGGCCGCCGTACGCCATGAGGTTCCCGGCCGCCTGTCCCTCGCCGAGCGCGATCGCGCACCCGTACCTGCCGGGCGCCTCGAGGACGCCGAGCGACAGCGGGTCGACGTGCGCGATCGGGAGCGCGTCGGCGTCGTTCGCCGCCGCGGCGAGCTCCGGCGCCGGCTCGAGGCAGCCGAAGAAGTTCGGCTGCTGGAAGATCACCGCGGCAGCATCTTTCGATGCTGCCGCTAGAGCATCCACATCGGTTGTCCCGTCGCTGTGGGGAACCTCCACTACTTCCAGGCAGAAGCCCGGGGCATACGTCTTCACGACCTGCCGGACCTGCGGGTTCGTCGCCTCGGTGACGACGATCTTCGTCTTCCCCGTCGCGTGCTTCGCGATGTAGCAGGCGTCGGCGGCGACGGTCTCGCCGTCGTACCCGGACGCGTTCGAGACGTCCATGCCCGTGAGCTCGCAGATCGCCGTCTGGTACTCGAAGATCGACTGGAGGACGCCCTGGCTCATCTCCGGCTGATACGGCGTGTACGCCGTGAGGAACTCGCCGCGCTGGAGGACCGTGTCGACGACGGCCGGCACGTAGTGGTCGTACATGGCCGCGCCGAGAAACGACAGCTCGCGCGTCGTGTCGACGTTGCGCGCGGCGAGCGCGCCGAGGTGCGCGGAGAGCTCCTGCTCGGAGAGCGCCGGCTCGAGGTCGAGGTCGCGGCCGAGGCGAATCCCGGCCGGCAGGTCGCGGAAGAGCTCCTCGACCGAAGTGACGCCGATCGTGCGCAGCATCTCCTCGCGGTCGCTCTCGGTGAGGGCGAGAAACGGATGCGTCACTGGTTCGCGAGGACGTTCTTGTAGGCACTCACGTCGAGAAGCGCATCCGTCTCGGACGCGTTCGACATGCGGATGCGGATCAGCCAGCCTTCGCCGTACGGGTCCTCGTTCACCGTCTCCGGCGCGTCGACGACCTTCTGGTTCACCTCGAGCACCTCGCCCGAGAGCGGTGCGATCACGTCGGAGACGGCCTTCACCGACTCGACCTCGCCGTAGGAGGCGTCCTTCGTCACGGTCGCGCCTGCTTCCGGCGGCTCGAAGTGCACGAGCTCGCCGAGTGCGTCGGCGGCGAACCACGTGATGCCGAGCACGGCCTCGTCGCCCTCGATGCGGGCCCAGTCGTGCTCCTCGTGGTAGCGCAGGTCGTCGGGATACGACTCCACGGCGGCCATTCAGCCCTCCCTCTTGTAGATCGGTCTCTTGACGACCCGCCCGGCGCGCGTCTTGCCGCGCACGTCGACGGCAAGCGCAGTGCCGGCCGCGGCCTGCGCGGCGGGCACGTACCCCATGCCGATGCCGACGTCGAGCATCGGCGAGTGCGACCCGGAGGTCACCTCGCCGCCGCCTTCGATCGCCATCCCCTGGCGCGGGATCGCACGGTCCTCCATCACGAAGGGGACGAGCTTGCGTTGCGGCCCCTCTTCCTGCACGCGCCGGATGACCTCGACGCCGGTGAACTCCTTGCCGAGCGCGCACGTCCAGCCGAGCGCCGCCGAGATCGGATCGGTGTCGGGCCCGATGTCGTTGCCGTGCAGCGGGTAGCAGACCTCGAGGCGGAGGGTGTCCCGCGCGCCGAGGCCGCACGGCACGACGCCGCGGGCGAGCACCGCGTCCCAGAGCGCGACGGCGTCCTCGCTCATGCAGAGCAGCTCGCACCCGTCCTCGCCCGTGTAGCCGGTGCGATTGACCATGACCTCGATGCCGTCGATCTCATCCTCGGCGAACGTGAACGCCTTCGCCGGCTGCAGGCCGAGCCGCTCGATCGCGCGCGGCCCCTGCACGGCGAGGAGCGCGTACTCGGCGGAGACGTCGGTGACCTCGGAGCCGCGAATCTCGCGCTCCTTCATCCAGCGGTAGTCGGCCTCGCGGTTCGAGGCGTTGACGACGATCAGGTAGCGGCACTCGCCGAGGCGGTACGCGATGACGTCGTCGATGATCCCCCCGCGCTCGTTCGTGAGCAGCGTGTACTGCGCCTCGCCCGGCTGGATCTTGTCCAGGTCGTTCGAGAGCAGGCTCTGGAGGAGCGCGTGCGCCTGCGGGCCCTCGACCTCGATCTCACCCATGTGCGAGACGTCGAAGACCCCCGCGTCGGCGCGGACGGCCCGGTGCTCCTGGATGACGCCCTCGTACTGGACGGGCATCTCCCAGCCGGCGAACGGCACCATCCGGGCGCCGAGCTCGACGTGGCGGTCGTGCAGCGGCGTGCGCTGGAGCGTCTGAGCCATGCCAAGCCGATCCTAGTGCGGAGCCGCCCCGTCCCAGACCGGTAGCAGTTACCCCGACGTAAGTGTCACGAGGTGCATGGCGCGGCTGCGGCAGTCGTGACGGTGCAGTGACCCTCTCGTATCGGTAGCTGTTACCGGCCTTTGACCCGAGGTGCACCGGCGCTTTCGGCCCTGAAGACGGGGCCGCCCCGATACGTCTCTCGACATACCGGGGCGGCGGACCGGGTCGTGGGGTTGGCGTTTAGGGGCACCAACCCTTTGAGGGCAAGCGCTCTGTACCGCACCCCAGGGGCGGTCAAACCTCCCCCCTGAAAAATCAGTCTTCGCGGAGGAACGAGGGCACGTCGAGTGCCTCGTCCGGGATCTCGAAGCCGCTGCCCGGCACGCCGGACGGGATCGGCGCCTCCGTGGCGCCGTCGCGGCGGCGGCGGCGGCGCTGGGCCCCGAAGCCGGTGGCGATGACGGTCACCCGGAGGTCGTCCCCGAGGGCGTCGTCGATGACGGCGCCGAAGATGACGTTCGCGTTCTGGTCGGCGGCGCTCGTGACGACCTCGGCCGCCTCGTTCACCTCGAAGAGGCCGATCTCGGGGCCTCCGGTGATGTTCAGGAGGATGCCGGTCGCGCCCTCGATCGAGGTCTCGAGCAGCGGCGACGACACGGCGGCGCGCGCCGCCTCCGTGGCGCGGTTCTCGCCGGAGGCGATGCCGATGCCCATGAGCGCCGAGCCGGCGTCACGCATGATCGTCCGGACGTCGGCGAAGTCGAGGTTGACGAGGCCGGGCACGGTGATCAGGTCGGTGATGCCCTGGACGCCCTGGCGGAGGACGTCGTCCGCCATGCGGAACGCCTCGACGACCGACGTGCGCTTCTCGACGACCTGAAGCAGCCGGTCGTTCTCGATCACGATCAGGGTGTCGACGCGGTCGCGCAGGTTCTGGATCCCGATGTCCGCCTGCTGCGAGCGCTTGCGTCCTTCGAAGACGAACGGCTTCGTGACGACGCCGACCGTGAGGGCTTCGAGCTCGCGCGCGAGCTCGGCCACGACGGGTGCGCCGCCGGTGCCGGTGCCGCCGCCCTCGCCCGCGGTGACGAAGATCATGTCGGCGCCCTTCAGCGCCTCCTTCAGCTCGTCGCGGCTCTCCTGCGCGGCGGCCAGGCCGACGGCGGGGTCCGCTCCGGCTCCGAGCCCGCGCGTCGCCTTCGAGCCGATATGGATCTTCACGTCGGCGTCGCACATCATCAGCGCCTGCGCGTCGGTGTTGACCGCAACGAACTCGACGCCCGTCAGGCCGGCGTCGACCATGCGGTTGACGGCGTTCGTGCCGCCGCCGCCCACGCCGACCACCTTGATGACGGCGAGGTAGTTGCCGGACTGATCGCGCATGCTCATGGGGCCGACACCTGAACCTTTACTGGAGATACGGGGCGAAAGCAGGGACTTCGCGGCGCAGGGTAGTTGTGGAAAACCTCGCTGTCAATCAGAGGTTCAGCCTGCAAAGGGTGAACCTGTACCTGAGAGTTGAGAGTTCGATCCCGCCACCGGCCGCTGTGGCACAGCCACATCGAGATACGTCGAGCCGGGCGGGAGGACGCGCAGCGCACGCCGCGCGACCGCGAGCTTGAGGCGAACGTCGACCGGCTCCCCCAGCCGGAGCTCGATGCCGAGGCGAAGGCGAAGGGTGAGCTCCCCGTGCGCCAGCGACGCGGTCGTGAAGCGCGAGGGGAAGCCGGCGGCGAGCGCGAGCACCCGGGCGGCGGTGCCGCCCGCGTCCGGGGCGAGGAATCCGCCCGCCGACACCTGCGCTGCCGTCGGCACCCAGATGCGCGGCAGCGCGCGGTGGGTGCTCTTGGGGATGCGGCGGATGGCCCTCCCCCGCGCCGACACGAGCCAGGTCTCCGTGCCCTTGCGCAGGACGGCGACCGGGACCTCGGGCACGACGGTCACGCGCAGCGTGTGCGGGAAGCGGCGGTCGTAGCGCGTGGAGACCACCGCAGGAAGCGCGTCGACGCGCCGCTCGAGGGCGCCTCCGTTCAGCGCCAGCAAGCTCCTGCCGCGAAGCGGTGCGAGCGCGGTGCGAACCTGCGCCTGCAGCGCGGGCGTGCCGCCGGAGACCTGGATCGTGCGCACCGCGAACGTCGAGGTCTCGCGCGCAGCGAAATAGGCGCCGGTCACGACGATCGGCAGGGCGATGACGATGGCAAGCGCACGCCGCCTGGCGGCCATGGAGGCACGTTCGCCGCGGGAGTGGGCGCTCCTACCCGATCGCGATGTCGCCGAGGAGCTCGACCTCGTGCACGAGCTCGACGCCGTACTGCTCCCGCGCGCGGCGGCGCGCCTCGCCGATGAGCGCGAGCGCATCCTCCGTTCGCGCCCCGCCGGCGTTCTCGATGAAGTTCGCGTGCTTGGGCGAGATCTGCGCGCCGCCGATGCGGTGGCCCTTGAGCCCGCAGGCCTCGAGCATCCGCCCCGCGCTCAGCTCGTGGTCGGGGTTCTTGAACACGCTGCCGAAGGTGCGCCGGTTCGTGGGCTGCGCCGCCTTCCGCTGCGCGTTCAGCTCACGCACGGCGGCCTTGATCTCCTCCGGAGGCCTGGGGCTCAGCCGCAGCTCGGCCCGGAGGACGACCTGGCCGTGGCGGAGGTTCGAGTGCCGGTACGAGAGGCCGAGCTCGGACGGGGTCAGCCAGCCGGTCCCGTCGGCGGTCGCGACGAGAGCGCGTACGAGCACCTGCGAGAAGTCGCCGCCGTACGCGCCGCCGTTCATCCAGATCCCCCCGCCGATCGTCCCCGGGATCGCGCACGCGAACTCGAAGCCGCCGAGGCCGGCCGTGCGGGCGCGGTGGAGGCAGACCGCGTTCGTCGCGCCGCCGCCGGCGCGGAGCACGTCGCCGTCGATCTCGACGGCGGCCAGCTCGCCCGCGAGCCTGAGGACGAGCGCATCGACGCCGTCGTCGGCGACGAGCAGGTTCGACCCCAGCCCGATCGTCGCCACCGGCAGATCCCGGCGCAGGAGCGCCTCCACCTCGGCGACGGTCTCGGGCTGCGCGAACTCGCGCGCATGGCCACCGGTGCCGAGCGTCGTGTACCGCGAGAGATCCGTCACAGCAGGAGGTCCACCGCACGATCGACGTCGCCGGCTCCCAGCGTCAGGATCGTGTCCCCCGGGCGCGCCCAGCCGGCCACGACGCGCGCAGCGTCCTCGAGCGCGGGCGCCCACCCGATTCGCATGCCGGGTCGCAACCGGGCGAGCTCGTCCACGATCAGGCGGCCGGTCACACCCGGGATCGGCTCTTCCCGCGCGGGATAGATGTCGGTCACGCAGACCGCGTCCGCGGCCGCGAGCGCGACCGCGAACTCGTGCGCAAGGTAGCGCGTGCGCGAATACAGGTGCGGCTGGAAGAGCGCGAGGACGCGGCCGCCGTCGCGTACCGCCGCGATGTCGGCCGCCAGCTCGGCCGGATGGTGCGCGTAGCTGTCGAAGACGCGCTCGCCGCGCCGTTGCAGCCGGCGGCCCACGCCGGTGAACTCGACGATCACGCGCTCGGCGCCCTCGATGCCCGCGAGCTCGAGCGCCGCGAGTGCAGCCGCAGCGTTGAGCCGGTTGTGCTCGCCCGGGACGGCGAGCTCGAGGTTCGCCGGCGCGAGCCGTTCCGCGCGGACCACGTGCGGCACGTGAGCGAGCCACTCCTCGAACAGCTCCTCGACCTGGGCGATCGACGCGAATGTCGTGTGATGATCGAGGTCGACGTTCAGGAGCACGGCGATCTCCGGACGCAGCGCCGCGACCGAGCGGTCGGATTCGTCCCCCTCGACGACGAGCCATCCCTCTCCGGCGCGCGCGTTCCCGCCCAGCTGCGGAACGTCGCCGCCGATGAGAAACGCCGGATCGAGGCCGAGCCGGTCGAGGCAGAACGCGATCATCGCGCTCGTCGTCGTCTTGCCGTGCGCTCCGGCGACGACGATCGAGCGGCGCAGCGAGACGAGCTCGGCGAGCAGGTCCGCGCGCGGCCGGCCCGGGACGCGGCCGATGAACGCGCTCGAGACGTAGGCCTCCCATCCGTCCGGCGGCTCCGGCGGCTCGGGCGAGATCGTGAAATCGATCCCCGACAGGTGCGCGAGGTACGGCGTGTCGACGCGGTCCCAGCCCGCGACCTCCGCGCCCCACGCGTGCGCGAGGAGCGCGTACGCACTCATGCCCGCGCCGCCGATGCCGGCGATCCAGATGCGCCTACCGGCGAGCGGCTGCGAGCTCGACGAGCTCATCGGCGATCCTCTCGGCTGCATCGGGCCGTGCGGCTGCGCGCATGGCCGCCGCCATCGCGTCGAGCTTCGCCCCGTCGGCGAGGAGCGACTCGACGAGCTCCGGCACGCGGCGAACGTCCGCCTCCGAAACGACGACGGCGCCGCTCGCGCGCTCGAACCACTCGGCGTTCTTGCGCTGGTGGCCGCCGGTCGCGAACTCGCCCGGCACGAGGACGGCCGGCAGGCCCGCCGCCGCGAGCTCCCACACCGACCCGCCTGCGCGCGCGACGGCGACGTCGGCGGCGCCGTAGGCGAGGCCGATCTCGTCGATGAACGGACGGAGCACGTAGTCGGGACGGCTCGCGCGCCCGCGCATGGCCTCGTAGTCGCGCTCGCCGCAGAGGTGGAGGACCGCCGGGCCGGACTCGCCCCAGGCCTCGAGCGCTAGCTCGTTCAGCAGCCGCGCTCCGAGCGAGCCGCCGAACACGAGCACGACCGGCCCTTCCGCCGGCAGGCCGAGACGCTCTCGCGCTTCCGCGCGCGGCGCTGCGCGCGAACGCGCGGGCACAGGGCGTCCGACGGCGACGTACTTCGTGCCGTTGCGGCCGTGGACGGGCAGCGCGAGGAACACGCGCGCCGCGAACGGCGCCGCCAGCCTGTTCGCGAGGCCGAGGTGCGCGTCCGCCTCCGTCAGCACGGCCGGGATGCGCCGCAGCCGCGCGGCGAGCACCATCGGGCCGGCGACGTAGCCGCCACCGCCGAGGACGACGTCGGGACGGCGGCGCTCGAGGATTCTCAGACAGGCGAGCGGCGCGGCTGCGGCGAGCGCGACCGCGCGCAGCTGCGACGGCCCCAGCCTGCGCGGGAAGCCCGCCACCGCGAACTCGTCGAACGGATAACCGTGCTCAGGAACGAGCCGAGCCTCGACGCGATCCGGCGACCCGGCGAACGTCACCGCCACTCCGCGCTCGCGCAGCGTTTCCGCCACGGCGAGCGACGGGGCGAGGTGCCCCACCGTCCCGCCCGCGGCGATCAGGCACCGAAGCTGCTCGTGTTCCGGCATGGCCACGAGCGATGTTAAGGAGGATCCCGACGCCGAGGAGGGTGATGACGAGGCTCGAGCCGCCGTACGACACGAACGGGAGCGGGATCCCGGTCAGGGGAGCAAGGCCCAGGACGGCGGCCAGGTTGATCGCCGCCTGCCCGCAGACGAGCGCGGTGATGCCCGCCGCGAGCCGCTTGCCGAACGGGTCCTTGCACGCGATGGCGAGGCGCAGACCCGCGTACCCGAAGGCGCAGTAGCCCGCGACGAGAACGGCGGCGCCGACGAGACCGAGCTCTTCGCCGATGACGGCGAAGATCATGTCCGTGTGCGCCTCCGGCAGGTAGTGGATCTTCTCGATCCCCTGGCCGAGCCCGCGGCCGAAGATCCCACCCGAACCGAGGCTGATCTGCGCCTGCACGTTCTGCAGGCCCGCGCCGAGCGGGTCCTTCCACGGGTCGAGGAACGTGAACAGCCGCACGCGCCGGTACGGCGACCACCACGCCGCGACGGCGCCGATGCCGAACACGATCGTGTACGCGACGCCGAGCACCGGCAGCGGCGTTCCCGACACGAGCAGGACGGCGCCGATCATGACGACGACCGTGATCACCGTCCCGAGGTCGGGCTCGGCGAGGATGAGGAGGCAGAACAGCCCGACGAGCAGGCCGATCGGACGGCCGAGCTGCTTCAGCGTCCGCGGCGCGGGACGGCGCGCGAGATACGCGGCCGCCCACACCACGAGCGCGAGCTTCGCAAGCTCTGACGGCTGGAACGTCGCGGGCCCGAAGCCGATCCACCGGCGCGCGCCGTTGATGCGTGTGCCGATGACGAGGACGGCGAGGCACAGCGTCAGCGCGACTCCGACAAGCGTCGGCGCGAGCGCGCGCAGCTTGCGGAAGTCGGTGCGCGCCGCGACCACGAGCAGCGCGAAGCCGAAGAGCGCGTAGATGCCCTGCCGCTCGAGATAGCCGGTGGGGTTGCCGTTGCCGAGCGCGGCCGACGCCGACGTCGCGCTGTACACCATGATCAGCCCGAACGCGGTCAGCGCCAGCGTGACGAGCACGAGCAGCTGCCATTCGAACGACCGCGCCTTCACTCGAGCTCCTCGACGAGCCGCCGAAAGGTGTCGCCGCGCTCCTCGAAGTTGCGGAACTGGTCGAAGCTCGCGGTCGCGGGCGAGAGCAGGACGACGTCACCCGGCTGCGCGTCGGCGGTCGCGTGCGCGATCGCAGAGGCGAGGTCGCCGTCGCGCGCATAGGCACGGCCGGCTGCGTCGAGCGCGGCCGCGAGCTCCTCGCTCGCCGCGCCGATGAGATGGATCGACCGGACGTTCGCGGGAAGCTCCTGTGCGAACAGCCCGAAGTCTTCGCCCTTCAGCGAGCCGCCGAGGATCAGGTGTAGCGGCGCCTCGTAGGCGGCGACGCCCCGGCGCGCGGCAGCGGTGTTGGTCGCCTTCGAGTCGTTGACGTACCGGATGCCGCGCAGCTCGCGCACGAGCTCGAGCCGGTGCGCCACGCCGGCGAACGTACGCAGTGCTTCAGCGATCGCGTCGTCGGGAATGCCTGCCGCGCGCGCGGCAGCGGTCGCCGCAACCGCATTCGCGCGGTTGTGCTTGCCCGGCATCTTCGGCTCGGCCGGCAGCGGATCGTCCTCGGAGAAGTCGCCCGGCCCGATCTTCGTCTTCGCCCGCTCGAAGATGCGGAGCTTCGCGGCGCGGTAGTCCTCGAACGTGCCGTGCCGATCGAGATGGTCCGGCTCGATGTTGAGGATGACGGCGATCTCGCACGCGAGCGTCTCCACGTCCTCGAGCTGGAAGCTCGAGAGCTCGCACACGACCCACGCTCCCTCGTCGACGGTCAGCGCGACCTCGCTCAGCGGCACGTGCTCGTTGCCCGCCAGCACGGCCCGGACTCCGGCGGCCGCGAACATCGCCCCGAGCAGGCGCACCGTCGTCGTCTTCCCCTTCGTGCCGGTGACGCCGAGCACCGGGTTGCCCGGCAAGAGCCGCCAGCCGAGCTCGATCTCGCTCCAGACCGGGATGCCGCGCGCGGCCGCGGCGGCGGCCACAGGCGAGCGCGCCGGCACGCCGGGGCTCTTCACCACCAGTTCGACTCCCGAGAGCACCGATTCGTCCTCCGTCCCGAGGCGCATTTCGACGCCGGTGCCCGCGAGCCTCCCGGGATCGGCCTCCGCCGACCGGTCGGAGACGACGACGTCGGCGCCGCGCGCAGCGAGGGCGAGCGCAGCCGCCTCGCCGGTCACGCCGAGGCCGAGCACGAGCACGCGCCTGGAGAGGTCGCTCATCAAGGCTCAATTCGCCTTGGGGTGTTTGGGTCCTCGGATCCGGGCAGGAAGGCGATAGATGCCGCGGACGACGGTGGCGGTGCTCGGGACGGGCACGATGGGCGAGCCGATCGCGCGGAACCTCGTGCGCACGGGCTTCGTCGTCCGCGTCTGGAACCGCACACGCGAGAAGGCGGAGCCGCTCGCGGGCATGGGCGCCACAGTCGCCGGCACCCCGGCGGAGGCGGCCGACGGGGCGCATTTCGTCCTGACGATGCTCACCGACCTCGACGCGGTGATCGAGGTCATGGAGGAGGAGCAGGGCGCGTTCGGCTCGATGGATCCGGACGCCATCTGGCTTCAGCTGTCCACCGTCGGCGTCGACGGAGCGGCGTGGCTCGGGCAGCTCGCAGCCGAGCACGGCGTCGCCTACGTCGACGCGCCCGTGCTCGGGACGCGCGAGCCGGCGGAGAAGGCCGAGCTCGTCATCCTCGCCTCGGGCCCGGAGGAGCTCCGCAGGTGGTGCGCGCCGGTGTTCGACGCGATCGCCAAGGAGACGCGCTGGCTCGGAGCGGCCGGCATCGGGAGTCGCATGAAGATGGTGGTGAACATGTGGCTGCTCGCAGTCACGGAGGCCGCCGCCGAGTCGGTCGCGCTCGCGGAGGCGCTCGCCGTCGACCCGCGCGAGTTCCTCGACATCATGCGCGGCAGCCCGATCGATACGCCCTACCTGCACATCAAGGGCGAGGCGATCCTCGATCGCGACCTGGAGCCGAGCTTCAAGCTCCGCCTTGCAGCGAAGGACGCTCGCCTCGTGCTCGATGCGGCGGGACGCGCCGGGATCGAGCCCGGCGTCCTCCGCGCGACGCGCGACGCGTTCCTGCGCGCGATCGCGCTCGGGCACGGCGACGACGACATGGCCGCGACGTACTTCGCGACGGCGAAGGACGACTACCTGAGCACGCGCGCGACTTCAGGGTGGCCGTTGTCGGCACCGATGACGCGGTCGACCGACGCATCCGGAAGCGGCAGCACCGGCAGCTCGCCCAGCAGGTAGTCGAGGCGCGGGTCGGCGAGCTCGGCGAGCAGGCGCTCGAGCTCGTCCACCGAGGGCTCGAGGATGACGATCTCGTCGAAGCCGTCGAAGCTCTCCAGCGAACCGCGCGCGGCGTCCGCGCCGAGTACCGCGATGACGCCGCTCACTTCTGGTTGAAGTAGTACCGGTAGTAGAGGGCGAAGCCGGCGGCGCAGAGGATCCCGGCGACGATCCAGAAGCGCACCATGATCTTCGTGTCCGACCACGCCTTCATCTCGAAATGGTGGTGGATCGGCGCCATGAGGAACACGCGCCGCCCGAGGTACTTGAAGGAGGCGACCTGGATGATCACCGACATCGCCTCGATCACGAAGACCCCGCCGATCAGAAGCAGCAGGATCTCGGTCTTCGTCATGATCGCGAACGTCGCGAGTGCGCCCCCGAAAGCCATCGAGCCGGTGTCGCCCATGAATACCTCGGCCGGGAACGCGTTGTACCAGAGGAAGCCGATCGCGGCCCCGATGAGCGCCGCGCCGATGATCGCGAGGTCGAGCCTGGACACGTTGCGCTGTGCGGGGATCGGGTTGGAACGCACAAACGACACGACCATCATCGCCGTGAACGTGAAGAGCGCGATGATCCCTGTGCCGGCGGCGAGCCCGTCGACGCCGTCCGCGAGGTTCGTGCCGTTCGACGCGCCGGCGATGATGAGGAAGAGGAACGGATACCAACCCCAGGACAGCGGCACGGAGACGTTGACGAGCGGGAGGTAGACGTCGGTGCTGAGGTGGAGATGACGCGCCACGATCGCGACCACCACCGTCACTGCGACTAGCAGCAGCATCTTCCAGCGCCCGCGCAATCCCAGCGAGCGCCGGTGCGTGAGCTTGATGAAGTCGTCGAGGAAGCCGATCGCGCCACACGCGAGCGTCGCGAACAAGACGGTCAAGCCCCGGAGGGTGTAGTGGGTCGCCGGAAGGAACGCGACGGTCGCGGCGAAGAGGATGAGCAAGCCGCCCATCGTCGGCGTCCCCTGCTTCGCGGCGTGATGTTCGGGGCCGTCCTCGCGGATGTGCTGGCCGAACTCGTTTCGCCGGAGGAAGTCGATGAAGCGCGGGCCGACGACGATCGACACGATCAGGGCGACGAGCGCGGCGATCAGGACGCGGGTCACGTGCTGAGCGCCTCGGCGACGACCTCGAGCCCCACGGAGCGCGAGCCCTTGACGAGCACGGCGTCGCCGGGTCGGACGAGCTCGCGCGCGACCGCGACCGCCTCCGCGGCCGTGGGCGCCCACGCATCGGGGTCGTAGCCCCGGGCCAGCTCGCCGACACCGATCACGACCGCAACGGTTCCGGCTGCGTGCCCGATCTCCTCGTGGTACCGCTCAGCGTCGGGCCCGAGCTCGGCCATGTCGCCCAGGATGGCAACCGTGCGCCGGCCGTCCGCGCGCTCACGTAGATGCTCGAGCGCGGCACGCATCGCGACCGGGTTCGCGTTCCACGCGTCGTTGATGAGGAGGCCCCCGCCGGGCAGCTCATGCTCCTGCGACCGCCAGCGGGAGAACTCGACTTCGACCGGGCGATCCGGCCGCGGATATCCGAGCGCCTCGAGCGTCGTCAGAGCGGCGGCGGCGTTCTCCGCCTGATGACGTGCGTAGAAGGAGAACTCGACGCCGTCGACGACCGTGTGGCCGTCGCGGATCTCGACGTCGGGTGCGCCGAAGCGCCGGACGTCGAGCCCGGGAGGGACGAATGGCTCGAGCACCGGCGCATTCTCGGGGAGGACGGCGATCTCGACGAATTCGAGGAGCTCCGCCTTCGCCTTCGCGATGTTCTCCAGGCTGCCGAGCAGCTCGAGGTGCACGGGCGCGATCGAGGTGATGACTCCGACATGCGGACGGGCGATCTCGGCGAGCGCGCGGATCTGGCCGGGGCCGCGCATGCCCATCTCCGTGACGACGACGTCCGTGTCCGCCTCGACGCGGCACAGCGTGAGCGGCAGGCCGACCTCGTTGTTGAACCCGTCCTCGGCCGACACGACGTTCGCGCACCGGCGCAGGAGCGCCGTGAGGATGTCCTTCGTCGAGGTCTTGCCGACCGATCCCGTGACGGCGACGACACGCGCCGTGATGCGCTCGCGGACGGCGCGTCCGATGGCGTCGAGCGCCGCGAAGTCGTCCTCCGGCTCGAGTGTCGCGGCCGCGCCGTTCGCGCGCGCGTCGGCGACGTAGGCGACTCCGCCCCGCACCGCGACGAAGAGGTCGCCCGGCTGCACGCGGCGCGAGTCGATCTGGACGCCGGTGACCTCGTCGGCGTCGGATTCGAGCCTGCCCAGCCCGCGCAGCGCGTCGACGGGCAGAGGAATCAGGTACGGGCTCCCAGCGCGCGCAGCGCCTCGCGCGCGGCGACGCGGTCGTCGAAGGGGATCGTGCGGTCGGCGAGCTGCTGGCCCTGCTCGGCGCCCTTGCCGGCGATGAGGACGACGTCCCCGTCGCGGGCCAGCTCGACGGCGCGCGCGATCGCGGCCGCGCGATCCGGCTCCACTTCGACGTCGCCGGCTGCGCCGGCGACTACGGCGTCGATAATCGTGCGTGGATCCTCGCTCCGCGGGTTGTCCGAGGTCACGATCGCGATATCCGCCAGCTCGGACGCGATCCGCCCCATCAGCGGCCGCTTGCCCCGGTCGCGGTCGCCGCCGGCGCCGACGACGCAGATGACGCGGCCGCGAGTCATCTCCCGTGCCGCGCGCAGCACGTTCTCGAGCGCGTCCGGCTTGTGCGCGTAGTCGACGATCACGGTAAACGGCTGGCCCTCGTCGACGGATTCGAACCGCCCTGGTACGCCGCGCACGGACTCGATGCCGCGCTTGATCGCGTCGTCCTCGATCCCCAGCTGCCGTGCTGCGAAGAGGGCCCCGAGCGCGTTCTCGACGTTGAAACGGCCGTGCAGCTTCAGGTCGATCCCCGCGAGCGCATCCGCATCGTCGACGCTGAACGTGACGGCGTCGGGAAAGTCCTCCGCCAGTCGCCTCCCGTACTCGTCGCCGACGTTGACGACCGCGGGAACACCCTGCTCGAACAGCCGGCGCTTCGCCTCGAAGTACGTCTCCATGTCGCCGTGGAAGTCGAGGTGGTCCTGGCTCAGGTTCGTGAACACCAGCACGGCGAAGCGCACCCGGTCGAGTCGGTGCAGCTCGGACGCGTGCGACGACGCCTCCATCGCGCACGAGCGGTCGCCGGCGTCGAGCATCTCGCGGAACGTCCGCTGCAGGTCGATCGCCTCCGGAGTCGTGCGCACGACGCCGCGCCGCTCTCCGCCGACGCGCGCCTCGACCGTGCCGAGGAGGCCGGGCCGGCGGCCGGCTGCGGCGAGGATCGCGTACAGGAGGAACGACGTGGTCGTCTTGCCGCTCGTCCCGGTGACGCCCGCGACCTGAAGCTCCTCGGTCGGGCGCCCGAAGAACTCGTCCGCGGCGACGGGCATGGCCGCGCGCGTGTCCGGGACGACGACCTGCGGGACGGCGAGAGGGAGCGGCCGTTCGACGACGAGCGCGACCGCGCCGTTCTCCAGCGCCTGCGGGGCGAAGTCGTGGCCGTCGACGTGGGCGCCCGGGACGCAGAAGAAGAGGGCGCCGGGCCTCGCATGCCGGGCGTCGTAGACGAGGTCGAGCACCTCCACCGAAGCGGGCTCGACGACCTCGACCGCCCCGAGCGCAGCGGCGAGGCGCTCCAGATCCATCATCGCGCCGAGTCTAGCTTGGGGGAACTTCGAGGTACTGCAGGTCGAAGGTCGCGATCTGCGCGAACGCCGGAGCGGCGACGACGCCCCCGTAGTACGCGCCACGCGGCTCGTCGACCGTGACGAGGACGACGACGCGCGGCGACTTCGCGGGCACCATGCCGACGAAGGTCGCGTCGTACTGGCCCGGCATGTAGCCGTGCGGCCCCGGCTTCTGCGCGGTTCCCGTCTTGCCCGCCACGGTGTAGCCGGGGATCTCAGCGGCCGCGCCGGTGCCTGCGTCCGAGACGACGCCCTTCAGCATCGCGAGGAGCTCGCGGTCGACGGCCCGCGGCAGGATCCGCCGGTGCCGCGGCCCCGCGGTCGAGACTCCCTGCACGTGGTCGACGAGGTGCGGCTGGATCCACAGTCCGCCGTTCGCGATCGCCGCGTACACGGACGCGAGCTGGATCGCCGTCACGGAGACGCCTTGGCCGATGGGCACGTTCCCGATCGTCGAGCCGGACCAGTACGACGGCAGCAGCCCGGCGCTCTCGCCCGGGAAGTCGATGCCGGTCTCCTGCCCGAAGCCGAAGCGATGGATCCAGTCCTTCAGGCCCGACTCGCCGAGCTTCGTCCGGGCGATGGTGACCGCTCCGACGTTCGACGAGCGCTGCAGGATCTGCGCGACCGTCATCCGTTCCGTCGGGCGTATCTCGGCGTCGTGCACGACACGGTCTGCGACGTGGATCGAGTACGGGAGCAGGAACGACGTGGTCGGCGTGACGAGATGGTCGGCGAGCGCTCCACCGATGGTGACGACCTTGAACACCGAGCCCGGCTCGTACACGTCGGAGATCGCGCGGTTGCCGGTGATGCCCTTTGCGAACGCCTGCGGATAGTTGTTCGCGTCGTAGCCCGGCTCGGTCGCCATGGCGAGCACGCCGCCCGTGTGCGGATCGAGCACGATCGCCGTCGCCGACTTCGCATGCCACTTCGCGACGGTCGCGCGCAGAACCTGTTCCGCGTTCGCCTGAATGCGATGGTCGATGGTGAGGAAGACGTCCTTGCCCGGCTTCGCCGGCTGGACGTTCTGCACGTCGAGGGTCCGGCCGAACGGGTCGCGCAGGATCGTCTCCTGCCCCGGGACGCCGGTGAGCTCGGAGTTCAGCTCGAGCTCGAGGCCGGCGAGCCCGTTGTTGTCGACGCCGGCGTAGCCGAGCACCTGCGCGGCGACCGAGTTCTGCGGGTACGTGCGCCGCTCCTCGCCGTAGAAGTGGAAGCCGGGGAGGTTGCGCTTGGCGAGGAGGCTCGCCTTGTCGGGCGGCGCCTTCCGCTCGACGTAGGCGAAGTGCGTACCCCGCGTGCTGAGCGCGCGCAGGACGTCGCCGCGCTTCAACCCGAGGATTCGCGCAGCCGTAATGGCCTCGCTGCGCGGCTGTGTCACCGCGGAGGGATCGACGTAGACGGTCGTCGCCTGCTCGCCCAGCGCGAGCGGCGTGCCGAGGTCGTCGAAGATCGCTCCACGTCCGGCGGGCAGCGACACGGTCGCCTTCGTCTGCGCGGTCGCCATCGCGGCGAGCGGAGCGGCGCGCACGGTGGCGATCCACGCGGCGCGTGCAAGCAGGCCGCCGAACACGACGAGTGTCACGAGCAACAGGAGACGGATGCGCGAGTTGACGACGCGCACCTCGTCCTACTTCTGGTTGAGGTCGAGGTAGCTCGTGTCGGCCGCTGCCGCCGGAACGAGCCCGAAGTGCCGCGCCGCCTGCTCGATGCGGATGGACGCGACCGCGCTCGACACCTGCGACGCGAGCGCCTGATTCTGGTTCCGTAGCTCGACCTGCTGCTGGTCGAGCTTGTTGACGGCGACGTTCGCGCGGAGCACCGCGACGTTCACGGCGACGACGCCCGCGAGCAGGAGCGCGAACGTGACGATCCAGAGGATGCCGGGCGTGACGCGCCGCGTCCGACGCCGCGTGCGCGCGCGCGGCTTCGGCGCGGCAACCGGGCGCGCGCGCCGGCGAGCCGGTGCCGGCGCCGCAACGGCTTCCGCCGCGAACCAGTCGACCGCGGCCATTACGCCTTTACCGCCGCGCGCAGCCGTGCCGACGCTGCACGCGGGTTCGCCGCCACCTCGGCCTCGCTCGGCCGGACGGGGCGGCGCTGGATCGCACGCAGCTCGGGCTCGTGACCGCAGACGCAGACCGGGAAGTCGGGCGGGCAGGTGCAGCCGCGCTCGCGCTCGCGCAGGAAGTGCTTGACGATCCGGTCCTCGAGCGAGTGGAAGGAGATGACCGCGAGGCGCCCGCCCGGACGGAGCATCGCGAGCGCCGCCGGCAGCGCCGTCTCGAGCGAGCCGAGCTCGTCGTTGACGGCGATGCGCAGCGCCTGGAAGACCCGCTTGGCGGGGTGACCCTCGCCGAAGCGTGCCGGAGCGGGGATCGCCGCCCGGATCGTGTCCACGAGCTCGCCCGTGCGCTCGAACGGCTCGTCCCGCCGGCGGCGGACGATCGCTCTGGCGATCTGCCGCGCGTAGCGCTCCTCGCCGTACCGGCGGAAGATGGTGACGAGCTCCTTCTCGGGCCACTCGTTGACGATCGCGCGCGCGTCGAGATCCTGCGACGAGTCCATGCGCATGTCGAGCGGCGCGTCGGTCGCGTACGAGAACCCGCGTTCGGGCCGGTCGAGCTGCATGGACGAGACGCCGAGGTCGAGCAGGATCGCATCCGCCGAGACGCCGTTCTCCGCAAGCTGCGGGAGGACGACGCTGAAGTCGCCGCGCAGGAGCCGCGCCTGCACGCCGCTGCTGCGCTCGAGCCGCTCGAAGTAGGTGCGGACCGTCGGATCTCGGTCGATCGCGATCAGCTTGCCGCGCCCACGCAGGTCGGCGGCGAGCATTCGTGCATGGCCGCCGGCGCCGAAGGTCGCATCGACGACGGTCTCTCCCGGCTGCACGGCGAGGCTCTCGCGCACCTCGTTCGCGAGGACGGGAACGTGATCAGTCGCGCTGGGCTGCAAGACGTTCGGCAACATCCCGCGTCCTCCCTTCCGACTCGGCGAGCTCGCGCCGCCAGGTGGCGCGATCCCAGATCTCGAGGTGGTCGTTGACGCCCGCCACGACGACGTCGCGGTCGAGGCCCGCGTACTCCTTCAACGCAGAAGGGATGACGATCCGTCCCTGCTTGTCCAGGTCGCCCTCGACCGCGTTCGCGTAGACGACGCGCTGGAGGCTCCGCGCCTCGCCGCTGAGGGTGTCGAGATCGGCGATGCGGCTCTGGCTCCGGGCCCATTCGTCGCGCGGATACGCGACGAGGCACGCGTCCAGGCCGCGCGTCACGACGACCCCGCCCTCGAACGTGCGGCGGAACTTGGCCGGCAGCGTGAGCCGGCTCTTGTCGTCGATCGTGTGGTCGTGGGTGCCGAGGAGCATCGAGGGGCCGGGTCCTTCCCTTCCACTTCACCCCACTTTAGACCACTCACCCCCACTTGTCCACTCTCCGCCCCACTTGCCCGCCGGCGTTGCCGGGAGTACGCTGCGGGCGCGGCACGAGGTCTGCGGCTCGAGCGAGAGGAGCCCATGTCGACCCGGACCCGGAACCGCGTCATCGAAGGACCGCTCAGCGTCGTCGTCCGCCCTGGATCGGAGGCCGAGGCGTCGTATCGGAGCGCGGTCCTCGCCCCCGGCTTCGGCCCGGATCCCGGGCTCGACCTGCGCTTCTTCGGCGGCAAGACGCTCCCCCACCTCCGGTACTCGATCGTCTATCTCGGGGGCTGGCAGGCGGCCGAGCGCAGCGAGCTCGACCGTGCGCTCGCCGCAGCGATGCGCGACCGCGGGCTCAACAACGTCCTCGCGCAGTACTTCCCGGGGACGGACGTGACGACGACGTTCGCCGGCTCGAAGGTGCACGAGGGGCCGCTGCCGGCGCGCGTCACACGCGACGTGGTCGAGACACTCGTTCCGAAGCTCGACCTGGGCCCGACGGTGGCCTGCCTCCTCCTGCCGAAGGACGCCGTCCTCGTCGACACCGCGGACGTCGACTCGAAGCACGGCCTCGGCGGCTACCACGGGTCGGTCAAGGTCAGCGGCAGCGAGCGCTACTACGCGGTCGCCGTGTACTCCGAGGGCGACAACGGCATCGTCGCCTTCGACGAGCCGTGGAAGAACGTCTGCGCGACGCTGTACCACGAGCTGCAGGAGACGCGGACCGATCCCGACGTCGAGGACGCGATCCGGCTCGGCTCGGCGCCGGGAGCCGACAGGCTGCTCGGCTGGTACTCGCCGCGCGGAGGAGAGATCGGCGACATCCCGATGGCGGAAGCCGACGGGAGTCTCGGTCGCGTGATGAAGGAGGTTCCGCTGGCGGACGGGAGCGGCACCGTCCCGATCCAGCTGATGTGGTCGAACGCCGTCGCCGGCCCCGAAGGGCCTACGCCGGCGCGACGTCCGCCGCAGTGAGCTGGCGCTCGTAGGGGCCGCGGCTGGTGAGGACGGTCGCGCCGCAGCGCGCCGCGAGGGAGACGGCTTCCTCGACCGACAACCCCGCGCCGAGCGCGTAGGTGAAGCCGGCGGCGAAGCAGTCGCCGCAGCCGTACGCGTCCTCGATCGACCCGGGAATGGGCGCGGCCCGGAACGGGCCGCCGGGGCGGACCCAGCCGCCCAGCGGGCCCGACGTGCTGACCTCGAACCGGGGCGGCGGGTCGAGCTCGACGGCGTCGATGCGCTCGCCGACGTCCTCGGCGCTCCCGATGACGGCGTCGAGCTCCTCCCCGGCGCGGTGCAGCGTGGGAAGCTCGCGCGAGGTGGCGGTGAAGACCTTTGCCCGGCGAGCCGCACGCACCGCGGCGACGTCGCCGCCCGTGAAGTAGACGGCGTCGATGCGTGCGAGCTGCTCCCACGGCAGCGAGGCATCCTCGCCTGACGGCCGGAGCTTCGGCCCGAGCGTCGTGATCGTCCGTTCGCCGTCGGCGTCGATGTAGGTGAAGGCCCGCCGCTGCGGCCGTTGCGCCTCGCCGGAGTGCACCGTGACCCCGAGCTCGGTCAGGCGCTCGCGGGAGAGGCGGGCGAGCTCGTCGTCGCCGAGGGCCGTGTAGAAGTCGACCGAGCCGTTGAGATTGGCCAGCTGGACGGCGGCCACCGCGCCGCCGCCGGCGGGCTCCTCCCAGACCTCGACGGCCGAGACGATCTCCCCCGGCTCGGGCACCCGCTCCACGCGGGCGAACTGGACCCACTCGACGTGCCCGACGACCGCGACTCTCATGTCTCACATCTTCGCGCGGCAGTACGTTGTATGTGTCGATGGCCGTCGCAGTCCCGCCGTTCGAGACCTTCTACGAGAGCCACAAGACCGAGGTCTTTCGGTTCCTCGTCAGCCGCATCGGCCGCGACCGAGCCGAGGACGCGTTTCAGGAGACGTTCCTTCGCGCCCTGCGGGCCTACGAGCGGCTCGAGCACGGCGAGCACCTGCG
>DASUIG010000001.1:0-33495 GCA_036273155.1 Gaiellaceae bacterium | reverse complement strand
GCCGCCGCATGAAGACCCCTTCCGATCGTCCCTCCGCGCCGCATTCCTCGTCGCGGGCGCGTGACGATACGACCCTCGGCGGACGTCACCAGCGCCACAATCCCCCGATCAGGCATCCCAACGAAATGCCGTGGGGGGGCGGTCGCTACCCTGCAGCGGGGTCGTGCTCCGCAAACTGCTCATCCTCGTCGTCGTCGCGGGCACGCTCGCCGTGCCTGCTGACGCCGCGCGCCGACAGGCGAAGCAGATCGCAACGCAGCAGCTGCTCATGCCCGGCGTCACGTACCAGCGCCAGGTGCAGTTCACCTCCCGTGGGCCGGTCGTGCTCGACGTCGTGACGGCGCCGAAGCCGGACGGCTCGCTCTACACGCTGGGGCCCGCGCTGGCGCACGGCGCGCTCTTCGGCACGGAGCCGCTCACCGGCATCGAGAAGGACGCGAGCGGCACCGCGACCGTCGTCGGCGTGAACGGCGACTTCTTCTCCGGGAACGGGCCGCCGACGGGCATGGTCATGCAGGGCGGCGCGCTCCTGGGTGCGCCGATCTCTTCGCGCTCGAGCCTCGCAGTCGGAACCGACGGCATGCTCACGGTCGCACGCGTCGCGTTCGACGGAACGTGGCGCGGAACGGGCCAGCGGCGACAGCTCGATCTCAACGACCCGCCCGTATCGGGCCACACCACCCTGTACACGCCTGCGTGGGGGGCGGCGACGCCGGCGGAGGACGGCGTCGTGGAGGACGTGATCGGCACGCTGCCGGGGCTGCAGCCGAACGCAGTCACGACCGGCGTCGTCACGCAGGTCAACGGCGCCGGCGGCACGGCGATCCCGCCCGGCGGCGCCGTGCTCGTCTCACGCGGCGCGCAGGCCCCGCATCTGAGCGCCGAGGCGCCCATCGGGGCGACGGTCGAGATCCGGCCGACGCTCACGCCCAACTGGAACGGGAAGCTCGCGGCGATCGGCGGCGGCCCCCTCCTCGTCTCCGGCGGCAAGGCGGTCTTCCGCGCGAACGAGGCGTTCGACGACTCAGTGCTCAACGCGCGCGGTGCCCGCAGCGCGGTCGGCCAACTCCCCGACGGGCGCATCCTCCTCGTCACCGTCGAGGGCGGCGGTTCGGCATACAGCGCCGGTATGACCAACTACGAGCTTGCCGTCGCGATGGTGCATCTCGGCGCGGTCACCGCGATGGGGCTCGGCAGCGGAACCCCGGCCGGGATGGCCTTCGACGGCGCGCTGCTCACGCGACCCGCGACGAAGGCCGAGCAGCCGATCGGCGATGCGCTGCTTCTCTCCTACACAGGCGTCTACGCGGCGCCCCCGTCGTCGGACGTCGTCTCGCCGAACGGCGACGGCGTCGACGACACGGAGACCTTCTCCTACAAGCTCGTCGCGCCGGCTCAGGTGACGGCGACGCTCACCGGTCCCGGCGGCGCGCAGCTCACGCTCGCCCAGGACGCCGAGCAGCCGGGCATGCACACGCTGACGTGGAACGGCCAGCCGAGCACGGAGGGCCAGTGGAAGTTCGTCGTCTCCGGCGCGGAGACCGGCGGGCGCACGACGTCGGCGGAGCGCGACGTCCTGCTCGACCAGACGCTCGGCGGCCTGCTGGCGACGCCGGCGAACGCGCACATCGCACCGAAGGCGAAGGCGGTCATGACGGCGTCGTTCCAGCTCGTCCATCCCGCGACCGTGACCGCGACCGTCGAGACACGGACGGGCATCGTCCTCGCCACGCTGGCGCACGCGCGGCTCCAGCCGGGCGCGCAGAAGCTCGTCTGGAACGGCAGGCTCTGGACGGGCGCGCTCGCCTTCACCGGCGCGTATCAGGTGCACGTCGTGGCGACGAACTCGATCGGCACCGTTTCGCTCGTCGCCCCCTTCGTCGCCCGCAGATAGCATCGGCCCGATGCTGCTGGGCAGCCTCTCCGGGTCGATCACCCACGCGGTCGGAAACCACGGCATCTACGCGGTGTTCGGCCTGCTCGTGCTCGCCGCGGTCGTTCCGGTCGCGAGCGAGCTCGTCATGCTCTATGCCGGAGCCCTCGCGGGCGGGGCGTTCGCCGGCGTCTCCGTGCACGTCTTCGGCGCGGACGTCCACTCGCACGTGTGGGGGTACGTCGCCGTCGCCATCGCGGGCACCCTCGGCAATCTCGTCGGTGCGGCGATCGGATGGTGGATCGGCGCGCTCGGCGGCCGCGCGGTCGTCCAGCGCTGGGGGCGCTTCATCCACGTCTCGGAGGCGAAGCTCGACCGGGCGGAGCGCTGGTTCGAGCGCTACGACGACTGGGCGGTCCCGCTCGGGCTGGCGACGCCGCTCGCGCGCTCGTTCGTGGCCATCCCGGCGGGCATCGTGCGTGTCTCGTTCCGGAAGTTCCTCGTCCTCGCGCTGCTCGGCAGCGCCGTCTTCTGCTTCGGGTTGGGCGCCGCCGGCTGGGCGCTCGGCACCGCGTACACGCATGCCCACAACGCGCTCGGCTACGCCGACTACGTCATCGGCGCAGGCATCGTGCTCGTGGTGGCGTATCTGTTGGTCCGCTGGGCTAGAGTGAGCCGACGCCGTGTCTCAGATACCGCTCGTTGACGTCAAGGCGCAATACGCGCCACTGATCCCGGAGCTCGAGGTCCGCTTCCGCGAGATTCTCGAAGACGGGCAGTTCATCCGTGGCCCCCACTTCTGGGCGTTCCAGGAGGAGGCGGCCGCGTACCTCGGCGTCTCGAAGGCGGTCGGCGTCGCGAACGGCACCGACGCGATCGTGATCCTGCTCGACGCGATGGAGATCGGCCCCGGCGACGAGGTCATCTGTCCGGCGTTCACGTTCTACGCGACCGCCGAGTCGATCGCGCGCCGCGGCGCCACGCCGGTCTTCGCCGACATCGATCCGGCGACGCTGAACGTCGACCCGGAGGACGTCGCGGCGAAGATCACGCCGCGCACGCGCGCGCTCATGCCGGTGCACCTGTTCGGCCGGCCGGCGCCGATGGACGAGCTCGCCTCGCTCGGCGTGCCGGTGATCGAGGACGCGGCGCAGGCGTTCGGCGCGCCGGGTGTCGCGCAGCGCGGGATCGCGTCGACGTACAGCTTCTATCCGACGAAGAACCTCTTCTGTATCGGCGACGGCGGCCTCGTCGTGTCGAACGACGCCGAGCTCGCCGACCGCGTGCAGATGCTCTCGTTCCACGGCTCGCGCGACAAGACCGAGTTCGACTTCGTCGGGTACAACTCGCGCCTCGACGAGCTGCAGGCAGGGATGCTGCGCATCTTCCTCACGCATCTCGACGAGTGGAACCGCGGCCGTCGTGAGGCCGCCGGCCGCTACGCGGAGCTCGGCCTGGGCGAGCTCGTCGAGCTGCCGCAGGACGAGCCGGGCCACATCTACCACCTCTTCGTGTGCCGCTCGCCCGAGCGCGACGCCATCCGCGCCGCGCTCACGGAGGCGGGCATCGCGTCCGCGGTCTACTACACGACGCCGCTCCATCTCCAGCCCGCGCTGCGGTTCCTCGGCAACGAGGCCGGCTCTCTGCCGAACACCGAGCGCGCGGCCGAGGAGAACTTCTCCGTTCCGCTTTGGCCGGGCATGCCGGTCGAGGCGCAGGAGCGCGTCGTCGAGGTCGTCCGCTCCGCGGTCGGCGTCGGCGCTCGCGCATGACCGGTCTCGGTCGCCCGCGCTTCCTGCAGGTCCTGGCGGACGCGGCGATCGTCGCCGTCGCATGGTTCCTCGCGTTCGAGCTGCGCTTCGACCACGGGCTCCCGGTCTACTACGACACGCTGCTGCGGCGGACGATCCTGCTCGTCGTCGTCATCAAGGTGGCGGTGTTCCTACTCTTCGGATTCCACCGGCGCTGGTGGCGTTACGTCTCGGTGCGCGACATGTGGAGCGCGGCGCGGGGCGTCGTCGTCGCTTCGCTCGTCGCCGACGTCACCGTCTACTTCGCGTCGCCCGTGCACAACGTTCGTCTGCCGCGCTCGATCGCGGCCATGGACCTGCTCATCACGCTGTCGCTGATTGCGGGCGCGCGCTTGCTGGCCCGCACCGTCATGGAGCGACCCCGTTACGGCGTCGTCGCCCGCGGCAAGGAAGTCATCGTCGTCGGCGCCGGCGACGCCGGCCGGCTCATCGTCCAGGAGATGCAGCGGTCGCGCATGCTCGCCTACACGCCGATCGGCTTCATCGACGACGACGCGCGCAAGCGCAACACGCGCATCCTGGGCGTACGTGTGCTCGGCACGATGGCCGAGCTGCCGCGCATCGTGCGCGAGTACAAGCCGGATGAGATGCTCATCGCGATCCCGTCCGCGTCCGGCGAGACGCGCCGGATCGTCGTCGAAGCCGCGCAGGCCGGGAACGTCCCGGTGAAGACGCTGCCGGGGCTCTACGAGCTCATCTCCGGCGACCTCGATCTCGCCGGCCAGATCCGCCCCGTGCAGGTCGAGGACGTGCTCGGCCGCGAGCAGGTGGAGGTCGACTTCGACAGCGTCGCCTCGTATCTCAAGGGCCAGACCGTGCTCGTGACCGGAGCCGGCGGATCGATCGGCTCGGAGCTCTGCCGCCAGATCGCCCGTGTGGGACCGACTCGGCTCATTCTCGTCGACAACGCGGAGACGGCCCTGTTCGACATCGAACGAGAGCTCGTCGACGAGCGCGACTTCACGCCTGCGGTGCCGAAGCTCGTCGACGTGCGCGACCGCAAGGCGATGAAGCGCGAGGTCTTCGAGAAGTACAAGCCGACGGTCGTCTTCCACGCGGCCGCGTACAAGCACGTGCCCTTGATGGAAACGCATCCGCTCGAGTCGGTGCGCAACAACGTGGTCGGCACGCGCATCATGGCCGAGCTTGCGGCGGAGTTCGGGGTCGAGCGCTTTGTGCTCATCTCGACCGACAAGGCGGTCAACCCGAAGACGGTCATGGGGCAGTCGAAGGCGCTGTGCGAGTGGATCGTCGAGTCGTTCGGCCACCGCCGCGACGTGCCGACGAGCTTCGCCGCCGTGCGCTTCGGCAACGTGCTCAACTCCTCCGGCTCGGTCATTCCGACCTTCCGCCGGCAGATCGAGCGCGGCGGCCCGGTGACGGTGACTCACCCGGAGATGACGCGCTTCTTCATGACCATCCCGGAAGCCGTGTCGCTCGTCGTGCAGGCGGGCGCGATCGGCGGCCGCGGGCAGATCTTCGTGCTCGACATGGGCGAGCCGGTGAGGATCGTCGACCTCGCCACGAACATGGTGCGGCTGTCAGGGCACGATCCGCGCATGCCCGGCGACACGACCACCGGCCCGCGCGACGTTCGCATCGTCTTCACCGGTTCGCGGCCGGGCGAGAAGATCCAAGAGGAGCTCTGGAGCGTCGACGAGTCAGTCGGCGAGACCGAGCACCCGAAGATCAAGCGGCTGTCGCGCCCACCGGTCGACTCGGCGTGGCTGACGGAGCAACTGCTCCAGCTCGAGCGCCTTGCGGAGGACGGCGACACGCTCGAGGTGGTGGGGAAGCTCGGCGCGATCGTGCGCGAGCCGGTGCGCGAATCGCTGCCGGCTACGGGCTCGCAGGCGGCCCGCCCACGCACCGAAGCGTCACCGCGAACGGCAGACGAATCGTCTCCGTCCGCGTGAACAGCGACAGATACCGGTAGCGCAGCCGCACACCGCTCGTGTACACGTCGGGCGAGCCGGACGTGGCGCCCGCGCAGCGGAGACCGAAGCGCACGACGACGATGGCGCTGTCCCCGGGGTGCGAGGCGCAGGCCGCGAAAGGGCACGAGCTCGTCCGGATCGGCGCTCGCAGTCGACGACGTCGTCGCCAGCAGGTCGGTGGCGCCGAGCCACGGCGGCGCTCCCGGCGTCGTGCGCTCGAGATCGGTGACGGTCACTGCGAAGCGGCCGCCGTTGCGGAGCGTGAAGGCGGTGTCGAAGCTCCGGCGGACCGTCGGGAAGAACACGGGCCGGCCGCCCGACCCCGGGACCGGCTGTACGCCGACGCCGATGCCGGGGCCCGGCGCGTACCCGGTGCCGAGTGCGCGCAGCGGGGCGTACGCGCCGAGCCAGACGTAGAGGCCCGCGGCCACGACCACGACCACGACGAGCGCGCCCGCGCCGATCGTGGCGGTGGTGCGGAGCGGATGGCGATCCGCGTGCGTTCTCTGGCTCGCGATCCCGAGCACGCCGAAATTGTGGCAGCAGTTACGGGAGTGCGGAGAGCAAGAAATCGAGCATGAGCGCCGGGTCGCGCCGAGTTCGTTCCGCGTTCGGGCCGCGGTCGCGCTTGGAGAGGTCGAGCGCGCGCGGGTCGGTCAGCGGCTTCAGCCGCCCCTCGCGGATGAGGGCCTCGTCGACGCCGCCGAGCCGTCCTCCGTACGTCGTATACACGGGCACCCCGAGCGCGGCCGCCTCGCGGTTCATCGTGCCGCCGGCGGAGACGACGACGTCGGCCAGGGCGATGAGGCTCTGCGCGTCGACGGCCTGCTCCGGAAGGATCACCGACGGCAGCGCGAGGCTGCGGACGTACTCCCGCTGCTCCTCCGTGCGCGGCAGCACGAACGCGTGCACGTCGTCGAGCCGGCCGAGGTGCTCGAGCGTCATCGGGAAGAGCGGATTGGAGTGGCGGTGGTAGAGCGAGACGTCCGGCGGCGGCCGGAGCACGACGAGCACGCGCGCAGTATCGACCGCGAAGCGCCCGAGTAGGGACGCGTCCGGCTCGAAGTCGGAGAGGTAGTACTCCTCCTTCAGGCCCGGGTACTGGACGAGCTTCGGCGGCCGCACGCCGTACTTCGTCAAGCGGTCGGGCGGGATCGCCTCCGGGACGACGACCTTCGTCGCCGCGCGGCAGCCGAGCTGGTGCTGGAGCGTCGCGAACTCGTAGTCGAACGTCGTCGAGCTCGGGATACCGAGCCGGCGCGCGGTGAGTGTCAGCTCGTGCGAGCCGTGCGCGAGCGCGACGTCGAAGGCGCGGCCCTTCGCCCAGTGGTGCAGCGAGCCGAGCCGGCTGGCCATGCGCCGCGCCTTCTGCAGGCGTGAGCGCCCGCCGTGCTTCCCGACCACCTCGGCCGTGAGCCCGTGCAGCTCGAGCAGCTGGAGCGTCTGCGCGTAGTCGCGCGCGGTGATCTCGACCTCGTCCCCGCGCTCGCGCAGGAGCCGGATGAGCGGCCGGAAGACGAGCACGTGCGCGCTCGCCGTCATGTCGATCCACACCCTCACGCGAGCAGCGCCTCCATGCGCGCCGAGCGCAGGAGCGGCGGCTCCTGCTCGACGTGGTGCTCGTACCAGAGCGTGAACGCGAGCAGCCCCCACAGGAGCCGGCTGTTGTCCTGGCGGCGCGCGACGTGCTCGTCCATGAGCCTCGTGACCGGTTCCGGACGGAAGAAGCCCTGCCGCTGGAGCGTGCCCCCGGAGAGCGTCTCACGCGCGAACGGCTCCAGCTCGCCGCGCAGCCACGCCGCCGCCGGGATGGAGAAGCCGCGCTTGCGCCCGTGCACGACCTCGCGCGGCAGCAGCGGCTCCGCCGCCTTGCGCAGCAGCACCTTCTTCGACAGGCCGCGCACCCGCTGGCGGCGCGGCAGCGCGAAGGCGAAGTTCGTCACCACCGGGTCGAGGAACGGCACCCGCGCTTCGAGCGAGTGCGCCATCGACGCGCGGTCGGTCTTCACGAGCAGGTCATCGACGAGGTAGATCGCGAAGTCGACGTCCTGGAGGCGCGCGAGCGCTTCCGCTCCCTCCGTCTCGGCATAGCGCGTGCGGTAGACGTCCACGGGGTCGAAGGGGCTCGTGCGGCCGGTGAGCTCGGCGCGCGCGTCGGGGGAGAAGATCTCCTTCCAGCCGTGGTGCCGCTCGAGCGGCGGCAGATGCGCGGCGCGGACGAAGCGCTTCGCGCGGTATTCGAGGCTCACCCTCCCGCCGGAGCTCGGCAGGCGCTCGACGAGCGGTGCGGCGAGGCGGGCGAGCGGGCCGACGCGGTCGGCGAGCATGTCCGCCGCGTACGTGTAGTAGCCGCCGAAGAGCTCGTCGCCGCCCTCGCCCGAGAGCGCGACCTTGACGTGCTCGGCCGCGAGCTGCGAGACGAGGTAGGTGGGAAGCGCGGACGAGTCGGCGAACGGCTCGTCGAACGCGTCCGCGAGCGCCGGCAGCAGCAGCTTCGGGTCGGGGTGCAGCAGGAGCTCGTGGTGGTTCGTGTCGTAGCGCTCGGCGACGCGGCGCGCGTCGGCGCGCTCGTCGAAGCTCCGCTCGGCGAAGCCGATCGTGAACGTGTGCACCGCCTCCGACGTCTCCTGGGCTGCGAGCGCGGCGAGGAGCGAAGAGTCGACGCCGCCGGACAGGAGCACGCCGACCGGCACGTCGGCGAGCAGGTGCGCGCGCACCGAATCGCGCATGCGGGCGCGCAGCTCCTCGACGAGCTCCGCCTCGTCGTCGTCGCGCAGCTCGTGCTCCTGCACAGGCGCCGGGTGTGCGTAGCGCTCGACGCGCACGTCCCCGCTCTCCTCCCACACGAGGAGATGCCCGGCGGGCAGCTTGCGAACGTCGCGGAAGATCGAGTACGGCGAGGGGATGGAGTTGAAGGCGAGAAACGCCTCGAGCGCATCGAGGTCGATCTCGCCGCGCGGCAGCGCGCGCACCTCGGATGCGAACTCGAGCGTGCCGCCGGCGGCGCGGTAGTAGAGCGGCTTGATCCCGTAGCGGTCGCGCGCGAGCACGAGCCGGCGCCGCCGCTCGTCCCAGATCGCGATCGCGAACATCCCGCGCAGGCGGCGGGCGAAGTCGAGGCCGTGCTGCTCGTACAGATGCACGAGCGTCTCCGTGTCGGAGTGCGTGCGGTAGACGTGCCCGTCGCTCTGGAGCTCGCGCATCAGCTCGGGGTGGTTGTAGATCTCGCCGTTCTGGACGACGACGCAGCTTCCGTCCTCGTTGAAGATCGGCTGGTCGCCGCCGGCGAGGTCGATGATCGAGAGTCGGCGCGATGCGAGCGCGACGGGGCCGTCGACGTACTCGCCCGCGGCATCGGGGCCGCGGTGCACGAGCATCGCGCTCATCGCCTCCAGGCGCGCACGGTCGGGCGATCCCGCGATTCCACAGATGCCGCACATCGGCCGCGAACTCTAGTGACCTGTCCGGTGACCGCTTCGCGTCCCTGGCGCGCGAAAAGCAAGCGATGCAAGGACGCAGGGAGCGGTCGTAGCGGTGGCTACGGCCGCGACCGAGGACGCCGCAGCGCGCCGCTTTGCAGCCGCCCAGGGGCGCACTAGCGGTTGCCGGGCAGGTCACGAAGTGTGGCAGCGGCGCGGAGCGCTCGCGAACGCAGCCGCGGCCGGCTTGAGCTTGCCGCCACGCCAGATGAGCCCGGAATGCCAGCCGGCCGTCCGGGTCTCGTCCACGAGCTCGAAGTTGAAGTAGGCGCGGACGAGCGGCTGGCAGGCGGCCATGCCGATTGCGGTCGTCAGGTCGCGGGCCTGCTGAGCCGGCGAGATCTTCGTCGTCTGGAAGCCGTCCTCCAGGTACCAGATCGACGGCGACCGTCCGAACGCGCGCAGCGCGGCCACGAGCCTCGTGTAATCCCCCTCTCCGATGAAGTCGCCGCGGTGGACGGCGGTCGGCGGCTCGGTCGGCGTCAGCGGGTACGGGTTGTGTCCGAAGGCGTCGACGAGCGGTCGCGTGCGACCGCTCGCGCGGTATGCGGCAGCCATCGCATCGAGGAACGCAATCGGGGCGTGGGCGGACGCCGTGGAGTCGAGCACCTGCACGCGCGTCGAGTGCAGCTCGTCGTAGCAGCGCGCGAGCAGAGACTCGTACTGCGCGGGCGATCCGCGCCAGTACGTGCGCGAGTTCGCCTCGTTCCAGACGACGACCGCGCGCGCGTCCGGGACGAGCGCCAGCGCGGCGCGCGCGTAGCCGCAGAAGCGCGTCTGCGCCCACGCCGCCGTCGGCGTCTGCGCGCCGAACCCGAAGACGGCGAGCACGACCTTCGTCGTGCGTGCCGCCGTTTCGGCGCGTGCGAGCTCGTCGCGGCGCACGGCCGTCGGTGCGATCTCGCCGTGCCACGGCACCCACACGCGGACTGCGCGTGCGCCGAGGGACTGCTGGCGGCGCACGATGGTGAGCGGGAACGGCGTCCACTTCAGGGTGTCGTCGTCGACGCCGACGATCAGCGGCAGCGCCGGCTGCGACTCGTGCGTGACCCTCCAGACGCCGATGCCGATGAACGCGATCGCGACCGCGATGGCGGCGATTTTCAGGCGCCGTGGGATGTGAGACCTCGCAGCGATTGCCTGAGCACGCGCCAGCCCGTGGCGAACACCGTGCGCAGATAGAGACGGACCGAGCGGTCGGCGATCCACTCGAGGTCGTGCGCGAGCTTCTCCGCCATCGAGGTCTCGTAGCCGCGGCGCACCTGCGCGAGGCCGGTGAGACCGGGGCGGACGACGAGCCGCTGCCAGTAGGCCGGCAGCTCGTGCGCGAGCTCCTCGAAGAACACGGGCCGGATGGGGCGCGGGCCGACGAGGCTCATGTCGCCGCGCAGGACGTTCCAGAATTGCGGGATCTCGTCCAGCTGCGTCGCCTTCAGCCGCTTGCCGAGCGGCGCGAACTCCTCTTCCGTGCGGCGGACGAGCTCCTCGCCGAGCAGCGGGCCGAGGCGCAGCTCGGCACCCGGCTTCAGCGTCCGGAACTTCAGCATCGTGAAGACGTGGCCGCCGCGCCCGACGCGCTCGCCGCGGTAGAAGATCGGCCGACCGCTCGTCACGAGCAGCGCGAGCGCGATCGCGGCCGCGAGCGGCAGCGTGACGACGAGGAACAGCGCGGAGAGGACGAGGTCGAGGCCGCGGAGCAGGACGTCGCGCGGACGGGCCGGGGTACCGCGCGCCAGCTCGCGGTAGCCGCGGACGAGGGTGTCCTCGGTCACGAGACGATGCTAGACCGCTCGCATGAGAAGGCAAAGATAAGCTGGGCTCGGAATTATTGACTTGACACACCCATCGTCGGTGGGTACGATCTTGGTAGATGACGCACCCGACGGACACCGATGGCAACCTCGACCTCGACCTTCTTTCCCCCTACCTCCGTGAACCGGAGGCCGCTGTCGAGTACCTAGAGCGCCTCCGGTGGGCGAACGGTCGGGTGTGCCCGCATTGCGGCACCATCGACGGCTCTGAGCGTGAGCACTATCGGATCCAGCGGAAGGGAAGCACTCGTAAGCTCTGGAAGTGCTTTGCCTGTCGCAGGCAGTTCAGCGTCACCGTAGGGACGATCTTCGAGGACTCCCACATCCCGCTGAACAAGTGGTTACTCGCCTTCTATCTGCTCTGCTCCAGCAAGAAGGGCATGAGCGCGCTCCAGCTTGAGCGCATGTTGAAGGTCAGCTACAAGACGGCCTGGTTCATGTGTCACCGCATCCGGTGGGCCATGACCGAGCCTGCATTCGCGACGATGCTGACCGGCACGGTGGAGGCTGACGAAACGTATGTGGGTGGCAAGGTGCGCCGATCCAATCGCAAGCAATTCAAGCCGCTTGATCCGATGAAGCCGGACAAGCGAAAGCAGACTGGGCGCGGCTCTGGAAAGGCTCCCGTCATGCTGCTTGTCGAACGCGGAGGAGGCGCACGTTCCTTCCATGTCGCCAACGTCACGGCTGAAACGCTTGGTGGGGCGATTCGTCGGAACGTCGCGCGCGAGGCGCATTTGCGGACGGATGCGTTCGGCTCCTACAAGAGAGTCGGCAGGGAGTACGCAAGCCACGCCACGGTGGACCACAACTTCGAGTACGTCCGTGGGGATGCGCACACTAATACGGCCGAGTCCTACTTCGCGATCCTTAAGCGAGGTATCAACGGCGTCTATCACCACGTTAGCGAGGCCCACTTGCACCGCTACCTCAGCGAGTTCGATTTTCGATACAACAACCGCGAAGCTAACGGCGTGGACGATGCCGAGCGGACCCGCCGAGCTCTTGAGGGCGCCGCCGGTAAGCGGCTGATGTACCGGGACTCAAGGTAGAGGGTCCCGACCGTGAGCCGTCTTAGGCTGACGATTCAAGGCGAGCACGGTCAGATCACGCTTGCGAGCTTCGTCGGGATCCTGACCCGCGCAAACCTGATTTTGAGCGGTCTCGACAGCGCGATCTCCGAGAACCCGAAGGGTGCCCTTGAGTGGTACATCGCCGACCTGAAAGTCGGCAGCGCCGAAGCGATCATCGAATCTCGAGCGATTGCGCCCGAGGTCGACGCCGAACGACTCGGCACGATGGTGAGTGCCAATTTCGTCAGCGGCCTTGATGTGATCGAGCGCGAGGCTCAAATGCCCCCGTACTTCAGCGATCAGGACTTGGGCCGAGTCAAGGCGATTGCCAAGCTTCTCAAGCGCACCGACTCTGAAGGCCTGGAAGCTGCCCATCTCAACGGCAGCACCACGCCACTTGAGCAGACCACGGTACGGCAGGACGCGGCAGAGAAGGTCGCCCTGATCCTGCGCCCGCAGTTCAAAGGCGTCGGCTCCGTTGTTGGAAAGCTGGAAGTGATCTCCGTTCATGGGCCGGCGAAGTTCAACGTCTACGACGTTCTGACGAAGAAGGCCGTGTCTTGCCGGTTCGAGCGCGAGAAACAAGATGAGATCGCCGCCGCGCTCGGTCGACGAGTAGTCGTTACCGGAATCGTCCACCGCAACGCTCACGGCGACCCGGTCAAAGTCGAGAAGCCAGAACTCAGGATCCTTCCGGACGGCATCGAGCCGCCGAGCGCACGCGACCTCATCGGACTTGTACCCGACATGACGGGCGCACTAAGCGCGGAGGAGTACATCAGAAAGCTCCGCAATGGCTGATCAGTACACGAAGCCGTACGCCGACTCGAACGTCTACATCTCGACCTTGAAGGGTCCTGATGCGGAGGACCCCGCGAAGGTCCAGACCTCGGTTGACATCCTCCTTCTCGGTGAGTCCGGCGCGTTTCAGATCTACGCGTCGACCTTCATCGAAGCAGAGGTCATAAAAGCTCCCGGCGAGTCCGCTCCGCTTACGCCAGACCAGGAGCGAGTGATCACCGAGTACCTGGATCGCGAGTTCATTGTCTGGGTTGAGCTAGACCGACTCATCGCTCAGAAGGCGCGTCAGCTGTCCCGCGCTTTTGGCATGAAGCCTGCTGATGCCGTACACGTCGCCACGGCGCTGCGGGCTGGGTGTGATCAATTCCTGACGTGGGACGAGAAGCTTCACAAAGACGGTCTCCAAGTTGAATCCCTCTACGTCTGCGAGCCGCACACGAGCGGGTGGCAGACGAGCCTGTTGGCAGCGCAACCGTGAGCGAGAAGAAAAAGCCCGGCCCGAAGCCCGAGGTGTTCAAGGTGCCTCTCCCGTTCGAGAAAGCGGTCAAGGCCGCGTTGAAGACGCCACCGCCGAAGAAGACACCCACACGGAAGAAGTGATCCGCGAACTAGCGGACAGCTTGCCGTTCAGTGACGAGCGTGAACGCGCGTTCGGCGCGGAACAGTGCCAAGCACAAGTTGCTCGCCCTCGTCTTCGTGTCGACGGAGGCGGCGTTGCTTCCCAGGACCGGGATCAGGGTCTTCGTCGATTCCGCCATGATCACGCGTCCAAGGGCCGAGCGCTATTTGCGTGCCAGCAGCCATGAGAATCAGGAGGAGGACCATGGCAAAGCCGAACGTCGTCCACTCGCCTGATTTCCTCACGGCGAAGCCGAGAGGAATCGCGAGTACGACTGCCGCGACGAGTAGGGCACGGCGCCTCCGGCGGACCAACATTTCTTCGGCTGGTCTAGCCATGAATTACCCCGACGATGAAGCCGATTACCATTCCTGTCAATCCCCAGTATCCAGAAAAGTCAAGGGGCGACGGCGGGAGAAGCTCACTCAGACTGCCGACCCGCCTAATCCGTCGATAGCCTCGGCGGCGTAGCTCGAAACCGAGCACGAAGCCAATTGTGGCCCCGGCGGCGGCTACCCGACCGGCCCAGTCAAGGCCGTGGACCACGCGGGTGCCCAAGCTGATCGCTGCGGCAACGTCGAACAGGATCGGCAGGCGTACCACCGGACGGGGAGTCTCTCCGGTTTGGGCCGCGTACTCAAGTCAATCCGACGGCCTTCTAGTGATCGGACCGGCGCCTAGGGATAAGGTTCTCTCATGCCGTGCATGAAGGGGAGCTGGGCGCTGGGCTGACGCCTGGGTGCGTCAAGTCCATAGTCCCCGCTGGGCTTATATGGATACGCGGCAGCTCGCGGCCTTCTGCGCCGTCGTCGAGCGGCGGAGCTTCTCGCAGGCGGCGGAGCAGCTGGGCGTGACCCAGCCGGCCGTCAGCCTGCAGATCCGCTCGCTCGAGAAGCGCCTCGGACGGCAGCTGCTCGACCGCTCCGGCCGCCGCGTCGAGCCGACCGAGGCAGGCCAGCGGCTGTACCGGAGCGCGCAGCGGCTGCTCGCGCAGGAGGAGCAGCTCCTTGCCGAGCTGGGCGAGGAGGCCGAGGGCGAGCTCGCCGGCAGGCTCGAGATCGGCGCCTCCACCGGGCCGGGCGGCACCGTGCTGCCCGTCGTGCTGGCCGAGTTCCAGCAGCGCCATCCCGAAGTGCGCGTCGCACTCTCGGTCTCGGACACGCAGCACGTGATCGAGCAGGTCGCGCGCCGCGAGCTCGAGCTCGGCGTGGTCGGCGCGCAGCGCCGGCACCGCGGCGTCGTCTTCGAGCCGTTCTTCCGCGACGAGGTCGTGCTCGCCGTGCCGCGCGGGCATCGCTTCGCGGGCAAGAAGGTGACGATCGACCAGCTGCGGGAAGAGCCGATCGTGCTCATGCAGGAGGGTGCCGGCGTGCGGCAGGTGATCGAGGACGAGCTGCGCGAGCACGGCGTGCGCCTGCGCGACCTCGACGTGCGGCTCGAGCTCGGCCTGCAGGAGTCGGCGCGGAGGGCAGTGCTCGCGGGATACGGCGTCACATTCATCTCGCGGGCGGCGATCGACGCCGACGTCGCGGCGGGCGTGCTCGCGCTCGCGCGCGTCGAGGGCCTCGACCCGGCACGCGAGATCTCGCTCGCGCGTGCCAGCGGCCGTGCCGAGACACGGGTGGCGCAGGCGTTCGTCGACTATGCGCGCGGGCGGCTTGCATGATCGTCCGTTGGGGGCCGCTCCTGCTTCTCTCGGAGGTGTGCGAGGAGCTCGGCGTGCGCGAGCCGCTCCTCGTCGCGAGCCCACGCTGGAACACGCTCGAGTTGCCCATCGAGCCGGCGGCGCGCTGGTCGGAGGTGCCGTCGGCGCGGGTCGACGAGGCGTCCGATCTGGCGCGTGACGGCGTCGTCGCCATCGGTGGGGGCAGCGCGATCGATCTCGGCAAGGCCATCTCGGCGACGACGAGGGTTCCGCTCGTCTCCGTGCCGACCACGTACGCGGGCGCGGAGTGGACGACGTACTTCGGCGTGCGCGACCCGGAACGGCGTATGCGAGGCGGAGGCTCGGGCGCGCGGCCCACCGGCATCGTCTACGACGTCGGCCTCACCGTGCCGCTGCCGCGCGAGCAGACCGTCGGTACGTCGATGAACGCCCTCGCTCATTGCGCCGAGGCGCTGTACGCGCACGGCCACAACCCCGACTCGGACGAGAAGGCGCTCGAAGGGGCGCGGCTCATCTCGCACTTCCTGCCACGCGTCGTCGAGTCGCCGCTCGACCGCGACCTGCGCACCGAGCTCCTGCGCGGCGCCTGCAACGCGGGCGAGGCGCTCGCCGGCTCCATGCTTGCGCTGGCACACGCGATGGCACAGGCGGTCGGGGGCAAGTACGGACTGCCGCACGGGACGCTGAACGGCATCTGCCTGCCGCCCGCGCTCCGCTACAACGCGCGCTACGCGCCGGCGGCGGTCCGCGCGTTCGGCGAGGCGGTGGGAGGCGACCCAGGGGCGCGTGTCGAGGAGCTGACCGCGCTCGGCGGGATCACGCGCCTGCGCGACCTCGGTGTTCCCAACGATGACCTGGCAGAGCTCGGCGCTGCGGCGGCGCAGCGCGGCGGCAACCAGGCGAACCCGCACCCGGCCACGCCGAAGGAGATCGAGCAGCTCCTGCGCAGCGTCTGGTGACGGTCAGCGGTAGTGCTGCAGCTCGTCGCGGGCGAAGCCCCACGCGGCGAGTGCCCCGAATCCGATCGAGTAGGCGGCGAGCAGGAGCCAATGGCCTGCCTGCCAGGGCGCGCCGGTCGCCGCCGGCCAGAGCACGTCGCCCCACTGCCGCGCCGGCGTGTACGGCGAGATCGTGCTGACCGCGTGCGGCAGGTCGGCCGGCCCCGTCCACAGGCCGCCTGCGTACGCGAGCAGCATGTAGAGGATGTTCGCCACCGGCAGCGCGCTCTTCGGGGAGGCCCAGTACGCGATCGCGAGGCCGAGAACGACGAAGGGGACCGAGCCGGCGAGGAGCGCGACGCCGAGCCGGAGCCAGTCAACGGTGGAAAGCGACGCCGATGTCGTTGCGAGCGCGATGACCACCACGACCGCGACCGACGCGAGCGTGAAGACGAGCGCCGACAGGACTCGCGCGGCGATCCGTGCGGCCGGCGGCGTCGGCAGCGTCCGCAGCCAGGCCTGCCAAGGAGTGCCCCGCTCGATCGCGCCCGAGACTCCGAACTGGAAGAAGCCGACGCCGAGCACTGCGAACGCGGCATACGACGCAAGCAACAGATTCGGATGGCTGCCTGCGCGCGGCAGGCCGAAGAGCACGAAGACGATTCCGGGGAACGCGAGCGTGCCGGCGCTGAACCCGGGAAAGCGGACGAGCTCGCAGACCTGGAGGCGGGCGTGTACGAACGCGAGCCTCACGGCGTCGCCGCTCGCGTCAGACCGAGGAACGCCTGTTCCAGATCGTCGCCGGCGCAGGCCTTGAGGCTTTGCGGAGAGCCGTCTGCGACGACCTCGCCGTGCGCGAGGACGATGACGCGGTCGGCGAGCGCATCGGCCTCCTCGAGATAGTGCGTGGTCAGCAGCACCGTCCCTCCCGTTGTCGCGAAGTCCGCGATCGCGTCCCAGGCGCCGCGGCGCGCCTCGACGTCGAAGCCGGTCGTCGGCTCGTCGAGGACGACGAGCTCTGGTGCATTCGCGAAGGCGAGTGCGAGCGCGATCCGGCGTCGCTGCCCGCCCGAGAGCGAGCCGTTCTGCACGTGCAGCACGTCGGCGAGATCGAAGCGGCCGGCGAGCTCGGCCAGCGTGGGTGGCGCCGCGGCATGCGCGCGCGCCAGGTCGAGGATCTCCCGGCCCCGAAGCGTCGGCGGGAAGTCCATCTGCTGTGGCGTCGTCCCGAGGCGCGCTCGCGCGCGCCAGTCACGAGGGTCCCTGCCGAAGAGGCGAACGTCACCGCTACTCGGCCGGCGAACGCCGGTCACGAGACTGACGAGCGTCGTCTTGCCTGCACCGTTCGGCCCGAGGAGCGCGACCAGCTCGCCACGCTCGACCGTCAGATCGAGCGGCGCGAGTGCGACCTTGGCGCCGAACCGCTTCTCCGCTCGGCGGAACGCGATCGCCGACGCCGGACGGGCGCTGCCGCTCCGACTGAGCACCGCGAAGAGGTTGTACGTCGCATGTGCGAGCGCGCAGGCGACGAGGCTGCCCGTCGCCGCGAAGAGCGCGCCGAAGGCGCCGCCGGTGACGAGCTGCACCGTGGCGCCGCGTGTGCGCAGCATCGGCACGTGCGTTGCCGCGAACGCCGCAGTCGTGAGGGCGACCGCCGTCCACATGCCGACCGTGGGCGCGATGCGCCCGATCGCGAAGGCGCGCCACACCGCCTCCTCGCTCATGCCCGCGCACGCGACGACGATCGCAGTCGCCAGCGCGAGCGGCGTGAGGAGCACGCGTGGTCGCGCGCGGGCGAGAACGGCGAAGAGCGCAGCGCCGGCCACCATTCCGAGCGGAGCGGACGCGAGGCTCGCCAGCGGCGGGCGCGGCGGCGGCGTGGGCGAGAGCTGCAGGAGGACGGGGCCGAGCGCGATGAGCGCTGCAGTCGGCAGGAGTGCGCGATTCACGCCACGTCTCCGACGACGGCGCCGTACACGACCGACTCCTCGACACCGTCCGCGCCCACGAGGTCGTCCACCTGTGCGTCGTAGAAGCCGCCGAGCGGTAGCGCAGCCAGATCGAGCGCGACCGCGGCGAGCGCGACGTTCTGGACGACGTGTCCAGCCTCGAGGAGCGTGAAGCGGTAGCCGCGCAGGCCGTACTTGAAACGCGTGCGCCCGAAGATCGCGAGCAGCAAGAGGACGGCTGCGCCGCCCTCGAGGAGCCCCGGCAGCGGGCAGGCAGCCTCGAGCGCGGGCCAGGGATCGCCGAGCTCGTGCTCCTCGAGCGCGTGCAGCTCCGGGTCGTACCGGTAGATGCCGGCCGGCAGGCCGGCGACGGCCCGTGCGGCGACGTGGAGCTCGAACGGATAGAGCGCGCCCCCGGACGGAACCGTGCGGCGGTTGCCGTCGCGCACCCCGTAGCCGGCGTCGAGCAGCGTCGCGAGGCGTGCGGCGTCCAGCGGGTCGCCGCCGAAGTCTCGCCGGCTGCGGCGCTGGTCGAGCGCGGACCAGAGGGAGCAGTCGGGGCGCTGCGGCGCCGGCAACGGGAGGCGGCGCCGCTGCGGATTGCGCCGCACCGCATGGGCGGAAGCCGACTGCAGATGCTCGCTCGTCCCCAGCCGAACCAACCGGGCGCCCTGCCGGTGCGCGAGAGCGGGATGCAGCTTCGAGGCCTCGTGGAAGAGCTCCGCAGGGTCGTCGAGCGCCGGCTCGCCGTCGCCGTACAGCTCGCCCCGTACGAGCGGTGCCTGCAGAAGCCTCACGGGAACGGATGGGGGTCGGGATTCAGCTCGTGCTCCCGGAGGCGCCGAGCCCCCAGGCCGAGCCGTGCCGGCTCGTCGTAGAGCCGCGCGCCTCCATGGAGGCGCGCGCCGTGCTCGACGTCGAGCGCGCAGAGCTCCGGCGCGATCACGCGCACGACGGCGAGGCCGGCTTCACGGACGTCGGGTGCGGTGACGTCGACGGCGTAGGCGGACGCGCCACGCTGGGCGAGGCGCCGGCAGATCGCGTGGACGCGCTCCTCCGGCCTCGACCCTTCGAGCAAGGCGACGCGGTCGACGTGACGACGGCGCGGCGATCGGTCGAGAAAGCCGACGCGATGGGCGTTGCTTGCCTTCGCGTAGAAACGAATGTGGTCGTCGAAGTCGACGACGTCTTCCGCGGTCGGCGCACCCCGGCCGGCGCTTCGCAGCGCCTGTGCCCACGTGCGCACGCGCGCGGCCTCGTCGAGCGCCTTGCGCACCGCGCGCTCGACAGTCGCATCCGCACCGGCGCCGACCCCGAGCGGCGCGGTCCCGGGCGCGCCGCTCCGGACGACGGCGACGACGACCGGCACGTCCCAGAAGGGGCTCAGGTCGACTGCGCGCCACCGGAGCCCGGTGGGCCGAAGGAACGAGCGCTCGAACGCGGTGAGCAGTTCGTTGCCGCTCCACTCGAGCACCGGCCAGGAGATGCGCGCCTTCCAGGTGATCATGAACGCGTCGCGCTCCAACAGCTCGAGCAGTGCCGCGAGCGTTGCCTCCGCCGCAGTCTCGTGGCAGGCGAGGCCGCTGCTCGTCGTGTGACAGATTGGCTGCTCGTCCTCGTGGCCGGCGAGATGGACGAGCTGCGCCGGCAGCCACGCAGGCTCCCCGTCCGGCAGCGAGACGCCCTCGATCCACGCGAGCCGCGTGTCGCGATCGAAGCGCGCGTACGGGAAGCCGGCGGACGCGTACTGGCGGTCGGAGAAGAGTGCGAACCGCGCAGGCTCGACCGCGCGCGACCCGAGCTCTCGAGCGGTGGCGACGACGCACGCGTCGAGATCGACGACGCAGGCGGAGTAGCGCTCGACTGCTTCCCCGACGGCGGCCGCGCGAGCCTCCTGCGCCGTGCGCCCGGAGCCGCCGCCCGTCAGGGTATGGGGATACGCGCTCTCGCACCACGCGGTGACGAGGCGCACGTCCTCCGGGCCGGCGAGGACCTCCTGGACGCCTCGAACGACGCCGACGTACGGCGAGACGAGCGACTCAAGCGGCAATGTCGCTCCACGGCGCCGCGGCCGCCCGTTGCATCGCCGGCGAGCATGCGGGGCAGCGGGGGACGCGATAGACGAAGTGCCGCGTGCAGCGAAGCTCGGGGACGAGCTCGACCGCGAGGAGCACGCCGGACTCGGCGGTGTCGCCTGCGGCGAGCCGGCGGAGCACGACGTGCGCGGCAAGACCCGCGAGCACGCCGTCGAGCGCGGGCGAGCCCACGTGGCTTCCGGCCGTCCGATCCGGGATCGGTGCGATCGTCGAGTCGCGCCGCAGCCGGAAGCACTCGTGGCAGGCCGTCTGGCCGGGAACGAACACCGGGCCGACGGCGGCAAGGCGCCCGTCGAACGGAAGCACCTGCAGCCACGCCGTGTGCGCGAGTAGCGCACGCCGGTTCCATTGCTCGAGGAGCGGCAGCTCTGCGCTCGCAGGAACAGCGACGACGAGGCCTTCCGCGGGCGGGCGGCCGTCCCAATCGAGGCTCGCGACCGACCCGGCCCCGCTCGCCTGCAGGAGGCGGCCGATCGGCTCGGCGGCCGGACCGTTCCCGAGCACGTGCACGTCGACCGCTGCGAGGCGCCCGTGCAGCTCGGCGACCGTGCGGCCGGCTGCGTCGGTCGCGGCGAGGAGCTCGGCACAGCGGCGTGCTCCTTCCCCGGAGCCGTCGGGGGCGCGCTCGGTCAGCAGGTCGTGCGCACGCAGGAGCGCGAGTGCGTGCTCGACCGCAGGCCGGACGGGCTCGCCGAGCTCCGCAACGACGCCGTCGACCGTGCGCGTGCCGTCGAGCAGCGGCAGGAGGTGCGGAACGAGGCGCTCCGCGGCCTTGCCCTCGAACTCGAGGACGGAACCGGCGTAGCGCAGGACGGAGCGGCCGCTCTCGACCGACAGCCGGTACCACGGCTTGAGCAGCGGCCGCTCCACGGTCTTCACCGCTATGCGCCTGCCCGCCTGGAGCAGGAGCAGCAGAGGATGATGGCGATGCAGAGCGGGTACGCCGCATAGGCGTTCCCCACCGCCGGCGAGCCTTTCTCGGTGACGCGAAGGTCGAGCAGCTCCTCCGCAAGCGTGTCGAGCATCGTGTGCCTCCTCGCGTGGACGACAGTCCGGCCACCGTACCGTTGCCAAGATTGACAATCAAGATGGCAAATCAAGCCATGTCGCGGTACTCATTGCATATGGATTGCTTATTGGTGAAATTAGGATCAGGTGGGTACCATCACGCCCGACGTGGCTGCGCAAGCCCCTTTCGACGTGCTCGTGATCGGCAGCGGTGCCTCCGGGCTCGCGGCCGCCGTCTCCGCCGACCGCGCAGGCGCGCGCGTCGCGCTCGCGACGAAGGGCTCGCTCCAGTCGTGCAACTCCGCGAAGGCGCAGGGCGGCATCCAGGCCGCCTTCGGCGAGGACGACTCGCCCGAGCAGCACGCGCAGGACGTGTGGAAGAGCTCGCACGAGACGGCGAACATGGAGCTCGTCGAGATCCTCACCTCGGAGGCGCCTTCGGCGATCCACTGGCTCGAGGAGCTCGGCGTTCGGTTCACGAGGGAAAACGGCGGCTACCGCCTCGCCCGCTGCGGCGGTGCCTCGCGCAAGCGGCTGCTGCAGGTCGGCGACCGGACCGGGCACGCGATCACGAAGGCCCTGCGCGACGCGGTCGAGAGCTCCACCATCACCACGCTTCCCAACAGTCCGCTGCGCGAGCTCGAGCCGGGCTGGCGCGCGCGCGTCGGCGAGCACGTCGTCGAGGCGTCCACCGTCGTCCTCGCAGCCGGCGGGCGCTGCTTCCGCGAGGCGGAGGAGCGCGGCGAGCTCTCCACGAACCATCCCGGCGCCACCGGCGAGGTGACGAAGATCGCGCTCGAGCTCGGCGCCGAGTCGCGCGACCTCGACGCGCTCCAGTACCACCCGAACGGCGGCGCGTGGCCGGAGAACATGCAGGGCTACTCGATCCCGGAGACGACGCGCGCGTACGGCGCCGTCCTCCTGAACGCCGACGAGGAGGAGTTCACCGACTCGCTCGGCCCGCGCGACGTCGTCGCGCAGGCGATCGTCGACGAGGTGGCGAAGGGCAAGGGCGTCGAGACGCCCGACGGCCGACCGGCGGTGTGGCTCGACACGACGCGCATCAGCGCGCACGACGCCGAGCTCTCGCTGCCGTACATGCTGCGCCGCTACCGCGCCGGCGGCATCGACCCGCTGGCGGAGAAGATCATGACCTACCCCGTGCTGCACTACCAGAACGGCGGGCTCGTCATCGACCGCGATGCCGAGACGACGCTCGAGGGGCTCTACGCCTGCGGCGAGATCGCGGGCGGCACGCACGGGCGCAACCGGATGATGGGCAACTCGCTGCTCGAATGCGTCGTCTTCGGAAGGAGGGCCGGGCGTGCCGCTGCTGATCGACACTGACCTGCAAGCCGCGGTGGAGGACGCTGCGGCGTATTTGTACGTGTGGGCGTTGAAGGACATTCCGCAGGATTTGCGGGACGCGCTGAAGGCGGCCGCCGGGCGTGAGACGTCGGTGCCGGGGCAGCGTGTGCTGAACACGATTCTGCGCAATGTCGAGGTCGCGGATGGGGAGAGCAACCTCGTCTGCCAGGACACCGGCATCGCCGTGTATACGTGCCGTGTGGGCGAGCATTTCCCGCTTCATCCGGCGCGTATCTATGAGGCGCTGCGGGACGGGACGGCGCGGGCGACGGTCGAGCATCCGCTGCGCTCGAACGCGGTGCACACGATCACGCGCGAGAACACCGGCCCGAACATCGGCCATCGCCTGCCGATCGTGCACTGGGAGTTCATCAAGGACTGGGACGGCCTGGACGTGAAGTGTGTGCCGAAGGGCTCCGGCTCCGAGAACATGAGCTTCTTGAAGATGTGCGTGCCCGCCGACGGGGTGACGGGGATCAAGAGGTTCGTGCTCGAGTCGATCGTCGGCGCCGGCGGCAAGCCGTGCCCGCCCGGGATCGTGGGGGTCGGTATCGGCGGCTCTGCCGACTACGCGATGTACCTCGCGAAGGAGGCGATCGCGCGGCCGATCGGCACGCGCAACTCCGACCCGATCGTCGCGCAGCTCGAGGACGAGCTGATGGGGCTCCTGAACGAGACGGGCATCGGGCCGATGGGGCTGGGCGGGGACGTCACCGTCCTCAACTGCCACATCGAGCACGCGGACACGCACATGACTCTCAACCCCGTCGCCGTCAACTACCAGTGCTGGGCGGCGCGCCGGGCGAGCGCGCACATCGCCGCCGACGGGACCACCGACTTCGACCGGGAGGCCTAGACATGGCCACGCATGAAGTCACGTTCCCGGTCACCGACCCGCAGGAGATCCTCAAGCTGAAGGCGGGCGACGAGGTGACCGTGCAGGGCCACATCATCGGCATCCGCGACCGCACGCAGATCCGCATCTTCGACCAGGGCGTCGAGCCGCCGATGGACCTGCGCGGCGCGTTCCTCCTGCATACCGCCCCCGGTGTGCGCAAGCTCGCCGAGGGCCGCTACGAGAAGGTCTGCATCGGCACCACGACGAGCGCGCGCATGGTGCGCTTCACCGAGCCGCTCGGCGCCCAGTACGGCGTGCGTGCGATCTGCGGCAAGGGCGGCTTCCCCGACGAGGCGATCGCCCCCATGCAAAAGCTCGGGATGGTGTACTTCGCCATCGTCGGCGGCGCCGCCGCGCTCGAGACCACGCAGATCGAGGAGATCGAAGAAGTCGCCTGGGAGGAGCTCATGCCCGAATGCCTGTGGCGCTTCCGGGTGAAGGACTTCGGGCCGCTCACCGTCGGCATCGACGCGCACGGAAACTCGCTCTACCACGACGTCCAGACCGCCGCGACCAAGAAGCTGGAGGAGCTCTATGCCCGTTTTTGATCTCGGACTCGCGCGCGACGGCGGCCTGACGCACGTGCTCGACAAGGGCCTCGGCCCGCGCGGGTGGGAGGACGTGCTCGAGGTCTCCGGCGACCACATCGACATCGTCAAGCTCGGCTGGGGAACCGCGTACGTCACGCAGAACCTCCGGCGCAAGCTCGACGTCCTGCGCGGCAAGCCCGTCGTCATCGGCGGCACGTTCTTTGAGGTCTGCTACGTGCGCGACAAGCTCGACGAGTACAAGCGCTGGCTCCAGAGCCTCGGCATCGCGCACGTCGAGATCTCCGACGGCACGGTCGACATCCCGCGCGAGCGCAAGCTCGAGGTCATCCAGGACTTCGCGAAGGACTTCACCGTCCTCTCCGAGGTCGGCTCCAAGGACTCGGAGGTCGTGTTCGCGCCGTACGAGTGGGTGGATTGGATCAAGGAGGAGCTCGAGGCCGGTGCCTGGAAGGTCATCACCGAGTCGCGCGAAGGCGGCACCGCCGGCATCTTCAGACCGTCCGGCGAGATGAGAACGGGCCTCGTGGACGAGATCGCGCACTCGATCGACTTCCACGACCTCCTGTGGGAGGCGCCGACGAAGGCCTCGCAGGCGTGGTTCATCAAGCATTTCGGGCCCGAGGTCAACCTCGGGAACATCCCGCCCGACGAAGTCATCCCGCTCGAGACGCTCCGCCTCGGGCTGCGCGGCGACACGCTGAAGGAGGTGCTGCTCGGTGGCGAGCCTGCTCCAGCTTCCTGACGTCGAGGCGATGACGGCGGAGGACTGCCTCCTCTGGGCCTACGACCGCTTCGGCGACAAGCTCTGCCTCACCTGCTCGTGGCAGAAGCAGTCGTCGGTGCTCGTGCACATGGTGTCCGAGCTCGGGATCGACATCCCCGTGATCGAGCTCGACACCGCGCTCTTCTTCCGCGAGACGTACGAGACGCGCGAGCGGCTCGTCGAGCGGTACGGCCTCGAGCTGATCCGCCCCGACGTGATCTCGGTGGCCGAGCAGCACAAGCAGGAGGGGCCGAACCTGTGGGAGACGAACCCCGACCGCTGCTGCCACGTGCGCAAGGTGGAGCCGCTCGAGCGCGCGTTGAAGGAGTACGACGCGTGGATCTCCGGCATCCGCCGCGAGCAGAGCCTCACGCGCAAGGACGCGCAGCGCGTCGAGTTCAGCGAGCGCTACGACGTGTGGAAGATCCAGCCGCTCGTCGACTGGGACGCGAAGCGCGTCGACGCGTACATCCACGTGAACGAGATCCCGTACAACCCGCTGCACGACGCCGGCTATCCGTCCATCGGGTGCATCCCGTGCACGCGACCGGTGAGCCGCGACCAGGACGAGCGGGCGGGGCGCTGGGCCGACTCGGACAAGATCGAGTGCGGCATCCACACGAAGTGAGCGGGTTCACGCTCTGGTTCACCGGGCTCTCCGGCTCGGGCAAGACGACCATCTCCGAGCTGGTCGCGCCGGAGTTGGAGCGGCGTGGCCTGCTGGTGGAGAGGCTCGATGGCGATGTTGTGCGTACGCATTTGTCGTATGGGTTGGGTTTTTCGAAGGCCGATCGGGACGCGAACGTGGAGCGGATCGGCTGGGTGGCCTCGCGGCTGACGCGTGCGGGGGCGGCGGTGGTCGTTTCTGCGATCTCGCCGTATGAGGAGGCGCGGCGGAGGGCGCGCGCGCTGGTGGAGGCGGAGGGGCCGTTCGTCGAGGTGTACGTGGCGACGCCGGTGGAGGAGTGCGAGCGCCGTGACGTGAAGGGCTTGTACGCCCGCGCGCGTGCGGGGGAGATAGCGGAGTTCACGGGTGTGTCCGATCCGTATGAGGAGCCGGCGGCGCCGGAGTTGCGCATCGACACGATGCGGCATGATCCGGTGGAGTCGGCGCGGATGGTGCTGGCGAGGCTCGAGGAGCTCCAATGCGTGTGAAGTTGACGCATTTGCAGCGGTTGGAGGCGGAGGCGATGGACGTCATGCGCGAGGTCGTCGCGGAGGCGGAGAGCCCGGTGATGCTGTATTCGGTCGGCAAGGACAGCTCGGTGATGCTGCATCTCGCGCGCAAGGCCTTCCATCCCGCGCCGCTGCCGTTTCCGTTCCTGCATGTGGATACGACGTGGAAGTTCCAGGACATGTACCGCTTCCGCGAGCGCATGGTGGCCGAGCACGGCTTCGACCTGCGCGTGCACGTGAACGAGGAGGGGCTTGCACGCGGGATCAACCCGTTCGACAGCGGGTCGGTCGTGCATACCGACGTGATGAAGACGGAGGGGCTGAAGCAGGCGCTGGATAAGTACGGCTTCGACGCTGCGTTCGGGGGTGCGCGCCGCGACGAGGAGCGCTCGCGGGCGAAGGAGCGGATGTTCTCGTTCCGCTCGGCGCAGCACCGGTGGGACCCGAAGAACCAGCGGCCCGAGCTGTGGCGGCTGTACAACGCGCGCCACCGGCGGGGCGAGTCGATGCGCGTGTTCCCGCTCTCCAACTGGACCGAGCTTGACGTGTGGCTGTACATCTATTTGGAGAGTATTCCTATAGTTCCACTGTACTTTGCGGCCGAGCGCCCGGTTGTCTGGCGGGAGGGGACGATGATCATGGTCGACGACGAACGCATGCCCCTCGCCCCGGGCGAGGTGCCGGAGATGAAGACGGTGCGCTTCCGCACCCTCGGCTGCTACCCGCTGACGGGTGCGGTCGAGAGCAGCGCCTCGACGCTGCCGGAGATCATCCAGGAGATGCTGCTCGCGCGGACGTCCGAGCGGCAGGGGCGCGTCATCGACCACGACGCCGCAGCGTCGATGGAGAAGAAGAAGGTCGAGGGGTACTTCTGAACCTCTCCGACCTGATCTCCGAGGACATCCTCGCCTACCTCGACCAGCACGAGCACAAGAGCCTCCTGCGCTTCATCACCTGCGGCAGCGTGGACGACGGCAAGAGCACGCTCATCGGCCGCCTTTTGTACGAGTCGCAGCTCCTGTTCGAGGACCAGCTGGCGGCGCTCGAGGTCGACTCGCGCCGCATGGGCACCCAGGGCGAGGAGCTCGACTTCGCGCTGCTCCTGGACGGCCTCGCCGCCGAGCGCGAGCAGGGGATCACGATCGACGTCGCGTACCGCTTCTTCTCCACCGAGCGGCGCAAGTACATCGTCGCCGACACGCCCGGGCACGAGCAGTACACGCGCAACATGGTCACGGGCGCCTCCACGGCCGACTGCGCGCTCATCCTGCTCGACGCGCGCAAGGGCGTGCTCACCCAGACGCGCCGGCACAGCTACCTCGTGTGGCTGCTCGGCATCCGCCACGTCGCGGTGGCGGTGAACAAGATGGACCTCGTCGACTTCTCCGAGGAGCGCTTCGGGGAGATCGCGGCCGGATATCGCGAGTTCGCCGGGCAGCTCGGCCTCGAGGACGTGACCCTCATCCCGATGTCGGCGCTGCGCGGCGACAACATCGTCGACGCCTCGGACGCGATGCCGTGGTACGGCGGGCCGACGCTCATGCGCTACCTGGAGGCGGTCGAGGTCGACCAGGAGCGCATGCAGGACGCGCCCTTCCGGCTCCCGGTGCAGTGGGTGAACCGGCCGAGCTCCGACTTCCGCGGGTTCGCGGGCACGATCGCCGGCGGCTCCGTCGCCCCCGGCGACCGCGTCGTCGTTCTCCCGCGCGGGCAGGAGACGACGGTCGCCCGCATCGTCACCTTCGACGGCGACCTCGAGCGCGGCGTCGCCGGCCAGGCGGTCACGCTCACGCTCACCGACGAGATCGACGTCAGCCGCGGCGACGTCATCGCCCCCGCCGGCGCTCCGGCGCAGGTCGGCGACCAGTTCGAGGCAACCGTTGTGTGGATGGCGGACGAGCCGCTCCTGCGAGGGCGCACCTACCTCATGCGCGCCGGGACGAAGACGGTCGCGGCGACGGTCGCGCCGCTGAAGTACAAGCTCGACGTCGACACGCTCGACCGCATCGCCGCCAACCAGCTGGAGCTGAACGCGATCGGCGTCGTCAACCTCGAGCTGAGCGAGCCGATCGCCTTCGACCCGTACGTCGAGAACCGCGACACGGGCGGCTTCATCCTCATCGACCGCATCACCAACGCCACCGTCGGCGCCGGCCTCCTGCACTTCGCGCTGCACCGCTCGCACACCGTCCCCTGGCAGCCGGTCGAAGTCGACCGCGCCGCCCGGGCGCAGGCCAAGGGCCAGCAGCCGTTCGTCGTCTGGCTCACCGGCCTCCCCGGCGCCGGCAAGTCGTCGATCGCGAACGCCGTCGAGCGCCGCCTCCACGCACTCGGCCGGCACACATTCATGCTCGACGGCGACAACCTGCGCCACGGCCTCTCCAAGGACCTCGGCTTCAGCGACGCCGACCGTGCAGAGAACAACCGTCGCGCCGCCGAGGTGACGAAGATGCTCACCGACGCCGGCCTGATCGTCATCGCCGCCTTCGTCTCGCCCTTCCGCGCCGACCGCGCAACAACACGCGCCCTCTTCGGCGAGGACGAGTTCCTCGAGGTATTCGCCGACGTCCCCCTCGAGCTCGCCGCCCAGCGGGACACGAAGGGCCTGTACGCCAAAGCGCGCCAGGGCGGCATCCACAACCTCACCGGCGCCGGCGGCACCTACGAGCCGCCCGAGAGCCCCGACCTGCACCTCCACATGGCATCGCTCAGCATCGAAGAAGCCGCCGACCACATCCTCGCCGCACTCGAGAAGCGCGACCTCCTGTGACCTGGCAGTTCGCCCTCGCCGGCCTCGCCATCGGCGTGCTCGTCGGCATGACCGGAATGGGCGGCGGCTCCCTGATGACCCCGATCCTCGTCTTCATCTTCGGCTTCAACCCGGCGACCGCGATCGGGACCGACATCCTGCACGGGGCGATCTTCAAGACGGTCGGCGGCGCGCGCCACTACAAGCTCGGGACGACGCAGGCGAAGCTCAGCGGCTGGATGTTCGTCGGCAGCGCGCCCGCCTCTCTGCTCGGCGTGACGACGTCGACGTGGCTGAAGCACAGGTACGGCAGCGGCATCGAGACGACGGAGGGCCTCGTCCTCGGCGCCGCGCTCCTGCTCGGCGCGGTCGGAATGCTGCTCAAGACGGCGATCCGCGTGCGCGAGGTCGGCAACGGTGCGTTCGTCATGCGACGGCGCGACAAGGTCGCGGCTGTGCTCATCGGCCTCTTTGGCGGTTACATCGTCGGGTTGACGTCCGTCGGCAGCGGCGTCTTCTTCGGGTTGACGCTGCTGTTCGTCTTCCCGCTGCGGGCGCACAAGGTGGTCGGCACCGACATCCTCCACGCCGCCGGCCTGCTCTGGGTCGCGGGCTTCGGGCATCTCATCGCCGGCAACGTCGACACGCACGCCCTGCTGTGGCTGCTCGTCGGCTCCATCCCCGGCGTCCTCGCCGGGAGCCAGTTCACGCTCCACGTCGGCGACCGGACGCTGCGGCTCGTGCTGACGCTCGTGCTCTTCGCCTCGGGCGCGAAGCTCGTGGAGCCGAACGGGTACGGCTGGCTCGGCTGGACGGCGGGCTTCATCGTCGTCACCCTGCTCGTGACGCGGGCTGTGCGAGTGCGCGACGGTATGCGGGTTGTCCCCGTTGCACGCATAGACTGACTCGGCTGAGGCATCGCTTGCGATGCCGACTTCAGGACGCGCGGTTCCCGCGCGTCCGTCTGCCGCCGCCTGCCTCCCCCGCCTTGAACGAGCAGCCGCCCTCAGCGGCGTGCGAGACTGACGCGGCCTTGCAGCGGATTCTCTCGACGGCCGTCATCGTCGGCCTGCTTGCGGCGACGGCCGCCGCCTTTGCGATCACCGAGCGGCTGAAGCTCACGAAGAGCCCGCTCACGGGCACGAAGGTCGTGCGCGGGTACGTGTCGCCGCGGGCGCACACGACCGCGGCGGTGAACGTTCGCTTCCGCCGGTCCGACCGGGCAACCGTGACGATGCTGGACTCCCGCCGGCACGACGTCGACACGCTCGCGTTCCGGCTGCTCGTCCCGCGCGGCCGGCGCACGTTTACGTGGAACGGCCTCACCGACGCAGGCACACGGGCGAAGGACGGCATCTACCGCATGGAGATCCACCTCGCGAACCAGCACCGGACGATCCTCTTGCCGAACCCGATCGTGCTCGAGACGCGGCCGCCGGTCGTGCTCGCCGCCGGCGCAGCTCGACCCGCGTTCTCGCCCGACGGCGACCACCAGGCCGACACGATCACGATCCACTACAAGCTGAGCGACGACGCGCACGTGCTCGTGTCCGTGAACGGCCGGCGGATCATCCGCGGCCGCTCGCACAGGACGAAGGACAAGGTCTCCTGGAACGGCAAGGTGCACGGGAACCTGCTTTCGCCCGGCACGTACGTGCTGACGGTGGGCGCCGTCGACCTCGCCGGCAACGACGCGGCGAAGGTGCAGCACGTCTCCGTCACGCTCCGGTACGTCGCGCTCGGAGCGAAGCGCCTCGTCGTGCCGGCGGGCGGACGCCTGCGCATCGGCGTGTCGACGGACGCCAAGCGGTATCGCTGGACGCTGGGCACGCGTGGGGGGACGGGCTCCGGCCGGGTGCTGAAGCTGCGTGCGCCCTCCGCGGCCGGGACGTACCGGCTGACGGTGAGCGAGCGCGGCCACGTCGACACGGCGTCTGTGGTCGTGCGGTGATCGGGCTCGCGCGGATCGCGGGCCCCGTCGCGTGCCTCGGCCTCACGCTTCTGCTGCTTGCGCGGACGCGCCGCGACCGGCTCGCGGGGCTCGGTTTCGCCGTGCTGGGCGCGTGCATGCTCGCCGCAGCGCTCGCGCCGTCGGACGTCGGCGAGGCGGTCGGCGGCACATTTGCCGCGCTCGCGGTTGCGGGCGCGCTCGCAGCCGCGTTCCGGCGCGTTCCGTGGCTCCTGCCGTTGCTCGCGCTCGCGTGCATTCCGGTGCGCATCGGCGCGCTCGGCCACCAGCTGCTCGTGCCGTTGTACGTCGTCGTGCTCGCGGCGGCGATGCAGCTCGCGTGGGAGCTCGCGCACGGCGACATCCGGGCGCGCGAGCTGCGGGCGATCACGTGGCCGCTGGCGCTCTACATCGCGTGGGTCGGGCTTTCGCTCGGCTGGACGCAGGACACGCACGAGGGCGCAATCGAGGTGCTCGCGTTCTACGTCCCCTTCGTCGTCCTGGCGATCGCGGTCGCGCGGCTCCCGTGGCAGCGGATCGGGCTGTGGGCGCTGTACGCGGAGCTGACCGTGATGGGGATCGTCTTCGCCGTCGTCGGCTTCTACCAGTACGAGACGCGGAACGTGTTCGAGAACCCGAAGGTGATCTACTCGAACGCGTACGCGGCGTTCTTCCGCGTCAACTCCGTGTTCTGGGATCCGTCCGTCTACGGGCGGTTCCTCGTCGTCGCGATGATTCCGAGCGTCGTGCTCATCGTCCGCGGCCGCTCGCCTCGCATCGTGTGGGCGGCCGCGGCGGCGCTCGTCGTCACCTGGTTCGGCCTCTTGATCTCGTTCTCGCAGTCGAGCTTCGCCGCACTCCTCGTGGCGGTGATCGGGGTCGCGTTCGTCGCGTGGCGCTGGCGCGCGCTGCTCGCGGTCGGCCTCGCGGTCGTCGTCCTCGGCGGGCTCGCGGTCGTGCAGCCGACGGTGCGGCGGTCGATTCAGCACCACACGACGAGCGGGCTGAACAGCGCCTCGAGCGGCCGCTACAGCCTCGTCGCCAACGGCATCCGCATCGCCGTGGCGCATCCGGTGCGCGGTGTCGGCGTGGGCGGCTTCAAGCATGCGTACGCTAAGCGCGTGCAGAGGCTCCGCGGGAAGAAGAACCTCAAGACGGCTGCGTCGCACGACACGCCGGTGACGGTGGCCGCCGAGACCGGCGTGGTCGGCTTCGCGCTGCTCGTCTGGCTGCTCGTCGCGTGCGGCGCCGACGTGGTGCGGACGAGGCGTCTCGTCCCGTTCGCGGCGGGGCTCTCGCTGGCCGCCATCCTCGTGCACTCGCTCTTCTACAACGACTTCTTCGAGGATCCGACGACCTGGCTCCTGTTCGGGCTCGTCGCGTTCGCGCTACCGCCGGCGCACGCCCCGGAAGAGCCGCCGCCGCCGGTCGAGACGAGAGAGGCGGTGGCGGCGTGATCGAGCACTGGCAGCGCGCGCTCGTCCTCGCGCCGCATACCGACGACGGCGAGTTCGGGTGCGGCGGCACGATGGCGCGGCTCGTCGAAGCCGGGTGCGAGGTGCGCTACGTCGCGTTCTCGATCGCGACGCGCTCGCTGCCGGAGGGCTTTGCGCCGGACACGCTCGCGCGCGAGGTGCGCGAGGCGACGACCGAGCTCGGCATCCCGGAAGACAGGCTGACGGTGCACGACTTCGACGTGCGCACGTTCCCGGAACGGCGGCAGGAGATCCTCGAGGTGCTCGTGGCGATGTGGGAGGACTGGGAGCCGCAGGTCGTCTTCCAGCCGAGCCTGCACGACATCCACCAGGATCACCAGACGATCGCGCAAGAGGGCCTGCGCGCGTTCAAGCGCACGACGATCCTCGGCTACGAGATTCCGTGGAACAACTTCGACTTCGCGTACCAGTGGTACGTCTCGCTCGAGCAGAAGCACATCGAGCGCAAGGTCGCGGCGCTGGAGAAGTACGCGTCGCAGCAGCACCGGCGGTACGCGAACCCGGAATACGTCTGGAACGTGGCGCGAACGCACGGCATCAACGTGAACCGCGAGTACGCCGAGGTGTTTCAGGTGTACCGCGTCATCACCTGAGGGGGAGGGCTTTCGCCCACACGGCCCGGCAGCCGTCAGGCATGCTGGCGGTAGCGGTTCGTCCTGCGGCGAAAGAAAGTGGGTGTCCTGTGGCTGTGCGTTCTACTCGCGGTGTGTTCGGTCCGGGGGAGTGGGCGGTGATGGGGAACGACGGCGTCGTGCACCTGGCGGAGACGGCGAGCGGCCTGCCGTCGAGCGGCGCGCGTTGCGGAGCCGTTGGGACGGCGTTCATGGTCTCGACGCCCGACTGGGGTGCTGCGCGCACGTGCGGGCGCTGCATCGCGCTCGTCCAGGCGGAGGCCGGGGCGACCGCCGCTTGAACGACCCGGCCGGGTTCGACTTCGAGGGCGCCGTTCGCGCGGCGCTCGACGATCTTCCCGCCGAATTGCGCGATGCGATGTCGAACGTCGACGTCGTCGTCGAGGAGGAGCCGCCTCCCGGCTCACGCCTCCTCGGCCTGTACCAGGGGATCCCACTGACGCGCCGCACGAGCAGCTACCAGGGCGCGCTGCCGGACAAGATCACGATCTACCGCGGCCCGCTCGAGCGCATCTACGGCAGCGACACGGACGTGCTGCGCACCCAGGTGCGGCGCGTCGTCTGGCATGAGGTCGCCCACCACTTCGGGATCAGCGACGAGCGGCTCGTCGAGCTTGACCGCTACTAGGCTTCAGATCCCCCGGAGCGACGCCGATATACCCCGGCATGACCCGCATGCTCGGCCTTCCCGCACTCCTCGTCGCGCTCGCCGTCGGCGGGTATCTCTACGCCAAGGACGCGAAGTCGAACGGCCCCACGTCCCCGGCCGTGACCCAGGCGATCGGCCAGGCGAACACGGCCGTCGCGGCGACGAACTTCCAGGGAGCGGACACCGCGATGCAGGTGTTCTACG